>CALFBB010000027.1 GCA_937944885.1 uncultured cyanobacterium
ACGGGAGAAACGGGGCGGCGCATCGTACGGGAGTTGGTTAGCCGTGGCATCCCGGTACGGGCGTTGGTGCGCAGTCGCCAGTTGGCTGCTCAGGTTTTGCCCCCAGAGGCTGAGATCGTTGTTGGGGATGTGCTGGATCCCGCCACTCTGAGGGCGGGCATGGCAGGATGTACCGTGGTGCTGTGTGCTACCGGGGCGCGGCCTAGCTGGGATCCCTTCCAACCTTACCGAGTGGATTACGAAGGCACCAAGAATTTGGTGGATGTGGCCAAAAGCCAGGGCATTCAGCATTTTGTTTTGGTGTCTTCCTTGTGTGTGTCGCAGTTCTTTCACCCGCTCAATTTGTTTTGGTTGATCTTGGTGTGGAAAAAGCAGGCGGAGCAGTACTTGCAAAAAAGTGGCCTGACCTACACGATTGTGCGGCCAGGAGGTCTCAAGAATCAGGACAACGAAGACGGCATTGTTCTATCCAAAGCCGATACGCTCTTTGAGGGCAGTATCCCCCGCACCAAAGTAGCGCAGGTGGCCGTAGAGAGCCTGTTTCAACCGGCAGCCCGCAACCAGATCATCGAGATTGTGGCTAAGCCGGAGGTTGTTCAACAGGATTGGGGTACTCTGTTTGCCTCGCTGGCATAGTTTGAGCACAGATCTTGTTGTGGAGGATACCGGACCACGGCTTGGATGGCTGTTTTGTCCATGTTTTGGGGGAGCTGGTTGCTACATCTACTGAAGTTAGGAGCAGCCGGTTCGTTTTCTCCTCAGTGGGCCTGCAGCTATCTCATGTAAGGTGGCGGGCGAAAGGGCTGTACTCTAGAAGGTGTTCTTGAGTAAGTTCGTGAAGCCATGGCTCAGCCTGCCCTGCGTGTTGTGATTGTGCGTCATGGTGAGAGTACCTTTAACCTGGAAAATCGCATTCAAGGTCGGTCGGATCTCTCTCGCCTCACCCCCACCGGAGAATGGCAAGCACGGCAGGTGGCTGAGGTTCTAGCCGGGATCCCCTTTGACCAAGTCTTTTGTAGCCCTCTGAGTCGGGCTTATGATACAGCTCGTATCATTCTGGAAGAGCGGCCAGGGATCCCTTTACAGGTAACCGAGCAACTGCGGGAGATCGACCTTACCGCTTGGGAAGGGTTGACCTTTGCCGAGGTGAAAGAGAAATATCCTGACGATTATCACCTCTGGCGGGACTCTCCTGAGAACCTGGAGCTGGAGGGGCGCTTTCCGGTACGGGAGCTTTGGCAGCAGGCACAAGAGTTTTGGCATACCCTGGCACAAGGGATCCCGGCACGGCAGGAGCTGGTGAACATTCTGGTGGTGGGGCACAGCGGCATCAACCGCGCTCTAATCAGCACCGCCATTGGCTTGAAGGCCCACTACTACCACCGTTTGGGGCAAGATAACTGTGCCATTAGCATCCTGAATTTTCCCCAAGGGTTGTCAGGGCCGCCGCAGTTGGAATCCCTGAACATCACCACGCATCTGGGCCAAGCCCTACCCAAACGCAAGCAAGGGCTGCGTATCCTCTTGGTGCGACACGGGGAAACCCAATGGAACCGGGAACAGCGCTTTCAGGGGCAACGGGATATTCCTCTCAATGCTACGGGTATGGAACAGGCAGCTAAGGTGGCGGAGTTTTTGGCGGATCAGCCCCTACAGCTGGCGTTTTCCAGCCCTCTTAAGCGTCCTTGGGCCACAGCAGATGCCATTTGCAGTAGTCATGGCAACCTGATTTTGCAGCCGGTTCCTGCTTTGCAGGAGATCAGCCACGGGGATTGGGAGGGCAAACTGCAAAGTGAGATAGAAGCGGAGTACCCGGGGGAGTTGGAACGGTGGCAACGGGATCCGGCGCATGTGCAAATGCCCAATGGGGAAAACCTCCATCAGGTTTGGGAACGAACGCGCTTAGCTTGGCAAGAGATTTTGGCCACCACCGAAGCTCGGTTTCCAGAGGGCACGGCAGTTGTGGTTGCTCACGATGCTATTAACAAAGCTGCCATCTGTCAGTTGTTTGACCTCTCCCCGGCAGCCTTCTGGATCTTTAAGCAGGGCAATGGTGCTGTTACGGTCATCGACTACCCGCAAGGCAAGGATGGCTCGCCGGTTTTAAAGGTGCTGAATATCACCACCCATCTCTCCGGCCAGATTCTGGACTGTACGGCGGCAGGGGCACTGTAAAACCAATGGCATCCTCTTTCCCCTCACGGGTGCAGTCGCATGGTGTGCCGGTGGGCCTATTGCAAGGGGTACGTCTCCTGGATCCCTGGCAGGGTCGCGATCAAAGAGTGGATGTCTGGCTGGAAGCAGGGCAGATTCAGGCCATGGGTGAGCCGGGGATGCGTCGACCGGAAGGGATACCGGCGGATCTGCCGACGCTGGATGGCTCCGGTTGGGTCCTGGGGCCGGGACTGGTGGATCTCTACGCCCACAGTGGTGAGCCTGGCTATGAAAGTCGGGAAACCCTGGCCTCTCTGGCGGCAGCAGCCTTGGCCGGGGGCTTTACCCGAGTGGGGATCCTGCCTACCACCCATCCTGTGTTGGACAGTGCCGAGCAGCTGGGGCGTTATCCCCGTCAGGATGGGGCTCCCGACTGGTGGCCTTGGGCAGCGCTAACGCTAGGGGCAAAAGGGAAACACCCCAGTGAATGGGGAGAACTGGCTCAGGCAGGAGCAATTGGGTTTACAGACGAGCAGCCCTTGCGCTCCTTGGTGCTGCTGCGGCGAGCGCTGGAGTATTTGCACGTCTGGAATAAACCGCTGCTGCTATGGCCCTGGGATCCCCAGCTGGCCGGGTCGGGCAGCCTGTACGAAGGGGTTTGGGCCTTGCGATTGGGATTAAAAGGGATCCCTGCCGATGCGGAAACCGCTGCTCTGGCCCGGATTTTGGAGGTGGTTCGCAGTGTGCCCTCTCCTGCTCCTGTTCACATTATGCGTCTGAGCCAGGCCCGCAGCCTGGAGCTGATCCAGCAAGCCCAGCAAGAAGGATTACCGGTTACCGCCAGCACCACCTGGATGCATCTTCTTCTGGACGAGCAGGCGATCCTGGAGCAGGATTACAACCCCAACCTGCACCTGTTACCCCCTCTACCGAAAGCATCTGACCGGCAAGCTTTGATCCACGGGATCCGCTCCGGTAGCCTAGCCATTGCCACCGACCACCGCCCCTACACCTACGAAGAGAAAACCTTGCCCTTTGCCGAGGCTCCTGTGGGCGCCATTGGTCTGGAGCTGGCCTTGCCCTTGCTCTGGCAGAACTTGGTGGAAAGCGGGGAGCTGACCGCTTTGCAATTGTGGTCGGCTCTCAGTTTGCATCCGGCCCGTTGTTTGGGTTGGGAGCCTGTTCCGCTGGGCTCCGCCGCCGATTGGGTGCTCGCCGATTGGGTGCTCTTTGATCCCCACCTCACCTGGACTGTCTCTGCTTCCACTTTGGAGTCAAAATCCCTGGCTACCCCCTGGTTGGACAAAACCATTCGAGGTAAAGTTCTACACACCCAATTGGGAAAGACGAAAGGTAGAGGTTAGCCATGACCGCTCTTCAAAATCTCCTGGGCCATGGCTTCGGCACGGCGCACACAATCTCCTAAGGCAACCCCATCCAGATAATTGGCACAAACGGAGAGCCCCGGCGTTTGCTGGGCAAGACTCTCTTGGAGCTGAGCCATTCGCTGCCGGTGACCCAGGGTATATTGCGGGATGGCTTGGGGCCAGAGCCGTTCTCCCAAGCGGATGGGTTCTCCAGGACAAGTCAGAAGGATTTGGCTTAGCTCCTCATGCACAAGTTGGGCCCGTTCTTCTGGCGAGAGGGCCAAAAGCGGTGGAACCCCCCTTTCTCGGGCATAGGCTGCATCTGTCGCCCCTCCGATGAAGCTGAGGAAGCAGTGATAACCTTTTGGGGCTCGCCCCGGGAACAGGCAGGAAGCCCAAAGGGTGCCAAGGGTGCGGTAGCCCTGGGAGCGTGGGATCAAATGGCCAAAGCCCCGCAGCGGTTGCGGTAGAACCTCTTCTGGGTAAGCCAGAGTCACCACGGCCACCGGTGGGTAAGGGATCTCTGCCAGTAAGCGGCTAGCCTGGGGATTGAGCTCCTGCAACAGGGCGGCGGCGACGTAGGCCGGTACCGTTAGAACCACCCGCTCAGCTGTAACCCAACGGGATCCCTCTGGCGTCTCAAACTGCACCCAATACTTGCCCCCATCTTGCTTGAGATGGGTTGCCTGCCAGCGTAGGCGCAGAACATCCCCCAGTTGTTGGGCAATGGCTTCTGGGAGTTGTTTGAGCCCCTGCCGCAGATTGCCCAATTGACCCCGCTTGGGTGGCGGTTGAATCAGGGGGGATAGGGGGGGCTCGGGTTGGCTGCGGCGAGCCTGCAGAGCCCCGGCAAAGAGGCTGCCATAGCGTTCTTCTAGGCCAGCCACCCGAGGAAAAGCTGCTGTGGCACTCAGTTGATCCACATCGCCAGCAAAAACCCCAGAGGTAAAAGGCACAATCAAGCGCTCCACCACCTCCGAGCCCAGTTGCCGCCGAAAAAACTGCCGCACCGTTTCTTCTCGGCCAGGAGGGGGGGCCACAAACCCCAGCAACCCACGCAGGGCACGCAGTTTGCCGCCAACACTTAACAGCGGCGATCCAAGCGCCGCCGAAGGACTCATGGGCACCGGCAGCAGCTCTCCCTCCCAGTAAACATAGCGAGGCAGCTTGCCATCCGCCAGCACCAGTTGATCCGCCAAACCCACCTCGGCAATCAGGTTCAGCAGAGCCGGAGCAGGCGTAAAGCTGTTGGGGCCTTCCTCCCAGCAATAACCCTCTTTGGATTGGCTAGAAATGCATCCCCCCACCCGGTTGCCGGCCTCGGCCAGGAGCACCGATCGGGATCCCTGCTGGAGCCCCTGTTGCAGCCGTAGCGCCAAGGTTAAACCGCTGATCCCGGCTCCGATCACCACCACTTGGGTGTGGATTGTTTCTGTAGGAGAATTCCCTTCCAAGACAAAGCCACTCATTCTTGATGCCCTACCGATGTTCTTCTACCCAAAGGGTGCCACTCCCGGTCAGGGGTGGGGGGAAATCCGACCACCCTCCCCCGACTATGCCGACCCAATCCCGGTACCACCAACCCTCTTGCCCGCTAGCGCAGCACCCGGAACACGGCAGGGATCCCGGCCACTTGGGGAAGTTGACGAATCTCGGCAATCGCCTGTTGACAGTCGGCTTCCCGCACCGTGTGGGTAAGGATAACAATCTCCGCCTGCTCCCGATGGCATTCCTTTTGGGTAATGCTCTCCAGACTAACCTGATGGTTGCCAAAGCAGGTGCCAATCGCCCCGATTACCCCCGGTCGATCCTGAGCCAGCACCCGCACATAAAACTCCGCCTCCAATTCAGCCAATGGGATCAGGGCTGGCAGCTCCGCCGACTCCGCATCAGCTGGAGGAAAAGCCGACGCAGGGGGAAACCCCCACAAGGGGTTGGGGACTTGGGCACCGGTTTGCAGATGGGCAATCAGGCTGAGCAAATCCCCCACCACGGCACTGGCGGTTGGCCCCTGTCCTGCCCCCGGCCCGGATAGAACCACCTGCCCCAGGGGATCCCCTTGTACCAAAACGGCATTCTCCACACCGCTGACGCCGGCCAAGGCATGGGTGGAAGGCAAAAGGGTAGGATGAACCCGAATATCCAAGCGGGAGGGGCCGGCCTTTTGGGCAATGGCCAGCAGCTTAAAGGTAAACCCCCACTCCCGCGCATAGCGAATGTCGGTGGCACTAATACCGCGGATCCCTTCACAGGGGATCTGATCCCGCGCTACCGGTAAGCCAAAGGCAAGGCTGGCCAGAATGGCAATCTTGTCGGCAGCATCCCACCCTTCCACATCGGCACCGGGATCCGCTTCCGCATAGCCGCGGGCCTGGGCAACGGCCAGAGCTTCCTCAAAAGAACTCCCCTCCTGCGTCATCTGGCTGAGAATAAAGTTGGTGGTGCCGTTAACAATGCCCCAAACCGCCTCAATGCGGCTGGCCCGCAAAGAGTGCTGCAAGGGTTGCAGAATCGGGATCCCACCGGCAACCGCAGCTTCTAGGAGCACACTTACTTTCGCTTGAGCAGCGGCTTGAAAGATCTCCGCCCCATGACGGGCAATCACGGCCTTGTTGGCGGTGATCACCTGTTTACCGTGATCAACAGCCTTGAGGATCAAACTACGGGCCGGCTCAATCCCCCCCATCAACTCAATTACCACATCGATCTCCGGGTCAGAGACAATCCGCTCCAAGTCTGTGGTCAAGCGCTCAGGGGGGATGTGTACCTCCCGCGGTTTATCCAGGGAGCGCACTCCCACTGCAGCAATATCCACAGTCTGCAGGAGAGGATGACCTGGACGCTGTAAAATCTGCACCACACCTGTACCCACGGTGCCCAACCCCAGTAGCCCAACCCGATAGACCACAATCGCTGCCCTCGCCTACTGACTGCCTGTACTCTCACCCTTACTACGATAAACGGTGCTGTTTACCGATTGGGGAGCTGGCGTGAACTACCTGATGACAATCGCTAGGCGGTACGGTGTGGGTTGGCTTTCTGCTGCAAGAAAACCAGAAAGCTCCTCGTTCGCGTTGGCAGTGTGTATTCCTTTTTCCCCTTGAGGTAAACCGACCTTGATTGGCAAAGATTGGCAAAGCTGAGAAGGCTAACTCTGTTCTCAGGGGCTGCCTATTCCCCTAGCCTCCTCTGTATCCCGAAGGACACCCACAAAGTGATAAGGGGGTAAGGGGGTGCTCCACTCCAGCTGCCAGTTAGGGTGACGGGTTAGCCAAGTTTGACTGATGAGGTCGGCCTGCTGCTTTTCGGCAGGTGTCAGGAGAAAATAAAGTCGCAGGGCTTCTTCCGGTCGGGGATCCGCCACTTGCACCGGCCAGGTAGGTGGCCAAAGCTGTTGCAACTCTGCCAGCTCCTGTTCCTGGCGGGCCTGTGCCTGCTGCTGCTGCAGGTAGGCCTGTTTGCGGGCCAACAGGTAGGCGGTTCCGCTTAGGGGAGCTTGGGGATCCGCCTGTGACGGAGAAGGTTGAACCCTGCTTTTGAGGCAATACTCGGCCCGTCCTTTGATGGCTGCTAGGGTCTGTTCGTACTCCGCTTGCCGGGCCAACAGATGGGAGACCAGTTTTTCCACCGAAAGAAAACAGGTGCCAAAGCGCAGCGGCAACACCGGGATCTGGGAAAACAGCCGACAGATCACCTGGTCATGCCGCAGGGCAGAGTGCACCAACACCTCATCAGACACTTGTAGAGACTTGGGATCCTGCATCGGCTCCACAGCAGCAGCAATGCGGCTGCCCACAGGAGAAACCACCTGTACCGACTCTTGGAGCCCTTCCGTCTGCTGGATAAATTGCAACAATTCCCGATCTGGCTGCGGCAAAAAAGCATAGGTGTAGAGGGGCTTAGCTTCCTTGTGCAGGAACGGTTCAGGCGGGGTAGGGACTGTCATCGTGCAGGTTCAAGAGGTTGCATCTTTTCCCTCCTCAGTTTACGAAACCTGATCTGAGGGAGTTCCACGGGCCGTCTGGAGATGCGGTAGACTAACCTCGCACAGGTTTAAGCCCCGAATAATAGGGGCTGGTATCTGGCGCTTTGGGATCCTCTTAATCGCATCTCCCCAACAGGTGAGGCCATGACCAGCGCAAGAGACTTCAAATCCTTTGAACAGGAAGAGACCGAACGGTTGCGGGATTTGCTTCCTGCTTCCCTGCGACCCCTGATCAGCATTGTTCCCACCTTCGGCGGGGATACGCTGTTGCTCTCCCGCCGCAAAGCCCCTTGGCAGCCTCAGGGCACCATTGCGATTGATTTTCGCCGCTGGCAACAGATCCCACAGCCGCAGCGGGACCTGTTGTTTCTGCGGGAGGTGGGCTGGTTTGACAACCGCAACTGGTTACAGCCGGGGTTTTACCAATCACTGGCCCTGATGGGT
The DNA here is from genome assembly GCA_937944885.1 of uncultured cyanobacterium. Lineage (GTDB taxonomy): Bacteria > Cyanobacteriota > Cyanobacteriia > Thermostichales > Thermostichaceae > Thermostichus. The sequence goes on from CALFBB010000027.1 coordinate 7,951, forward strand.
GGCATTACCACCCTGGCGGAGCTTGCCTTGCAACATCCTTTTTCAGCTTTATTGGCAGGAGGCATTACTGCCCTTTCAGCTCGCCAAATCTGGCAGAACCTGAACCGGGAAAGTGCCCATTTTGATGCTGATGAATTTGCTTTGCGTCGTGCCCAATACCGTGGCTATACTCGCCAGGAGGCTGCTCAACACCTGGTGGATGCTTTGGAGCGAACCTTGAAGCTGGATCCGACGGATATCTTGACCGCATTACGCCTGCAACGGCTGAAAGCCATTGCTTTGAACCTATCCCCCAACCCCTCAAACCAAGGGCTATGAAGCCAGCTGCAGCTGAGTAATCGCCACTCGACCGGAAAAGCAAATATCGGTATCTGTTTGTGGATCATGGGCGCGCTCTGCGTAGCGGCCTTGATAAGAAAACCAAAGGGACTCGGTGCCGTTCTGCTCTGGTTCAACGGCATAGTCAAGGGGCAAAGGCTGGGTGCACAGCCGGCAATACACCCGTTCCGGCAAAGGGGATCCCGGCGGCAAATGGGGTAAGTTCACATTCCAAAAGGCCCCAGGAGGCAGAGGTTGTTCCATCAGCTCCGCCAGAATTGCCCTTGTCCAACGGCGCGCCTGTTCCCAGTCGATCGGCTGGCCACCGGCCCGGTACTGGGAAATGGCAATGGCTGGGATCCGGCGCATTGCTGCCTCCCGCACGGCTGCTACTGTCCCTGACAGATAGACATCGGCTCCGAGGTTGCCCCCCTCGTTGATCCCAGAAAGCACCCAATCCACAGAGGGAACCAGTTTGAATAGGCCAACCCGCACACAGTCGGCGGGGGATCCCTCTACAGCAAAGGTCCGCTCCCCACGGAATTGGGCACGAAACGGTCGCCCCGTCGTCACTTGGTGGCTACAACCGGACAACTGTTGATGAGGAGCAACAACCCAGCAGTGTTCCTCACCAAGCAGAGATTGCAGGGCCAGCTTCAGATTGGCAAGACCGGCAGCGTCGATGCCATCGTCATTGGTCAGTAGCACCCTCATCCTTGATTTTCCCTTTGCTGGCAGCTCCTTTAGCTTACTCCGGCTGCAAATCTGGAGACTTTGGGTGCAAAAGCACCTGTGAACCTTTTCTTCCCTTACCCTGTCTTTAGAGAAGATTAGAAGATCATTCAAGTCGGTCAACTTATCGCAACAGTGTTTACGCAGGAGGAGAACCATGACCACACGGGTAGCCATTAACGGATTTGGTCGTATCGGACGAGCTTTCCTGCGCATACTCCTATCCCGGCCAACTTTGGAGCTGGAGGTGGTGGCAGTCAATGATTTGACCGAACCCGATAACTTGGCTTACCTGCTTCAGTTTGATTCTGCCTATGGACGATTGCCTCAGTCGGTGAGGGCCGTAGATGGACATTTACAGGTGGGCGAGCACAAGATCAGGGTTTTGGCAGAACGGGATCCGGCTCAGCTACCTTGGAAGGATTTGGAGGTTGATTTGGTGGTGGAATCCACCGGTTTTTTTACCAAGCGGGAAGGGGCTGCCAAGCACCTGGAAGCCGGAGCCAAAAAGGTGATTATTTCTGCTCCCGCCAAGGGCCCTGACCTAACGGTGGTGATGGGGGTAAATGATGATCAGTACGATCCCGAGCGCCATCACATCATTTCCAATGCCTCCTGCACTACCAATTGCCTGGCTCCTGTGGCCAAGGTGCTGCTGGATCGCTTCGGCATTGAGACCGGTTTTCTCACCACCTGCCATGCCTACACCGCTACCCAGGCGATTGTGGATCGTCCGGATCCCAAGGATTTTCGTCGGGGTCGCTCGGCAGCAGTGTCAATTGTCCCCTCCACTACAGGGGCTGCTACTGCGGTGGCCGAAGTCTTGCCCGCTCTCAAGGGTAAGATGGATGGCTTGGCCCTGCGGGTACCCACCCTAACCGGCTCGATTGTGGATTTTGTGGCGCGTACCGAGCAGCCGATCAGCAAAGAGGCCGTCAATCAGGCCTTTGTGGAAGCTGCCGAAGGGCCGATGCGGGGCATACTGGCCATTGCCCCGGCGGAGATCGTCTCTGCCGATATTGTCGGGGATCCCCATTCCTCAATTGTGGATTTGGGCTCCACTATGACCTTAGGGGATCGCACCGTGAAGGTGCTCTCTTGGTATGACAATGAGTACGGCTACGCCTCGCGGGTAGTGGATCTGGCTGCTAAGATAGCAGCAGCTTTGTAGCAGGCTGGTTTCATTGTTTGAGCAGTTTTGAGTACCCCTGAAAACCCTGAGTCTTGCCCTTCAGCATTCCACCCGCTTCGCTGAAGACTTTTTGTTGTTTCCTTCCTCTTTAGGGGAAGAAACACGGACCTTGAAAGCGAATGTTCCCCATATTTATATTATGGGGAATAGCCGCTCCCTGAACTTCTATGACGCTGGAAGCCTTTTTTATCCATTTGAACAACAATAGCCTACCCATTGCTTTGTGGGTCTTTGCCGCCCCTTGGTTGATTTGGGTCCTCTGCCATTGGATCCCGGGCCAGTGGGAAGAGCCCTTTTTGCTCAGCCTAAACATTGCGCTGGCAGCAGTCAGCATGGTTCTTTGGGCCGGTTACTTGGCCTATGCCTCCAACACAGGAGGCTGGCAGCTTGTGGTGAAACAAGCAGACATATTTCTGCTTTTGCTTCCCCCCTACTACATCCTCAGCTCCATTTGGGTGGCGCGGCAGCGGATGCCTTTGTCCCGTGTACCGGCTTTTCGGACGCTGCAGGGAATTAGTATTTTGGCAGCAGTATACCTAGTCTTATCTTGGCTCAGCCGTCGGGTTTACATTATTTTCTTTTCCCGCATGCCCTTTTCGGCGTTTTTGTGGATCCTGGCCGGCTTGCTGGGGATAGCCTACATTGGCTACCGCATTGTCTTCGGGGATCCGCCTAAGTATCCCCCTGATGAGGCGTGAAGGGATTTCTCCTCATTCTCCAACCCCCAGCCAACGCCAAGGGAAACTCAGGGGAAAAGGGAGAATCCAGAGGGATCCCACAACAAGCAAGGATTGCACCTGTGCAAATAGTTGACCTACACCCGATCTGGATTGGCTCCCTGGGCAGCCTAGTAGCCGGATTGGCAACGGCAATCGGGGCCTTGCCGGCGCTGTTCTTCTCCTCTATCCCAGAACGGGCCCAAGGGATCCTGCTTGGGTTTGGAGGAGGAGTGATGTTGGCTGCCACCTCTTTTTCTTTACTGGTACCCGGCACAGAGGTTGCTCTGCTGCTGGACTACCCTCGCCTTGTGGTGGGTTCCATCATGGTGGCCGGCATGCTCATCGGAGCTATTTTTCTGGAGAGTGCCCACCGTTTTTTCCCTCATGAACACTTCTTTAAGGGGGTAGAAGGAGAAAACCGAGCTCATCTGCAGCGGATATGGTTGTTCATCATTGCCATTGCCCTGCACAATCTACCGGAAGGGTTGGCCGTGGGCGTGGGATTTGCCGGTGGAGAGCTAACGCAGGGTCTGCCGCTCATGGTTGGCATTGGCTTGCAGAACATTCCTGAGGGCACGGTGGTGGCCCTGTCTTTGGTTGCCCAGGGGTACCGGCGGCTGTTTGCCTTTTGGGCGGCTTTGTTAACGGGTTTGGTCGAACCACTGGGGGGCATTATCGGAGCAACAGTGGTGTCGTTGGCACAGCCTTTGTTGCCGTGGGGCATGGCCTTTGCGGCAGGAGCAATGCTGTTTGTTATTTCTGATGAGATTATCCCGGAGTCTCACCGCCAGGGTATGGAGCGAGAAGCAACTTTCGGGGTGCTCAGCGGGTTCGTCATCATGCTGCTGCTGGATATTACGTTGGGCTAGTTAGGGATCCCATGCTCAGCACTGAACCTTTTTTGTGGCGGCTTCCTCGGATATGCCTGTCTGCTGCTGCACGGGGTGGTATCTACCAGTTGTAACGGCTGGCGGAGCAGTTGCCGGCCTTGGTGTGACGGTATAGGGCTGCAGGTCGTCTTGCTGGACCTGTGCCTCACTTTGGACAGAAGGGTATGGGTGTGTCTTGGAGCACTCTCTGGCTTTCCCGCAGAAGTAGCGCCGCAGTTGAGCTTTCCACCGGTTGGCGTTGCACTTAGCCTTTGCCCACCCCGTGCACCAATATCCACCCTCATCTTACAATCGCCGCCGATACGGTGGTGGATCCATAAAACAGGCCGAGGGGCTTTACCCAGAGCTGGGATCCGGGCAAAAGACTCTACACCGGCTGGAGCACTCCAATCACCTTCTGAGCTTAGAGCGAGAGCGAGAACTTGCCTTGGTTTGTGCTTTTCTCAGTGGAGACGTTTCTGAGCTCGGATCAGGGTCACCCCTTGCCAAGCACCCCGGGCATCGTAATCCCGGATTAATCGCAGCACCTCCTGACAGCGCTCCGGTTGGGGAAACCAACTCAGGCTAACCGAGAAGCTACGCTCACCAGCGGCGGTCGTCGTAGGTAAGGGATCCGTTCCCCCGATCCACAGCCCACCCGGTAAGGGATCCCAGTGGCTCAGCCAGGCGGTTCCGCAAAAGTGGACCTCGGTTTCCTGAAGCCGGTAATCTAGACTTGAAAAGCTCTGGGCAACCCCCCACCACTCTCCCTGTAAGCGCTCCCTCAGCTCCTCTTTGGATAGGGGGAAAAGCTCTGCTGCCAGCTCTGGCAGTTGGCCACGCCGCTCCAGAATGGTAGTCACCTGAACCAGATGGCCCTGGGGATCCCATTGCTGGACAACCCGTGCTTTGCGATCCTGCCAGAGAAACCCTTGCTCAACGGCAAAATCGCTGAAGGGGGCCCGTTGCACCCGCCCGTTGGAAAAGGAACCTTCCGGAAAAAAGCGCAGCCCGGCGGAGAAATCTTGATAAACCCAGCTGTGGCAGCTCCCCGGCCTAGGGGATCCCTGGAGAGGGTAGTAGCTGTTGGTTTGACGGATCCCGCCTGTGCCGTCAGTTCCCAGTGCCTCAAACCTAATGCGGCTGCATTTTTGACCGCTCAGCTGCCAACCTGCAGCAGTGGGTTGGTAGGTGGAAAAAAAACCGTGCCATTCTCCAAGGTGTAGAGCCAAGCATTGTTTCTGAGTTTTCATGAAGCAACGTAAAGTAAGATTAGGTGGAGGCAAAGCTGGAGCAGCGTCAGATGGGGAAGCAGTTGCAAATGTGGAAGAGACTGCGAGGAGGCCTTTTACTGGTCTTGGGGTTTATGCTATCGCCCCTCTCCTGGTGGAACGACCTATTTTTTAATCTGCCGATTGCCTACGGCTTTGGCTACCTTTGCAGCCTGTGGCAGCCGGATTGGTTACTGGGCGGAACCCTCGTTGGCTACTGGATCTCCAACTTGCTCGGTATTCTTATGATGCAGATTGGTGCCACCGATGTTGTAGAGAATGAGCAAAAGCCCCGCAGCCTGAAGCGCAATATCTTAATCGGCTTGGCCTCCTCTACTGTATACACGCTGGTGATCCTCGGCTTGGTGGAATTTCGCATCGTTGATATTAGCGCCATTTTTCCGTTTGTGTAGTGGGAAGGAGTCCTTTCTCTTAAGCAGGAATCTCTTAGGCAGGAATCATCTCTCATTATTAAAATTTCATGTCCACTACTGTTTTTTGGGCAACCCTGGTCGAGGGGATCGCTGCTTTTGTTGCCACCCACATTGATGACTTTCTCTTGCTGGCTTTGCTGTTTGCCCAGGCCCAGATTCAACCCACCTGGAAACCCTGGCATGTCTGGTTGGGGGGCTATATGGGTTTGGCAGGACTGATTTTCATCAGCTCCTTAGGGTACATGGGGGGTCTCTTCCTACCTCCCCCTGTCATTGGTCTGCTGGGGTTGCTCCCGATATCGGTGGGTTGTTGGAAATTGTGGCAGGTGGAAGAAGAAGCGATAGAACAGCGACTGGAGGAACTTCAAGAGTCCCCCCTCAAGAAGACTGGGTGGAACTCTCTGCCCTTGTTGCCCTCCCCTGTTGTGATGTCCACCCTTCTCACCTTTGCCAATGGAGGAGATAATATCAGCTTGTATGTTCCTCTGTTTGCCGGTAGCAGCACCCTTCAGCTGGTTCTCTTCTGTCTCATCTTCTTCCTGATGAAAGGGTTATGGTTTGCCATGGCACAAAGGTTGGCGCTGCAGCCTGCGGTGGTTAAGGTCTTAACAGAACGGGGAGAACGTTGGGTGCCCTGGCTCCTGATTGGGTTGGGGATATGGATTTTGGTTGAGAACGAAACTTGGCAATTGATTGCCACCTAGCTCAGTCATTGTGCCGATCAAAATCAGAATAAGTATCCCATTCCAACTTATCGTGGCGATGCTCTCGTTCCCAGCGATGGACCCAATCCCAAATACGATAGTGCTGGTCAGCAGTGAGCTGTGTGGGATCCTGACTTAATGTGGCAACCTCTTCTGGAGTCAGCAGAGCCGCTTGACTACCGATCTCCACCAAACAACGACGTTCCTCACCGGTGGTATTGGACTGGTGTAGCCGTCGAATCAGCCGACGCATCGAAAGGATTTCTTGACCCATAAGTTATTCACAAACAGGAGTAGAGGATAGACCCATGAGAACTAGGGAAATAATCGAACAAAATCAGGCCTTTACTCTGTATAAATTTCAACCGGACCAAAGATGGATCAATTCTATCCAACTTTAGAAAAAGAAAACCTAAGAAGAGATGTCAAACTGCCCCAAAATACGTACCTCTGGTTCCAATAAAATTAACCATTGCTGATAGACTTTCTCCTGGGCCAACCGAATCAAACGGTGAATATCGCTAGCAGTTGCCTGATCACGATTGAGGATAAAGTTGGCATGGCGCTCAGAAATTTGGGCCCCACCAATGCGGTAGCCCTTCAGCCCCACCTGCTCGATCAGCCAGCCCGCAGGGTACGTCTCAGGATTACGAAAGACACTACCACAACTGGGCAAATGATAAGGCTGCGAATTTAGGCGTTGGTTCAGGTTGCGCTGGGTTTCTAACTGCACCTGAGCCGGATCCCCACCTGGGATCAACTGTAGGGTGGCACCCGTCACTGTCCATGCGGATCCCTGCAAGCGAGAACGGCGGTAACCAAAGTGTAAATCCTGCCGCTCCAGCCGATACAGCTCTTGTTCTTCATCCAAAATGTACGCCTCAACCAGCACATCCGACATGGCACAGGCATGAGCGCCGGCATTCATCACCACTGCTCCCCCGACTGTGCCAGGGATCCCAATGGCCCACTCCAAGCCTCGCCAACCCTGCTTGGCCGCCACTCGGGATAAGTTAACCAAAGGCTCACCGGCAGCAGCCCAAATTTTTCCTCCCTCCAACAGTTGGATCCCGCGCAAACGGCGGGTATTGATCACCAAGCCGCGCAACCCGGCATCGCTGATCAACAGGTTGCTACCTGCCCCTAGGAGGGTCACCGGCATCCCTTCTGAGCGGGCCCACCCTAGGCACTGCCGCAACTCCAAATCGCTACAGGGTTCACAATACCACTCCGCTTGGCCGCCGACGCGAAAAGTGGTGAAAGGAGCCAATGGGATCCCTGATTGAATCCATTCCGAAACGCTGACAGAACTTGGGGCTGAGCCTGAACCTGCACAGGGGCTATGCCGCGGGATCATCAGCGGAGCCGTAGTCATGATGCCAACACCTCAGAAGTACCCCTCTGTCCGGTCGAATCTTCTGTTGATCCAGCTGCCTCCGTTTCAGGAGCCATTGGGGACTGCTGCTCGATCTGGACAGCGTATGCCCGCATCGTAGCCGCTATCTGTTGGTTCAGATCACCGGCGCTCAGAAAAATGGCCAAATCTCCAGGTTGCAGAACCGATCCCAACACCTGGGGCAATTGCGGCAAAGAAGATACATACCGTACATGGGGATGATGCTCAGACACCGCCACCGCCAACCGCAAACTGTCGGCGTGCAGAGGAGGTGGAGGTGGTTCTCCAGCCCCATAGGTGGGTACGATCAACACCACATCTGCATCCCCAAAGCAGCGGGCAAAATCCTGAAACAACCTGGCCAAACGGCTGTGACGGTGGGGCTGAAACACCGCCACCACCCGACGTTGCTGGAGACGGGCTGCGCGCAGGGTGGCTTGAATTTCACTGGGGTGATGAGCATAATCATCCACAAAAGTAACCCCCCCTACCTCTCCCTTGCGCTCAAAGCGGCGATGGGCCCCCTGAAATTGGGAGAGAGCCGCAGCGATGACCGCAAACTCCAAACCCAACTGGCGTCCCACGGCAACAGCAGCCAAAGCATTACTAAGGTTATGGGATCCCAACACCTGTAAGCGGAGAGAACCAAGTCGGGATTCCCCTTCCCAAATTTCGGCGGTAGTTGAGTCGGCCGCATAGACAATTTCACGGGCCTGATAAAGAGCTTCCGGGTGACCCTCGATGCTATAGCCCACATCCACCATAAGGTGGGAAGCTAAGTTAGGACAATCCAAGCAGGCCACCAGGGTCTGACTTTGCGCCGCATACTGCTGGAAGGCGCAAATCACCTGCTCCAGATCCGTGTAGTGATCCGGATGATCCAACTCGATATTGGTGATCACTCCTATTTGGGGATGCAGCCGCACCAGCGATCCATCTGATTCATCCACCTCCGCTACCAAATACTTTCCCTGACCAAGGCGGGCATTCCCCTCCCAGGCATCCACCTCTCCGCCAATGATCAAGGTGGGATCCCAGCCCGCCGAGAGCAGCACATAGCCAATCATGCTGCTGGTGGTAGTTTTGCCGTGGGTGCCCGCCACCCCAATACTGGGGCGATGGTTAAACAGGGCCGCCAACAACTCGGCGCGGTGCCAAACGGGAAGACCTTTGCCCAAAGCAGCCGACAACTCCGGGTTGCCGGGGCGGATGGCGCTGGAATAGATCACCTGCGGTTCCCCAATCAACCCCTCAGCAGTATGCCCCTCGATGAAGCGCACCCCCAAACTTTCTAGGCGGCGGGTACGACCATTGGCAGCAATATCCGAACCGGAAACCCGAAACCCTTGTTTGGCCAGGATGTAAGCCAGTGCCGACATGCCTACCCCACCAATACCGACAAAGTGATAGGTAGACAGCAAAGGATTAAGCAGATCTAAAGTCAGAGGTGAAGGTTGAGAAGGAACTGGCACCGATGTAATGGGATCCTCCCCCTCAAGCGGCTCTAGCATCGCGACTTCACCCCACTCCTAAAGATCACCACACCGTAACACTAGGCACCTGTAGCACAGGTTCCAGACAGGCCACATCATATCAGGAATCCCCTAAAGCAGGTAGCTCCCACCTCACAGGGACCTAGGGGGAGAGAAAATAGCGCCAAAACAAAAGATACAACTGGACATCCTGACTCAACGAATTTTACATTTGTTTAAGAACACTCGGATTCAATGGGCGGCAGGCTCCCGATGAGACAGCAGGTGCTTTGGTCAGTGGTAGTCGCCGGGATCCTCGGGTCAGCAACCTTGGCAGGATGGACTCTCGGTCAGCAAAGCGTTACGCAGTCCACATCCGCAGAAGCGGCAGCTGAAACTCCCTTGCCTCCTCGCATCGGTGCTTTGGGCCGGATTGAGCCAGAAGGGGAAGTCTTGCGCATTGCCGGCCCTGCTGGAGAACGGGTCGGAGAGCTACTGGTGGCAGAAGGAGACAAAGTAGTTGCAGGACAGGTGATGGCCCGTCTGGAGAGCTACACCGAGCGGCTAGCAGAACGGGAATACGCAGCCGCCCAATTACAGGAAGCTCGCACCCGGCTAGAGGCCGAGACCCGTTTTAGTCAGGCCCAAATTCAAGAGGCCCGCACCCGCGTGAGCCGCCTGGATCAGCCCTCACTGATGCAGATTCGTGCTCAGGAGGCTGTTGTAGAACGGATTCAGGCAGAACTGGCGGATGCACAAGCCAATCTGGCCCGCTTTCAAGCCCTTTGGCAGGAAGGGGCCATTTCTCGGCAGGAGCTGGATCAGCGGGCTTTACTGGTGCGGCAACGCCAAGAGGAACTGCGCTCAGCTCAGGCCACCCTCACCCAGCTGCAGACCGCCCGTACTCAAGATTTGCTGAATGCACAAGCGCAAGTCCAGGCCGCCGAAGCGCAACTCAGCCTAGCCCAGGCACAAGTGCAACTGGGATCCCTGGCCCGCAACCTGGAATTGGCAGAGGCTCGCCTAGAGCGCACCCTGATTCGTTCCCCCCGAGAGGGTCAGGTGCTGCGAATTCTCACCTATCCTGGAGAAGCAATCACCAACAACGGCATTCTCGAACTTGGCAATACCGAGCAAATGATGGTGGTGGCGGAGATTTATGAAACCGACATTCTGCGCATCCGGCCAGGGCAGCAGGCCAGCATTCGCAACCGTGCCTTAGCAGAAGAATTGCGGGGTCAGGTGGAGCAGATTGGCCTGCAAATTCGCAAGAAAGATGTCTTAGATACCGATCCGGCTGCCGATGTGGATGCTCGAGTTGTAGAAGTCCGCATTCGCCTGGATCCTGAGAGCAGCGCTCGTGTGGCCGGCCTAACCAACTTGCAGGTGGATGTAGCCATCGATGTGGAGGGGTAAGCACCACTGATGTACTCCCTTTTCAGCCTTGCTTTTATCAGCCCCAAAATCCCCCTGGCTTGGTTACAGCTGACGCGGGAAAAGGTTCGCCTACTGGTGGCCCTGGCCGGGATTGCCTTTGCTTGCATCTTGATGTTCATGCAGCTGGGCTTTCGGGATAGCTTACTGGAAAGTGCCATTCGTTTTCACGTCGCCCTGCGGGGAGACATCTTTTTGGTGAGCCCCCAGTCCAATGCCCTGATTGCTATGAACACCTTTTCGCAGCGGCGGCTTTACCAAGCGCTGGGTTTTGAGGGTGTCCGGTCCGTTTCACCGGTCTATGTGAGTTTTGCCCTCTGGAAAAATCCCCAGACCCGTCGCACCCGCAGCATCTTTGTGGTCGGCTTTGACCCGGCTGAGGATTTGTTGGAGCTGCCTGAGCTGACCCCGGCCAAGTTGGTGGAGATCCAAAAAGCCGATGTAGTTTTGTTTGACCGCAGCTCCCGCACCGAGTTTGGGCCGATTGCCGAGTGGTTTGAGTCAGGACGAGAGGTGATCACAGAGGTGGGTAATCGGCGGGTAACCGTGGGTGGCTTATTTCAAATGGGGGCTACCTTCGGGGCAGATGGCACCATCCTCACCAGCGATCTCAATTTTCTGCGGTTGTTTCCACAGCGGGGGCGCGGCTTGGTGGATATTGGCGTGGTGCAGTTGCAACCAGGGGTGGATCCAGAACCGGTCGTGCAACAGATGCGGGCGCTATTAGCCGAAGATGTGCGGGTGCTCTCCCGAGAAGAGTTTATCAACATGGAGAAAACCTACTGGGAAGAAGGCACCGCCATTGGCTTCATTTTCGGCCTCGGGGTGGGCATGGGTTTCATCGTCGGCATCGTCATTGTCTACCAGATTCTCTACACCGATGTGTCGGATCACCTGGCGGAATATGCCACCCTTAAGGCCATGGGCTACACCGATGGCTACCTGCTGGGGGTTGTGTTTCAAGAAGCGATTTTCCTGGCGGGGCTGGGTTATATTCCTGCTTTTGCCTTGGCAATTTTGCTATACGACCTGACGGCCAGTGCTACCTTGCTACCGATCTCTATGACCTGGAACCGGGCTTTGCTGGTGCTGGGCCTGGCGGTGACGATGTGTTTTATTTCTGGGGCGATTGCTGTGCGTCGGCTGCGGGCAGCAGATCCGGCGGATATTTTCTGACGGATGGCCTGGGTTATTTTTGTTTTGCAATTGGGGGATCCCTGTTTGATGATGCTCACGTCTTGGGTTAGCCAAACTACCACTGCCACCTCCGCCCTTGAACCGGTGGTGAAGGTGGAGGGGGTCAACCACTACTTCGGGGATGGATCCCTGCGCAAACAAGTCCTCTTCGATATCAACCTCACCCTCAATCCCGGTGAGATCGTCCTCATGACCGGGCCTTCGGGATCCGGAAAAACCACACTGCTGACGCTGTTGGGGGCTTTGCGTTCGGCACAAGAGGGCAGCCTCAAGGTGTTGGGCCAAGAGCTGCGGGGAGCCAAGCAGAGCACTCTGATCCAAGTCCGCAGGCAAATCGGTTACATTTTTCAGGCTCACAACCTGCTTAAATGCTTGACAGCAGCACAAAATGTGCAAATGTCCCTGGATCTCCATGATCATCTTTCCCCTCAGCAGGCTAAGCAGCGGGCAGAGGAAATGCTGGCGGCAGTGGGATTGGCGGATCGCACCCACTATTACCCAGAGAAGCTCTCAGGTGGGCAGAAACAACGGGTGGCCATTGCTCGCGCTTTGGTCAGTCACCCCAAATTGGTACTGGCAGATGAACCCACTGCAGCCCTAGATAGTAAATCTGGCCGAGAGGTGGTGACCCTGATGGAAAACCTGGCCCGGGAGCAGGGGTGCACCATTCTCCTGGTGACCCACGACAACCGCATTCTGGACATAGCTGACCGGGTGCTGCACATGGAAGATGGCCGTTTGCAGTCAATGGCCTGAGTGCTGGCGGTACCAATCGATGGTGCGCTGCAGACCCTCCCGTAGGCTAACCTTGGCTACAAATCCTATCGCTTCGCGGGCTTTAGACACATCCAAACAGCGGCGCGGCTGACCGTTGGGTTTGTCCGTTTGCCAACGAATCTCGCCCTTAAACTCCATTAGCTCACAGATGAGGGTAATTAGATCCCGGATCGAGATCTCCTCGCCGGTGCCTAAGTTCAGAGGCTCCGCCCCATTGTAGAGCTGGCTGGCCATCACAATGCCGCGGGCTGCATCCTCAGCATAGAAAAACTCGCGGGTTGGAGTTCCATCCCCCCAGACGTAAATGTAATTTTGCCCTTGCATCTGCGCCTCATGGACTTTGTGAATCAAAGCCGGAATGACATGGGAGCTAGCAGGGTCAAAGTTATCCATCGGGCCGTAGAGATTAACTGGCAACAGGTAAATGCCATTAAAGCCGTACTGCTGCCGATAGGCCTGTAGTTGAACCAAGAGCACCTTCTTCGCAAGACCATAAGGGGCATTGGTCTCTTCAGGGTAGCCATTCCACAGATCTTCTTCTTTGAAGGGAACCGGTGTGAACTTAGGATAGGCACAGATGGTGCCCACACATACAAACTTCTCGACCCCCGCCTGATAAGCAGCATGAATCAACTGGGATCCCATGATCAAATTGTCGTAGAACAGCTCGGCAGGCTTGGCTTGGTTGAGACCAATCCCACCCACATGGGCAGCCAGATGAATGACTAGGTCTTGTCCTTGTACCACTTCCTGGCAAACTTCCCAACGGCGCAGATCCTGGGTTTGCGAACGTGGGATCCGCACTTGCTCTGGACTGACTCCCAGCAGCTGCAACTGTTCCATCACATGTTTGCCCAAAAAGCCGCTTCCTCCGGTGAGCAAAATTTGCTTTTGGCTGAGATCAATGGGGGTGGAGAGGCTATTTGGCAGCATGATTCGGTAGGAAAAACCACTGACTTCCATTATCCCAGAGCTTTGTAGCCTACCCGAGGCAACCCTTACCACTCAGGAACAACCCGACTGTAGGAGTATTTTCTCCGAGCTGAAAAAAGCTGCACTAGCAACTAACTTCCCAGCACAGGGCGATGGCCAGCTCGGTTGTAACGGGCAAGCAGCACTGCAATACCCAGAGCAATCAGGCCTGCCACCAACAAAGTGAGGGGGGAGGCTCCCAAGTTTTCAAAATACTGGGTGTAGAAATGGATGGCCCCAAAGACAGACAAAGTATTGACCACCCAGCGGCGATTGTGACGTGCTGCCCAAATGATCATTCCAACCAGAGTGATGGCCCAGGCCCAGGTAAAAAACCAATCTGGGATAAGACTGCTGCCATCCAGGCTCCAGCTATCCTCTTGCAGCCAGAGGGAATCCCCCCACAGGGAGCCAACCCAAAACCCGAAGTTCACCAAAAACAAGGAAGTGCGGGAGACGGCAATCGCTAGGTGGGAATAGTCTGCAGATAGCCTGAGGGAGAGAACATAAGCACCCCAACCCAAGAGACTAAACAGGATCACCGTAATCAAAGGTTGGCGAATAACGAAAAGATAACTGGCATGGCTATAAATCAGCATTGCCCCTACTGTTGCCGAAAGAGCTAAGGTTGCTATGATCACAAGAAGAGTTCGTTTGGTCAAAATTCCCCCAACTGCAGAAAATACCATCACCAACAGAAAGCCGACAACACTCCCCCGGGTCATGATTAAAATGCCACCACTCGCTATCAGTGTGCCGACAAGCAGTAAAATCATGCCCAGTACACCCCAGTTTTTTGCATATCGGGTTTGAAAATAAATACCGGCCACCGATAATAACAAGCCAAGAGTGATTGCTGTCCAAGCAGATGGCAGCAAAGCTATAGCTCCTAGTGTTGCAGCAATCACACCAAAGCTAATCAAGATATTGAATGCTAAAGAACCAGTATCTTCACTTGCAAAAGACTTGAGACGATTATATTCTTCTTGGTCAATTCGACCGTCTGTCAAGAGCTTATCAATGTCAATCGTGATTTTCATAGCTACTTTTCTCCTGTTTAGTTCTTTCTAGATAGCCAAAGACTGATAACTTATTATTCATTATTATTCATTTAGTATCCATGAATGCAGAGCAAACAATCAACAGTTTCTGCAAAGACTATTCCAAAGACCCTGTGTCTACATTTGATTTGACTACACCTCCCCCCAGCCGGGTTCCAACCTTTGCTTGAGAGGACGATAGAGCTTGAAATAGGCAATGGATCCCACCTGTCGCAGAAGTGCTTTGCCGGGTGTGTCGGCACCCATGCAGCGTTGACAGATGGGATGGTTCACCTGAAACCGGTTAAACCCTTGTCGTAAGGTGCAGGCTGGTTGCCCCAGCAAAAGGTCGAGCAGGGATCCGCCTAGCCTGAGCTGTCCGAGGGGGATCCGCCCTTCAAAATCTTTGCAACAAGGAACCACGGTACCATCCCAGAGAACCCCTGCCTGTGCGGAAGCCCCATTGCAGTAGCCCCAGCGGGCTGGGATCACCTGCTCTATTTCAACATTGCCCCAGCTGTCTAAGGGAAAGGTTTCCAAAACCAAGCGCGGGTGTATGCGCATCTGCTGCCAATGGCCGGGTCGATAGGTGGCGATTTGGGATCCCACCCAATCTGGATCAACAGGGATCCCTGCGAGGGCACGGGTGGCCCACTCCGAGAGCACTGAACGCATCTGCTGGGCAGAGTTGATCACGGCAAGGGCTTTGTGGGGCACCAAAAAGGGGTGAGGGCTGGTGTCAAGGAATTTCAGGTGCACCTGCGTGGGGCTATGGGAGCGCAAATGGGCTTGCAGAAACTGGGTAATACCAGCAAAGTAGCGCTCCGGGGTCAGGCGAGGGGGAGCACCGCGAATGCTGAAGGTTACTGGATCGGGGGTTTGCAGAGAAATCGTCAGTTTGGGAAGACGACTGTGGATCAGCCGCTCAATCTGCTCCGGCCAGAGGGCAAAGGTACTGCCGTTGCTGGTCAGGTGCAGATTAAGACCCCGTGCCACTGCCATGTCAATGGCTGGAAAAATGTGCGGATAGAGCAACGGTTCTCCCATGAGGTGAAAGGTGAGAATGCGGGCCAATCCGGTCGTGGCCACCTCATCCAGGATCTGCTCCAACAGGGCCGGATCCATATGTCCCCGTTGTCGCTGCAGGATGGCATCGGGACAAAACTCACACTTGAAGTTGCAGACATTGGTCACTTCAAGGTGCAGGCGCTCCAATTGGAGAACAGGGGAAGACATGGAAAAAACTGAGATGGGGCTGTACAGGTTTATCCTAGGATCCTGGGGGGATGTTTATCTCAAGCTGGGATCCCTGGCACCAGCATCCCCAGAAATCGGCAGCAGCTGTCAGCACCCCGTGTGAAGAAGGTTAGGCTCAGCAGAGAGCAGGCTCCTCTGTTATCCCAACAACTGCCGGGCCCGCTGCACAAAAGCTTCCACCGTTAAGCCGTTGAAGGTCATCAGCTCGGCGGGTGTAGCGGTGGTTTCCCCTCGTTTCCAAGTTAAGAAATCCCGTGGGCCGGTGTAGCGCAGCATCAGTGGCTCTAGCATTAAGCTGGCCCCCCCCGTTACGCCGATTAAGACATCCCCCGCAAAGCCATCCGCAAACTCTGCATCCGTTAGAAACTTTCCATCCGGTTGGGCACAGGTTGACCAGGCTACATCCTCAGGGCGGTACAAACGACGTGGGTTGACCACTGAGACAATGCGGGATCCGATCCCTTGCGCGCTCAGTTGCTCAGCCGCCTCAAACACCGGCAGCAGGATCATATCCCCCACCACGGCAAAGACCACCGTTTTGGACCCGGGCAGTTGCTGGAGCAGAGTGTAGCCTTGTTCTACCGCTTGGCGAGCTTGCTGGAGACTGGTGCGGATGGGTAGAGGGGTTTTGCTGGCAATAATCGGGATCCCTTTGTTGAAGGTGCCTAAGGCCCATTCGTAGGCAGCTTGCGCACAATTGGCATCCGGCGGAAAAAGGGGGAAAACATTGCCGTTGCGTATCATGGCCGCCAGGTAAGCCTCAATTTCAGGCCGCTGGTGGGTCCAGCCGTTGCGCCCCTGCTCCAAAGCGCCAGCGGTGTAGAGGGCAATCAGAGAGGGGGTGGGACGCCGCAATTCCGCCATTGCTTGGGTGACGGTCTGCCAAATCGGTAGGCCGTTGATGGCAAAGGATTCGTAGGAACACCACAGGGAGCGTCCCCCCAACAGAGCTAGACCTGCTGTCAGCCCGGCACAGGCATCTTCGCTTAAGGGTTCATAGACCTGTCCCTGCGGTTGTTGGTTGTAGAGGGGATCCACGGTGGGGTGAATCACCTTGAGGCCTTGGTTGATGTTGGCAATGCCGGAAGCCTCGTTGCCATCGGCGTTGGCCACCAAAAAGTCTGGATCCTTTTGTCCCACTTGCACCACCATTGCCCCGATGGCTGTGGTGGAAACCTGCTTATCCCCCAGGGGAAATTCTGTGACCGTCAGGGATCCCAGCTCTGGTAAGGGGCGAATGGATTCGGTAACGGCAACGGTTGCCGCCGGCCCCCCTGCTGCCCGTTCACAATTTTGTCGGACCAAGGCCCAGGCTGCCGGAGCCAGAGCTCGTGCCCGCAAAGCCGCAACAATATCGGGGTTATCTAGGGTGTGGTGGCCGTAGAGATTGTGGGATTTGGATCCCTTGGCGTGCACTCCTGCCCCTTTCAGCTGTTTGAGGATAAAGACCGTCAGTTGCCCTGACATTGCCGATCGGATGGCCCGTTCCATTTCGGTGAGTACTGTCCGGGCAAAGCGGATCCGGCCTTCTAGGGAGAACTGGGTGCTATCTACATAAGAGCCGGGTTGATCGGCATCGTCGAAGTCTTTGGCATCCACCAGCACCACTTCCTCAAAACCATTACCCCGCCAGTAATCCACCATCTGGGTGTTGCTCATGGCCGAAACCATGCTGTGGTGCTCCTGGCTGTAGCCATTCCAAACCAGCACAGGCAAAAAGTTGGTCCGCTGCGGAAAGGCGGTGTGAAAGTGGATCATGGAGCTCATCACATAAGGCTCTCCCAAGCCACCATCGCCAATCGTCACCGGGAAGAGGCGATCCGGATACAGCAAAGCCCCTGCCATGGCAAAGTGTTGCCCCTGACCCAATGGGCCTGCCGGTGCCAGTAAGCCGGGAATATAGCCGGATAGGTGCCCCAATAGCCCCTCCCGTTCCCGGAAGCGAGCCCGTAAATCGGTGACGGTGTGGATGCCCATCCCCGCCAGGGATCCATCCAAAAACATGGCTGCATAAAATCCCGGTGCGTGGTGACCGACTTCGGTGGGGATATTCTTGTGCCCCAAATAGACCAGGGCGGCATAGGCTTCCGCTTGGCTGGCAAACCCACCCGGATGCCCTGAGGCTTTGCTGGCGGTCATTTGTAAGGTGAGGTACCGTAGGGCATCGGCATAGAGCAAGGTTTGATAGGCAGCCACCCGACTTCCGGGATCCCTCAGCTTGCCGGTGGCGGCATCTACCGCAGGCGCTTGGCCCAGTTGCTCAAACTCCGGCCAGGGATCCCCAAAGTACTGGATCCCATCACAGAAGGCTGGAATCTGAGTGGTTGCATCCTGAGCCAGGGTCATGAGCGCCGCCTCGCTATACTTGTGTGAATTTCTTCTCACTGTAAACCTGATTGCGGCAGTCGTGAGAAGCTGAAGGTTCCTCCGGCTTGGCATCCGGTTAGACCAACTGACTTGGGGATCCCTGGTAGCCTACCGCTGCTTGTAACTGTATGACTTGTGTATGACTTGGTGTATGACTTGGCTTCTCTATGTCTGCTTCTCCTTATCTGGCGGCCTACTTGTCAAGCCGACCCAACCCCGCGAAACTCTCCACCCCCTCCACCGTGGCTGAACTAACCGAGATTCTCAAATCAGGACAGAGGCTACTGGTGGCCGGCAACGGCAGCAAGTTGAGTTGGGGCAATCCGACAGGAGGTGAAGATCTGCTGGTGAGTACCTGCCGGCTGAACCGCTTGGTGGATCACGCGGCTGCTGACCTTACCGTTACTGTGGAGGCGGGGATGACCCTGGCCCAATTGCAGCAGATCTTGGCGGAAAAAGGGCAATGGTGGCCGGTGGATCCCCTCTATCCCGACTGGGCCACCCTAGGTGGGATCATCGCCACCGCCGATACGGGTTCTCTGCGGCAGCGCTACGGCGGCATCCGCGATCTACTCTTGGGGATCACCTTTGTGCGGGCGGATGGAGAAGTGGCCAAAGCCGGTGGACGGGTGGTGAAAAATGTAGCTGGCTACGACCTGATGAAGCTGTTTACCGGATCCCTGGGTAGCTTGGGGATTTTGACCCAGGTAAGCTTGCGACTGTACCCTCTCCCCGCCCTCCAGGGTTGCCTCCAAGGAAGGGGATCCCTGCCGGATTTGGAGGGGTTTTGTCGGCAGGTTTTGCAGGCAAAGTTGAGTCCGGTCGGACTGGATCTGGGGCTAGATGGAGGTGAACCCTATGTGGCGATCCTCTTTCACGGCTCGCAGCCGGTGATTGCTGAGCAGGTGGCCCAAACCCGAGCCTTAGGCGAGACACTCGACTGGCAAGCAAAGATCCAAGAAGGGAGGGTGCTAACAACTACGGCAGGGCAGACCTCGACAACTTTTCCACCCGGCGGGATCCCTTCCGAAACCATACTGGTGAAATTTGGCTGTCTGCCCAACCAAAGCTTAGGGGTTTTGCAAGAGTTTCAAGCTCTTTTCCCCGGTTGCTCAGTCCAATTGCATCGGGGCTGTGGCCTGGGACGGGCTTGGTTAACCCACCCAGAGAAGGGATCCCTGGAAAAACTGCAGCAGCACCTAAAGTCCGTTGGCGGTTTTCTCACCCTACTGCAGGCCCCCTCCCCCTTGAAAGCAGCCCTAGCCCTAGACCTTGGGCCCGCTGGGATCCTGATGGATAAACTCCGCCAGCAATTTGATCCCCGCCGCACCTTTAGCTCTGGCCCCCTTTAACTAGCCGGCTACAAAGTCCCAAAGCGAGCAGGCAAGGGGATCCCAAGCATCTCCAACAATTTTTTCGCAGCATCCTGGCCTGATAGCCAAGCCCCCTCAATGCGGCCTCCTGCACACCAATCCCCCGCACACACCAGCGGTAACCCTTTCGCATCGGAGGAACAGGGAACCCGGGTTCCCAAGCTAACCAACCCCAGAGGTTCAACCGGTAAAGAGTAGCGCCAGCAATGGACTTGCATCCACACCGGCGTAGCCAACTCCGGCTGAACCCGTTTGCCAACATGGGCCAACAATTCTCGCCCCGCTTGTTCCAGCTCAGACGGGGTAGCATCCCCATACAAAGAAGACCACTCCGCCCCCCCATGCACCACCACCACCGGCGGTATTGAGCTTGAGCGTTTGCTGCTATCCAACCCTATCCAGGCCAGGAGGGGATCCCCCAGACACTTAATCCCTTTCCATTCCAGCAGCGGCATTCCCTCCCCATAGCCGGCCAACACGGCAACACAGGACAGATATTCGGCGGATTTCAGTAAGGACAGCAGATTGTTGGTGGGGGGGATGGCCTCTTGCAGCAGCGGTAGCATCTGAGGGGCTGGGATTGCCACCACCAGTGATGCAGCCTGATAAACATTGCCATTATCCGCGATGACCTGCCAGGTTTTCTGCAGCGGTTTCAGACTGACCACACGGGTTTGCCGAAGCGCCTGGAGCGGGGTTGCCATGTACTTGGCCAGAGCTGACATACCCTGCGGACAGATATAGCGCGGTTTTTGATCATTGGGATCTTCCGGGCGTAGGCCATCGGCATCCAACAGGTGTAGCGAGCGCGTCCATTCCGTCAGGAGACCCAAAGCCACCAGCTCCTTCACCCAGCGGTTCAGACCATCCGAATCAGCAGTTAGATATTGGGCTCCGTGATCCACCGGCACCATTTGCCCGGCATGTTCAACTCGGCGCGTGGCCATGCGTCCCCCCAAACCGGCGGATTTCTCCAGGACCAAAACCTGTAGCCCTGCCCGCAGCAGTTGCCTGGCACAGACCAAACCGGCTACCCCAGCTCCGACCACAATCACATCAGCCAACTGTGAGTTTGTTCCATCAGCCTGAGTTTCTGCTGCTTGAGTCTCTTCATCCGACATACTAAGCCTACTAACCGGATTCACACTTTCGATTGCCCCAGCCCATGGAGCACCGCTGCTCCTGTGAACAGCAGGCCAACTCTTTGAGTGGAGCAGAGCATCATTGCAATTCTATCGGCCCAGAGGTGACAAACTCTCGTTTGCCCGCCATTGCCTGCAATCTGGCCTAGAGCTTGGGGCTGCCAAAAACAAAGGCTAGATTGACCAAGACTGTTTAAACTAAATGTATAGAAGTTGATTATGATAAATGTATAGAAGTTGATTATGAACTTCTTAGGAAATCTCCCGAGTCAGCAATTTTAGTACACTTTGGCACCGATATATGTCAGAGTATTCAGTATTTTTACTGAAGCTCAAAAGCATGAAGGCATTATAATTAATGAAAACATCTTGTAAGTCAACTTAAAATTGTGGCTCAAGCTATGTTATGTTTAAAAGTTTATATTTGAAAATTGTGCGCAATCCTTACGCAGCATCCGATGATTGAGTTGGAGTTGTACTACTACTGGCTGATGAAGGGAGAGTTTTTGAAAGCGCTCTGCTGTATCACCGGTGAAGATACTGCGTTTTGCAACTGAGGATATCGCGCTCTTCTGACGCGATTTTAGGGAGCAACAAAAAAGCCTAAAGATCAGTTTCTCTCCATCAATTGTTTTCCATGAAGGAGGCGATGCCATGCAAAAGATCGAGGCTAGTCTAGCTCAGGCCTTGGAAATTGCCGGAGCTCTAGGAGTAGCTTTGGGTGACTGGAAAAGTGGCATGTGCTTGGGGTTCAAGGGCATCGACAATTCTGCTTTTCCCACAGCCAACTTAGAGCTAGCTGTAGCAGGTAATACCGAAGTTATTCGCGCCAAAATGCGAGTTGCGGAGGCTTTGAAATTGGAAGTTAGTATCGAGGAAATTCTGATTGTTCTAGATACTCAATATCACTTGATTCGAATCATTAGATCAATCAATGGATTGTTTTTCTACTTGGTTTTGGATCGTGAGAAGAGTAACCTGGCCCTTGCCCGTATTAAGCTCAACCAACTGGAAGCTGAACTGAGGATCTGAGGATTTCTTGTGCCTTGCTTGCAGGGATAAAAGCTCAAGTGCTTCAAGCGCAAAAAATCTCCTCTTGTTCTCGGGCGTGTATCATTATATTTGAAATTTTATTTGAAATGCGGAACCGGGGACTTGAACCCCGAAGGCATTGCTGCCACTAGAACCTGAATCTAGCGCGTCTACCATTCCGCCAGTTCCGCAGCGATCTACAAGTCTGCCTAAGGACAGGATACCTGTCAAGAGCTAGACAGGATCTGGCTCAGTATTTGGCAGCAACAGTTGTAGGGGTGCTCTGCTTTGGCGGGTGTAAGCCTATTGGTTAAGACTCGTCTAGTCCATCCAGTTGTGCTAAGCTCTGCTGCGCATCTTGAACTCCAGAGTTTACCTTGGCCGGATTTACCTTTACCTGCGAGGGCACCTGTGCTCATACCCAGGCTCGTGCTGGATACTTCACTACCCCCCACGGTGAGATCCCGACCCCTTGTTTCATGCCGGTGGGCACCTTGGCCAATGTAAAAACCCTTACCCCTGCTCAGCTAAAGGAGGCCGGTGCTCACATCATTCTTAGCAACACCTATCACCTGCACCTGCAACCGGGAGAAAGCATTATCCAAGCAGCAGGAGGGCTACACCGCTTTATGGGCTGGCCGGGGCCGATTCTCACTGATTCCGGTGGCTTCCAGGTGTTTAGCCTCAGTGACATCCGCCAGATCGACGATCAGGGGGTAACGTTCCGTTCGCCACACGATGGCCGTACCATCCACTTCACGCCGGAGCTTTCTATTGCCATTCAGAATGCTCTGGGTGCCGATGTGATCATGGCCTTTGATGAGTGCCCCCCTTACCCCGCCAGTGCCGAGGCTGTGGAGAAAGCCGTATCTCGAACCACCCAATGGCTAAAGCGCTGTGTGGAGGCTCACCGCCGTTCGGATCAGGCTCTGTTTGGCATTGTCCAGGGGGGGGTTTACCCGGAGTTGCGCCGCCGCTCTGCCGAAGCAATCCGCGAGTTGGATCTGCCCGGCTATGCCATTGGTGGGGTGAGTGTTGGCGAGCCACCTGAGTTGATTCAGGCAATTGTGCGCCAGACTGCCCCCTATTTGCCAGCGGATCGACCTCGCTACTTGATGGGGGTAGGTACCTACGAGGAGATGCGAGCGGCGGTGGCGGCTGGGGTGGATTTGTTTGATTGTGTTATTCCCACCCGCTACGCTCGGCATGGCACCGTGATCAGCCGTGGCAAGCGCTGGAATATCAAGAATGCCGAGCATCGCCGCAGCTTAGAACCGATTGACCCGGAGTGTCCTTGTTATACCTGTCGACACTTCAGCCGCGCCTATCTTTCCCATTTGATTCGGGCACAGGAAATCCTGGGTTACACCTTACTTTCCATTCACAATGTGGCGGAGCTGATGAACTATACCCGCAAAATGCGAGCGGCGATTCTAGAGGGAACATTTCACGAACACTGGGATCCCTGGAGCTGACCTGGCTTAGGGGTTGGGTTTGGTCGGGACAGGGATAGTCGAAGAAATCGAAGAAACCGTCGCTTTGGCAGGTATGGGCGGAGGCTCTAAAGGAGAGTGCTCCAAGCTGAAGCAGTAGCCAACGCTGCGTACCGTTTGGATCAAGTTCGGTTGACGGGGATCCCGTTCCAGTTTTTTGCGCAAGGAGAGAATGTGGGTATCGACGGTACGCGGGTTATCCGTGGAATCCGGCCAAGCTCGCTCCAGTAGCTCCATGCGAGAAACGGGATCCCCGTTGGCTTGAACCAGCACCATCAACAAACTAAATTCTTGTGGGGTGAGGTCGATCCCTTCACCAGCCAGGGTAACGCGCCGTTGAACCAAGTCGATCTTCAGCTCCCCATACTGCAAAAAGGTGGGCGGAACACTGCGACGAAATCGACGGGCCAGTGCCTGGATATGAGCATCCAGCAATTGCATACTGAGGGGCTTGGTCAGGTAATCATCTGCCCCTGCTTCTAGTCCGGCGATGATGTCTGCTTCCGATCCCCGTTGAGAGAGCAACAGAATCAACAGATCACAATGGCGGTGGGCCCACTGGCACAGTTGCAACCCAGCCCGGTTGGAGAGCTCTGCATCCAAAATCATCAGGTGAATGAGTTGCTGTTGCAGCAAGGATTTGGCCTGGCGGATCGTATCGACTTCACAAACCTGGTGCCCCGCCTGTTGCAGATGCCAACACAACAGGCCGCGCAGGTGAGGATTGCCTTCGACCACCAAGATGTGCAGGTGTTGCATGGCCGTCTTCAGGAGGGAGCAATGAAGAAAGTTGGCTGACCAAGAACACGATGAAGCTGTTCACTTCGGGGGGAAATAGGCGATGCGCCTCCGTAACAACTTGCCCAAGCGCTTCTCCGGCTACTCATCTCGTCCAGCCACATCATAGATAGCACCTCGGCTGCGGGCAATGCTGGTAAACTAAGGTGCCGGTTTGCCATACTCCATGACCGACTCACTTTCTTCGATTTCCGAACGTAAGCAGGATCACTTGGACATTGTTCTAGAGCAGGATGTCTCTGCCAAAGGGATCCGCACCGGGTTTGAACGGTTTTTTTTCGAGCATGTGGCTCTGCCGGAGTTGCATCTGGATCAGATCGACTTGAGCAGTGATTTCTTGGGCAAACGACTGCAAGCTCCTCTCCTCATCAGCAGCATGACCGGCGGAACCGGATCCGCCCATGAGATCAATTTGCAATTGGCTGCTGCCGCCCAACATCTGGGTATTGCCATGGGGGTGGGATCCCAGCGGGCTGCCCTAGAACATCCGGAATTGACCTGGACCTATCAAGTGCGCAAGGTTGCACCCGATATTCTTCTGCTGGCCAATTTGGGGGCGGTACAGCTCAACTACGGCTATGGGCTGGAGCAAGCCCGGCGGGCGGTGGAGATGATCGAGGCGGATGGGCTGATTTTACATCTCAACCCTCTGCAAGAGGCGGTGCAACCCCATGGGGATCGGGATTGGCGGGGGCTGTACGCTCGCATCGAGCAGTTGGTGGCGCAATTGCCGGTGCCGGTGGTGGTCAAAGAAGTGGGGAATGGCCTGAGTGCAACGGTGGCTCGCCGGTTGGCGGAATGTGGGGTGGCGGTTTTGGATGTGGCCGGCGCCGGAGGGACCAGTTGGAGTGAGGTGGAGGCGCATCGGCAACCGGATCCGCTGCGCAAGCGCATTGCCCATGCTTTTGTGGGGTGGGGGATCCCGACTGCTTTGGCGCTGCTGGAGATTCGCCGTCAGTTGCCCCATTTGCCTTTGGTGGCCAGCGGAGGGATTCGCAACGGCATTGATGTCGCCAAGGCCATTCGCCTGGGGGCCAATCTGGTAGGAATGGCTGCCCCGGTTTTACGGGCGGTCTGTGGGGCACAGGAGCAAGCGGTGATCGAGGCAATTCAAGCGGTGATTGAGGAGTTGCGCATTGCGGCTTTCTGTACAGGATCAAGTGACCTGAACCGGCTCAAACAGGCCACCCTCCGCCGCCAGGATACTTGGGATCCAGTCCCTACACCCCGATCACCTGCCACAGGCTAACGGTCAACAGTAGTGCCCCCAAATGCAAGGGCCACTGCAGACCTTGGCGGGCTATCTTTTGGATCAACACCCAGGAAAGCAGCAGGCCCAAGATCAAGGTGCATCCCTGCAGAAAGTCAATCACCGCCGGATGGGCACTCCAACCGGGGAGGGTGGATCCCACTTGGCCAAACGTTGCCCAAGTAACCGGCAGGATTTGCCCGGCCTCCGTTAAAAAAAGGGGCCAGTAAAAGGCCAAGGTACCCCCGAGCACCAGAGGTAAGTAGCCGTAGATCATCTCGGCAAATCCCCGCTGCCCCTTTCTCCGACCTTGCCCCAGCCAAGTCAATCCATAAGCCAAAAGCGGGATCAGACTAGGGATCCCCAGCGCCAGCAGAGAGGCTCCTAAGTGGGGCCAAAACTTTTGCAGATCCCAGCTCAACCCCCCCACCTGTTCAACCCAAGTCATTACCCGGGGCAAACAATGGAGGTAAATCCCCCCCAGCAGCAGCAACAGCAAAGCCACCTCATGGGGGCGGGGGGTATGGGTTGTCCACAGTTCAATTCCCGGTGGGCGCAGGTTGAACTCCACCGAGCGGTGCGGGCAAGCCTTGAGGCAGGTCATACAGAGGACGCAGTCTTTGTTGTCCTGCAGTTGGGCCGGATGGGAGTAGAGAGGGCAGCCCCCCGTTGCCATCCCCTCGCCTTTGGCCGGCCCCCCCTTGTAGCACTGGTAGGTGGTGCACTCCGCCGAACAGGTACCCTGCTGTGCCCGTAGCTCCGTTATGGCGAGTTTGGCATACAGACCATTCATGCCGCCGATTGGGCAGAGATAACGGCACCAAAAGCGCCGCTCAAACAACAAGGAGCAGACCACCGCTCCGCCCGTAATCAGCAACAGCAACCACGCCGATAGATAGGCCGTATTCGGCAAATCCCAAATCTCTTCCCACAAGAAAATCAGGCCAAACCCGGTTAATAAAATCCATCCCCCCCAGCGCTCCGCCCATGCTCGGGGCCATTTTTTCAGTTGCCGCGGCCAGATCCACAGGGACACCTTTTGCGCCAGTTCCCCATAGATCATAAAAGGGCAAACCGCACACCATATTCTGCCCAAAAAGGGGAAGATCATAAGAATCACCGGCCACCACCAGGCCCAAAACAAGTTCAGGCCGATGTTGTGGGCCCGATCCTGCGGCCCCCAAAACAGCAGAAAGACAACCAGTGTGTACAGGGGCAGCACCAGGCCGTAGTTGAGGCGATCCGGCCACCAAGGGCTACGCAGAAATTTTCGCAGATTCGGATAGGCATTGAGCAAATTGAGACGAAATTGCTTACCCCGTGGCTGAGAAGGCCAAAACACCTCTTCGTTCAACACCGCTGCCCCTGCTGCCTGAACCACCGCCCGCTCAATCAAATTGCGCAATTCCCGTGAATTGCCGGGGTAATCATAGCTTTGCAAGCGCCGCAGGGCTTCCGGACTGAGGCGGGGTTTGGGGATCCCCCGGCGACGGCTACAAAGACTGAGGAAATACTCTGCTTTGGCTTTAATATCGGCTTTGCGCACCCGCAGCGGCGGTACCTTGATGGCAGTCACCCAGGGCTCCAGAGCAGGGATCACCCGTTCCGACACCATAAGAATCCGACAGCGACAAGGGCGGGGATCCGCTGTTGCTTCACTCTCTCCCCGCTGCACCGGTGTGTAGGATCCCGTCTCCAGTAGCTGGAGGATCTTCGGCATCAACTCAGCGGGTAACTCTTGGATGTTGTTGAGCAGAAGAGTGCCTTCCCCCAGCCATTCCAGCAATCCCGGCTTGCCCCCGGCTCGCCCAAACAAATCCGCTCCACTAGCCTGCAGAGCGCTGCAATCCAGCTTAATCATCGGTTGGCGACGGTAAGGGGAGCCAAAGTGGATCAAAGCAGCAATGTTGTCTTTTTCTAGGCCCGGTTCCCCGAAGATCAAAATCGGCTGGCGGCTGTGGGCAGCTTCCTTGACCTGTTGCCGCAACCGCACTGCATAGCGGCTAGGGCCGACAATGCCCCGATCCACCTTCGGGACCAAATAGGGTCGCAAAGCCACCTGACGTTCTTGTTCGTAGCTGAGGCGAGCAGTCATCTCGGCCAGGGCTTCCACCAATTCCTGAGCTTCCACTTGGTTAGACAGCCAGCTTGCCACCTGAGGATGCTCTGCTACCCAAGCCCGCACCGCAGCAGCAGGGATCCAACCCAAGCTCCCATCCGAAAGAGCAACCACACTGCAGGACAGGGGCTGCTCCGTCAGCACCTCCTTCAAGCCGGTTATGGATCCCGGCAATAGACATACCTGCGACAGAGGATCCCGTTGTTCCCATCGCCCCTGGAATAGGATCTGGATCCCATCGGGCACCGTTGCGGCTTCTGCCAAAGCCTGCCCTTGCCGAAAGGGGCGCTCCTGCATCTGTTCGGCCAGGGGATACAAACTCTCCGGCGGCAAGGCTTGAAATAAGGTGTGAATTTTAAGCCACTGGGCACGCTCTGCCGGGATCATCTATGGTGCCTCTTGCTGCTGAAATTCCGATAGCTGTATTATCCTGTCGGTTTTTGGGGAGCTGCGGGGTTGTTGAGATCCTTTACCAAGTCATGGCCCTACCCTGTGCATCCTGACGAGAATGGGGTTTTCTTCAACAGCACAGAGATAACAGCACAGAGATAACAGCACAGAGATGTCCAAGAGATGCTTGGTCGGTATTTTTAGGAAAGATTCCGTTGGATGACTAGCAAATCTCGGTTGCGGCCGTGCCGACAAACTCTTCCTGGCTCTTCCTGGCTAGGTTGAGTGAAACTGACGACTGATCCGCACCATCGGCCCTAGGCCTAACCGCTTCGGGTTCAAAGTCTGCATTTCAAAAAGCGCCAAGATATGCCGCATTTGCAACTCTGGACGTACTGAGGTCACCCCCATAGCTACCACCAGACCACAGTAGCCACCCGTCTCGCGGCAGCGGCGTTCCCAACGTTTGCGGGCCATAGAGTGAACCGGGTCATCTTCAGGAAATTCCCCAAACAGGTGGAGATCCTGATTACCTGTTTGCAGGATCTCCAGGTCGTAGCGATCCCCATCAAAGGGATCTACCCCCGTGTTGAAACAGATTCCCTGGGGTCCTCCTTCTCCCTGCAGGTTTTCGATCAACCGTTTTGCCTTCGGACGAGAGGTACGCACAATCACCACCGGCAGCCCCTCTCCTTCTTCCACTAGCTTGCTTTCGGGGAGCGGATGCAGTTGTCCGGTCAGCCGCAGCGCTTCCACCGTTGTCCAGGGCAGCACCCCCAAGCCCAACTGAGCTCCCTCCGGTACCAGGTCATCCCGCAAGAACACCTGAGGAGTTACCTCTAGCTCCTCTCCGCTTAACCGCAGCAGTTCTAAGGCCAAATCGGGCAAGGTCTGTACCTGAACCGAGAGGGTACTCCCCTGAGATTGGGGATTGGGAATGCGGTATCGCCCTTGGCAGGCATGAAAGTCTTCCTCTAATGCGTTCTCTAATGTGTTGCGGTGTTGCTTCAAGAAACGATGCAGTGCTTCCAGGGCCACCGTTAAAATGGCTGCTTCATCCTCTTGAACTGCAGAGCGCAGCCCCTCTAGGGGATGAATCGTGCCAAAATTGGGCTCTATCTCATCAGGATCCAACTCCGCCAAGTCCAGATCCGGTAGCTCATTCAGGTCGGGATGACGGGCTTGGAAGGTAAGGTAAAGACAATCTTGCCTCAGAAAAGCCTCCTCCATCTCCTCTGGCGTAGCCGGCTGGCCTGCATCCTGACGAAACTGTTTAAGAGAATGTAAAGACCGGTAAAAGAGCACCCCGTACTCCAGCCCTAGCCGGCCCATCACCGAAACGTACAAAGTTTGCACATCCCAATGGTTCAGCTCAATGGCCAGAATCTGATGATCTTCCAGGTAATTCCAGGGGGCATCCTGCCAAAGGGTGAAGGCTTTCTGGGTGAGCAAATCAGCATACTCTGCCGGTAGAGGAGGAGGGATCCGCTCGTGGGCATCCTCAAAGCTTTGGAGAATTTCATCGATTAAGGGGAGCTGCGGCTGACATTCCACCTTGATATCCAGCTCGTGCAAAACCCCCCGCAAGAAAAATTGCGCTTCCCGGTCTCGCACAATGATCTTTTGTGGACGAGCAGGTGAGGCAGAATGGGGTCGCTCCATAGCCAGGATCAGGGTACGCACCATCGGCTCAATCCCTGAACCGAGAGGCACCACTTCCATCGCCCGCACTATCCCCTCAATACCATCCACCCAAAGGATGCACTCCCCATGAGTACTACCCTGTAATCCAATGGGAAACCGTCCTGAAAGGTTGTGGCGATCCCCCTCCCATATGGATGGCACCTGAGGCAGCTTTTGTAGTCGACGAACCGTAGCGGCTGGGAGACCGAACATAGACATCCAAACATCCAACTAAAGTAGGGGCAGCAGGAGCACCGAACACACCGAGAACATAAGTTACTCATCCACTGCCGGAGCAAGATCACGGGATTCGGCTGCAGTTGATCTGGCGACCAGTGCTAATCACCAGTGTAGGAGTTACCACCGGGATAGGAGAACTCAGCCCAGGCTTTGGAGGCCAAGGATCCCCAGTCCGGCCCTGCTGCTGTTCTAAACCGTAAAGCTGATGGTCAGACTCGAACTGACGACCGCTCGATTACAAGTCGAGTGCTCTACCAACTGAGCTACACCAGCAATCTAGGCTTATTGATCTTAGCATTGCCTCCTCTTACAGGGATCCCAGCAGGCTGAAGGAGGCGGGATCCTATACTGGATCTAAGAAGCCCTGTGGATGGATGCCTGCTGATGTTGACACCGCCTGGATTGATGTTGCCCTTGATCCCGTTGGAGATTTTGCTTTCCACCAAAGGGTTAATGTTTTTGTTGCTCTCCGCCTATGGCGGGGCAATGTGGACTTTTCTAAGTGGAGCACCGCGAGTCCACACCATCATTGTGCCGGATCTGGAGCAAGCCAGAAACTTTTACGAGAAGGTGCTGAAGTTGCCGGAAGCAGAACTCCCCTTGCAGTACTATTACGGCTACGAACAAAGTGTGGTGAGCTCCAGTTTGAGCTCCGTCTATTTTCCAGGGGATATCGGCCTGAGTTCGCGTTTTGACTCTCGATCCCGTCCAACTTCCGTTTCTGCCCAGGTGGATACTCCCGGCCTTTGGTATCAACTCTCCGACAATACACAGCTCCATGTGATCCCGGGGATAACCGACACCTATGCTACCCCTGCTTATGGGGCCTATGGAAGCAGTGCCTATGGCAGAGGGTACTCTGCAACTTCTACTGGCACAACTACAAGCGGTGGGGTGCGTTACCGGCACACTAGCTATGAGAGAGAATCCTTAAAGGCTCTCTTGAAGTGGATCAACAAGCAAGGGATCCGTAACAGCGTTCGCTCCGAGAAGCCCTTTGTGTTTTGGGTGCGAGATGCTCAGGGTCAAATTATCGAATTTGCCGAGATCAAGGGTTGATCCCCTAGGATTAGAATCAGCGGGGCTTCAGGGTGCAGTTTTATGAAACGGATACTGGTGCTGATCTTAAGTTTACTGCTGCTGCTCGGATGGGGCAGCCCGGTGATGGCGCTTTCGCGAGCCAAGGATAACCCGGTTGTGAATGTGCAGCCCGGTGATTTCATTACAACTGATTCTGGGTTGCAATACTACGACATCACTCAGGGCAGTGGGCCTTCTCCTGAGCCGGGGCAGACGGTGGTGGTGAACTATGTGGGCAAGCTGCAGGATGGTAAGGTGTTCGACAGCTCTTACCAACGCAACCAGCCCTTTGCCTTTACCTATGGGGTGGGTCAAGTGATCCCCGGTTGGGAAGAAGGTCTGGCTACGATGAAGGTGGGAGGTAAGCGGCAGTTGCGTATTCCCCCTGAGTTGGCCTACGGCAGTCGTGGGGCTGGTGGCGTGATCCCGCCCAATGCCACCTTAGATTTTGAAGTGGAGTTGCTGGCCATTCAGTAGCTGAGGTTTGCTGACAAGCCGGTGTATTTGCTTCCTTACTGTCACGAGTTAACCTCCGTCTAGAGGGATCCGCTTCTTTAGCCGTGCAACTTGATCTCTCAAGCAATCCTGCTGATTCCAGGTTGGAGAAAGCCCGCCTGAGGCATTACTTTCGCCAGCTCAGGCAGGGGCTAGATGGGATCCTGCTCGGCCAAAGGATCTCCGCCCATTTGGCCTGTAACCCAGATCTGTTGGCAGCAAGAACCATCCTGGCTTATGTTGCGTTTGGTTCTGAGGTGGATTTAGCACCCCTGTTTGCTACCTTGCCGGAGAAGCGCTGGGGGATCCCCCGTTGTTTGCCGCAGCGGCAGATGCACTGGCACCGCTATAACCCTAAAGAGCTGGTTCGGAATTCCTTTGGTCTGCTTGAGCCTGAACCTAGCGCTGAGCTGATCGACCCTGAGACTGCCGATTTGATTTTGGTACCAGCCCTTGCCTGTGACCGGCAGGGGGGGCGATTGGGTTATGGCGGCGGTTATTACGACCGCTTTTTGCAAAACCGCTCCACGCCCAAATGGGGCATTGTGCCGCAGGCCTGCCTGTTGGAGGAGGCCTTGCCTCAGGAGAGCTGGGATCAGCGCCTAGACGGGATCCAAACTGAGCAGGGGTTCTACAGGACAGGGATCCCCTAGACTAAGAGGGATAGGCATTCAAGGAAAAACGATGAGCCAATTTTGGGATCGGGCCAAACGGGTGATGCTCGGCTGTTGTGCGGTGTTGGCCTTTCTACTTGTGGGTTTTGGAGCAACTCCTCTGCAGTTGAAGGATCTTCACATTACCCCCTGCCCGGATACTGCTGAGTATTCGAACATGGTGACCAGCACTGCGAACCCAATGCCGGCTAGGTGTCTGTTTATCGAAGGCACAGTGGTGAATCGCTCGAAAAATACCTTGGTCAATGCTGATGTTTTTGGCCGTCTGTATGATGCCAATGGCAATGATGTGATGCCGGAACGGACGCGGCTAGGGGCGATTGAAGAAGTGCCTCCTGGCGAAAGTCCTTTCTCGATTCGCATTTCGGTGCCGGTCACCAGCCCCTTACCCTTGACGATGGAACAATTCAAAGCCAGCGGTTTTAGTGGTACGGTACGGCGTTGAGATTGGGGATTGTCTGGGATCCCTAGGGGCGAGTGAACTCCACTTGGGTGGGACGACCGGGCAGGTTGAGCTGAGTCACTACAGACGGGGTTTGAGCAATAAGTCGGCCACGGCGGAATACGTACAAACAAGCCGGTTGCAGGCGAATGGCTTCCACTGCATCCCCTGCCTGGAGCACCACCAGGTCTGCGTAACAGCCGGGTTGCAGGCCATAGCCCTCCAGGCCAAGGATGCGGGCGGGATTTTCGGTAACTGCCAAGAAGCACTGACGCATCTGCTCATAGCCGGTGAGTTGGGCGGCGTGGATCCCCATGTGGGCCACCTCCAGCATGTTGCCGCTGCCCAAGGGATACCAGGGATCCATCACACAATCCTGGCCAAAGGCTACTGTTAGCCCTGCCCCCATCAATTCCGGTACCCGTGTCAGGCCGCGCCGCTTCGGGTAGGTATCGTGGCGACCTTGAAGAACCAGGTTGACAAGCGGGTTGGAGATCACTGCCAGCTCCGCCTCCGCCATGAGGGGGATTAATTTGCTCACATAGTAGTTGTCCATGGAGTGCATGGAGGTGAGGTGGGATCCGGCCACCCGCCCCTGCAAGCCCAGGCGCCGGGTTTCGTAGGCCAAGGTTTCCACATGGCGGGAAAGGGGATCATCCGTTTCATCACAGTGCAGATCCACCCGCAGGCCCCGTTCGGCGGCAAGCTCACACAAGGCTCGTACCGAAGCTGCCCCCTCCGCCATTGTGCGCTCAAAGTGGGGGATCCCACCCACCACCTCCACCCCCAGATCCAGGGCTTTCTCCAGCAGCTTCACCGCCCCCGGCGAGCGGTAGTAACCCTCCTGGGGAAAGGCCACCAACTGCAAAT
Organism: uncultured cyanobacterium; assembly: GCA_937944885.1. Taxonomy (GTDB): domain Bacteria; phylum Cyanobacteriota; class Cyanobacteriia; order Thermostichales; family Thermostichaceae; genus Thermostichus. Next base: position 41,182 of record CALFBB010000027.1, read on the forward strand.
CCAGGTAGGGAGCCACCTTCTGTTTCACCTCCAGCAGGGCCTGCACCGCCAGTAGGCTGGGATCACCCACATCCACATGGGTGCGAATGGCCAAAATCCCTCGGGCCACCGCCCAGTCGCAATAGGTCAAGGCCCGCTCAATCACCGCTGCAGGGGTAAGCAGAGGTTTGAGTTCTCCCCAGAGGGCAATGCCTTCCAGTAAGGTGCCCGATTGATTCACCCGTGGGATCCCATAGCTGAGGGTGGCATCCATGTGAAAGTGGGCATCCACAAAAGGGGGCGAGACCAACCGACCGCTGACATCCAGCTCCTGAGTTGCAGTAGCCTGCAGGTTGACTTCCAGAGCCACAATGCGGCCTGCTTCAATACCAATGTCTACCCCTTTGCGGCCATCCGGTAAGTTGGCCCGGCGCAAAATCAGATCCATACCCAATCCATACCCCTCCTGCTTGGCGGGATCCCTGTCCCGGCTAGGATGAAAACGACAAAAGCCCCTCTCCCGCAGCTCCTATCATAGGCCCCTGCTCAGAATCTGCGCTCCTCTGGAGGACAGGACACACCCCCTCCAGGGTAAGGGGCGACAGGGATCCCTGTGGCTGGCAACTATGAAAATGACAACAATAGAGAGGGTGCATGGGGGTGGGTATGCCGCTGACTCACCAGAAATTAAAACAGAAGCACAAGTAAGCACAAAGAAATAAGCACCAAGAAAGTTAGCCGTCGGGATCCCATGTTCACCTTTACAATTGGTCAGCAATGTTTTTGATGAACATTGGCTTGGGTGATAGAATCTTTCCCTTTGCGGATCGGTTTGCCCTCCCTGCCCAGCGGCGATCCTTGCCGATGATCAGAGCAGAAATAACAGCGGATCTGGGTCAAACTTTTCTTCGCCTGGATCCCTTCACCATTCACCACAACTACCCAAGGAGCCCCTATGGCACGCCTTCATTTCACCCCGATTCTAGAAATCGGAGCTCTACAACGGGATCTGAATCGCCTCCTGGAATCTCCCGGTGAGCGCCCCACCGCCACCGTTGCCCTTGCCCCCCTACAGGTGTGGGAAAGCCCTGAAGCCTACACCGTCCAGCTGCTCATTCCCGGCGCGGATCGGGAGAGCTTAAGTATCGAAGCCACCCCCCATCAGCTCTCCGTCAGCGGTGAGATCAAGCTAAGTGGCCCTACCGGTGCCGAACTGCGCTACCAAGAGTTAGAAGCCACCTCCTTTCAGCGCGGCCTAAAGTTGGCCCGTCGCATCCAGCCGGACAAAGTATCCGCTACCTACACCGATGGCATTCTTAACCTGACGCTGCCCAAGGCCGAATCGGCTCGGGTGGTGAAGGTACGAGTAACTACCGCAGAGGATGCTCCCGCCTCAAAAACGGTGTCTGTAGAAGGCCAGTCTGCCTGATGCAACCCACAGCTAGGAGCAGAAAACCCAGTCAGAACCGGTCAAATAACGGGCCGACCACCTGCTTTAAAGCCATTCCACCCGGATCTCATCTGCCACGTTGAGGCCCAAAGTCCGGCTGGCATTGCCTAAGTTTTGGGCAATCTCTAGCCAGCCGGAGCTACCCACTACAGCAATCAATTCTCCCACTGCGCTATCGGCAAAGGTGAGGGCAGCAGGGATCCGGGTTCCTTTCACCCAGACACTCCAGCTTCGCCCCTGCAAAAGGTGGCCGGGTAAATTGCTGATGCAGTTGCCGAAGTGATCAACGGCCTGGATAACGGCGTGGTATCCCTTGGGTGTGGGCTGAGGTTCCGGCCAATCTAGCCTCACCAATTCTGCCGGGTCAATGGGATCCCCCAGTTCCGACAAGGGGATGCCGTTGGCCAGATGAGCCGCGATCGGAGCAAAGATATCCCGTCCATGAAAGGTGAAGCTAGGTGCAGGGGTGCGCCAGTAGCAGGGGTTGTTCAACTGAATGGCGGCAAGAGGTGGGGAGAAAGTCAGAACGCCACTGAAAAGACCATTATCAGGGCCAACCAGGTAGCCTTGAGCTGTTTGCAAAGCAATGGCACGGCGGTTGCTACCCACGCCCGGATCGACCACCGCCAAGTGGATGGTTCCTGCGGGCAGGTACGGATAGGCTGTCATCAAAGCAAAGCGTGCCGCTGCTACATCCTGAGGCGGGATCCCATGGGTGAGATCCATCAGCTGAACCTGGGGAGCAATGGTGTAGATCACCCCCTTCAGGATGCCGACATAGGGATCCCGCAGGCCAAAATCCGTCAACAGGCTGATCAAGGGCATTTTGGGAATAGACCTTACTTCCTTCCTCTCCGGATCTGACCCAAGGATCCCCCACTTTTATTTTTTCTGACAACGGCCGCCCAACAGCCGTGCCTCAGCCAGAGCCTTAAGGTACAAGCCGGTAAACACCGCCAGTGTCCACAAAAGAGTAGTAAGGATCCCTATCCCCCATACCCAAGGCATTTGATGACGCAGCGGCAACATAGCTAAATAGCCCCAGAAGAATCCCAAGGGATAGAGGATATTCAAAAGAATCGCCAAGAATAGACCCCCCAGTTCCAACCCTTCTGCAAAAGAGTGGCCAAACCAACCCTTGTAGAGGTTGGAATAGAAGTCCGTTAGCCAAAACCCTAGCCCTGAAAAAGATATGGGAACGGCAGCCACCCCAGAAAGGAGCAGTACCCACCACCAAGCTTTGGCATCCGGAGGCAAGGGCATAGAAGGGAAAGTTTTGACTGCACTTCCCAGACTAGCAAGACAATCCCTGCCAGCGGCGAGTTGCCCCTCCCCCAAAGCTGGATCAGAGAGCAGCAAGCACCGATCCCGGGCGTTCGTACACTTGCCCCAAGCGGGCTAACTGCTGTACCAACAAGCTCAAGAACAAGCCCACATCCGTAACAATTCCCACCGACTCCAGGGATCCCCGATCCGCCAACTTGGTCACCACCGCCGGGTTGATATCCACACAGATCAGCTTCACCCCTGCTGGAGTCATATTCCCTACCCCGATCGAGTGCAACATGCTAGAGAGCATCAGCACCATATCCGCCCCCTGGATCAGGCGGGCATACTCCTGCTGCGCCTTAACCAAGTCCATCTCCGTATCCGGCAGCGGTCCATCATCCCGGATGGAACCGGCTAAAGAAAAAGGCACCTGCGCCCGAATACACTCGTAGAAGACTCCACCGGTGATCACACCTGCCTCCACTGCCGCCCGAATGCTGCCATACTTGCGAATCAGGTTAATGGTTTTTAGGTGATGCTTGTGACCACCTTTGACGGCAGTGCCCCGCGCCAGATCCACCCCCAGGGAGGTGCCGTAGAGGTTTTGCTCCAGATCGTGCACAGCAATGGCATTACCCCCCAACAAAGCCTGCACATAGCCCTCCCGCACCAAGGTGGCCAAATGGGATCCCCCACCCGTGTGGATCACCACCGGCCCCGCCACCACGACCGTCTTGCCACCCCGCTCCTTGATTCGGCGCAACTCCCAGGCAATTTGCTCCACCAGAATCTCCACCCGCCGCTCGCTAGATACCCCGGATCCCATAAAGGTAAACTCCTGGGGTACCCGCTCCTTGTTGGCTTGGCGCAGGGTACGCAGCCCTTCCACTCCCACCACCACCGCATCTCCCTCCTGCAAATCCCGAATCAGAGTGCAGTAGGCTTCCGTTCCTTTGACCACAATCACCCCATCCATCCGCTGCCGCTGCACCGGGATCCACTGACCGGCCACCCGCACCTGGGTAGGATAAATGGTGGTGACATAAAAGTCATCTGGGGCCACCCCGGCTTTTTCCACCCGTTCTAAGCGAGCATCCTGCTGGGTTTGCTCCGACAAGCGGGCGCCCCGCTCAATCAAAGCACTGAGAATCGTATCCAGCATCTCCTCAGTCGGAGCGGAAACCGCTAGCTCCGCCGTTGAGGTGCTCTGGCGCTTTTCTCCGAGGTGAAACTTGAGGATCTGGAAGCTGCCACCATTTTCCACAATGCAATCAATGGCATTGGTGAGTAAAGCACTGTCCACCAAGTGGCCCTCCAAAGTCACGGTTCGGCTCAGCACACTTGCCACCGGATCCGTTTGCGGAGCCACCGCCTCCGTGAGACGTAAGGTCAAGCACTTGGCCGCCCCACCCGCCTTCAAAAACTCTGTGAGTTCTGTCTGCAGGACCGTAAAGCCCCGCTCCTGCAGAGTAGCCTCCAGCTCCGGGCTAACCCAATTCACCAAAATCGTGCCGTTGACATCCACAGCGTTGCAGGCAAACTGAATGGCATCCGCCTCTTGAATCGGGATCCGTTTTTCAGGCGGCACCCGCATCTCGATTAAGCGATTGGAGTAGGTATCGAAAGCCGGCGGGTAGTAGAGCAAATAGCCTTCCGAAAGCGGGCAAAAGCAGGTGTCTAGGTGATAGAAACGCTCATCCACCAGCCGCAGAGAGAGCACCTCAATTTCCAGCCACTTGGCCAGGTAGGGATGGGATTCCAGCATGGAGCGAAAGCCGTAACCGGCCCACAGCCAGCGCCCCGCCCGATCCAACAGGGCATCACCGGCCCCCTCAAAAGCCAGTGCTGGCGGCAACTCGTAGACGGTGTACCCCTGCTTCTCAAACCAAGCCTTGAAATGAGGTTGTTCCCCCTGCCGTTCCGGGTGGTAAAAACGGCTTAACACAACAGTGGAGCCGAGAATTAACCCTGCATTGGCCGTAAAGACCATATCCGGCCATCCTTGCACAGGATCTACCAAATGAACCTTGGCCCGCTGGCAGAGGTGCCGGTACAAAGCTTGCCATTGCTGCATCGCCCGTTCCCGTGAGCAACGATGCACATTCCCGGCCATCCAGGGATTGATTACATAGTCCACCTCATAGTAATCAGGTGGACACATCAAATACTCAATCAGACTAGACATGAAAACCAGCTACCGCACCAGGAGGGTACCCCCTAGATTAGCAGTTGATGTCGACGGCGTCTGCAACAGCTACTTAAGGCTCTCCTTGGCCAGTTTCGGCTCCAGCTGACCAGGCTCAGCAATGTTGGGTAACTCCAGACAATACCCTGCCCCATAAACCGTTTTGATGTATTGGGGATGACGGGGATCCGGTTCCAGCTTGGTGCGCAGGTGGCGGATGTGGACGCGAATTGTTTCAATGTCATCATCCGGCTCGTAGCCCCACACCTCCTGCAAAATTTCGCTGGGAGAAACCGTCTGGCCGTGGCGCTGCATCAAGCAGTGAAGCAGATCAAACTCAAGGTGGGTGAGCTTAATGGTCTTGCCAAACCAGAGCACCTCAAAGCGCTCCGGCACCAAAGTGAGGGGCCCATAGCTGAGAATCTCGCTGTGCTTGGCCGTCTGCGGGATCCGATCCGAGCGGCGTAACAAAGCCCGTACCCGCACCAGCAACTCCTGCACCTCAAAGGGCTTGGTGAGGTAGTCGTCTGCCCCGGCGTTGAAGCCCTCAATCTTATCCTGAGTTTGTCCAAGGGCAGTAAGCATCAAGATGGGAATCTCACTGGTACGCTCTTCCCGACGCAAGCGCTGACAGACAGTCAAACCATCCACTTGTGGCAGCATCAGATCCAAAATGATCAGGTCAGGGAGCACTTGTAAGGCCATTGCCTGCCCGCGTACCCCATCGCTAGCTTTTACCACTTCGTAGCCCGCTAACTCTAGGTTGATGCGCAGGATATCCAGGATAGAAGGGTCATCTTCAATGATGAGTATACGAGCCATAAGTCAGAGTGCAGCCCAGACTGCAGATAAAGCGTTTTTGTTAAATGTGCTGACGAAGAGTCCAAAGCTTTACGACTCAAAGTTTACTTAATTTTACCGCCATTGCAAATCTCCTGCCGAAGGCGCTGTGTTGCTGTCTCTTGTGTTTGTCTACACCAGGCTGCACCTTCCCCTAGAGCAGATGTTGGATAAACCTTAATCAACAGAGTCAGGTGAGGTAATCGGTGACTCAGTTCCCTATCCCTTCCAGAGCAGAGCAGCACCCCGCTACACCTCAGCCGTGGTTGCCCCCAACTCGGGCACTTCGGGGGCGAAGTCCTTTGCACAGGCTGCGCCACTGGGAGAGGGCGAGGTTTCCCATCAACTAGCTCAAACTGATTGGCCTGTCAGTGTCCTGCCAAGACCCCCAGACCGGAGTAAGTGATCGCAGATCCGGGATCATGCAGCTGGGAATGAGCATCAAAGGTTGGTGCTAATCGCCCCGACAGGGCAGGTAGGTATACACTGTTCACACATAACACAGCGGCTACGTAAAAACTCTAGCTTCCACTCCGGAGCGGAGATTCTTAGAGCTTCTGTTGGGCAAACTCCCGTGCACAAACCACAGTCCACGCACAGATGCGGGTCGATCTGAATCTCTTTGGTTCGTTCTGCTACCTCAATCCCCAAAGATTGCACCCACTCCAGGCTAGCCTCCACCTGGTCGATATCCCCCGAAAGCTCCACCACAAGAGTGCCCACCTCATCTGGGTCTACTCGTGCTCGCACAATGTTGGCCGCTACGTCAAAATCCTTAGCCAACCGATAGGTAAGAGGTACATTCACCAAATGGCGAGGAAAAATTAGCGTCACTCGTTTGCGCACCGCTGTTGATCCCGCAATAACTCTTTCCAGTATGACAAGTCCAAGCTGCTCTCATCTTGCCAGAGTAGCACCCCCACTCAGCCCACCCATCAAAAAGCTCCCCTTACAAATCAAGGGAGCCAAATAGAGCTAAAGGGCTAAACATCTGAAAATAGGTCGTGACAGATACCAGTTACAAATTTTCTCTATATACCAACCAAATGAGTAGTAAAAGCTTTGAAAACTAAACAGTCATTGATAATCAAGCAACGACATATCCTCTAGCTGGTTCCATAGGTGGAGCATTGGGTCTATCTTCATTCAAACAATTTAACCTACTAACCTATTCTAATAGCCAGCGGGTAGTACCGTCCTTTTGATCGATGAGGGTGATCCCTCGTTGCTTCAGCTGATCCCGGATCCGATCTGCTTCTGAGAAGTTTTTTGCTCTGCGGGCTGCCAAACGTTGAGCGATCAGCTCCTCAATATCTTCTGGCTGTAACGATTCTGTCTTACTCTCTTCTGGTTCTGAACTCTGTAACTGTTGTGGGTGAACCGCTTCCACCACAAACCCTAAAGTCTCCAAAATCTCTAATAGAGCAGCACTTTTCTGCTTTAAAACTTCCAATTCCAGATGAGTCTGACCTTGGTGGATCAATAGATTGTGTTCACGGGTGAGTTCTTTGGCCAACTCAAAAGCTATGGCCAGAGCTCCAGGTGTACCAAAATCATCATCCATAGCCGATGCAAAGGCCTGGATTGCCCCCGTCTCTGAGGACACTCCGGAACTGTCCTTGTTAAACTGCTGTGCCGCTTGGATCCCTTTGTGGAGGGTTTCCCAGCCGCGGCTAGCCGCCTGCATGGCTGCCTCCGTCAGATCAATCGGGCTGCGGTAGTGGGTCTGGAGAAGAAACAGGCGCAGAGCCATGGGATGGTAGACGGTGAGGGCTTGTCTCAAGGTGGTGAAGTTGCCCAAAGACTTGGACATTTTCTCCCCGTTGATGTTGAGAAAACCATTGTGTAGCCAGTATTTGGCCATGGGCTTACCGACTATCGGTTCCGATTGGGCCAGCTCATTCTCGTGGTGAGGAAAAATCAGGTCGGCTCCCCCGGCGTGGATGTCAATGTGCTCCCCTAGGGTCTCTCGGACCATGGCAGAGCATTCAATGTGCCAGCCCGGTCGCCCCCACCCCCAAGGGGACTCAAAGCCGGGCTCTGTGGTTGGGGCAGCCTTCCAAAGGGCAAAATCAAAGGGATCCTGTTTGTCAGCCCCTTCTTCTCCCACCCGGCCACTGGCCCCGGCCTCCATATCCTGCAACTTGCGCCCGGAGAGTTGACCATAATCCGAAAATTTACGGACAGAGTAATAAACATCATAGGCAGGAGGGGATAAATCTGCTTCTGCAGTGGAAGAGAATTTGGCTCTCTTTTGCATAGGATTCCTAACCCGATAGGCAAAGCCTTTGAGTTCCAAAGATTCAATTAACTCAAACATTGCCTGCAAGGATTGAGTTGCCCTTGGATAGAGGTCGGCTCGCTTAATGTTCAGGCGATCCATATCCTGGAAGTACTCTGCTATAAAGCGTTCTGCCACCGATTGCATCGATTCTCCACGTTCTAAAGCCCGCTTGAGAATCTTGTCATCAACATCTGTAAAATTCTGCACATACTGTACTTGATATCCACGCCACTCCAGGTAGCGGCGCACCATGTCCCAGACCACATAAGTACGCGCATGGCCGAGGTGGCAGAAATCGTAAACGGTAACCCCGCAGACATACATGCGCACCCATGGTTTCTCTGAGGAAGACGAGTTCGCAATGCTACTCGGATCAGCAGATAGAGAAAGCGGATGAAACACTTCCTTGCGGCGGGTCAATGTATTGTAGACAACCAAACTCATTGGCATCCTTAATTTGTAGTTTCAGCTACAGCAAAATCGGCTTCCTGTGCCCAAAAAAGATGTCGGTGTATTCTGCCTAACATTGGATAGAAGCCTCGAAAAATATCTGTGCAGCTAACGGCTGGGATCCTTGCGGGATAAGCGTTATGGCTGAAATTACCTGCGAAGGCTTGTCTAGATTTGTTAACTACGGTACTCTAACCTGAGTGCAAATTGACCTGTTCACTTTCCAACTCCCTTCGTTCCCGGTGGCCTTGTCAGTGCTTAGCGCCAACGGGTTGCTGTTTTTATTTTCACCTCTTCTCTTGCGCTCTAGTATCAGTCTGTTTGTGTGAGGACGCCCTTGAGACCTACGCTCTCGAATCCCCAGCATAGGGAACCGGACTCCAGCGGTGCTGCCGTGAGCACCCTTTCTAGCCCAGACCGAGCTCTTCCTGCTGGGATCCCTTCTGAAGACTCATGGATTGCCCGGGAAGATCAAGCTCCCTTTGCAGATTCCCTTTCAGATTCCCCCTCCAGGCTGAGGCTGGCGGGGTTTGCCCTATCCCTTGGTTTAACCGGGCTGGTATGGCTGCTTAAGGTAGAGTCGGATCCCTACGCAGAATCTGCAGAGTCTTTGGAGATTCCGGCGTGGGATCCCCAGCAGGCGATTCCGGATCCTCTTTCGGATGAGGCGCAAGAGGATAAACCGAATGCCTCAGGCCGGCGCATCTACCCTGTTTGGGCCACCGGGCTTTTGCTGATGTTGGGTTTGGCCGGAGTCGCCACGCTGCAGCAGCGACAACTACATCGCCAACCCTTGACCTTGCTTTCTCCGGCGATAGAGCGGGTCTCACCTTCGGTGCACACGCTATCGGGGGCTTTGCAGCAAAACTACGACCTCAAAAAGGCCCAGCTGCGGGAAGCGTTTCAAGAAGGCTTGATTCCCACTGGAGAGGGAGCCAGGGGTATTCTCGAGCACGAGATTCAGCCGGGAGAAACCCTTTGGCAACTGACCCAGATGTATCAGTTGGATGCTGCTGCCATTACGGTTTCCAATGGCATTCAGGCCGATACACCCCTGGAGCCGGGGCAAACCTTGTGGATCCCTAGTCAGTCGGGACTGGTTTACACCGTTAAACAGGGAGATACCCTTGAGGGTATAGCCAATCGTTATCAGGTTTCGCAGCAGCAGATCATTGCCGCCACCCCTCTTGATCGACCTGAGTATTTACGTATTGGTCAGCGCCTACTCATTCCCGGCGATGTGGGCGAGTTGATCAAGCGGCAGAAAGAGATGATGGCTGCCCAAAAAGCTCGGGAAGAGGAAGAACGCCGCCGTCGAGAAGAAGAGGCGCTGCGCCGAGCTGAGGAACAAGCCCGTCAGGAAGCCGAACGGCAGCGTCTGGCGGAAGAAGCGCGACGGCAAGCCGAACAAGAACGCCAGGCCCAAGCTGCCCTGCTAGCCAGTGGATCCCTGACCCACACTGTTAGCTCTGGGGACACGATTGAGCGTATTGCCGCCCGTTATGGAGTAACCCAGCGCTCCATTATTCAGGCCAACAACCTCCGTAATCCCCATTGGCTGCGCATTGGCCAGCGTCTGACAATTCCAGCACCGGGTACACAGCCTGCCCAAGCCCCGGCTCCACAACCTCAGTCTCAACGCCAAGCTCAACCGGCACCCGCCGTGGCGCCCCCTCAAGCTCCCCCTCAAGCTCCCCCTCAAGCCCGCCGTAGTGGTTTTATCTGGCCTGTTTCTGGGCAGATTACCTCTGGTTTTGGCTATCGTCGCGGGCGTTTTCATGCCGGGGTGGATATCCCTGGTCCCGTGGGATCCCCGATTGTGGCAGTGATGGAGGGAACTGTGATTTTTGCTGGTAATGGCGGCGATGGCTATGGCAACCGGGTGGATATTCGCCACCCCAACGGGATAGTTACCCGCTACGCCCATGGGCATCAGATTTATGTGTCCAAGGGCCAGTATGTGCAGCAGGGACAAACGATCATGAGTCGGGGGAGCACCGGCTGGAGCACCGGCCCTCACCTGCACTTTGAAGTGCGCCCTGGGGGGGGAGCACCGGTGGATCCCCGACCTTATTTGCCCTAAGCTCAGCCGGTTGGGTAACAAAAATTGTTAGCCTAAAGGCAGTCATCTCCATACCGTAGGAACATGCCGATGCAGTGGGTGAATGTACTCTCCCAGCTCCCCTCCCTAGAAGCGGCTCTGCGGCAAGTGGCGGAAGAGGCCAAGGCAAAGCTTCAGGCAGCACAACTCAAAAGTGCCCTGGAGCAACAGGTGCAAAGGGTGGGATCCGGAACTTTACCTGGAGTGCTGACGGGGTATGCGCCCTCTCAGCCACTGCGCCCTAGCCTTGGCATCCTGTTTGTATCAGCCGCCTTTGCCAGTGAATACATTCGGGTGTTGCCACTGCTGTCGGAGCTCCTGGAGGTTGAGGTTTTGATTGGGTGTTCAGGAGCAGGCATTGTCGGCGGGGGCCAGGAAATCGAAGATGGTCCGGCTCTCTCTTTATCACTGGCGGTGCTGCCGGATGCAGTAGCTCATCCTTTCCATTTGCAAGCCAATCAACTGCCGGATTTGGATGCACCCCCTTCGGCTTGGACCGATTTGATTGGGGTATCTCCGCAAACCAAGCCGAATTTCTTGATTCTGGCGGATGGATTTTCCTCCCGTGTTTCGGAACTGCTACAGGGTTTAGACTTTGCCTATCCCGATGCAGTTAAGGTGGGGGGATTGGCCAGTGGCGGTCGTAACCCTAAGAGCAATGCCTTGTTTTTAGTGGATGCTCGCACGCCAACGCCGCGGCGGGAGATGTATCGACAGGGAACGGTAGGGATAGCCCTTTACGGGAATGTACTCCTGGAGGCAGTGGTAGCGCAGGGGTGTCGCCCAATTGGGGATCCCTTGCGGGTTACCGAAGCAGAAGGGAATGTAATTCTAGGGTTGGAGGGGCGTGCTCCATTGTCTTTGTTGCAAGAGCTAGCAGAACGGCTCAGCCCTGCAGATCAGCAGTTAGCCCGTCACTCCCTCTTCATTGGCCTGTTGATGGATGAATTCAAGCAGAAGCCAACCCCAGGGGACTTTCTGATCCGGGTAATTTTGGGCATCGACCCACGGGTGGGAGCTATAGCAATTGGGGATCGGGTGCGCCCCGGCCAAACGGTGCAATTTCATCTGCGGGATGCTCGGACATCAGCGGAAGATTTGCGCTGGGCCCTGAGCCGCTACCGAAAAGAACAGTCTACCGAGCCTAAACCGGATCCCTGCGCAGCCTTAATGTTTGCCTGCCTGGGGCGAGGTCAAGGGCTGTACGGCACGCCCCATTTCGATTCGCAACAATTTCGAGAATTGGTAGGGGATATACCACTGGGGGGCTTTTTCTGTAACGGCGAGATTGGTCCGGTAGGGGGAACCACTTTTCTCCACGGCTACACTTCCTGCTTCGCCATTGTCCGCCCTGTTCATCGGTAAGGGGTTCCTGACCACGCGATCAGAAGTTACAACGGGATAGCGAGTAGCTGGGCGCTCCGACAAGGTTACTGTTTACCCAATTCCAATTCTCACAATTCTTTGAGATAGCGCTGCAGATAGCCCGGTTGGTAATGTTGAAACTGAGGCAACCCCATGAGCCGGATCTCTACCCAAGATGCACAGAAAGCTGAAAAAACTGCGGTGGTGATTCAGCATGTAGCCTTTGAGGATCTGGGCAGTCTGGAGCCGGTGTTGCAGCAGCAAGGGTTTCAGATTCGGTTTTGGGAAGCAGCACGGGATCCCCTTGCCGATTTGGATCCCCTCGCAGCCGATCTCATGATTATCTTGGGTGGGCCAATTGGGGCCTATGAGGAGGAGAGCTACCCTTTTCTGCTCTCGGAATTCCAGCTCATTGAAAAGCGCCTACAAGCAGATCGCCCCCTACTGGGGATTTGCTTGGGGGCCCAATTGATGGCACGGGTCTTGGGAGCTGCTGTTTATCCAGGGGGCAGTAAAGAGATGGGTTGGAAGCGGATTTATCTGACAGCAGCAGGACAGGGATCCCTTTTGTCTTGTCTAGACGCAACCACCCCGGTGTTACACTGGCACGGGGATAGCTTTGACTTGCCGCCAGGGTCTATCCACTTGGCCGGTTCCGATCTCTATCCTCATCAAGCATTTGCCTATGGCCAGTCTGCTTTGGGGTTACAGTTTCATCTGGAAGTTACTCCAACAGGGCTGGAGCGGTGGTATGTAGGCCATGCCTATGAGATTGCAGCAACTGAGGGGATCTCCGTGGCTCAATTGCGCCAAGATACTGCTTGCTATGGCTTCCGTTTAGAAAGGCAAGCCCGGCAGATTTGGCACAATTGGCTAAAGAGCCTAGAAGAAGCCTGAGTTTTGCCCCCTGCTGCTGTTTATCTCCGGTCAGGTTGCCTGTAGGATTACCCAGAACCTTGATGCTCCTAAAGTTCGCGCCGGGATCATCTCAGGTAGAGGCACTCTTATCACGGTGCAATCCTAGAGTAGGGGATCAGTCATGGTCAAAACTCTTTTATTTCTCTCCGGCTTCGTTTTGGCAGGGGGAGCTGCTGTTTTGGTTCTCACCAATCCCACCTTGGAAGAGTATGGTGCCTATGCAGGAGAAGAACTAACCGCCTATGCCATGCAGGAGTACTGTGCCCAAATCCCAGCTTTTTTGAATAGCTTGAGCGGGGAATGTCAGGCTCTTGTACAAAAATTGCAACCCGAACTAGAAGCCCTCTTCATCCGCCAAACTCGTCGGCAAAACTTTGGGCTATTCAGCCTCTATACCACAGATTTATCTTTACTCAACCTCAGTCCCCTTGGAGTCTCTCTGCCCACCTATCACTTTGCCACCCTGGCAGTAGCAGGACGATTTTATACCTATAAAATTCAGGAGGGCAGTGCTTCCTGAGCAAGGAGCCTATTGGCCGGAGTTGCCCCCTACAACTTAGCTAGGGCAATCAGCCAGGGGAATTGAGTTGGATCCCTACTCTAGCTGAGAAAGCTTTGCAAAGTGTTATACTTGAGCTTTTACCTAAGTATAAGGTCTAGGATGTAGGCAGGGTTCTTGGAACAACTGCTATGGATCCACTGAAAATTGAGATTTTAGGTTCTGGCTGCAAAAAGTGTCATCAACTGGAAGAGAATGCCAAACTTGCAGCTTCAAGCCTTAACTTAGCTGCCGAGATCTCTCACATTACTGACCCAATGGGTATTGCAGAACGAGGGGTCATGAAGACTCCGGCCCTGGCTGTGAATGGGAAAGTTTTGAGTCAGGGCAAGGTTCTTAGCCCTGAACAAATTCAACCTCTACTTCAACAGTAACCATCCATCTGGCTCCATAAGAAGCGGTGAGGGTATGAACTTCTGGAAAACTGAAGGGCAGAAGCTGCTCTGGGTTGTGGGTATTTTTTTGGTCTGCTTTTTCCTGCCGGTGGAGACTCTGCAGCAATCCGAGCGGATTCAAAATGCCCTTTGGGAGTCTCTGTATCTGGTGCGGTGGTATGCCCAAGAGCATGTCATCTTATGTCTGTTGCCTGCTTTTTTTATTGCAGGGGCAATTGCCGTTTTTCTTAGCCAAGATGCCGTGATGAAGTATCTGGGGGCAAAGGCTAAGCCTATCCTCGCCTATGGGGTGGCTTCTGTCTCAGGTATCCTCTTAGCCGTCTGCTCCTGTACCGTTCTGCCTTTGTTTGCCGGTATTTACCGGATGGGGGCAGGCTTAGGCCCTGCAACAGCTTTTCTCTATTCCGGCCCGGCCATCAATATCCTGGCGATTGTGATGACGGCACGGGTTTTGGGATGGCAACTGGGTCTGGCTAGGGCCTTGGGAGCAATTGCATTCAGTGTGATCATTGGTTTAGCCATGGCTTTTTTGTTCCGCAAAGAAGACCTGGTGCGGGTGGAGCCTCAGCCGGGTTGGGCGGAAATAGAAGCCTCTCGCCCCCTTTGGCAAAACGCTCTTTTTTTTGCTGTGATGGTCGGGATCCTGGTGTTTTCCAACTGGGCTAGGCCGGCAGAAACAACCGGAGTTTGGTACTGGATCTATTCGGCACGCTGGCTCCTGACCGGGTTTCTGGCGCTGGCCCTGAGTTTGATCTTGGTCTTTTGGCTGCGGATCCCGCGTCTAAAAGTTGCAGCTGTAGCTGGGATTACCGGGGTGCTGGCGCTTTTCATTCCTCATGAACCGCTGCTGCCCTTCTCGGTAGGGATTGTTGGCCTCTCCTGGTTGCTGAGCACAGATGCCAACCCAGAAAACACAGAATGGTTCAGCTCCACTTGGGATTTTGCCCAGCAGATTCTGCCCTTGCTATTGATTGGGGTACTGGTGGCCGGAGCCCTACTGGGTCGTCCCGAACAGGAAGGGTTGATCCCTGCTGCTTGGGTGAGCTGGGCAGTGGGCGGCAATTCTATACTGGCCAATTTCTTTGCTGCTTTGGCTGGGGCACTGATGTATTTTGCAACCCTGACAGAAATCCCTATTTTGCAAGGGCTGCTTGGCAATGGCATGGGACAAGGTCCGGCATTGGCTCTGCTGCTGGCTGGCCCGGCTCTATCTTTACCTAATATGTTGGTCATTCGTCAAATTCTGGGCACCCGCAAAACCCTAACCTTTGTTGGGTTGGTGGTAGTGATGGCTACCCTCAGCGGGATTGTCTACGGGCAAATGGTTGCTGTTGCCCCAGACCCCTAGCAGCCGTGATTTGACTGACCGGGACTGTGTTGGAGAGCCCTGCCCCTGTAGAGGGAGAAGGGCAGGCGAACTGGGCTACCAATGGAGGGGTGTACCTAAATAGGACTCTCTCCGGCTATCGCGACGGGAAATTGCTGGTGCTCTGCTTCTCCTGGTGTAGCCAAACGTTGCCGCCGATGCGGAAGGGAAAGTCAGATAGGCACTGAGATGATTTGGTAACGAGAATCTCGCTTCGGTGGCAGCAAGCTAGCAGGCCGGGGAGTGGGCCAAAGCTAGAGGGGAACCACAACTGTCTGTGATCACCACCCCTTGGTCCTATAGGATGCGAGCCCAGCTGATCCCACAGGCTCTCCCTCCGGCCAAAATTGGCCCCCCTCCCTCTAGGGGAAAGGGAAGGGATCGAAGGGATCCCGTCCCCAGTTTAGAGAGTCACCAAAGACCCAGATAAACCCTGTTGCAGCTCCGACAGCAACGAGGCAGGACGATCCTTGTAGGGCCAAGCAAAGGCATGACGGAACGCCGCCTCCTGACAGCGTTTCAACTGTTCAAAATTGATGATGTCGTGGGTGAGCAGATTCTCATACTCAAAGGGCAGGCGCACATTGTGTAAACCGGCATTGTCGGTACAGATGGCGATATCTACCCCTGCCTCAAAGCAGCGATCAAAAACAACCTTGAGAGGCTCCAAGCTGGGCAAAGTGCCAGTTTTTAGATAAGTGGTGGGGCATACCTCCAAGCATTGTCTCCGTCGTGCCAATTCCGGCAGCAGCTCCGGGTAATGCAGCGGGATTTGAATGCCATGCCCAATCCGCGAGACATAGGGCAACAATTCTGGGTGGCATCCATCCAAGGTTTCGTAGAGGTGAGCAGTTGTTTTCAGGCCGCGGGCCAAGGCATATTTGTACAACTCAATCCATTCATCCATCCGTTCTCGATAGGGTTTGTCTCCCCCGGCCAGATCGATGGCACACACGTATTCGGACTCGACAGCCGCCTCCAGCATGGCCCGGTTAATGTGGCTAGGTAGACGCGAGTGTAAGCAGAGAATCTGACTGGTAACAATCGGGTACTCCTGCTGTTGGCTGGCCTGACCGACCGTCTCGATCACCTGGTACATTTGCTTGAGGCGATCCGCTTCATCTAAGCTAGGGTCTGTGCGCAAATAGGGAGTGTAGCGAATTTCTAAATAGGCCAAATCTTCAAACACATAGGCCCCCCGCAGCAGACGATAGATGAAATAGGGTAAAGTCTCCAGGGTCTGTACCTGCTCCACCAGGGTGTGCAGCTCTAGGTAATCTTCAAGGGTGTTGCGGGGGCGAGTGTAGAACTCTTCAAATTCTGGGTAGCCAGGAAAACGCTCCGCTAAAGGGGATCCCTGCCGCTGCAGATAGCGCCACAGAATTCTAGGGACAACAGAACCGCCTAGGTGGCGGTGCAACTCAGCGTGAAGTGCCATAGATTGGAGTTTCCATTGTGGGGGAGCAGGCTAGGTTTGTTAGGTACTAATTCCACTCTTATCCAACGGCAATAGGCTTGTCCAGGAGGAGATCCGCATGATCTCTGCTTGCTCCTTCAGAGGGTGAAGGCAATCTCTTGCCCATCGTGATAGGCAGCCAAGAGCATATCGGTGGTGGTATCCCAAGCAATTTCACCGAATTGGGACAGGGCAATGGCCCCAAAGGCGCGGTTGCGCTGGCGGGCCTCCTGAAAGGACTTGGCCACTGCGGCTTTCAAGCTCATTCCCTCTTCCACCCGCACCACGATCCGCGCCGCCAGGCACTCATCCAAAATGTCTTCCCCAACACCGGTGCAGCTAACCCCTGCCACGGCACTGGCATAAGTTCCTGCCGGAGTGGCGGAGTCACTCACCCGACCTAGGCGCTCGAAGCCGCGCCCACCGGTGGAGGTGCCCACACAAATGTGCCCCTGTTGATCCAGAGCCACTGCTCCAATCGTGCCCATCGTCAGAGAGGTAAGCACACGAGCGGGAGGGTGCTCCTGACGCAACCGCAGCCATTCCTGCACCCGTTTTAGGGTGGCCGGGTCGTAGAGAGGCAACTTGAGTTCCCGTGCCAATTCGGCTGCTCCTTGTTCGGCTAGAACTCGATCGGGGCTAGATTGCAGAGCCTGAGCCATGAGGATCGGATGTTGAACACGGCTGACATTGATGACCCCACTGAAGGATTGGGTGTGCCCATTCATCAAGGCGGCACTCATGCGAATTTGCCCATCCGCTTGCAGCACCGAACCGGTACCGGCGTTGTAGAGAGGATCATCCTCCAATAATTGGCAAGCATGCAGCACTGCTGCCTCTGCACTTTGTCCTGCCAGCAGCAATGCGTAGGTGCTCTCCACCACCTGCTGCAGGGATCCCCTAATTTTATCGGGGCTGATATCTCCATCCAGGGCGCTCCCGGCTCCACCGTGGATAATGAGTTTGGGCTGAGGCATGGTGACTTGGATCCCTTACGAACAGGTTAGTCATAGGTTCTCTAGGATCCATTCTCAGGTAGAAGGATTCACAGATGTACCTATTGTTGACGTTCATCCCGTTGGCGTGAGCGGGCTGGAGGCCTTAGAGCGCTTGCCCAAAGCAGCGGCTAAGCCCTGTGGGCAGGCTGCGCCAACACCGACGCGTATGGCAACCCCTTCACAGAGTCTTGTCTAGAACACTCCCCATCAGAACCTCTGCGGGAGCATTTAACCCACTGCCAAGGGGAGGGGCGG
The DNA here is from genome assembly GCA_937944885.1 of uncultured cyanobacterium. Classification (GTDB taxonomy): domain Bacteria; phylum Cyanobacteriota; class Cyanobacteriia; order Thermostichales; family Thermostichaceae; genus Thermostichus. The sequence goes on from CALFBB010000027.1 coordinate 59,052, forward strand.
AGCACTGCGGCGGCTTTTTTTAGATAGAACACATAGATAGAACACAGCTCTAGCTCCTGGTGGAGCGTGCTAGGCTCAGCGAATGCCTTGATCGTGCCTTTACAATTACAATGGAGTCAGGTTTGGTTTAAGCCAGTCACTCCCGAAGGCGAACAGGACATGAGCTCTACTACGCTGCTGATTTTGATGACGTATGCTGGGTTGGCAGGTCTTTACCTATTGGTGTTGCCTTTTTTGTCCTTGCTGTACGTAGACAAGCGCTGGACCAGCGGCAATGCTTGGGAAAAGGTCTTGATGTTTTTCCTGGTCTTGTTTTTCTTCCCGGGTATGCTGTTGCTGGCACCCTTTATGACCTTCCGACCCAAACCGCGTTCTCTGTAGAACATCTGTTCTGTTAGGATACTTGAGCGGATGCGTAGACTGGATGTTCTCGGCTTGGGCCTAGCCGTTCTGCTGGGGGGTGGCATTCTCTACGGCAGCTTGATTTGGCTAGGCTTGGATACCGGTTCTGCCCAAAAGGCAGCGAGCATGGTACTTTTGTTGGCTTGCGTGGGATGGACTTTGGGTTATCTGAGGCGGGTAGTACGCGGGGAAATGACTCTGAAAGCCCAGAGGGCTAGTTTTGAAGCTCAGCAAATGCAGCAGCAGCTAGAAGCCCTGTCACCGGAAGAATGGCAGGCTTTACAGGCAGAGTTGGCAGCTGAGGAGGAAGGGATCCCCGTGTTAGGGTCTCCTGAAATAGGCACGAAGTAAACTCAGGTTTGCAACTGATTTGCAACTGACCTGTGGCCTCTCCTTACTGATACGGATTCTTTTGCTGTTTCTTTTGCTGTTGAAGTCCTAGACAAAAAGACTAGGGAATTACCCTCTCTTTTCAGAGATCATCGAGAACACTGCCCTCATTTTGAGTTCCTCTCGCCGAGAAAGGGGAATTCGCATGTGAGATAAGTAACCTGTAGAAAAGGCATATTCGTGTAGTTACGTATAACCGATTACCGTTTCCAGCTTCTACGGATGGTAGTCTACCCATGGCATAGAGTTGTGAAGTACAACGAAAGAAATTCCGTGGTACAGACTCTGACTTCCTCTTCTGGACATTTATCTTTATCTGCCGTGACCAAAACTGTTTTGGTGGCCCAGAGTCAGTCTCTACAGGCACAACTGTGGAAGTTGGTGATGGAGTCGCAGCAACATTCGGTAGTGTTGACTGCCCCACGCATCGATTTGTTGGAGGTGGCAACGGCTCAACCTTTGGATTTGATGATCGTCGATATGACAACGGGCCTGTTTAACCCTTATGCACTTTGCCGAGATTGCCGCAGCCAGTTGCCCAATACCCCTGTCATTTTGACTCACCCCGCTCGTCGCCATATTGAGCCGGTGGAACGACGCTGGGCGATCTATCAAGGTGCCACAGACATTATCCCCGCCTTGGTTGAAGCGGGTGATGTTCTCGATGCTCTGAGGCACATTTATGCAGCAGTGAAATGGCCTCTGCCTATCGACACCGATGCGCTCTATGCAGCGCTAGAGCAGCTGGGGTTCATGCCGGAGAAGTCGAATTCCGTTTCTTCTACCTCTCCACCCCAGGTGGCTATTCCGGCGCCCACCCCGGCACCGTCGATAGACTCAGAAGAACAAACGGCGAGCAAACCCTCTTCTTCGGTGAAGTATCGTCTCATGTACAGAGGCCGGCCCGTCAACTAACCCTGATGGACCCGGAAGGAGACGACCGGTGAGAGTGTGAGGGTGCGGTAAACCGGATCCTTTATGAGGGGGAGATAGGCTAGCCTACAGACTAGGGTAAGCTACCCGACTGTTCCTGGGGAGGCTAAGCTAATATACTCAGCGAGAGGCTTGGAACATCCCGGCTTTGTGGCCTTTGTGGCAGTGCTGATTGTCTATGCACATGTTTAGATTCTGAGGAAGGGTAATCAAGATGCGGTTTGATCAGCCCAAGACCTACTCCATCTCCCTGCACGGCTGGGGATTCTGGCTGGGATCCCTGGCGGGGGCAACCTTGCTAACCAGCTTAGGCTTGGGATGGTTGGTAACGGGCTTGGTGGCTTTGTTGCTATTGTTGTTGTCTTTGCCGATTTTGGTTCTGCTGGCCTTTCGTTGGTGGGCGCGTCGCTGGATTGCAACAGATCACTGCCCGGTGTGCGGGTCAGAGTCGCAAGCGGTGGAAGGCACCCGTTTTCTTTGCCCAGAGTGTGGGGAACCGCTGTTTGTAGCGGATGGGCATTTTTATCGGCAAACACCGCCAGGAACCATTGAAGTGGAACCTCTGGAAGAGGGGGGCTGGGAATTGATGAGCTAGGCCAACCCTGGCCGAAGGGGTTGGGTGGAATACAGTTTGAGGTGAATCCGGTGAATCGGAAGAGGGGGAGCCGGCTGATTTCTGTTTGGGTGGGGCTGGGCACGGCTGGGATCCTGCTGGGTTTGTTTTTGGCTTTGCCTGCCTCCAAGGCAGCTGAGTCGGGATCCCTGCAACCTCAGGTGGAGGGCTACCTAACCCGGTTGACCCAGCGAGGGTTTCCCAAAGCAGCACAAGGGGTGTGGCTACAGACAGGTAAGCAGGTACTGGCGCAACATCAAGGCTCAACGCCTTTACCGGCGGCTTCCTTAACCAAGGTGGCGACGACATTGGCCAGTTTGTATCAATTTGGCCCGGAGCATCGCTTTGTAACTCTGTTTGGCACCTCCGGTTCTGTGGACAATGGTGTCTTGCAGGGAGATTTGTGGGTGCTAGGGGGTGAGGATCCCCTATTTGTGTGGGAAGACGCGATTGCGGTTGGCAATGTGCTCAATGCCCAGGGGATCCGTCAGGTCACAGGGGATCTGGTGATTGTTGGTCGTTTTTACATGAACTTTTTCCCACAGCCGGAGCGCTCTGGGACTCTATTGCGACAGGGATTGAACGGTCGAGGCTGGCCGGCAGAGGCAGAGGTTCAGTTTCAAACCCTACCGCCCGGTACTCCTAGACCGGAGGTCAATATTCGGGGTTCAGTGCGCATGACGGAGGGGATCCCTGCGGAGTGGCAAGTATTGGTTAAACATGAATCGGCGCCGCTGCTTCGTCTGCTCAAGCTGATGAACCTTTACAGCAATAATCTCATGGCAGACATGTTGGCGGATGCGGTAGGGGGTGCCAAGGAGGTATCCCGAATCTGTCGGACCTTGACCGGGATCCCTGCTGAGGAGATCCAACTGATCAATGGATCGGGGTTGGGGGTTGAAAACCGTATTTCTCCGCGTGCCAATGTAGCGCTGTTGCAAGCCATTCAAGCTTTGTTACAGGAGAAACAGCTCTCTTTGGCGGATGTTTTTGCCGTTGTTGGGCAGGATGTTGGGGTACTGGAACGGCGACTTTTGCCTGCTGTTTTGATTGCCAAATCTGGGACTTTGAATAGGGTAAGCACACTGGCGGGTGTACTGCCAACGGAACGGGGAGATATTTGGTTTGCCCTGATGAATGGGGGCACCGATTTGGTAGGATTTCGCACAGAGCAAGGTCAATTTTTAAGACAACTTCAGGAGCAACAGGGATCCCCCCATGCTCTGCCTCCCCGCTGGATCCCTGTAGAAGTGGCAGCTCGGTCACGAACTGAATGGATGGGGGAATAGCCACACTTGGCGCAAGGTTTTCATTTTAAGGTTTTCATTTTAAGGTTTTCATTTGTGGAAAACTCCGCCCACTACGCGTAGCCTACTGTAGATACAGCATCAGGAAGAGAGCCTAAGCCCTGCAAGGCTCACCATGGCAATCACACCTGGTTGCTCCCTTGTACCAATCCGCTGCCTGTGTTTTACAGACGGCAAGCAACAGCAGCCCCGAGCCCACGCCTGCAGCTAGAGTGGGCTGGTGGGATGAACTCAAACTTTGGATCTGGAAGTTGGATCTGGAAGGGGGCTAAACCTTAGTGGAAATCCCCAGCAATTGCAGGATCCCGCGCAGGGGAATTTCCACCCAATTGGGGCGATTGTTCAATTCATACCCCAATTCGTAAATGGCTTTTTCCAACAAGTAGGCATCCAACAACACTTCTAGCTCCTGCCGATTACGGGGCAAAAAGTTGGATTGGGAGGCCACCTGCAAGTATTCTGCCAAGAAGCCCGCACTTACCCAGCGATGCCAGAACTGGGCCCAGTGCATCATGACGGATCGGTTGTCATCGTTGATCAAGCCACTCTCCAGTTGCTGGCGTAGGGTCATGCTGACGGCATAGTGGAAGGAGCGCAGCATCCCTGCCACATCCCGTAAAGGAAAGCGTTTCAGCCGCCGTTCCCCGAGAGAGCGGGCTGGTTCCCCTTCGAAATCGATGATGACAAAATCCTTACCGGTAAACAGCACTTGGCCCAGGTGATAGTCGCCATGACAGCGGATGCGTAAAGCCGTGATCTTTTGCTCCAGAACCAAGCGAAAACGGCTCAAGATCTCGTCTTCTCGATCCTTAACCACACGGGCCAGCTTGGCTTCCGTTTCCGGCAGCTTGGCTATCTGTTTGCTAAGCAACGGAAACACCTGCCCGACCAAGTTGCGCATCGACTGATAAATGGAGCGCTGATAGAGACTGGAAAAAGGCTCCGGGGCAAAGTCCTTGTCTTCGGTTTCGGCAGCTAAGGCCACATGCAGCTCAGCTGTGCGCTTGGCCAAAATCCGCACCGACTCCAGGTAACCGCCAATGGTAGCATAGGCTAATTCCGGTAGCGGTGATTGGGCTAGCTGCAGCAGGGATCCCTGCGGCACCGGCACAGGGTCCACCTCATGGTGGTGGATCAGCACCGTCTCAAAGTATTGGCTTAAGCTGTCAAGGGTATAGCACCAGGCATCCCCCTCATTGGGAATGTATTCTTGCAGAATGGCAAGGGTAATCGACTGGTGAGTGGGCTCAAAGCCAGAGGCTCCCTTGCGGCGACGATACTCCAGGGATCCCAGGAGTTTGGGCACTTTCACCTGAGCATGGTGCTGCACAAGGTAGCGGCCAATCTCCAGCTCTGGGTTCACCCCTTCCAGGAGCTTGCGGTAAAACTTGAGGATGTACTGATTGCCATAAACCACCGAGGTATTGCTCTGCTCTGCTTTGAGAATGCGGGGTTCTTGGCCGGGGTCGTACGGGAAGGGTACAAAGGTGGTAGCCATCACTTCCCCGGTGTTTTGCCGTAGGCGACCCTGCTGGGCAATCATCTGCAGCGGAATTGGCAAGAAGGTTTTGTCGGCCAAAGCATCGAAAAGGATCCCGGGCGGCTCCCCCTGCACCTGCACCGATGCAATTACAGCCTGGGGCACTTCTACACGCATGTGCACAGCCGCCTCTTGGGTGGCATAGCCCACCGGGATCAGGTAGGTTTCTGCATCCCCTTCCGTGAACTCCACCTGCATAATCAAGATCTGGCCGCGGAAGGAGGGATCCGCCTCCCGGTAGCAGGGGATGGCATCCACAATTTGGGTGGTTTGGATTTGCCGCGCCTTTGAGCCAAACCAACGACAGCGGTAAAGGTAGTCACCCAAAGCTGCTTCCAACTGCTTCTGGGTTTCCCCTTGAAAAAGGCTTTCCCAGGAGCCATTTTTGGCAATCAGGGTGGGGATGCGCTCCAGCTCTTCCGGCTTGCTGTGGCTGGGGTGAAGCCGTTCCGACTGCCGTTGGGGTTCGATGGAAAACCAATAAAATGAATGGGGGCCCAACGTCAGGAAATAGGGCAACTGCCCAATCGCAGGGAACTCGGTGCGCCCAAAGATTTCCACCGGGATGAAGCCTTCCCATTCCCCCAACTCTAGCTCCACACACTGGACATAGCGGGAGAGGTTGGCCACCACCAGGATGCGCTCCTCTTCAAACACCCGCATGAAGCAGAGCACCTTGCGATTTTCCGGGTGTAACAGCTCGAAGGAGCCCTTGCCAAAGGCTTGGAAGCGCTTGCGCACCGCGATCAGCCGTTTCATCGTCCACCAGAGAGAATAGGGGTTGTTCCGCTGCGCCTCTACGTTCACGGCTTCGTAGTGGTACTCGGCATCGATAACAATCGGCAGGTAAAGCTTCTGAGGATTGGCCCGCGAAAAGCCGGCGTTGCGGTCGGCACTCCACTGCATCGGGGTGCGTACGCTGTTGCGATCCCCAAGGTAGATGTTGTCCCCCATGCCAATTTCATCCCCGTAGTAGAGCACCGGTGTACCCGGCAGGGAAAACAATAGGCTGTTCATCAGTTCAATGCGCCGGCGGCTATTGCCCAGGAGCGGTGCCAAACGGCGACGGATCCCCAAATTCACCCGCGCACTGGGATCTTTGGCGTAAACCTGGTACATGTAGTCCCGCTCTTCGTCAGTGACCATTTCCAGGGTGAGTTCATCGTGGTTGCGTAAGAAAATGGCCCACTGACAGGTCTCGGGGATGGGAGGGGTTTGCTGCAAAATGTCAATGATGGGGAAGCGGTCTTCCATCTGAATGGCCATGAATAGACGCGGCATCAGCGGGAAGTGGAAGTCCATGTGGCATTCATCCCCATCGCCGAAGTAGGCCACGGCATCTTCCGGCCATTGGTTGGCCTCCGCCAATAACATCCGATCCTGGTACTTCTGGTCAATGTGCCTGCGCAAGGCCTTGAGCAGCAGGTGGGTTTCCGGCAGGTTCTCACAGTTGGTCCCTTCCCGTTCGTAGAGATAGGGCACTGCATCCAGGCGCAGGCCATCTACCCCCATATCTAGCCAAAAATCCACCACCTCAAAAATTGCCTTTTGCACAGCAGGGTTGTCGTAGTTTAAGTCCGGTTGGTGGGAATAAAAACGGTGCCAGTAGTAGGCTTTGGCCACGGGATCCCAGGTCCAGTTGGAAGTCTCGAAGTCCTGGAAAATGATGCGTGCTTCCTTGTATTTCTCAGGAGTATCACTCCAGACATAGAAATCCCGCTCCGGCGTACCAGGGGCAGCGCGTCTAGCCCGTTGAAACCAAGGATGCTGATCGGACGTGTGGTTGAGGATCAGCTCGATGATGACCCGGATCCCCCGCTGGTGAGCAGCATCCAGCAGGGTTTTGAAGTCTTCTAGAGTACCGAAAGTAGGGTTAACACTAGTAAAATCAGCTACATCATAACCATCATCCCGCAGGGGCGAGGGGAAAAAAGGCAACAGCCAGATGGCGGTTATGCCCAGATCCTGGAGGTAGTCGAGTTTTTCTGTCAGCCCCTGGAAGTCTCCCACGCCATCACCATCGCTGTCGGCAAAGGCTCGCACCGGTACCTCATAGATGATGGCGTCTTTGTACCAGAGAGGGTTTGAGGTAAGGGGGGTAAAAACAATGGGGCGCCAGGAGGGTCGAGTCATCATAGTCAGCAAAAACAGAAGGGGGAAACTTCGCAACCCTAACCGCTGAGTGGGGATCGCCTCAAGCGGGTTTGGGGAGGGAGCAGATTTTATCTCAGTTTGCCTGGGTCAGTCTTTAACTGGAACCTAGGTCTGTAAAACTTGGCCTAAAGCAGTATTCCTTCACGTTATCTTCACGTTGCCTTGGGGATGAAAAAAGTTCCCGCAGCCTATCAGACAGCCTGCTACCCCAGCCTTAGCAGTCGGAGTAGAGGTTCAGGCAATACTCTCCCGCTTGCGAGCCTCCTTGGGAGAGACAGCCACCTGGTGCAGACCCGTGCGGAGCAATTCTTGCTCAATGAGAGCAAAGAAGCGCTGCCGATCCCCACCGCGCACCACGGCCAAATGATGGGCTTCCGCCAAGGCCACCGGGTAGCCAAAGCCCTTTTGCACCTGGCTCAAGACACCTGCCAAGGCCCGCTGTAGCAGCTCCTTGTCCTGTGCAACCCAGGCCGGGAACTCCAACCGGGCAATCTCTACTTCACCCAGGGATCCCCCACCAACATTCAGGTAACAACAGTGAATATGGTGCTCCCCAAAGGGATCCAACACCTTAGCTCCACTGCGCCAAATCGGGCTACGCTCCCCTGTTTGCAGCAGGGATCCCCAGAACACCCGATCCGGCAAGGGCGCGAAAGGCCGGCAAGGGGGAACCTGCTCTGAGGGGCAATAGCGGTAGCATTCACAGCTCAAGAACGGGCATAGCCCCAAACGCAGATAGTTCACCACCTCGCTGCTGCGGGAAGCACTAATGTACCCTACCAAGGGGATTCGTGCTACTTGCAACCGTCCTAGGGCAGCCAACAGGGGCTCCAACCAGGGGCGTTGTTCTTGTTCAGGGAGCAGCTCCAATCCCCAGGGGATCAAGGAGCCATCCACCAGAGCCACAGTAGGACGGCGACGGGGAATAGAAAGAGCCAGCTGGGTGAGTTCTTCCACTTCCGCTTGCGCCCGCCGCAAAGCCAGAACTTCTTCTGCGCTTAAACCGGAGTTGGGTTGCAGCTCTGCTGAGCGGTACAGCAACAGCGGCAGGCTATCCAACAGGGGCCATTGCTGAGTTCCATAGTGCAACACCACCCGCCCGATGTTGATCAAGGAGCAATAGGCAATCTCATGATGGCTGGGGACAATCTGGGATCCATCCGTAGCCACTACGGTATGCGCCCCCTGCAAAGGTTCCACCCTGGGTAGGGATCCCCAGCTCTCCGGTGGCTCAGCGGGGCTGGCACAGGTAAAAGACAGATGGGATCCCCAGTCGGCATAACGAGATTGCCAACCCTGCGGCTCCTGCTGCAGACGAGCAAAAACCTGGAGAGCCTGGCGCAGCCGCTCCTGACTGGCCTGAGACTCTTGCCGCAGGTGCTGAGCAAGACCGGGGATTTGGCCACTGAGCTTAACGAGATCTAACATCAACAACAGCGTCAGCAAGGGGAGCTTTGAGAGGTGGGCACTGTAAACCACCCAACTCTGATTGCTAGGATTGCTAGGCAGTACAGAGGGGCTGTCAATAGCCCTGAGCCGGACATAATCCACAAGGGAGCACGCCCGGCCGCTTGGCGAAGCCTGCGCCCCGCGCATACCTACAGGCCAGTTTACAAGC
>CALFBB010000028.1 GCA_937944885.1 uncultured cyanobacterium
GGCTTGAAGTCGTTGTATGGTTTGACCATACCAGCAGACGCCAGGCTGAAAAACCAAAGACAAGGACGGCTACGCTGTCCGCGCTATCCTTCCTCGCCCTGTTAGCTTGCTCCCGCGCAGCGGTAGAGCGGGGCTTGCCGCACAACGGGTCAAGGGCAAGCTCGCTCTTGCTTAAGATAAAGCGGGTTTGCCCATAGGGATCCCCGCATCCCATCACTTGCCCCTGTTCATCTGCGGCCACAGTCCCTGCCACTTCCATCACGGAGCCCACCCGGATCGCCCGCAAATAGCCGACAAACTTCTCTCACGGGGTGCCGGTAGAGACAAGGGGGTGGTCGGTCATGGGATCCCATCCAGAACAAGACGCAAGGATTTACCCCTCTCAAAACCCTGCGCCCAACTCTTGTTGGATAGGTCTTTGACCACAGGGATTGGGTTGGCAGTCCTCCAGAAGCCATTCTCGCGCCGATTCGGGGATCCCCACCAGGATTTTCCTCCATCAACTGCTAACTTTCCGACACCCTACCTCCGTTTGAGGAATCGGGGAAGATGCCTCAGAATAGGGGAAGTTATTGAACTTTTATTGCGCACCCCACCATGAGTGAAAGTACCCCTCAAGATTCCTCCCTGCCGGAAATGGCGGCTGAAATGGCCTATGCTGTGGGTTCTCCTGCGGATTCTGGTTCTGCAGATTCAGGAGCTGCTCCAGAACCAACTGCCTCGGAGTCTCAACCTGACAAGTCTGACAAGGCATCCAAACGGGCTCGTCAGCTATTGGGCATGAAAGGAGCTGAGGTGGAATCCCGCTCCATCTGGCAACTGCACCTACAACTGATGAAACCCGTTACCTGGATCCCTTTGGTGTGGGGGCTAATTCCGGGGGCAGCCTCCTCCGGCCACTTCACCTGGACTTGGGAAAATGTCGGTTTGATTGTGGTGGGTATGATCCTAGCCGGCCCTCTCATGGCCGGCTACACCCAAACCGTCAACGAGTACTACGACCGGGAAATCGACGCCATCAACGAGCCCTACCGACCAATCCCCTCAGGGGCGATCTCCTTAAAACGGGTGATTATCCAGATCTGGGTGCTGCTTCTTTTGGGCCTAGGTCTGGCCTATGGATTGGATTGGTATACAGGACATGATTTCCCGGTGATCACCTGTATTGCTCTAGGGGGAGCCCTGGTGGCCTATATCTACTCAGCCCCGCCCCTAAAGCTGAAGCGGAATGGCTGGCTGGGCAACTACGCTTTGGGGGCTAGCTACATTGCCTTGCCTTGGTGGACAGGCCATGCTCTGTTTGGTCAGTTGAACTGGACAGTTTGTATCCTAACCCTCATCTACAGCTTGGCTGGACTCGGTATTGCTGTAGTCAATGACTTCAAAAGCATCGAAGGGGACAAACAATTTGGCTTGGCTTCTTTGCCGGTGATGTTTGGTGTCATGGGGGCTGCCTGGATTGCAGTACTGATGATTGATCTGTTCCAGTTCAGTATGGCTTCTTTCTTGGTGGGGGCGGGCATGCAACTGTATGCAGCGATTTTGGTGCTGTTAATCATCCCGCAGATCACCTTTCAAGATATGTACTTCTTAAGGGATCCCCTCAAAAACGATGTGAAATACCAGGCTAGTGCTCAGCCCTTTTTGGTGCTAGGGATGTTGGTGGTGGGGTTGGCCTTGGGGCGCTCAGGTCTCTGGTAACGGGGTCTGCCCATCTTGGCAACAGCAGTGACGGCTTGTGTCCTGGTTTCTGATCGATGCCCAGGCCAAGATCAAACTATCAGAGTCACTATCACTGCTCCTGGCAGAAGGAGATGTCCGATGAACTTCCTTTTCCCCGTTAAAGCTACCTGTGTGGCCTTGCTAATGGGCTTGGTGACCATGCCTGCAGCAGAAGCACAGCGGATCATCATCGATGGGCGCCGCATTCAGGTGGAACCCAGCATAGACGGCACAGTTATCCTCAACCCCAACAATCCTGGTTTTTCTGCGGGGGCACGTTTCCGTATCGATGAGGCCGGCAATGTTGTTTCTGCCCCGGGCTACCGCTGCAGTGCCGCTACAGCTGCCAGCAATGCCCCGATTATCTGCCGCTCCCAGTTCAACCGCAACGATGTGGTGGTCTATCACCGCGATGACCAATCCAACACCTTTTTTGTGAATACCGACAGTACGGTGATTCAACCCACCGGCAGTGGTATTCGCATTCTGCCCAACTCCGGTACGATAACCCCCTCCGGCAGTGGTATTCGCATTCTGCGAGAGTGAACGACTCCCGATACTCATCTTCGTTGAGTAAACACAACTCAGATAGAGAGTGGGCTTCACGCTTCATCGACTTGTTTGACAGAGGTCTCGGCGTGCTGCCACCGTGCGACCCACGGCGGAGACAAATCAGGGAAACTCTCCGGAGATTTGATAGGTCTATATTCACTGCATCAGAGGGGGCTTTCATCCCGACACTCACCTGCGGCAGAGTGCGGGGCTTCCCGCCGATTAAATATTCGTACTGATGGAGTAATGTAGCTCTTATTACCCAAAATCTTGCAAAGCTCGAGAGCTTATGGGGAGCTAAGCTGTTGGCGTTTTTCCTCCAGTGCTCTCAGGATCTGCTGATGGCGCTTCCGGGTCAAGGGGTAAAACCGCACCAACAGGATGCCGCCGATTAAAAACAGAGCAGGCAAAGGGCCAATGGCCAAGCGGATGGCCAACAACGCCGATTCCGGCTGCAGAGGGGAAGGGGCTCCGGCCACTGAAGGGATGAACCCAGATAGATCCAAAGCTTGCCCGACCAAAAACAGCCCTAAAGCCAGCCCCACCTTTTGCAACAACACCATAAAGGCGTAGAAGATCCCCTCCCGTCGCTCCCCTGTCTGCAGCTCATCCAGGTCAATCACATCCGGGAGCATTGACCAAGGCCCGAGATAGGCTGTAGCAGAAGCCCCTACCCCGGCAATCAGGGCCAACCCAATCATCAGCCTCTGCTGCCCCGGCTGCAAAAAAAACAAACCCACTTGCGCGATTAACCAAAGTCCTGCCCCGATCATGTACATGCTGCGTTTGCCCAAATGAGCGCTCACCTGTGTCCACAGAAATAGGGTCACTACAGCAATCCCCTGGACTGCCAACACCACCAAGGAAATCCACACCTCCGGTAGGCCCATCCAAAATACAATAAAAAAGGGAATGATCGTGGCAGTGAACTGAAAGGTAAGCCACGAGCAGAGGTAAATACCCGCTACAAACAGATAGGGACGATTGCGAAGAACGACCCGTAGTTGTTGGGTCAAGGGCAGAGGAGCCCGTTCTGACTGGTACCGTTCCCGTATCCCCAAAAAGCAGAGTAGCAGGGGCAAAGAAGAGATGACAGCAAAGCAGGTGCCGGCCAGCAGATAGCCTGCCTCTCGATCCGGCAGCAGGTTATAGAGCAACGGAAATACCGAGACGGCCACAATGCTGCCGCCAACAGAAAAGGCAAAGCGAAACTGGTTCAGTTGGGTGCGCTCATCGTAGTCTTGGGTCAGCTCCGGGGTAAGGGCAGCATAGGGAATGTTGGCAGCTGAGTAGAAGGTATTGAAGAGCAAAGACACCAGCAGGTAGTAGGCAAACAGGGGGCCAATCCGGCCCGGAAAAGGGATCCACCACTGCGCCAGAAAGCTCAGGCCAAAAGGAATAGCGGCAAACAGCAACCAAGGGCGGCGGCGTCCCCAGCGGCTACGGGTGCGGTCGCTCAGGATGCCAATGATGGGATCGTTGATGGCATCCCAAAGGCGGGTAATGGCGTAGATGCTGCCCGCCAAACCGGCTGCCATGCCAACGGTATTGGTGAGAAAAGGCAGCAGAAAAAAGAGCAAAATATTGGCGGTCATGCCCGTGCCCAAATCGCCCACTCCATAGGCAAGCTTGGTCCACAGGCTGAGGCGTTCTCTGGTCATGGTGTCCTGTTCCTGGAAGGCCAGGATCCCAGTGTAGGGCTAGGTGGGGATCCCTTTTGGCTTGGGAGCCTGTAGATCCCAATTACAACTCCGGATCTTCTCCCAGTTCCCGCAGCCGCTGGGCTAGGCGCTCGGCACGGGAGCGTTCTCGGTCAGCCCGTTGCCGTTCCTGTTCTGCCCGTTGCCGTTCCAGTTCCGCCCGTTGCCGTTCCAGTTCCGCGCCAGTGGGCAACAATTGCCCGGCTCCATCGTACCAGCGCACCCAAAACCGTTCTCGTCCCTCATAGGATCCCCACCAACGACCGATGCACAAATCCAAATCCGGTAATCGAATCAGGGCCTGTTCTCCAGGGCCTGAGGTGGGTAGTTGCTCATAGTGTCCACCCTGGAGTTGATACGCATTCAGCTCATCAGTCTCCAACTCAAAGGTGACGTAGTAGGGAATGCGCAGCCGTCGCTCGTAGAGTTGAAACTTGGCTTGGCCGGGTTTTTCTTCCCCCTGATCATTGCAAATGATCTCCAAGACCAGAATGGGGAAGATATTACCCTCATCCCAAACCACATAGCTTTTGCGGGCGCTGCCATCCCGCCAACGGGGCACCCCCAAGACCAAAAACAAATCCGGGACAATCACCTGCCGGGGTAGGGCGTAGTAAAGACCCATATTACAAGCGACGAAAAAATCCTGCCGCTCTGCCCAGTGCAACAGCAAGGGATCCCGTAGCAACGGGTATTGGCGGCCTTGATCCTCATTGTCCAAGGGGGTATCGTCCGTATCTGGCAGGTCGTGTTGAGTGGGCCAGCGGTAGGTGGTAACGGTCATAACCACTTAGGAATACCATTCTCCTAGCGTAGCGAAGATAAGCTGGCTCAGGGGCTGGACCCGCTGTTGCTGAGGTGAGCAGTTGACCGTCGGGTCTGTCAGGATTGCATCCGGCTCATCGCTTCCAAATCCAAAATCTCTGCTACTTGTTCCGGGGTAAGCAGGTGGCGCTCCAGGACAATTTCGCGGATTGACCGACCGGTTTCCAGAGAAATCTTGGCCACCTCTGCCGCCTGCAAATAGCCGATGTAGGGGTTGAGAGCAGTAACCAGAGCCAGTGTTCCTTCCGCGTAGTAGCGACAGCGCGCCGCTTGAGCTGTAATCCCTTGCAGGCAGCGTTCTGTAAAGACGCGCAAGCTGTTGTTAAGGATCTGCAAGCTGTGCAGCAGATCATAGGCAATCAGGGGCATCATCACGTTCAGCTCAAATTGCCCCGCCTGGGCAGAGAGGGCGATGGCACTGTCTAGCCCCATCACCTGAAAGCAGACCATGTTTAACATTTCTGCCATCACCGGGTTGTACTTGCCGGGCATGATGGAGGATCCCGGTTGCACAGGCGGTAGCTGGATCTCCTTGAGGCCGGTTTTGGGGCCAGAATCCATCAGACGCAAGTCGTTGGCCAACTTAATGCCATCCTGCGCCAGATTGCGCAGGGATCCCGACAACTGCACAAAGGGAGCCATACTCTGCATGGCTGCCATGGGGTGGACAGCCGAGGTCAAGGGTAGCCGGGTGAACTCCGCTAGTCGCTGCACCACCCGTTGTCGATAGTGGGGGTGGGTGTTGAGGCCGGTACCGACGGCGCTTCCTCCCAAGCCCAAGCTGCAAAGGGGCTGGCTGGCTTGTTCTATCCACTGACGGTGTTGGGCAAAAATGGCGGCATAAGCACCAAAGCTATCCCCCAAGCGCACCGGAACCGCATCCTGCAAATGGGTGCGCCCTGCCTTGAGAATGGGCCAGAACTCCCTTGCCTTTTGCCGAAGTACCTCCACCATCCCATCCAAAGTGGGCAACAGCTGTTGCCGTACATGCAGCAGAGCGGCCAGCCGAATGGCGGTAGGGATCACATCATTGGTGGATTGGCCGTAGTTGACGTGATCGTTGGGGCTGACCCGCTCGTAGCGACCCTTAGGTTCACCCAGCAGCTCTAAGGCCCGGTTGGCCAGCACCTCATTGACATTCATGTGGTGGGAGGTACCGGCTCCCGCTTGGTAAACATCCACCACAAATTGATCCCGCAGGGATCCCTGTAAAATCTCATCCGCCGCTTGGACAATCGCCTCTGCGACATCTCCCGGAATGCACCCTAGCTCTCCGTTGACCTGGGCAGCCGCCTTTTTGATGAGCAGACAAGCATCCACATACTCGGGCAGAGGCTTGAGGCCACTAATCGGGAAGTTGTCGAGGGCACGAGCGGTTTGAATGCCGTAATAGACTGACTCCGGCAGTTGCCGCTCCCCCATGGAGTCCCGTTCGCTGCGCACAATCGGATCCCCTCAGGATTCCTGAGATTGCTTCAGTAAACCGGCCAGTTGTTGGCTGATGCGATCGTTGTTTTCTGCCAAAACCAACACCATAGCGGCACAGGCCAGTTGGACTCCAGCTCGGAATTGGGCGGAAGATTTGTACTGAGTCAAGGCCTCGCTATCCCCCTCGCGCCCACTTAGGATCAGCTGCGCCGACTTTTGGGCCAATTCCGTCAGTTCCCGTTGTGATAGACCTAACTGCACTGCTCCTACCCTCCCTAAATAAATCCAATGGAGAACATCAAGTGAATCCTGCTGGAGTCTTGACTGCTCCAACCGTTACTGTGGTCATCCTACCGTGGTTGTAGCCCTAGAATTCCTCAGTCAGAAGATATTACAGCCCTTTCGGCTAGGGGCAGCCTTGCTCTGCATAGCACCCCAACCAGAATATGCTCTCTTAGGATCTTTTCGAATCTACTAGGGACATCAGCACCGTTGTAACAAGACCCCATGTAGGGGTGTTGTAGCCTGAGGTGGGCCTTTGCTTTGCACAGTTTGCTTTGCACAGTTTTAACTAGCTGTAACAGGGCTAGAAAGAGCCTCCAGATGCTAGCTAGTATAGGTGGGGTCTGCCTTGCCTTTGTAGCCGTCTGTTGGCAATCCCACCTCATCGGTTACCCTCGGCAGGGGACTTCTTGTTGTCACTTCGTTCACTTCATAGAGAGGAAAACTTGACCCTGGAACGTACATTTGATCGCTTCCCTCGTAAGCAGCGTGCAGAGCTGCCGAACATCAACGAGCGTATTCGTTTCCCCAAGATCCGCCTTATCGATACGGATGGCAGCCAGCTGGGGATTATGAGCCCACGGGAGGCTCTGCGTTTGGCAGAAGAAAAGGATTTGGATTTGGTCTTGGTAAGCGACAAGGCCGATCCACCTGTCTGCCGCATTATGGACTACGGCAAGTTTAAGTTTGAGAAAGAGAAAAAAGAACGGGAAGCGCGCAAGAAACAGCACACTGCCGAAGTCAAGGAAGTCAAGTTTCGCTACAACATTGGTGAGCATGATTACAATGTTCGCCTGCGTAGCGCCCAGCAATTTATGGCGGATGGGGACAAGGTGAAAGCGACGGTCATGTTTCGTGGTCGGGAGGCTCAGCATGCCGAGCTAGGAGAAGAGTTGTTGCTTCGCCTCTTCAAAGACCTAGAGGATGTAGCGGAAATGCAGCAAGCCCCTCGTAAGGAAGGACGAAATATGATCATGATTCTCTCTCCTAAGAAACCCGCCTAAGGAGGGATCCCGGCCATGGCTCTTTCGGTTGGGGATCCTGCCCCTGAGTTCACCTTGCCAGACGCTGAGGGCAACCTTGTTTCTCTCAAGGACTTGCGGGGCCAGCGGGTGGTGCTTTATTTTTACCCCCGCGACAACACGCCCGGCTGCAGCAAAGAAGCCTGTGGTTTTCGAGATGCTTATGCTGACTATCAGGCACACGGGATCCAGATCCTAGGGGTCAGTGCTGATGATGCGCGTTCCCACCAAAGGTTTGCCCAGAAGTTGCAGTTGCCCTTTCCGTTGTTGGTGGATGAAAGGGCCCAGGTGGCCACAGCCTATGGGGTATTTGGCCCCAAAAAGTTCATGGGCAAGGAGTACAACGGCATTCACCGCACCACATTTGTGATTGATCCCGAAGGCAAAATTGAGGCTATCGTTAGCAAGGTTAAGGTGGAAACCCACGCGGTCGATTTGCTCAAACAGTTGGTCAACCCTTGACATACTCCCTGCCCGAATGGGCGAGCTTTCCACCTCTCGGTACGGCGGGGCTTACGGCGCACAGGAGGTAAAACCTCTCTTTAATTTTGAGGAAAGTCTTGCAATCTGCAAAGCTCAGCTGTCCGTAATTCCGAAGGGGGATTAAACTGCTGCTCATGACCTTTGGACTTGGGTTGTGTCCCGACGTGCTCGCACCACCAAATCCATTCATGACACTTACCAGCTTTTGGGTTTGGCTGGTCAGGGGCAGTATGGGCGGGTATTTTGTGCCCGTCCTCACCAGGGAGGGGAGTTGGTGGCCCTCAAGGAGCTGCAAGTCGAGCGCTTTCCCACCCACAATTTGCTGCGGGAGCTGCGTTACTTGCTCACCCTTAACCACCCCAACATCACCCGCTGCTACGCCCTAGAGCATGCTCGGGAGGGACGGTATCTGGTGCTGGAGTACTGCGAGGGGGGCACCCTCCGGGATCTGATCAACCAGGTGGAACAGGGGCTATGGTTGCCAGTGAAGCAGGTGCTGGCCTTTGTGGATCAAATTTTGGCTGGCTTGGCCCATGCCCATCAACAGGGGGTGATTCACTGTGATGTGAAACCTGAGAACATCCTGCTCAAACCCACAGCCACAGGTTGGCAACTGAAGCTTACGGATTTTGGCATTGCCCGTCATCCTCAGCCAATTGCCGGTGAGATCACAGCCACAGGTTCCCCTGCCTACATGGCCCCAGAGCGGTTTTACGGACATTTCGGCCCTGCTTCCGATCTTTACGCTGTCGGCATTATCCTGGTGGAGTTACTGACGGGGCAGCGGCCCTTTTCCGGATCCCCGAATCAGTTGATGCACGCACATTTGAACCAACCCTTTGTCTGCCCGCCAGGGATCCCAGAGCCTTTACAAACCCTTTTGGAGCTGTCTCTACGCAAGTTACCCCCGCGGCGGTTTCGCACAGCTGCACAAATGCGTTTGGCCCTGACTGATTTTGCCCGAGAATGGCAGGAGCCGCACAGCTGCTGGGTAGGGCCTTGGTTGGCCACTGCTTCCTCCCCCGTGGTGCAGGTTTGGGCGGGAGTTGATTCTAATCCCTTATCCCCCCAGCAGCTGCAGATCTTAGTCGATCAGGCCGGTGTGGCAAACCCGTTGCTGCTGCGGGCAACCGAGACAGCCGTGGAATGGTTGCCTCTAGACAATCCCCAGGGATCCTCACCTATCTACAGGCATTCTCTTCCTGAGCCTCTGCAGGAGTTGTTCCCTCTCAAGACCTACCCCGAAGCCTTGGCTCTGACCCAGAACAGTGTGGTTCACCTCAGCCCTGCCCGTATCCGCACTTTGCTCAGTTTTCAGGAGGACTGGCAAGCCACCTGGCTAGCGGATCGCCAGCAGTTGTTTTGGGCAACCCCAACAGAATTGGGAGCCCTTCAACTTCACCCTCACCCCTCGACTGCAGACCATCTTTCCCCCCCCTCCCACTGTTACTTCCGCTGGGATCTCAATGCTCTACAACCAGGCCGGAAGGGTGGAGTTCCCCGCTTGCTGGCGCTAGCAACTCATTTGGTGTTGCTCTATCCCGATTCTGCCTTGAACCTATATCTGTTGCCTCTAGCAGCTCATCACGGCGTTTTAGACCTCAAAACAGGATCTCAACCCGTGTTCTATCGCCTGCTTCTCGATCCAGCAGCAAGGGTTGTCAGCATTGGGGAACGGTTACTCGTGGATGAGGGGAAGAATCCTAAGCAAATCGGTGGGCCAGGTTGTTATGGCCTGTACTCAGTGCAGGTGAACCCTTTACGGGTGCGCTACTGGTTTCTCAAGGAACCCCCCTACCAACTCTGCAAAGCTCCCTGGGGAATCGTTTGGCTGGGTAGGGGTCAAAAGACCGACGAAGGGAGTGAATCCCCCTGCTACCTTTGGCTCTACAGCGAAGCTGGGGATCCCCTGGCCAAACTGGCTCTGCCTGCCGGAGCAGAGATATTACAGGTGGGTCAGCAGGGACAGATTTGGTTGCGGGTGCCCAAAGCAGCGGGTCCCCAACGCTGGGAAGTTTGGCAACTGGATATGAACCGGCTCCAGCTGAATGATTCTACAGCTGAGCCTATCTGTAAATCCATCACCATCAGTTGCTGCAGCAATCCCACTTGATCGGCCAGGATGCCTCTGCTCAATATGGAACCCAAAAGCCCACATCAAAGTGGGCCAGAGGACTTGAGTAACAATAGGGATCAAACAATAGGGATCAAATCCCACCGGCTTTGCGGAGGGGTAGCAGAGCAGCCTTAGCGCTCCCAAGAGCACATCCCTCGATTCATCAGATGGCGGTGATCTGCTTAACTGCAGGCTTAACTGCAGGCTTAACTGCGGGCCAAACCGGATCCCAGAAGCAGGGCCATCACTGCAGGCACCAAAGCAATAGCCAGAATGGTGAAGACTTGCGCGTCTGTCATAGCCAACTCCCTAAGGATGGAACTCTGTTCTCAACTCCCTCACTCTACCCTGAGCTCAAGCAGTGCTTTTGCATCGGAAGGAAAAGCTCAAAATTCTTTACAGTGAGCCCGTTTCCATCTTATTCACATCCTCTTCCCTGCTTCCTGGGGGGTGAGGTAGCCGTGCTACGATAGCGTGGCAATTCAGATCCGGTCAGATCTGGCTGAGGAGTTCAGATCTAAGTTGGATCTAAGTTGGATCTGGGTTCACAGTTTTCCTTATTTCATGGCCATCTTATGGTAGTTGCTCCGCAAAGTTTGTTCACCCAACGGGATAGTTTGTCGATTCTGGCGGAAACCGATCCGCTGGTGTTTGACCTGATCCGGCAGGAACTCAACCGGCAACGGGATCACCTGGAGATGATTGCTAGCGAAAACTTCACCTCGCCGGCGGTTTTGGCAGCCCAAGGTTCAGTGCTCACCAACAAGTATGCGGAGGGTCTGCCCGGCAAGCGCTACTACGGCGGCTGCGAGTTTGTGGATGAGCTGGAGCAGTTGGCCATCGACCGGGCTAAGCAGCTGTTTGGGGCTGCCCACGCCAATGTCCAGCCCCATTCTGGAGCCCAGGCCAATTTTGCGGTTTTTCTGGCCCTCCTGCAGCCGGGTGACACCATCCTGGGTATGGATCTCTCCCACGGAGGTCACCTCACCCATGGCTCCCCGGTAAATGTGTCGGGTAAGTGGTTCAAGGTGGTGCACTACGGGGTGGATCCGCAAACGGAGCGGATTGACTTTGAGCAGGTGCGGGATCTGGCGCTGCGCCACCGGCCTAAGCTAATCATCTGTGGCTACTCTGCCTATCCGCGGGTGATTGACTTTGCGGCGTTTCGATCCATTGCCGATGAGGTGGGAGCCTATCTGCTGGCGGATATTGCCCACATTGCCGGCCTGGTGGCAACGGGCCATCATCCGAATCCTGTCCCTGTTTGTGATGTGGTCACCACCACCACCCACAAGACGCTGCGGGGGCCACGGGGGGGTTTGATCCTGACCCGGGATGCAGAGCTGGGCAAAAGGCTGGATAAAGCGGTGTTTCCGGGTAGCCAAGGAGGCCCGTTGGAGCATGTGATTGCCGGCAAGGCAGTTGCCTTTGGAGAGGCTTTGCAACCCCACTTTTCCCAGTACTCGGCTCAGGTAATCGCCAATGCCCAGGCACTAGCGGGATCCCTGCAGAAGCGGGGGATCCGGCTGGTTTCCGGAGGTACCGACAATCACCTGATGCTGTTGGATCTGCGCTCGGTTTCCGCCGTCCTGGAAAAAAATGGCGCAACGGATTCGGTAATGACAGGCAAACGGGCGGATCGCTTGATGGATGAAATTCACATCACCGCCAATAAAAACACCATTCCTTTTGATCCACAACCACCCTTTGTGGCCAGTGGCTTGCGGTTGGGATCCCCTGCCCTCACCACCCGCGGCCTAGGGCCAGTAGAATTTGAGGAAATTGGGGAAGTTATTGCCGACTGTCTGTTTCATCCTGAGGATGCTGCTGTGTTGTCTGGCTGTCGGCAACGGGTAGCACAGCTCTGTCGCCGTTTCCCCCTATATCCGCACTTGGGATAAGTTTTACGGCTTACCATGCCCTACCTGGTTGCCTTTCTTGCTGCTGCCTGTGTGGTTTTGTGGGCAACCCCCATGGTTAGAGCAGTAGGGATCCGCAGCGGTCAATTTGATCTGCCCGATGAGCGCAAAATTCATCAGCAGCCGATGGTGCGCCTGGGGGGTATCTCGATTTTTTTTGGCAACCTGGTAGCTTTGCTGCTGTTGTGGGGGACAGGAGCCTTTGCGGGGCTGCGCACAGAGCAGGAGTACGAAATCTGGGGAGTGACCATCGGCGGGGTTTTGTTTTTTTTGATCGGCTTGGCGGATGACTTGTTTCACTTGTCGCCCTTTGCTCGCTTGTTGATGCAGTTTACGGTGGCCACCGCTGCTTGGGGAGTCGGGGTGCGCATTGAGTTTGTGACCCTACCAGGATGGGGGATTTGGTTTTTTCCGGTTTGGCTGAGCCTGTTGATTACCCTGTTGTGGTTGGTGGGGATGGCCAATGCCATCAACTTTATGGATGGCCTAGATGGGTTGGCAGCAGGGGTATCGGGAATTGCGGCGGTGGTGATGCTAATGGTAACCCTGTTGCTGGATCGACCTGCGGCAGCCATGATTGCTGCAGCTTTGGCAGGAGCTTGCCTGGGGTTTTTGCGCTACAACTTTAACCCGGCCCAGATCTTTATGGGGGATGGGGGAGCCTATTTTCTCGGCTTTACCCTAGCCGGGATTGGTGTCATTGGTGTGGCCAAGGTGGTGACAACATTAGCAGTGGCTTTGCCCTTTTGTATTTTGGCAGTGCCAATTCTGGATATGTCTACGGTGATCCTCAAGCGCTTATCACGGGGGCAATCGCCTTTCTATCCCGATAAAGGGCACCTGCATCATCGCTTACTTAAAGCAGGGCTTTCTCAGCGGCACTCCGTTTTGCTCATCTATGCCATGACCCTTTGGGTGGGATCCCTGGCCCTGGCTTTGGCGGGCTTACCGGCGGGGGTCACCTATCTGGGTGGGGCCTCTCTGGTGCTGGGGGGAGTGGCTTGGGGGGCCTGGCAACGGCATCTCCATAGGAAGAAGCAACTGAAGGAGGAGCGATCCCTGCCTAGTGGGGATACAGGTGCAGGGGACTGACTGGGATCTGTTGCTGCAAAGTTCTATCGGCTCACTCACCTGAGTTTTCATCGACTTGTTCTCATCTCAAGATCTGCCTAGACTAAAGCTATTCCAGCCAAGTTTTTGCTGCTGAAGCCCGGCAGCTCTAGATCTATGCATCCGACACCTGAGTTGGCCAATCTGTTGCGGCGCACCGCTGATCGCATTCAGTTGCAGCGATGGGGTTTTTGGGATAGGGAATATCGCTGGCAGGATAGTACCCGCTGTAACTGCGGTCTACTGGTCAGGGAAGCCCTGGGCTGGGATGCAGAGCAGCTCAGTCTGCGCATCCACCGTGGCACTTGGCGCAGCATTGCCCAAACAGCCTATCGTACTGCTACGGCTGCTGCTCTCACCTTAAGGGATCCCTTGCAGCAGGAGCCGCGCTGCGGCGTAACAGGCTTACGCTTGGGGTATGTTTTCGAAAAGATGGCGGAGTTGGGGTTGGATTGCCCGGAAGACTTCGCCACCCTAGAGGAGCTGAGTGACCCAGTGATCTTAGCTCGCTTGGCAGCAAAAGGTCTGGAGCAGGTGCAGCGCAACCATGCACTTCATGTGGCCCTCTACATGCGGGAATTGGCGGATTGGATTGATGAACAATTGCAGGCTCAAGCCCAGCTGAGTCGGCTGACCCAGACTCTGCACAGGTCAGAAACGGTTGCCGTTTCGGCTCGAGTTCACCTCAGTTGATAGGGTATGGTCTGGCTCAGGGGGCTGCCCTAGCTCATCCAGACTGTTGGGTTTAATCTCGCCAGGCCTCCTGTCCATGCTGCTGCCCTCGCAGAACCTTCCTGCCTGGGATGGCTCGAAGGGAACTGAGGATGGTCCCAACCTGAACTGAGACAATCAAGACCCCAATATCAAATGGGAGGCTCTATTGTTGCCACAATGTCTCGGATCACTGCCTCTGCCTCTTGCCGCTGGTTGCCAACCATTTCTGCAGATCCAAGCAGAGAAATCCGATGCGCCAACACCGAGACAAACAATGCTTGTAAATCCTCGGGCAAACAAAAACTGCGCCCATTCACCAAAGCCTGCGCCCGTGCTGCCCGTGCCAAAGCTAAGGCCCCACGGGTAGAAACCCCAGCTCGCAACAGCTTCGAGGTGCGAGTAGCCTGCACCACCCGCAAAAGGTAATCCACCAGGGATCCCTCCAAATACACGTGATCCACCGCCGACTGAATGCGCCGCAACTCTGCTAACGAAAGAACCGGTTGCAAAGCATCCACCGGCTCAGCTTGTTGACGGGACAAAAGCAGAGCTCGCTCGATCTCAGGGCTCGGATAGCCAATCGACAAGCGCATCAAAAACCGATCCAACTGACTTTCCGGTAGGGGATAGGTACCGTGATATTCCAAGGGGTTTTGGGTCGCCAAAACAATAAACGGATCCGGCAGAGGATAGGTGCGATCATCCACTGAGACCTGCTTTTCCGCCATCGCCTCCAACAGAGCACTTTGGGTACGGGGAGAAGTGCGGTTAATCTCATCCGCCAAGATCACATGGGCAAAAATTGGACCAGGACGAAATTCAAACTCCCCCTTGTCTTTGTTGAAGAGGGTAAGACCCAGAATATCTGTCGGCAACAGGTCGCTGGTGAATTGAATCCGCTGAAAATCGGCCCCCAAACTGCGGGCGATGGCCCGGGCCAAGGTAGTTTTACCAACACCCGGTACATCCTCTAATAAAACATGCCCTTCGGCAACCAAGGCTGTGATGACCGCCCGCACTACTTGAGACTTACCCTGAAATACCGATTCGATATTGGCGTTCAGCCGACCGATTTGTTGGTGTAACCTTTGTAAGGCGTCTGCTGGGATCCCCATTGGACCAGAAGTTGAACCAGAAGTAGACAGGATAGGGCCGGCAGCCATAACTGGTTTCCAAAGAAGCTTATATCCACCATACAGTTTGGATCCCCCTCCAGCAGAGTAGACAATCCCGATAAACCCCATTGGTAAGCCGGAGTATCATAGGTTAGATGCCTGCGCAAAGGATGTAAACCTTGGAACTGTCTTGCAAAAGTGAATATGCCCTGCTGGCCCTTCTGGAGTTAGCCCAGCACTACCCTGATGGGCAGGTGTTGCAAATTAAAGAAATCGCCGCCCATCAATCCATTCCCGACCGTTACCTGGAGCAGTTGTTGGCCACCTTGCGCAGACAGGGATTGGTGCGCAGCCAACGAGGTGCCAAGGGGGGCTACTCTCTGGCACGGGCCCCCTGGATGATCTCGCTGCTGGATGTGATTCAAGCCATCGAAGGGGAAGATCTCACGGGTTCTGTGCCCAGCGTGGACTCCACCCCAGAGCGGGAAGTGCTGCGCAAGGCTTGGCAAGATGCACAAGCTGCTGCTGTAGCAATTTTGCAAAAGACTACCCTGCAAGATCTCTGTGACCGACAAGCTCAACAGCAACCAGCCAATCTGATGTACTACATTTAGACCCACTGCCCCCATCCTAAGACTGTTCAAGACAAGCTGGGATCCCTGGCAGGTTTTGGGTTATCCTGAAGCCCAATTGCTTTCGCGTTTGATTTTATTTCCATGACCGTCCAATCTCCTCGCTCTCAGGCTGCCGATTCTTTCTCCTCAGAAGATTTTGCCCAGGCTTTAGACGCGCAAAACCTTGACTTTCGACCGGGACAGGTGGTGCGCGGTCGCATCTTCCAGCATCAGAATGACGGTGCTTTGGTAGACATTGGTGGCAAATCTCCGGCCTTTTTGCCCTTGCGGGAAGCAGGGATCCGCCCAGTGGAGGATTTGAGCCAGCTGTTTCCCCTGAAGACAGAAACCGAGTTTGTCATCTTGCGGGAGGACCCAGATGGACAGATGTTGCTCTCGGTACGGCGCTTGCAACTGAAGCTAATTTGGGAGGAACTGGCCCAGAAGCAAGCCAACGGTCAGACGGTAACTGTGCCAGTGATCGGCATCAACAAAGGTGGGGTACTGGTGGATGTGCGGGGGTTACGCGGCTTTATTCCCCGTTCCCACCTCAACCAGCGGGAGGATCTCCAGAATCTGGTGGGGCAATCCCTAACTGTGGGCTTGATTGAGGTGAATCCAGAAGCCAACAAGCTGGTGCTATCCCAACGGGTAGCAATGCAGGCGGAGAACCTGGGCCGTTATGGGATTGGTCAGGTGGTGGAGGGCAAAGTCAGTGGTCTGAAACCATTTGGGGTATTCGTGGATTTGGAGGGAGTAGCTGGGCTTTTGCACATTAAGCAGGTAAGCCAGAGTTTTGTTGCCTCTTTATCGGATTTGTTTAAGATTGGTCAACTGATCAAAGCTGTTGTCATTGACCTGGATGAAGCCAAAGGACGGATGGCTCTTTCCACGCGGGTCTTGGAGAAGTATCCTGGTGAAGTGTTAGAGCAACTGGCGGTGGTGATGAATGAAGCGGAAGAACGCGCCAGTAAGTTAAAAGGGAAAATCACCACGGATGGCAAAGTTATCTGAGCCGAATTTCTCCGCCCTTCCTATCAGAATCTTCAGAATCTATTGGACTGCCCTCGCTTCAGCCCAAAAGGGTATCCCTGTGGAAGACTGCCCAGTCGTGCCTGTATCAAATGGCCTGCAATTCCTATCACAAGAGCTCGACCAAGCTGCGCTGTGGTCAGATGAACCAAACCAAACCTAAATCCTAAGTTCATGAACGATACCGATCAGAATATCAAGGAGTTAAAAGACCTATTGCTGGTTTTGACCCAGCAGATAACAGGACTT
This sequence comes from uncultured cyanobacterium, assembly GCA_937944885.1. Taxonomy (GTDB): domain Bacteria; phylum Cyanobacteriota; class Cyanobacteriia; order Thermostichales; family Thermostichaceae; genus Thermostichus. Next base: position 16,884 of record CALFBB010000028.1, read on the forward strand.
AACGAGCGAATGGCGCGGATCGAGGAAGGTTTTTACACCCTCGATAAAAAGATGGATGCCCAGTATGCAGCTCTTGATCAGAAGATAGACACTCGATACGCGGCCCTTGATAGGAAAGTAGATGCTCGGTACTCAGAGCTTGATCAAAAGATGGGCACTCAGTACGTCGCTCTCGACAAAAGACTAGAGGCCCTCGATAAGCGGATGGAGGTGGGTTTTACAGAGGTCAGGGGTGAGTTCAGACGAGTCGAAGGCGATTTGCGACGAGTTTTGAGGAAACCTTGAGCAGCCGGATTGATGGGATCAACAAGCGGGTAGACAACCAAGAGTTTTTTAATCGAGGTATACTCCTAGCCGCGATCGGAGGCCCACTGGGCGCTGTTGCTAAGGTCCTCTTTTTCCCCAACTCAGGCCTCTAGTCTCTAGGCCCGAACAACGCCCAAGCTGAAACTTTATCAATCCCTGGATAATGAATTTGGCTGCAAAACCCTCCCCGAAATCAGAGAGAGGAAAAGCATTGGCTGTACCCCCATGTTGTCGGGCTTACAGTGAAGCAGGGGAATTTTCCGCTACACTTAAAAAGCTTAAGAAGCTCTAGACTGCTGCGCCTCGGCGAGCACCTGGGTAAAGGCTTGCGGGTCCAACATGGCCAAGCGGGCCAGCATTTTCCGGTTTAGTTGGATGTTGGACTTTCTCAGGGCATCGATAAATTCGCTATAACGCAAGCCCTGAGCACGGGTGGCAGCATTGATACGGGCAATCCACAGACGGCGGAAATCCCGCTTCTTGCGGCGTCGATCCCGGTAGGCACTGCGCAAAGCCTTCATCACCTGCTGATTGGCAGTGCGGAACAGCTTTGAACCTGCTCCCCGGAAGCCTTTGGCCAACTTCAGAATTTTCTTGCGGCGTTTGCGGGCAACATTGCCCCGTTTGACTCTCATAGTCGGTACTCGAGTATAAAGTTGAACTGCTTGAACGAACCTAGTGTTGGTTGAACCGTTGAACGGTAACCGGAACTGGGGATCCCTTTCAGGAAATCCTAATGGGTGTTGGGCAACATCAGACGCACATTGATTTCATCCCGTTTATCCACAAGAGCTACCCCCGCCAATTTGCGTTTGCGGTTGGTGGTTTTGTGCTCAAACAGGTGGTTGTGCCCGGCTTTGCGACGCATAAATTTACCGCTGCCGGTGAGGCGAAAGCGCTTAGCTGCCCCCTTGCGAGTTTTAATCTTAGGCATGATGCGAACCGCAGGATGCTTACGGCTGGAGTGAAGGTCACAGTCTTCTAGCATAAGACATAGCCGCAAGAAAGAGCAAACCTTTATGTCACTCCCGTGGCTCCAGAAGCAACACCTGCTGCTGCACCAGTTGCCCTAGCTCCTCAGGGCTTAAAGCCAGGGGCAAGGAGGCCTGAATCTCGGCTACGGTGCGGATCCCGTCCACCTGTTGCAAAAAGGCAAAGGCCGCTTCACCGAGAGAAAGGGCTTCATAGGCATAGTTAAAAATGCTTTGGGAAGGCCACAAGCCTAGGCAGGGGCTGAGGTGGGCCACAGCAGCCTCAATTGCCTCGACAGACCGCCAATCCTGGTGGGGCAGGGGTGGCTTACCCAGAAACAGCTCGTAGTGGGCCACCACGGGATCCAACAACTCAATCAGCCGATAGCGCTGCTGCTCCGGTAGTTGCAAAGCCTGCGCCAACAGAGACTCATCTTTTCCCAATACCCGCTCCAGCTGCCAAAACTGGGGGTTGGAAAAGCGCAAAAACTGTAAGCCAGAAGCCCGGATTAACTCAAATAAAGTGTCGATGGTGTAATTGATTTCCTGCGGGTGCAGATACATATCTGCAAAACATTCATCATCCACATTTTCGCTGGCCCAGCGTCTGCGTTCCTGCTGTTGAATAGGATTGTCTGCTGGCAGGACTTGGAAGAGGCTGCGTCCTATTTTCAGGCCTGTTTGCAATTGCTCGACAGAAGCCAGAGGTTGCTGTTCAGATCCGGTCACGAGTAGGCGGATGGCCTTTTGCATCAAGCGAATTTCGTGGCGACCTAATTCTCCATAGACAAACAAATGCAGGATCCCGCCCGGAGCTAATTTACCGGCCAGAGCTTGCAGCCCGGCAACCGGATCCGGCAGGTGATGAATCATGCCGACGCAATTGATAAAGTCAAATTCACCAGGCAATTGGTCGATATCGTAAACGTTCAGTTCTCGAAACTGAACCGGCGGGGCCTGCGAGGCCTGACAACGGGCCTGGGCAATTTCTAAGGCTTTGCGGCTGAGATCAAAAGCCCAAATTTCGGCGTCGGGATTTTGATGGGCGATGTATTCTGTCCCCACGCCGGAGCCGCAGCCGGCATCGAGAATCCGCACCTTGCGCTTGCCGGGATGGATCCCTGTACAGAAAGCATGGGCCTGGGGCCAGCTCCAACGCCAGTTCCAGCCTGGGGGGGGGAGGGTAGCTATCGGCTGTGGCGGAAAAGGATAGTGTTCGTACAACTGCCGCACTTGGTGCAGGATCTGCTCGGCGGTGGGAGAAGTGGGCTGCATGGCGATTCATCAGGGAAGAACTTGCGGGGCTGGGTGTCTGTCTGCAGGAGTACAGGCTGCTCGGTGAACGGGCTACCGTTGGATGTTGAGGATTGATGTTGAGGCTGGCCTGTCCTCTCTGTCTAAGTGCTGGAAAGGTTATCGAGACTCTATCAACAAGACTATAGTGACGATAGCCAACTTGATTGCCTTCGCTACCCATGTCTATTCGAGCTGCTCATCCTCTGCAAGGGGGTTTGACCTTCAACTGGCTGAAGCTGGTTGCTGAGCTGAAGAAGGTGTTGGATCCAGAACGGGTCATCAGCAAACCGGAAGAATTGCTGGTGTACGAATGCGATGGCTTGACGAGCTACCGGCAGATGCCTGCTTTGGTGGTGTTGCCCCGCAGCACAGAAGAGATGGCAGCAGTGCTCAAGTGCTGTCATCGGTATCGGGTGCCCTTTGTGGCGCGTGGCTCCGGGACGGGCTTGTCGGGAGGGGCTTTGCCGGTAGAAAACTGTGTGGTGATTGCCACAACCCTGATGAAGCGGATCTTAGAAATTGATCTGGAAAATCGCTACATGGTGGTGCAGCCAGGGGTGATCAATAGCTGGGTTACGCAAGCGGTTGCTGCGCAGGGCTACTTCTACGCGCCGGATCCCTCCAGTCAGTCGGTTTGCTCCATTGGGGGAAATGTTGCCGAAAATTCTGGCGGTGTCCATTGCTTGAAATATGGGGTGACAACTAACCACATCCTGGGGCTGAAAGTCGTGTTACCAGACGGGGAAATTCTTGAGTTGGGCGGTAAAATCCCAGAAATGCCCGGCTACGACCTGGTGGGCTTGTTTGTCGGATCCGAAGGCACTTTGGGTATTGCCAGCGAAATCACCCTACGCCTTGTGAAGAGCCCTGAAAAGATTCAAGTCTTGCTAGCGGATTTTGAGAGTGTTGAGGCTGCCGGGGCCGCTGTCTCCGATATCATTGCCGCCGGGATCATTCCTGCTGGCATGGAGATCATGGATAACTTCAGCATCAATGCGGTGGAGGATGTGGTCAAGTTGGGGTACTACCCACGGGATGCGGCGGCTATTTTACTGGTGGAAGTGGATGGCCTGACACTGGAAGTAGCAGAAGCTGCCGAGCAGGTGAAGACCGTTTGCTCCCAAAACGGGGCCCGTCAGGTGCAGGTGGCCTCTGATCCTGAAGAGCGCCTACAGGTGTGGAAAGGCCGCAAGGCTGCTTTTGCCGCCATGGGTAAGTTAAGCCCCAATTACTATGTGCAGGATGGGGTAATTCCCCGCAGTCAGCTTTCCTTTATCTTGAGAGAAATTGAGCGCCTCAGCCGCGAGTATGGTTATCCGGTGGCCAATGTTTTTCATGCTGGCGATGGCAATTTGCATCCGCTGATTCTTTACGATGAGGCTGTGCCGGGATCCCTGGAAAAAGTCGAGAAGCTAGGGGGAGAAATTCTCAAGCTGTGTGTGAAGTTGGGGGGCAGCATCTCCGGTGAACATGGCATTGGCGCCGATAAACGCTGTTATATGCCGGAGATGTTTACGGCTGCCGATTTGGAAACCATGCAATGGGTTAGACAGGTGTTTGATCCCGAGCATCTTGCCAATCCCGGTAAGATTTTCCCCACGCCGCGCACCTGTGGGGAAGCTGCCCATGCCCATACTCAATGGGAAGGGATCCCGGCCTTTTGAGAACGGGAAGGGGGCAAAAGTTGCTCACAGATCCGGAAGACCTAGCCGGAGGACCGCTCCTATCCCTCAACTGCTCTGGCGTTGCCGGTGCAGCTCTTCGTAGGCTTGCCAAAAGTCTGTCTGTTGAATTAGCAAAGTTTTGGCATCGACAACCACGGACTCCGTTCCGCCGGGACGCATCGCTTCGGCCCGATGACGACGAATGGCAGCAATGGCTGCTCGGTTGCTCAGCAGAGCCAGGTCGGCGCCACTCCAACCCTCTGTCCGCTCCGCCCAATCATCCAAGTCCACATCGGCTGCCAAAGGGCGGGTGCGATTGTGCACGGCCAGGATCTCCCGCCGTCCGGCTTGATCGGGCAGCTCGACACTCAGGTGCAGTTCTAGGCGACCGGCGCGAGTCAGGGCGGGATCCAAACTGGCTTTGCGGTTGGTAGCAGCCACCAGCAGTACCCCTTGGCTGGAGCGGATCCCGTCCAGTTCTGAGAGCAGCTGGCCCAACACCCGGTCGCTCACGCCACTGTCGCCGGAGTAGCTCCCCCGTGCCGGGGCTAGGGTATCAATTTCGTCGATAAACACCACACAGGGGGCACATTGGCGGGCGCGGGCAAAGAGCTCCCGCACCGCTTGTTCGGAGGATCCCACCCATTTGCTCAGCAATTCTGGGCCGGATACCGCAATAAAATTGGCCTTGGCTTGAGAGGCAATGGCCTTGGCCAACAGGGTTTTACCCGTTCCGGGTGGGCCACTGAGGAGTACCCCTTTCGGAGTTTGTGCTTGCGCCTGCTCATATAGCTCCGGGTGCAACAGGGATCCCTCAATAGCCTCTTGCAAGATTTGTTTGGCTTGGTCCAATCCCCCGATTTGCTCCCAGCTCACCTGCGGAGACTCAATCTCCACCGAACGCAGCACCGCCGGTTTCACCTGTTGCAGGGCCAATTGAAAGTCAGAAGCAGAAACCGTCAAGGACTCCGGCACAGGGGATCCCAAATCCGGTATTTGTCGCCGCAACGCCGCATAGGCTGCCGCCTGACACAGACCGCGCAGATCTGCCCCGACAAAGCCCAGGGTTTGATCCGCTAGGCTATCCAGATCCACATCCGCATCCAAAGGCATATCCCGGGTGTGAATGGCAAGAATTTCCCGCCGCCCCTCCCGATCCGGCACCTTGAAGATCACCTCCCGGTCAAACCGCCCTGGACGACGCAGCGCCGGATCAATAGCCTCCGGTCGGTTGGTGGCAGCCAGCACCACGATGCCTCTGTGGGTGGCAAACCCATCCATCAACCCCAACATTTGGGCCACCAGACGCTTTTCTACCTCTCCCTCCACTGCCGCGCGGTTGGGCACCAAAGCGTCGATTTCATCAATAAACACCAAACAGGGAGCTGATTTGACTGCCTTTTCAAACACCTGCCGCAGCCGGGCCTCTGCTTCGCCGTAGTACTTGCCGATGATCTCCGGACCTACAATGGCAATGTAGTTGACCCCTAGGCTTTCGGCTAGGGCACGGGCAGTCAGGGTTTTTCCTGTGCCAGGGGATCCCACCAGCAATACCCCCCGCGGTGGTTCTAACCCCAATTTGGCCAGCAGTTCCGGTCGCTTTAAGGGAATTTCCACCATTTCCCGCAGAATTTGCAGTTGCTCCTTCAGTCCCCCCACATCCTTGAGGCGGGGCCCCCTCTGGCCAGACATGGCAGTCGCTTCGGGTGTAGACGTAGCAGGGGTAGCGGTTTGCTGTACCTGAGGCTCACTGCTCCAGGAGGGATCCCCCCCGCCGGTGGCGGTTTGGACGCTGCTGCGGCGGGGTGGAATCGAGCCGGAACGGGGAATAGAGCTACCGAGGGGGCGACTCTGAATGCGAATTTCGGTCCGTAGCTCCCCACTTTGCTTTTTCTCATCCAGCTTCTGAGCCAGCTCGATCAGTTGCTCAATACTCTGCACAAAGTCGCTTAGGTTCGCCATAGCTGGGGTTCCCCATCCATACAAGTTGACCTCGTCCTGACCTAGAGCTGAGTTTATCCCTTGCTTGGCTGCAAGAGCCCCAAATGGCCAGTAGATGTGATGTTTAGTATGACCTCTTTCCCCCGCCTGCCGGCGGTTTTATGCGGCTGATGAGGAGAAGCGCAAAGTCAGAACAGCCAAAGCTGAGACAATCTGTTACAAGGTCCCAATAACAGCCAGCCTCCTCGGATAGGGCTGTACCTAGAGCCTCCTCATGGCCGGCAAGAGCGCAAGGACAGCTGCTCCCGGATCCAGTTCAGCCAGGCATCCAATCCCACCCCCGTTTTGGCAGAAAGACAAAAAATCGGTACAGTTGGGTTTACCTGGCGAATATTGGCTTGCATACGCTCCAGATCAATCTCCAAAACGGGAACCAAATCCACCTTGGTGATCAACAGGCAATCGGCTTCGCGAAACATGATCGGATACTTGAGGGGTTTATCTTCTCCTTCTGTAACACTAAGAAGAGCTACCTTGGCATGTTCCCCCACCTCAAACTCCGCTGGACAAACCAGGTTGCCGACATTTTCCACCAAGATTAAATCCAGCTGTCGCACATCCAGCAGCGCTTCCAGTTGGTGTAAGCCCCCTGCCACCATGGCTGCATCCAAATGACAGGCTCGTCCTGTATTGATGGCAATCACCGGGATCCCGTAGCGCCGCAGCCGTTCTGCATCCAGCTGAGTGGTCATATCCCCTTCAATCACAGCCAGGCGCAGCTGATCGGCAAGGGCAGCCAAGGTCTTTTCCAGCAGCGAGGTTTTGCCTGCCCCCGGCCCGCTCATCAGATTCAGGCAGGTTACTCCCCAGCTATCGAAGTGCTCCCGGTTGTGGTCGGCCTGGTGTTGGTTGACATGGAGGAGGTTAATCCCCATATCCAGCACTTGGTGCATAGTCAAGCCTGTCGAGGTTAGGGTACAGAGGAAAAATCCTTAAGAAGAAAGGGATTGAGCAATTTCAGACGTAGGGGTGGGGCTGGCCGAAAGTTTGCGTACCTCTGAACAAAAGGAGGCCATACTGAACCCCCCGAACCGCTTGACCGTACTGGCCCGCAGCCGCAAATTGGGGCTGGCAAACCAAATGCGCTCCTCCGATTCGGTCATCTCATATTTGGTGTAGAGGGTAAGGGCACCATCTGTCCCCATCACATAGGTGCCGGCCACCGGCACTTTCTCCGCATACCCCTGGTCCCGCAACAGTTGCCCGCGCATGGGGTTGGTCTCATCTGGAATGGGTACCAGCACCACATCTCCCTTGTACTCTTCGTTGTCCCAATCCTGTTCACCATTCCATTGCACCCGTGCTGCCCCCACAGCCCGTCTTGGATCCACCTGAAACAGCTCACAAATACGCAAGACCGCCGGATCGTCTGCTGTCAGGATGGCGATCTGCACTTTGGATCTGCCCCCCTCAGATCGACGAAAAGCAAGATGGTGGCTGGTACGTTGACTCATCCACTCCCCAGCACTGAGGGCAAAAAATTCCATTACGGTCATCATGGCCGACGCGAGAGCCTCAAATCGTTTTGGATAGGGTTTTGGACAAAGATCTATAAAGATTTAAACATCTTAAACATCTTAAGCCATAGCCATAGATGATAAAGCCTAGGCAAGATTTGCTGATTCTAACCTGACCGGCTACCCTTGCTCACGGTTTTGATGTTCCCGCCAAAACTGCTCCGCAAACGCCACCGTCGGGTGGATGGGCGCTCGTGGGCGGCTGAGCAGAGGCATATTGGCCTCCTCAGGGGTGCGGTTGCCCTTGCGTTGATTGCACCGTTCACAAGCTGTAACGACATTGTCCCAACTGTGGGATCCTCCTTTAGAAAGAGGCACCACATGATCGAGGGTGAGATTGCTGGTGCTACCACAGTACTGGCAGGTGTGGTGATCCCGCCGCAACACCTCCCGCCGATTTACCGGCGGTACACGCCAGGTGCGTTCTTTGCCTTTGATGGTGAGGCGAATGTGTTCGGGTACCTCAATCACATGGCTAGGGGAGCGCACCTTCCACACCGGCACATTCATCATCGACAGTGGCTCCGCTTTGCCCGTTAGCAGCAACACAATGGCCCGCTTGATGTTAATCCGGCTAATAGGCAGATAGTTTTGGGAGAAGACGACTATTGACTGTTCCAGAAGGTGGGTAGCAGCAGTCATGGTTTGGCTCTTCCATTTGCCGCCATTCTCCTGAGGAATTGATCGAATGGCAAGCTTTTCCCCAGCATTGGGATGAGTTCGCCAAGGGAAACCTCCGGAACATCCCTCCCAAGGTAACTAAATTACGGTGTAGCTTTTTGTAGTATAAGACCATCCTGGGATCCCGCTGTTTATCTTTTGTTTATCTTTAAGGATCTTAAGGATCCGGCTGCAACCTAGGGCAGGGTTGTAAGGGCAGCATCACAGGAGAATCCTGCAACAACGCAGAGAGCTTAGACATTGCAGAGTTTCTTACGATCGGGAAAAGAAGAGATGGGCTACCATCCGGGTGATGGTCGGATCCCGTTTAGCCCATGACCTACCCGCTTCATGTTGCCCTAATCTGGCACCAGCACCAGCCGCTTTACAAAAGTCCGTTAGCGGGGAAATATCGCATGCCCTGGGTGCGGCTGCACGGCATTAAAGATTACCTGGATCTAATTCTGCTGTTAGAGCGGTTTCCCCGTTTGCACCAAACCGTCAATCTGGTGCCCTCCCTGATCATTCAAATCGAAGAGTATGTGGCGGGTTCAGCATTCGACCCTTATTTGGAGTTAACCTTAACCCCGGTGGAGAAGCTTAACCCTGAGCAGCTGCGCTTTGTGGTCGAACGCTTCTTTGACAGCCACTACCCCCACATGATCGAGCCCTATCCCCGCTATCGGCAGCTCTATGAGCAACGGGAAGCTCGGGGGGTCAACTGGTGTCTCCAGTACTGGACGCAGCAAGATTTCAGCGATTTGCTGGCTTGGCACAATTTGTCTTGGTTTGATCCTTTGTTTCAGGAGGATCCAGAAATTGAAGGCTGGATCAAAATGGGATCCGGGTTCAGCCTGGCGGATCGACAACGGATCTACGCCAAACAGCAGCAGATCCTCAGTGCCATCATCCCTCAACACGCCAAAATGCAAAGCAGCGGGCAACTGGAGCTGACCACCAGCCCCTATACCCACCCGATTTTGCCTCTACTGGTCAGTGAGCGATCGGCACGGGTGGCCCGTCCGGGATTGCCTTTACCCCGCTACAGCTTCCACTGGGAGCAGGATGTCCACATTCAGCTAGAACGGGGCAAGCAAGTTTACCGCGAGCGCTTTGGTCGGGATCCGCGGGGTCTTTGGCCCTCTGAGCAATCGGTCAGCCCGGCCATCTTACCCTCCATCCAAAAGCATGGGTTTGACTGGATCATCTCTGATGAAGGGGTTTTGGGCTGGAGTCTGGGGCATCCTTTTCACCGCGATGAACGGGGCCATATCCTAGAACCGGCAAAGCTTTACCGCCCTTATCGTCTGGAAACTGAACTAGGGGAGCTGGCGATCATCTTTCGGGATCACCGACTTTCCGATTTGATCGGCTTCAGCTACAGCGCGATGTCCGCGGATGCTGCGGCCAAAGACTTGATCGGGCACCTAGAAACCATTCGCAACCGCCTGCCGCAGGATCAACCCTGGCTGGTCACCATTGCCCTGGATGGGGAAAATTGCTGGGAATACTATCCGCGAGATGGTAAGCCTTTTCTGGAAAACCTCTACACCCGCCTCAGTCAGCACCCCTCTTTGCGTTTGGTTACTGTGTCTGAGTTTTTGGATCAATTTCCCCCCACCGAGTTTTTGCCCGCAGAACAGCTACACAGCGGCTCTTGGATCGAAGCGGATTTCACCACTTGGATCGGGGATCCCGTCAAAAACCGCGCTTGGGAGCTCCTTGCCCAAGCCCGGCAAGTGATCCAAGACCACCCCAACGCCAACCCGCAAGCTTGGGAAGCCCTTTGGGCCGCCGAGGGATCCGATTGGTTTTGGTGGTTTGGTATGGGGCACTCCTCCGCTCACGATGCCATTTTTGACCAATTGTTTCGGGAACACCTACAAGCCCTCTACAGCGCTCTCGGGGAGGCGGTACCGATGGCGCTGCATTTTCCCCTCGAAGACCACGATGGCCTTGGGGATCGCCTGCCTCAAGGGTTTATTCACCCCACCATCAACGGTCGTCCGGCAGAACGAGAATGGACCCAAGCGGGGCGAGTTGAGATCGGCGGAGCAAGAGGTACCATGCACCGCAACAGCGTTGTTCGCCGCCTCTGGTACGGCTATGACCACTTCAACTTCTATTTGCGGCTGGATTTTAGCTCAGCCATCCAACGGCCCAAACAACTACAAGTGCTGTGTTTCTATCCCAACCGCACCACCATCAACAGTGCCATTCCCCTGCAATCGCTGCCGGAAGAAGCTCCCCTCAACTACCACTACCGTCACCTGTTGCAGCTGACTTTGCCCCCACCTGGCCAGCATCCGGCTCAGGTCTCCGTTAAGCTCTTGCAAGCGGGAGAGTACCACAGCTGGCATGCCATTGACCATCAAATTCAAGCCATGGTAGATACCTGTCTGGAGGTAGCGGTTCCTTGGAAAAATTTGGGGGTACAGCCGGGGCAGGAGATGCAATTCATCATTGTGGCAGCAGAGCGGGATGTCTTCCAGGAGGCCATCCCTCCTAAGGCCACCATTGCTCTGCGTATTCCTTGAGCTTGTTTTTCCCTGAAAATCTTTGGCATGTTGCGTGAGCTCTATCCCCCCATCCAACCCTATGATCAGGGCCGGCTGGCAGTTTCACCTCTGCACACCATCTACTACGAACAATGTGGGGATCCAGCTGGCAAACCGGTTGTCTTTCTGCACGGGGGGCCAGGGGGTGGCATTGACCCGGTGTATCGCCAGTATTTTGATCCGAAGCGCTGGCGGGTGGTGCTCTTCGATCAGCGGGGTTGTGGCCGCAGCCAACCCTATGGGGAGCTGCGGGAGAATACCACTTGGGATTTGGTGGCGGATATTGAGAAGCTGCGTCGATATCTGCAGATTGAGCGTTGGGTGGTGTTTGGGGGCAGTTGGGGCAGTACCCTTGCTTTGGCTTATGGGCAAACCCATCCGCAGTCTTGTTTGGGATTCATTTTGCGGGGTATTTTTCTATTGCGCTCTTTGGAGATCCGCTGGTTTTATCAAGCGGGAGCCAGCTACCTTTTCCCGGAAGCTTGGCAGCACTTTCTCGAGCTCATTCCTGTCGAAGAACGAGGGGATTTACTGGCTGCCTACCACCGTCGTCTGACGGATGCTGATCCGGCGGTGCGTTTACAGGCTGCTCGCGCCTGGTCCATTTGGGAAGCTAGTACCAGTAAGTTAATCCCTAGCTCTGATTTGATCGAACGGTTTGGGCAGGGAGAGTTTGCTGAAGCCTTTGCCCGCATTGAGTGTCATTACTTTATTCACAGGGGCTTTCTAGATCCCGAAGATCAATTGCTTAGGGACGTGGGGCGCATACGCCACCTGCCGGGGGTGATTGTGCAGGGGCGTTACGATGTGGTTTGCCCTCCTATCTCGGCTTGGGAACTGCATCAGGCTTGGCCGGAGGCAGAGTTTCAGGTGATCCCGGATGCCGGCCACTCCATCACCGAACCGGGGATCCGCAGTGCCCTCATTGAGGCTACAGATCGATTGGCTAGCCTGTGAAACCCTGAGATGCCTTATACAAACCAAGTTCTGCTAAGGATCCCAAAACCTTGAAGAATTGCAACACGAATACCAGCAAAAACCTGGGATCTACTCCAGAAGCACGGGCCAGCCTATCGACAGTTGCCGATTTTGGGTTTATCACTGAGGGGAGGGTGGCGCAAACCTCCTGTCTTTGGCCTCCGCTGCCGGTTTGTCTACCAGGTGTTTTCCGGATCCAGACTTACCTTTGTTCACTGTCTCCAGGGTTGAACTATGCAGAAACCAAACCATCTGTTCAAGCTTGCTCTAGCCCTGCCTGCCTCCTTCCTGCTGGCAGATGTTGTTGCAGCCTACCCCTGTGAGGGTGAAGCCTACAACTACCACAGCCCCATGGTTCAGGTTAGCAGTGATGGGGCCAACAGCTTTACCGTTCAGGTGGTACCTACTGCTTTTGCCAACAGCCTGGCCAATGGGTTTATCGGTGTTGCCATTGAAGCGGTCAACGGTCAACAAGCCCAGAGTGCCATCAGTCGCCGGCTGTTCGGCCCCACTCCTCCAATTCAGGGGGTGCAAGTGGTGGGTTTGCTCAACGATGGCCCGGCTCAGCGCGCCGGCTTGGCTTACGGTGATATCTTGATCGGGGTAGATGGGCAACGGGTTACCTCTGTGCAGCATGTCCAGCAAATCATTCAGAATACCCCGGTTGGCCAATCAGTTCCGATTACCTTCCGTCGGGAGGGTCGGGTCTTGTCCACGGTGGTAACGGTGGGGGATGGCCGTGTGCTGCGCCCCTTGATGCTACAGCAGCAGTAAGGCTGAGGAGCTAGGAGCTCTCTCGTGCTCTATGGTGACTGATTTCACCACTCCTGCTGGAGCAGGATGGGCGGTCTGGTCTGTTTGTGTCTTTAATTTTTTTCTCTTCGGGCTTCTGATTGCCAGCTTACCTTTCTTCTGGAAATTAAGGTTGGCCTTTCAAGCAGCGGCTCGTGCTCTTGACAGGTGGAGTGAGGCGGTGGAGCAGGTGTTCAATCCTACTCCAAGTGGGCTTTTGCATTTGCCGGAGAAGTTGCGAGGCGGTCGGGCTCGGTTTCTGCTTTGGCAGCGGCGGCTACAGTTTTGGCAAGGGATGCACAGGTTGGTCTTTTGGCTAAGGCGGAGGCTTTGAGCAGAGCCTGAGTAAATGCCTAGGGGTTGTGGACAGAGATAATCTAGGGTGCCGGACTGGGATCACTGGAAGAGGATGCCTTTCCGGGGGGTGCTCCCTGAGTTTTGTGTATACAGTCAACATGGATAGCGGTTCTTCTGTAACCAGCCCAATTCGGTTGCAGGTGATGGCCAATGCCCTAGCTGGGATCGCTGAAGAGATGGGGGCGCGCCTGATCCGAGGTTCCTATTCGGCCAACATCAAGGAGCGGCGGGATTGCTCCACAGCTTTGTTTGATGCCCAGGGATCCTGTATTGCCCAGGCAGCTCATATCCCGGTGCATTTGGGGGCGCTCTCGGAGGCGGTAGGGGCTGTTATCGCAACCGGTCCACAACCAGGGGATGTGTTTGTCCTCAATGATCCCTATCAAGGGGGATCCCATCTGCCGGATCTGACGGTGGTAACGGCCATTCCTGCTCTTGAGGATCCCACTGTCATTTGTGCCTATGCGGTCAATCGCGCCCATCACGCCGATATAGGTGGGATGCGTCCTGGGTCTATGCCTGCCGATTCGACGGAGATTTGGCAGGAGGGATTGGTGATCCCACCGGTACGCTTGGCCCGCCTACAGGTATCTGGAGCCTTGGATTGGAACGAGGCGCTGCTGCAGTTGATCTTGGCCAATGTGCGCAATGCCGAGCAGCGCCGTGGTGATTTGCAAGCGCAAGTGGGGGCGAATGCCATCGGGTTACGCCGCTTCCGGGAGCTACTGGCCCAGTTTGGTGAGGAGGAGGCCTGGCGGTTAATTGCTGCGGTCATCGACTACAGCCGCCGGCGCATGCAGGCTCAAATTCGCACTCTACCCGATGGGGTCTACAGAGCAGCCGATCAACTAGAGGGCTACGGGGATCCCCCAGAAGCGATTTGGATTCACGCTCAAGTTGAGGTGAAAGGAGACCGCCTGCGGGTGGATTTTACAGGTACGGATGCGGCCCACGCAGGGAACTTGAATGCCCCCTTGGCGGTGACCCGCTCGGCGGTGCTGTTTGCTCTGCGCTGCTTGCTGGATCCCACTGCCCCGAGCAATAGCGGGCTGGAGGAGCCTATTGAGATTGAGGCTCCCCTAGGCTGCTTGGTGAATGCCCAATTTCCCGCAGCAGTGGTAGCCGGCAACGTAGAAACTTCCCAGCGGATTGCCGATCTGATTCTGCACGCCTTGGCCCCAGTAGCCGGCTCCCTGAGTATTGCCCAAGGTCAGGGCACCATGAACAACTGCGTGCTCGGTAACCGCCACTTCACTTACTACGAAACCCTGGGGGGAGGACAAGGTGCCAGTTCTCACCGGCCTGGCCCAGATGGGATCCATGTCGGCATGAGCAACACCCTCAATACCCCGATTGAAGCTCTGGAGCTGGAGTATCCCTTGCAGGTGTTGTGCTACGAGCTCCGCCCAGATTCTGGTGGCCATGGCCGACAGCGGGGCGGCTGGGGATTGATTCGCTCTTTACGGGTTTTGCAAGATTGCACCCTGTCTTTACTCACCGACCGACGCTACCATGCCCCACAGGGAGAAGCCGGTGGAGGTTCTGGACAGGTGGGGATCAACCGGCTAAATGGGGATCCCTTGCCGAGCAAAATCAGCCGACCTCTGAAGGCCGGGGATGTGGTTACCCTGTACACCCCTGGAGGGGGCGCTTGGGGAGCGGTAGAGCCGATCCCCGATGCGGATGCTAACGGGATCCCTGACTCAGACAGGGGAGGTGGGTGAGGAACAACTGCTCACAGCGGCGCAGCACCTCATCCCGGCTGGCGAAGTGTTCTAACCTTTGCACCTCTTGACCTTTCTCAAACAAGATCAAGGTCGGTAAAGACTGCACCCGATAGCGACGGGAAAGCAAGAAATTCTCATCGACATTCACCCGCACCACCTTCACCGCCCCCTCCCATTCGGCAGCAAGACGCTCGGTAATCGGCTGAATGAATCGACATAACCCGCACCAAGGGGCGCTAAAATCCACCAAAACCAACCCGGTACTTGTCAAAAGTTCTTGATTAAAGGTATCCAGTGCGACTTGCAAGATCGCCACTCCCAAACTAAAGAAGTTCTTTGGGATCATGCTACCAGGCAACTCGGCTGGCTGCAGACACCATTTGTGTATGGAAGGCGTAAAGAATCAATACAAAGCTGAACACCCCCAAGTAGGCCCAACGGAGAAATTCTCGCAGGCGCAGCTGCTGTCGCTTTTGCAGAATCGCCAAACCGGGGATCACGGAGGTGCGGGCCTTTAACTCCCGGAAGGCTTGACCGTATTTGCGCTCTAGGCGGTGATCCCCATGCCAAACCGCAAACAGGTGATAGGCAATTAATCCTAGAGAAGTCACCACCATAAAACTGGAGCCAATCCAGAGGGAATGGGCCACACACCAAATCACTTGGCCCACCATTTGCGGGTGGCGGGTGATGCGAATAATCCCTGTCTCATACAGGTGAATTTCCGGCCTTTGGATGGCAGCAATTTCCAGTAAATTAAAGGTGGCCGGATACAAAAAGAAAAAAGAGAGGGCCGATAGAAATACAACCGTGCTGTGGATCCCGGGGACTGCCTGGAGATTCCAAAGGCGGATCCCGTCGTAGCGATGGTTAAAAAAGTAGATTAACAGCAGCAGCGCTAAATTGATACTCACCAAAGCAAAGAACACTCGGTACAGGTGGGCTCCTATCCTGGCTTCTCCCCAAGGACGCAAATAAGCCAATCCACTGTGGGCGCAGGCAAACCCCAGGATTAGAGCTAGCATCGTCCAATGGGATCCATAGGCGGTTAACCCCTCGAGAAGATTGCTAGATAGAGTGAACTGCATGGGTAGTTTGCTCCTCTTCCGCCACCGACTGCCTTATGCTTAAAGATAAGTTACATTGGGCTTCCTATGTTTAAAACCCTTTTCCTGCGCTTCCTTGGCCTGCTTCTATCTATCACTCTCCTGCTTGGCCTCATGATCCCAGAGGTTCAGGCAGCCCGTCTCACCGGCAAGTATTACGAAGACAGCATGACCATGATCCAAACTCTGCGTACTGTTCTTTCTGAAGGGGATCCTGCGATGAACCCGGAAGAGGCTCGCGCCGAGGCTATGGAAGCCATCCAGGAGTTTGCCGGGCGCTATCATGGCCAACACTATGACAAGCTGCAGTCTTTTACCACTCTGCGCACCGTCTTCAATACCTTGGCCTCTCAGTACCGCATGTCCAATCGTCCCCTCAAGCCGGAGCAGATGGAGCGGGTCTTGATGCAGCTGGATCGGGCAGAAGTTGCCCTGCGGCGGGAAGGCTAAACCAGCATCCGATCCCGATCACAGACAAGCTACCCTTCCATTTTCTAGACTGAATCCCAATCAAACTGAAGGGTCTCACAAGCTTCTGACCGGCTCCTCAGAACCCTCTCTGAGCCAAAATTGGAAACCAAGCAGGTCAGGCAGTTTGTTAGGGATCCCTCAGCCTAGAGAGTTGGGAGATTGCTATGGGCAAGATGCAAGGGATAGTTCTTTCGGCCATGTTGGCGGTTGGGATCCCAGCAACCCTCTTGATTCAAACGCAACCCTTCAGGGTTCAGGCCCAGACAGCAAGGATCACCTCTGAAAGGGAAGCAGGAGGACCTTTTTGGGCTCCGGATGGTCTAGCAATCCGGGGTTACGACCCAGTGGCGTACTTTATCGATGCTCAACCGGTTCAGGGTTCTGCTGCGCACGAATGGGGGTGGGGTGGAGTCACTTGGCGGTTTGCCAATGCTGACAACCTGGAGCGGTTTCGCAACAACCCGGAGCGATTTGCCCCCCAATACGGCGGATTTTGTGCTTGGGCGGTGGCCCATAACTATCTTTACCCGGTGGATCCCTTTGCTTGGCGGATTGTGGAGAGCAAACTTTACTTGAATGCCAACCGGCGGGTGCAGCGCAACTGGGAACGAGATATTCCGGAATTGATCAAAAAAGCTGACCTGAACTGGCCCAAACTGAGAGCCCAGTAGCCTCAATCTTGAGGGACTCTTTTGTAAACGAATTTGTAAACGAACTTCAGGCAGTGCGCAACAGTACCCTAATCCCGACTCGGTAGAGGCCACTCTCACAGAGTTCCAGATGCCCCCCCATCTGGCTGAGTAAGCGTTCACTCACCCGCCAAGCGGCACTGACACCCGGCTCAATCGGGATGTGACAGCGTCCCTCTAAACTCCACTCCAAGCACAGCTGCCCCTCTAGAGAAGGATGGACTTCTAGGATCATTGACCCGTAGCGTAGGGTGCGAATGCCCCAGCGACATACCCCCAACAATGCCTGTAGCAAACCATGGGGATCCGCCCAGACCCTCAAAGTTTCAGAGAGGGGGGGCAGATCCGAGCCTTGAAGTTCCGAGCCTTGAAGTTCGGTTGCATGAGCCCATGCGCCTAGCGCTGGCCAATCGTAGCGGATGCCCTGATCTTTGGCTTGCAAGCGAGTCAGGCTATGGACATCCTGCAAAAGGGGGTAGAGCAAAGTAGGCTGTGGCTGGAGGGGTTGAATGGGAAGATCGTGGCGGGCAAGACGAGTGTACTCCTCCAGAAGCTGAATCAGCCGCAGCACAGCCTCTTTGGCACCACGGATGTACTCCCGTTCTTCTTCCGGAGACTCACAAAGATTGGACAACACCAGTTGCAGGGATCCCATTTGGCTGCTGAGGGGGTTGCGCAGTTCGTGACCGATACTGAGGAGTAGCTCCTGTTGAAAGCCGCGCATCACTTCTGAGCGCTCAAAGGCAAACTGCCAATCCACCGCCTCTTCATGAGGGGTAAGGAAGGGATCTTGGGAGCTATCCGGTTTTGAACTAGCTGAGCGCAACATTCCCTCACACAGATTAAGAGAACCGGTTAAGAGAACTGGGGAGCCTGCTTCTTTCAAGCTTTGCTCTCAAACTAAGCTAACCCATACGGAACACAGATCCCATCTGAGAGGCAAAAAACAAGCTTACCCGGTGAACTCATATTACAAACTGGGCATGAAGCGGGCAGTGATTACCCGCTCGATCCCGGCCAGATCAAGGTGAACTTGAATCTGCCGGTAACACCCAAGCGCTTGCAATTGCTCCACCACCCAGGGGGCTTGTCCCTGCATCACCTCCACTGCCCAAAAGGCCTCCTCAGCAAGATACTCAGGTGCTATCCGGATCAACAGTCGCAGGGCATCCAATCCATCTGGGCCACCATCTAGGGCCTGCCGAGGCTCATGCCAACTCACCTCCGGCATCAGGTGGGCAATTTCTCCAGAAGGAATATAGGGTGGGTTGGAAACCAGGCCCCGCAGCTGACCTCGCCAGGGCTGCAAAGGGGTAAACCAGGAACCCTGCAGCAGTTGCACCCGCGCCTCCAACCCATGAGCGGCTACATTGCTTGCGGCTACTGTCAATGCCTCTGGGCTGGAATCCACCGCCAAAAGTTGTAAATTAGGATGACGATGGGCCAGGGCAATGGCAATGGCTCCACTGCCGGTGCCCAAGTCAGCAACACAGGATCCCTGGGGCACAGGGTTAGCCTGCAGCCAAGCCGAAGCTTGCTCCACCAACAGCTCGGTCTCCGGACGCGGGATCAAGACCGCCGGAGTGACCTGCAGATGCAGCCCCGCCCACTCAACATGGCCAAGAAGATACTGTAGCGGGATGCGCTCCTCCAGCCGCCGTTGCCACAGGGCTTGCACTTCCTGCCAGGGATCCGAGTTTCCCTCTCGCTCCCAGTCCCTTGACCGAGCCACAGGTTCCCGCCCCATGAGCCGCTGCAAAGGTCCCCAGCCCAACTTTTCCCGGAGTAGAATATCCACTTCTTCAGAAGGGATCCCGGCTGCCTGTGCTGCACTGATAGCTTGCAAACGCCACTGCTCCAGCTGGGTAACCACCGACGTCATCCCATGGCTCAGGGATTATTGGCAGGACGAGCTAGGGACTGAATGTACTCCAGAGAAGAGCGGGAGGGAATAAAAGCAATCTTTTGTACATCCGCCTGGGCATCGGGAGCCAACATGCGCTCCACCACAATGGCCAAAGAGGTGACTTCAATTTGAGTCTTATTCACCACCTCAGGGTTTTGGGCTGCGGCCCGATCCAAAGCCCCTTTCAGATCATTACGGTCGAAGAAGAAGGGCACCACCTCATAGCCATCCTGTTCAATGGTGAGCAGCCCCTCTCCAGAACGGCCATAAAAGAGAGGAACACCAATCGCTTCAGGGGGTACATTTTGGCCGGTTTCCTGAAGCACTTGCTTGGCTGCTTCTACATCTGCAGCACGCGGTACCACTTCAAAGACAATATCCGTATTTTTGGCCCGTTCTTCCTCAGATTTTTCGTAGGCATAGCCCAAAGACAAGGGAATAACCCGGGCCTTGCTAGCCACCTCAGGATTGCTGGCTTTCACCTGCTGCAACACTTGCTCAGCCTGGACTTGATCCAACCAGAATGAAGCAACCTGAATGGTGCGGCCCTCCCGCTCCACATTGGCCACAACAGGTGTACCATCCTGAGACACAATGGCAAAAACCGGTACCAAATTCAGCCGCTCCGCCACCTCTTGGCGGCTCATGGGTCCAGCTGGAGCAGCCTGAGCCTGAGCCAATAAGTAACTCTCCTGGGCCAGAACCGGAGTTAAGCTTAGACCGCCCCAAACGACGCCCATTAGCATCCCAGCCACACCACCCACGCGAGCAGCTCGGCGCAAAAAGGATCCCCTAAGCGCTACTACAGGCACTACATTGCTGCACATTACTCTCATCTCAACTCCTGGCATCCTGCCTTCTTCAGTTATGTATGGCTTCAGTTATGGCTTCCGTCTTGGTTGCTACGGGGCTAGCTCTATGGCCACCAGTGTATGAACACGGCGTGAAACTCTCAGCCCGTTGAGCTCATCCGACATACGGTTCACCCCCACGCCTGGGGATCTAGGTCGGTCATGGCGACGACCACCTCGGCACACCTACCTCAGTAGCGCTTTTGAACCACCCTAGGAGCTAAGATTAAAGCATCTACTTGCCCGCTGTCGAGGGGTAAAGCCCCTGCTTTGGGTGGGGATACCGCATCTCTTATACTATATACGGGGTAACCTAAAACTGATCCGCACTAGATACAGACCCCAATTGAGATCAAAGCCTGCAAGTGGGCTCCGGCTCCCTTACACAAACACCATCGGCTTGTGGCGGATTTTCTCAAAGGCTGCCGCATCAAAGCAATAGAGGGTTGCCGGTCGGCCTGCCCCTTGGGTACTCTTCTGGCCGGTATCTCGCAAAATGCCCAACTTCAGCAAGCGGGCCCGAAAATTGGAGTAGTCGGAGAAACCCTCCCCCAAAACGGTGCCGTAGAGTTGGTAAACCTCCCCTAAAGTAAAAGTGGCAGGCAAAATGTCAAAGGCAATAGGGCTGTATTCCAACTTGGCACAGAGACGACGGCGAGCATAGCGATAGATCTCCTCATGATCAAAAGCCAAAGGGGGGATTTGGTCAGCCGGATACCAGGCAATGCCCTCTACTCCATCGGCCAACAGCTGAGCATCTTGAAACCGCACCAGAGCAAAGTAACTAACCGACAGATAGCGCACGCCATAGGCATGCTCAGCTTCGCGAGGATCCCGTTCTGGCCCACCAAAGGTGTAGAGCTGTTCTAAGTAGAGATTCTCAACGCGAATTTTTTCCGCCAGGATGCGATAAGCCGCCGCCTCTAGGGATTCTGTCCGCCGTACCAGAGTACCCGGTAAGGCCCAACATCCGCGAAAAGGCTCCTCTCGTCGCCGTACCAACAGCACCAGCAGGCGATTCCGTTCCGTATCAATGGAAAAGATGACAGCATCTACTCCCACCCGGAACTCTGCCAGGCTGCTTTTCTCCTCTGGTATACTTCCTACAGTATGAGATCCCTGCATGACTTGGCCCCGAGCTTCTACCAACAGCCTACTGAGTTTGCTGCCGAACGGGATCTCCTGAGTCATTCATGAATCACTCCCAAGGGTGGATCCCCGGTTAAGATCCACCTTTATTCTCTCAAAAAGGTTAACAAGCAAAAAGGTTAACAAGACTTAGTTGAGGTTGGCCTGAATCACCTCTCGGTACTGGTTTTTGGGCTTTACCCCGATTAATTGAGCCACCAGTTCCTTGTGTTTGAAAAACTGCACTGTGGGAGTACCGGTTACGCCCCCCGCCTCAGCAATCTCCGGATCCTTCTCGATGTCAATCTCCACCACATGCAGCTTGTCTTGGAACTCATCAACAATTTTCTTCAGGATTGGCTTCAGGGCATGGCAGGGACCACAGGTGGGAGCAGTATACTTCACCATGATCAGGCGATCACTTTCGTGATAGAGCCGCCGCAGGGCATAGCCCCCTTCATGACAGGTTTTACTCAGATCGAAGCCATCCTCGTCACTCTCTGTAAAGTCGGCTTCCTCTACAGTGGACTCTGCTTCCGATGCAGTAGCGTGACTGGGTTGAGAATGACTTTCAGAAAGACTATGAAACTCTTGCGCCAAGCCATGCTCGGAGAGCCAGCGCTCCGCCAACATTGCTGCCATACAGCCTGTCCCGGCAGCCGTAATAGCCTGACGAAACTCATGATCCTGCACGTCCCCAGCCGCAAAGACTCCCTCCACACTGGTGGCCACGGAGCCTGGGCGGGTAACAATGTAGCCGGTCTCATCCAGTTCCAGTTGACCCTTGAACAGGTCGGTGTTGGGTTTGTGGCCGATGGCATAAAACAGACCCCCTGCCGGTAGCTCGCGTATCTCCCCGGTTTCATTGTTGCGAATTCTCACGCCGGTCAGACGCAAATCATTCCCCACCACCTCTACAGCCTCGGTATGCCAATGGACGGTAATTTTGGGATGATTGAGAACACGGTCCTGCATCGCTTTGCTGGCTCGCATTTTGTTGCTTCGCACCAGCATGTGCACATGGGATCCAAACTTGGTTAGGTAGGTGGCCTCTTCACAGGCGGTATCTCCACCCCCAATGACCACCAACTCTACCCCTTTGAACATGGGCATAGCTCCATCACAGATGGCACAGGCAGACATACCCCGGTTCCAGTAGATGTCTTCTCCGGGCAGATGCAGGCGCTTGGCCGTGGCCCCTGTGGCAATGATGAGGCTGTGGGTGCGGATTTCTCGTTCATCGGACCGAACCACAAAAGGCCGCTGGCTTAAGTCCACGAAGGTGACATCTTCGGTGTAAAGCTCCGCCCCCCACCGTACTGCCTGTGCTTTCATGTCTCGCATCAGCTGTGGGCCGGTAATCCCTTCTGGAAAACCGGGAAAGTTCTCCACTTCGGTGGTGGTCATCAGTTGCCCGCCTGGGATCCCTCCGGCTTGGAAACCCTCAAACACGACTGGCTTCAGGTTGGCACGCCCAGCATAAATGGCTGCTGTGAACCCAGCAGGGCCAGAACCAATAATCACCACATTCTCAACCCGATTTTGCTCCGTCATGCCATCTGTCTCCTAATTGCAGTAGGGGTACTAAGCCAAACTCATAATGACTACGTTTTAGCTTAACACTCTTTGCCTGACTGAGGGAGGCCAAGCCCATCTTTCCATTTTGCTTCAGTCCAGTTGGTGGAAGACTGGATCCGGCGATGGAGAGGGATGAATTGGGGTTGGCAGCTTGCTACGGCACAGCCTAGAGATCTCAGGGTTGAGGTTGGGATCTTTGAGAGACCAACATGAAAATGGTCCTTTTGGGAGGGGAGGCACCCTGACCTCGGAGCATTCGGACACGGATAAAGAAAAGAGCAGAGTTCAACTCTGCTCCCTCTGTATCTCAGTAAGAGGACAAGGGGCTAGAAAGCCATTGCAGCCAAGGTCTCAAACAGAATCAGTTATAGGCTGGGTGCGCTCACTTCCGATGGCCTTGGGGAAGAAGCACCGGCAACGCCTCTCTCCCCGCTCTTGAGTTGGTAAAAATTGGCAGCGGTATAGCCTAGGAAATAGGCAAAAGGTTGATCCCCGTCGGGCTTAGCTGTTACCCCAAAAAGGTAGTTAGCCTCCAGAGTTTGGTTGATTTGGGGTTGCAGAGCAATCGTGACAACGGAGCCGGGGTGAATGGCTTCCTCAAGGTGTACGCGGATCTGCCGGCTATTTCCCACAGGCTCAAAACTCACTTGAATAGGTAGGGTTTCTGCTCCTGGAACGTAGCGATCCCCCAACACAGCTATTACCCGGTTTTCTGAAAGAACCAGATCTTCAACATTCCGAGCCTGGTCGATCACCAGTGTGCGCAGAGGTACCGACCCTTCTTCGGGAACCACAACAGAAATACCAATGGTTGAGCCACCGGTGCCCATCTGGGCCTCACGATTCAGCCGCGGTACGGCATCAAAATAGGTGGTCCCATCTATCCCCTGCATGGCGGCTGCAGGCTCTACAGCACCTAGCAACGCTGCTGAGGCAAAGGCTACAGAAAGGGATTTCCTATGGATGATTTTGCTCATGCTCAACAACTCCTAATCAGACAAAGGCCTTGACCCCCCTGAGAAGTGCTTGGGATCCAAATCCTAATTGCATGGTCCAAGGGGGTGATCTCGTTATGACCGGAAAGAATAAAGTTCTTGTGAAGACTGCTATGCCCATTAAAAGGATCCCTGGGTAGAGACCCATTTGGGATAACGACAGCTGCCAGGTACCGCAGGAAGGGGATATGGCTTTTGCCCAGGTTTACAGAGGGGATGATCTAGGTTGTAAAAGATAGCTTTAGTCCTGGGTAGAGTGGCTGGCAAAAGGGCTATAAGGTGGTGCAAAATACCCCTTACGGATACGGGATCCCTTGCATGTCTGTTGCCCCTTTTGATTTCAGCCATTTTTTCACCCATGCTGAGATTCTGGACTTTCTCCGGCAGATGGCAGCAACCTATCCGGATTTGGTCAGTTGGGAGGTGATCGGGCAGAGCTATGAAGGGCGCGATATTTTTTTGGCTACTCTGACCCAGCAGAAGACAGGTCCGGCCCTGGAAAAACCTGCCTACTGGATCGACGCCAATACCCACGCGGGAGAAGTGACGGGATCTGCCGTTGCCCTTTACAACATCCACTACCTCCTCACTCACTATGGCCAAGAAGCACGGGTGACCCGGCTCTTGGATGGCTACGCCCTGTACATATTGCCCCGCATTGCCGTGGATGGCGCTGAGAAATACTTAACCACACCCTATCGTTTGCGTTCTGGCACCCGCCCCTATCCTGACCTTGAGCCACAGCCAGGTCTGTATCCAGAAGATGTCAACGGAGATGACAAGATCTTGCAAATGCGCAAAGAGGATCCCTGTGGAGCCTGGAAGGTTTCGGCCCTGGATCCAAGAATTATGGTGCGGCGGGATCCCGATGAGTTTGATGGCACCTACTATCACTTGATGACTGAAGGTCTGGTCCGCGATTTTGATGGCTACGACGTGCCCTTAGCCCCAACCTTGGAGGGACTGGACTTTAACCGTAACTATCCCCACGCCTGGGTACCTGAAAATGAGCAGGTGGGGGCAGGGGATTTTCCTTACTCTGAGCCGGAGACCCGCGCCATTGGAGAGTTTTTGCGCACCCACCGCAACATCAATGGGTTTGTAACCTATCACACCTCCTCGGCGGTTCACATTCGCCCCTATGCCACCCATCCGGACGATTACTACCCCCCTGAAGATCTGGAGATCTACAAGCTGATTGGCGAAAAAGCCACCGAGATCACCGGTTACCCAACCATTTCCGGCTACCATCAATTCCGCTATCACCCTAAAAAGGTTAGCCACGGCAACTTCAACAGCTATGCCTACGATGCTTTTGGTTGGTATGGGTTTACCACAGAGCTCTGGGATTTGCCTACCGAGGCAGGGGTGGAAAAAAAAGATTTCATCCAATGGTTTCGTTGGCACCCGGAAACGGATGATTTGCAGATGTTGAAATGGAATGACCGAGTTTTGGGGGGGCGTGGCTTCATTGACTGGCAGCCCTTTGAACATCCCCAGCTAGGTAGGGTAGAAATTGGTGGTTGGGATTACAAACAAGTTTGGCAGAATGCTCCACCGGAGCTGCTACCGGATTTGTGTGATAAGCATTGTCGCTTCGCCATTGCCCATGCTTTGATGTCGCCTCGGTTGGCCTTGGCCCGCAGTCAGGTTCACCCTCTTGGGAAAGCAGCCGGCGGATCCCAGTCTTTGTTTCGAGTGGTGGTGCAATACGAAAATCAAGGGTTCCTACCGACCTACACCAGCCAAAAAGCTCTGGAACGTAAGGCCGTTCGCCCCATTCAAGTGAGTCTAAATTTACCCCAGGGATCCACCCTAATCCTGGGATCCCCAAAGCAGGAGTTGGGGCATTTGGAAGGACGTGCCAACAAAGCTTATGGTGAGGTTATGTCCTCAGGTACCGGTATTGACTATCGCCGCAAGGTGGAATGGATGATCCAAGCCGCAGAGGGTAGCTCCCTAGAGATTGTTGCCCGAGCAGAGCGGGCCGGAACGGTGCGAACTACGGTGTTGCTAGCTTGAGCTCAGTCGGTTTTGCTGCTGTGTGAGACCAAGCAGGACTCAGGTGTTTGCTTTGCGGTTGAACGCTGTTAGATTTAAGGTGGCAGCCGAACTGCCGTCCTTGAGATCCGGGTTATCTAGGTTGGGTGAGGTCTAGCTGATAACTAGCTGATAATAGGAGTGCCCCTCCATCGTGATAGCCTGCTATGCCTAAGTCTAGTCCTTTGATATCTCCCGAAAACCTGCTGGATCTCTGTGAACAGGGAGTGCAAAAGGCCTTGGCAGCGGGAGCGGATCAAGCAGAAGTGTTTGCCAACTCGGGTCGAGAAACCGAGGTAACCTTCGAGAAAAACGATCTGAACCTGGCCCGCAGCAGCAGTGAAACCCTGTTTGGTATTCGTGTTTTTTGTCAGGGTAGGCTGGGCTTTGCTACCTCCAATCGTCCGGAAGAACTGGCAGACATTGCTGCAGAGGCAGTGGCTCTGGCCAAGGCCTCGCTGGCAGATCCTCTCAATGGTCTACCGGAGCCGCAACCTCTGCCCTCGGTTCCCTTTGCCCTCGATGCCGGTTTGTTGGAATTGGATGCTGCCACCCTTACTCAACTGGGATGTGAACTCCTAGAACGGGTACGCGCCCAAGACAGCCGCATCACCATAGATAGCGGCTCCATCAGCGTGGAAGAAGATACCCTGGCTATTGCCTCCTCCACCGGCATCCGCGCCAACTACCACAGTGTCGAAGCAGGGGGATCCCTGTTCGGCATGGCCGTGGATGGGGATGAGGTGGGAAGCTTTGCCTACGATGGTGACAGTGTACAGACGCGGGCAGAATTGATCCCGGCGCTGGAACGAGCTTTTGACCGCTTCGTTCACAAGTGTATCGGAGCCCTAGGAGCCACTCAGGGGGAGAGCTTTCGCGGTACCATTCTGCTCCCGCCCGACTCGGTGGATGAGTTGCTAGGGGATCTGATCGCGGTTTTGGCAGCAGATGCAGTGCGCAAAGGCAAAAGCCCCCTTGCCCAAAAAATGGGATCCCGGATTGCCAGCCCCCTACTGACGGTGGTTTCGGAAGGACGGGGTCTGCCGGGGCATACTATTGAACCCTTTGATCGAGAAGGGATTCCCCGCCAGGTTACTCCCCTGGTGCATGAGGGGATCCTCTGTAACTTCATGTACAACAGCTACGAGTCTCGCGCTGCTGGGATCCCTTCCAATGGACATGCTACGGGGGGAGCAGGGAGCCTACCGGGGGTAGGGCCTGCCTGTTTGAGTGTGGCCCCCGGCAAAACCCCCTTGACGGAGCTGTACAACGTGGAGCGGGGCATTATCGTCACCCGCCTGTCCGGCAGCAGCAACCCGATCACCGGCGACTTCTCTGGGGTAGTCAAGGGAGGATTTTTGGTCAAAGGCGGAGAAAAACGCCCCATCTTGGAAACCACAATTGCTGGTAACCTCTACGACTGTTTGCGCAACATCTCAGCTATTTCACAAGAAGTGACCATTTTTAATGGCAGCACTGCTTTTCCGGCTTTGCGCATTGAAGATGTCTCAGTAACAGCAGGCTAAGGGTGAGTTCAGCCCCTGTCTGGCCCAAAAAATAGCTTACCTTGGTCGAGTTCACTACCTGCAGGCCAAGAGCCTGTGGGATCCTGCCTAGTATCATGGGAGCGGCAGACCAGCCGGCGCGCAAGCAGGACAGATTGTTCGTGAATATGTAGTTGACAGCAGAGGGATCCCATGATGTGGCCAGCGGAAGGGCGGCAACGTGCCATCATCGAGTCGGTGGTACCAGAAATTGACGGTGGACGCTACGCCATCAAGCGCACAGTAGGCGAGTATGTGGTAGTAGAAGCCGATATTTTTGGGGATGGCCACGATCAGCTATCGGCGGTGCTCTGTTTTCGGGAAGCCGGTAGCAACACTTGGCAGGAAGTTTGGATGGAGCCGATCGGCAACGATCGCTGGCGGGGCCAATTTCAACTTAACCAAGTGGGGCAGGCCTCCTACACCATTCACGCTTGGGTGGACCATTTCAAAACCTGGCAGCAGGATCTCAAAAAGCGCGTTGAGGCTGGGCAAGAGGTCTCTATCGAGCTGTTGATCGGAGCAGAGTGGATCGAGGCAGCTGCCCAGCATCACAGCGGGGATGTTCAGGATAAGCTGGGTCACTACGCCCAAACACTGCGGTTGGCTGAGGCTCCCGAGCATTTGGATGCTGCGATTGAAACGGCTCTTTCGCCTGAGCTTGGCGAGCTGATGCAGGTGTATGGGGAGCGTCCTTTTGTCAGCACCTACCCGGAACGGCGGGTCTGGGTGGATCCTGTCAAGGCGCGCTTCAGTGCTTGGTACGAGCTGTTCCCGCGCTCCTGCGGCCCTGATGAACACACCCACGGCACCTTCCGAGATGTAATCGCGCGTCTACCGATGATCGCGGCGATGGGGTTTGACGTGCTCTACTTGCCGCCGATCCATCCGATTGGGCAGACCTTCCGCAAGGGCAGAAACAACTCCATGACTGCAGAACCCGGCGATCCCGGCTCCCCTTGGGCCATTGGTGGACCAGAGGGAGGACACAAAGCCATTCACCCCCAACTGGGATCCCTAGCTGATTTTCATGAGTTGGTGGCCCAAGCCAAACAGTTGAACATTGACATCGCCCTGGATATTGCTTTCCAATGTTCCCCGGATCACCCCTATGTCAAAGAGCATCCTGAATGGTTTAAGAAACGTCCCGATGGCACCATTCAGTATGCGGAAAACCCACCCAAGAAATATCAGGACATCTATCCTCTCAACTTCGAAACAGAAAACTGGAAAGCTCTCTGGGAAGAGCTAAAAAGTGTGATCCAATACTGGATTGATCAAGGGGTAACCATCTTTCGGGTGGATAACCCCCATACCAAGGCTTTTGGCTTTTGGGAGTGGTGCATTCAGGAAATCAAAGCCAAGCACCCAGAGACAATTTTTTTATCAGAAGCTTTTACCCGGCCAAAGCTGATGAAATCCTTGGCTAAGCTAGGCTTTACCCAATCCTACACTTACTTTACCTGGCGCAATGACAAGTGGGGCTTAACGGAGTATCTTACCGAGCTAACCCAAACTCCGATGCGGGAGTACTACCGACCCAACCTCTGGCCCAATACGCCCGATATTTTGCATGAGTTCTTGCAAACGGGGGGGCGCCCGGCATTTATGTTGCGTTTTATCTTGGCTGCCACTTTGGGATCCAACTATGGCATTTATGGGCCGGCTTTTGAGCTGTGTGAAGGGCGTGCAGTTCGTGAAGGTAGCGAAGAATATCTAGATTCCGAGAAATATCAAATTCGCCACTGGGATCTGGATCAACCGGGTCATTTGCGGCCATTGATCACCGCTGTAAACCAGATTCGACGGGAAAATCCAGCCCTCCAGAGCGACTGGAGCTTGGTGTTTCACCCCACCGACAATGATGCCCTGATCTGCTACTCTAAACGCACGTTTGATGGCTCCAACCGCATTTTGGTTGCTGTGAATTTGGATCCCTTTCACATTCAATCCGGCTGGGTTAACCTGAACCTAGCAGCCTTGAACTTAGAGCATTGGCAGACCTTTCAGCTGACAGATTTGTTGGATGGTCAACAATACTCTTGGCAGGGCTCCACCAACTACATCAAGTTGGATCCCTGGACAATGCCCGCCCACATCTTCTGGCTGGAGAGCTAAACTCTGCCCCAGGGATCCCGCTTCGGCTTGGCCAACAGTGGGGTAGGTGGGTGTGCTAATCTTAGCTGAATTGGCAGTCCTCAACCTGCCCCTTTGATCATCCCTGTAAACTCAAGGCGAGGTTAGCAGATGAACAGCGACCCATGCGACGATTTGCGCGATGCTATGAGTACCTCGGGTCGCTCCATCAAAAAGGCTGCCCGGCGAGGAGCTTACGAAACAGCTCAGGCGGTGGGGGAAGAACGGCGGCGTGTCCGAATTCGTACCCTTGATGGCACAGATATTCGGGGGGAAGTGTTTTTGGAAGGCACCGAGTTCGAACGACGGGTTTCCAGCTTGCTCAACGATGAGCGTACATTTGTGGCCATGACCGACTCAGAAATGTTTGTCAATGGTCGCCGAGTTGCCCACGCAGAGTTCATTTGTGTTAACAAAAATGCCATCTCTTATGTGCTAGAGGAATGATGGTATGGGCTATGAGGAATGATGGCTGAGGTTGACAACCCGAACCCGATATCTGCCCCATCCCTCTGTCCATCTTCTCTTTTCCTCCAAGGGTAGGATGAGACAGATGCAGACCCCCTTACCTATGAGTAGCACCCGCCATCTCTCTTTCGAGCGTATTCGTGAGCACCTGCTGTTTCAATCCCTAGAGGATGTCGAGTGGCAAGCCCTGACTGCGGCGCTTTTGCCCAGTCGCTTTCAACCGGGCCATGTGATTTTTCAAGAAGGGGATCCCAGCAGTGATCTGTACGTGATTCTCAGTGGGGTGGTGGAGCTGCGCCGGCAGTATGTACGGCACCCAGGGGACTATTTGCTGGCCACTTTGCATGCAGGGCGGGTGTTTGGGGAGCTTTCTCTACTGACGGGGCGACGGCGCTCCTTTACAGCCATAAGCCTGATGGATGTGCAAACCCTACGCCTCTCAGCAGAAGGGTTAGTCCTGTTGCCTCTCGAAGTTCAGGTGAAGCTCTACCGCGCCTGGAGCGGCATCATCAGCGAACGCTTGTACTGGGTAGACAGTATGTTTACAGATCTACTCGAACAACGGGGGGTAGAAAATGTTGCCTCGGCAATGGCTTTGCTGCATCAGCGATATCCCTCCTAACATTCTCTTGACACCGGTGGAGAGTGGCTTAGAAGCAAAAAGGAGAATCAAATCAAAGTTTTCTCTGGTGCTCCGCACCTTGCAGAGCAAGATACTCCAGAACTCTTAAACCGTTACTAGCTCTGGACGGCGGCTGTTGCGGATACTGCGGATCGCCTCTGCATAGTCCTTAGCTTTGAACACCGCCGACCCTGCCACAATCGCATTGGCACCGGCTTCTAGCACCTGCCAGGCATTGCTCCCCTTGAGGCCACCATCCACCTCAATCCAGGGATCCAAGCCGCGCTCATCACACATCGCCCGTAGCTGGCGAATTTTGGGTACCACCGCCGGGATGAAACTTTGGCCACCGAAACCCGGGTTGACACTCATAATCAACACCAGATCCACCAGCTCCAGCACATACTCAATCCAATCCAAAGGACTGGCGGGATTGAGCACCACACCGGCTTGTTTGCCTAGATCTTTAATTTGGCTCAGGGTACGGTGCAGGTGAATGGTGGAGCTAGACTCTGCATGCACAGAAATGATGTCAGCTCCTGCCTTAGCAAAATCCGCTACATAGTTCTCCGGCTCTACGATCATCAGGTGCACATCCAGAGGCTTTGCTGTAACTGGGCGCAGGGCTTCCACCACCAAGGGGCCAATGGTGATATTGGGTACAAAGCGACCATCCATGACATCCACATGGATCCAGTCAGCCCCGGCCTCATCCACTGCTCGCACCTCATCCCCCAGGCGGCTAAAGTCTGCCGAAAGAATGGACGGGGCAATCACAATCGGTTTCTGCCCAGAGGTTGCTGGCGTTTTGGTCATGGTAAATGTCCCAGTTTTGTAAACAGAAGAACGATGGCAGGTGTTTCTCCATGGTACGAGCTTTGATCCCCTTTGCAAAGCTTGATATTCTCCCAGATCTCAAAAAGTCTCAAAAGGTAGGGATTCTTGAGGATGGAACTGGTCATTGTACTGACAAAAGCGTTTCCATCCTGTAGCCCAACTTTTATGGCAAGTTGAGAACAAATGCTGCCATGGAGCCGTTATGGAGAGAAAGTCCCTATCCCGCGATGTCCAGGTCGCCTCAATCGGCCCTGCCACCCTGGTGCTACGCTCCCGCACTTGGGATCGGCTGAAGTTTGAAATCGAGTATGCCCGCCAACGAGGTACCACCGCCAATAGCTACCTGATCCAGGCACAGCAATCTATTTTGATCGATCCACCGGGGGAATCCTTCACCGATATCTTTCTAGAAGAACTGGCCCAGCATCAATATCTGCAACGATTACACTATATCCTGCTCAGCCACGTCAATTTCAACCGCATTGCCACCTTAAAAGCACTTTTGCCCCTTGCCCCCTATGCCGTCGTGCTTTGCTCTAAGCCAGGAGTGATCACGTTGCGGGCCGCCTTTGAGACGGATCCCTTGCCTGGTCTGCCGGCGCGGGACGAAGAAGAGGCTGCTGATTTGGGGATTACCTACAACGGTGACCAGTCCTTTCGTTTGCGGGTGGTACGGGATGGGGAACGTTTGGATCTGGGAGAAGGTCACGAACTGCACTTTCGCACAGTACCTACTCCCCGTCATCCCGATGCCCTGTGCACCTATGACCCTGCCACTGGGATCCTCTACAGCGACAAACTTTTTGGCGCCCACGTCTGTGATGAACCGATCTTTGATGAGCATTGGCGGCAGTTGAGTGAGGATCGCCGTTACTATTTCGATTGTCTGCACTGCACCCAAACGCAGCAGGTAAAGGCAGCCTTAGCCAAATTGGCGGATTTTCCAGCTAGCACCTACGCTCCTGCCCATGGCCCCTTGGTGCGCCACAGTCTGCGCCGCCTCCAGCAAGACTATCAGACCTGGTGTGAAGAGCACCCCAGCAGTGAACCACGGGTTGCCCTCCTGTTTACCTCCGCCTACGGCAATACCGGCTTGATGGCAGCTGCCCTAGGACAGGGGTTGGAGCGGGCCGGTGTGATCGTGGAGAGGATCAATTGCGAGTGGGTCAGCCCAGAGGAAGTTACACAGGCCCTAGAGCGCTGTCAAGGTTTCATCATTGGCTCCCCAACATTGGCCGGTCATGCCCCGGTACAAATCCAGACAGCCCTGGGCATTATCCTATCCTCCACTCCCAATACCAAGCTGGCAGGGGTGTTTGGCTCCTACGGCTGGAGTGGGGAAGCGGTAGATTTTATCGAGAGCAAGTTGCTCAATGCCGGCTTTTCACTGGGCTTCCCAACCATCCGCGCCAAGTTCAAACCCACCCCTGAAGTGTTACAGACTTGTGAACAGGCGGGATCCCAGTTTGCCCAAGCGCTACGCAAAGTGATGCGCGCCCGTTCTTCCCGTCCAAGTGGCAGTGAAACCCAAGGGGATCGAGCCGTTCGCATCAGCGGGACGAGATCCTTACAAGCCCTCAGTCGGGTGGTGGGATCCCTATGTGTGGTTACGGCTCAACAGGGAGGGATCTGGCGCGGGTTTCTCACCTCTTCTGTTTCCCAAGCCAGTTTCAACCCACCTGGTCTAACCCTTTCTGTCAGCAAAGATCAAGAGGCAGAACTGTTCACCCAACCCGAAGCTCCCTTTGTCTTAAACATTCTGCGAGAGGGTAAAGGTGGGCCCGGATCCAGCTCTTCCAGCAGTTTGCAACGACATTTTCAGCGTCCGCAACGCCCAGGGGAAGATCGCTTTGCCGGGGTAGCAACCTTTCCTGCCGAGAACGGCTGCCCGATTTTGCAGGAGGCGCTGGCCTACCTGGAGTGCCGAGTGAGAAACTGGATGGACTGCGGCGATCGCTACCTCATCTATGCAGAGGTAGAACGGGGCAAGGTCCTAGATCCAACCGGGGTAACTGCCATACAGCATGGGCGCCTTTGAATGTTCGGCTATGATCCATCGGGAGCTGGGCAGTTCGATTTTAATCTCCACGGTTGGCAAGATCACCCTTTCACCCTGCTCAACCGCAAGGAGCTACACCAGGGTGTATCTTACCCCAGTCCCGCCTGGAGCGGGGATTGTGTTTCATGATGGGACCCATGGGGGATCCTAGTTTGTCAGAATGACACAGCGGTTGATTCCAAGGTTGCGGGGGTTACACTTTGTTCGTATCGTTGGCTCCTTGAGAACCATTCCGGTTGCACGGGAAATTGGATATTGAATACAGTGAAGTCAAGCATAGGCATGGGAGCAAGAAGGCCATGGGCGCACGCAAGGTGATCTACGGTATTTTTGGGCAACAGGCAGGCAGTGTTATTGTCGGCACTTGGAACTGGCTGTGGGGGATCCCTGTAGATAAGGGCGGCACAGGGGCTGTCATGGTTGCAGAAGAATCCCTGCGCACCATGCAAGAATCTGTTCAGCGCCTCACGGAAGCCGTTGCCACCCAAGTAGCCGCCTACCAACGGGCGGAGCAGAAGTACATGCAGAAGGTGCGCGAATATCAAGCTCTGGAGAACAGGGCCCGCCTTGCTGCCCAGCGAGGGGACCAAGAAGCCGCGCGTCTGGCTATGACCCAAGCTTTGCAGATTGAAGCCGTTCTCGGCCCTCTCAAAGAAAACGTCGAAACCGCCGAGCGCTACGTTACGGCAGCCAAGCAGAAATTGGCTCGCGAAAAAGAGAAGCTGGCTGCTTACAAGAACGAGCTGAGCAACATGAAGGACATTAACGAGGTGAACCAAGCCCTCGAGCAGATAGCTCGTGTTAACAACGCCTTCAACATCGACTCCGCCAAGTCACAATTTGAAGCGGCTAAAAGTGCGGTGCAGGCTCGTCAGTTTAAAGCCCGTGCCATGAGTGAACTCTCAGAAGATCGCACTGAGCAGATCTCGGCGCAACTAGACGACATGGCCATGGAAGATGAAGTGTCGCGCCGCTTGGCCATGTTATCGGGGCAGAGTAGCCCCAAGGCGAATCTACCCATGCCCGATCTGGACTTTAAGGTAAAGTAGAAGCTGGCAGAAGCTTGGATTCAGCTTGTATCTCAAAGCGCTTGGCTTGAGTCAACTGCCCGACTCTGACCGGTAAGGGGGCAGCTTCCTGTAGTTCTGCAGTTAACCTCTTGCAAAGCGCAAGGCATGAACCGGGAGTAAGTTTGCCAGTTCCCGCTAGGATGTTTTTCCTGCTGTCCAGCTCAGGGTCAGCAATGTCCTTGCCTTTTACCCGAAGCACTGTAGGGCCTCGTCCTGCGGAAAGCTTGCCGAGGGGAACGGGGAGTATGTTAACAATGTTTAACAATTTGCTGATTTGGGATATTCTGCGAGAGTAATTCGGAAAACCCGAACTACTGCATCACTACTGCATCCCGCCAAGATACCTGCCGATTAACAGGCAATTGCGCCCATCCCCTTGACGAGTGTAGCTAAGGTGGTTGGCTAAAGCTTTCATGAGTAAAATGCCGCGCCCCCCTTCCGAGTCGGCGTCTATCTTGGTTGGCAATTTTTGGGCAAACCCTTCTAGGTTGAACTCCTGCCCGTAATCCCAAATGCGCAACTCCAACTCCTGTGGTGTCAAGGTTAGCTCAATGTCGATTGGGGTGGTTTCCGGCAAGGCCTGGTGGGCATGGCGGACGGCATTGGTGAACCCTTCCGCAAGAGCCAACTGACACTCCCTCCAGATGGGTTCAGGGATACCTGCGTTGCGAAA
Organism: uncultured cyanobacterium; assembly: GCA_937944885.1. GTDB lineage: Bacteria > Cyanobacteriota > Cyanobacteriia > Thermostichales > Thermostichaceae > Thermostichus. The sequence continues at coordinate 51,884 of CALFBB010000028.1, forward strand.
AGTTTCAAACCAGTTTAAAACCTCGCTGAGGGCATCCAGAGTGGTGCTCACTCTGAGCGAAAAAGTCTGAACATTACCGGTAGGGGTCTGTGACGTATTCAAGATGGAACTCGAAGCTTCTAGTGTAAGGCTCACCTGCACCCACTCCACAAATTAAGCTAGCTGAGTTGTAGTTTCAAGGATCTGGCTAGGTGTGTCATCCCCACTTTCTAGGGGGCAATGATCAAATCCACACGACGGTTGCGTTGTCGGCCCTCTTCGGTGTCGTTATCGGCTACGGGGGCAGTGGGGCCAAAGCCAGAGGTGGTCCAACTGATGCGATTGTCTGGGGGTAGCAATTTGAGCAAGTAATCTTTAACAGCATTGGCACGGCGCAAAGACAGGGCCAAGTTGTAATTCAAGGGGCCGATGTTGTCGGTGTGGCCGTTCACTTGAATACGGGCTTCTGGCATCGTTGCCAAGGATTCGGCCACTTGAGCCAAAAGTGAGGCTGCCTCAGGACGAATTTCTGCTTTGTCAAAATCAAACATTAGATCCCCTGGCAGACTGATGGTTTGAGTTCCCACCTGAAAGGATGTGGGGGTGGGAGTGGCTGTGGGGGTGGGAGGGGGTGGGCTACTGTCTATGTTGGCCTCTCCGGTTGCAATCTCGGCAGTGGTGGAAGACTGCCGCACGGGATCCCCTGTTTGGGAACGCAACCGCTGCAGACGGGATTCTAGCTCTTCAATCTGCATCAACAACCGGATGACCTGCTGCCGCGTTTCCCGAATATCGGCTTCGATCTCAGCAAAGCTCTTGCGCTCGTCCGGATCAATGCCCGGGGGGTTGGCCTGGGGTTGAGCTGGAGCAAGGGTAGCCAGGATCTGGGGCGTCGGTATGGCCGGGTCAGCAGAGGAGGAGTCCGTGGCCGGCTGGATCTGGGTTTGGGCCGGTAGTACCATCCCGACTAGGATGCCGCTGCCGAGTAAAAGGATCCCACTCAACAGATTGAGAAGAAGGGTAAGTCTGTGGAGTGGGCGAGACATTGGATCAACCTCCGTGCAGGTAGGTTTTGGACAAGGGTTTTACCCAATCCTAACCAGGTGGAGGATCTTGCCAAGGGGGTTGTCGGACAGCCTAGCTTCCTCTTTCCGCTACTCAAGGCTGATACGGCCTCGGTAGCGGCCAATGATGGTCAAGCCGTTGGTGGGATCTGCCAAATCAACTGTGAAGGGTGGAAAGCGGGGATTGTCACTGATGACTTTGATCTGAGAACCGGGTAGTCGCTGCAGCCGTTTGACCAGTAAATCCCCATCCATTTGGAAAACGTAAATACCCTCGTGACAGTTGTCTTGCTCCTCCTGCCGTTCCACAAAAATCAGATCTCCATCTGCCAAGGTAGGAGACATGCTATCCCCCTGTACTCGAATCAGACTGAGATCGGTGAGATGCCCCTTCAAGCGGGCTTGCAACCACCTGCGTTCAAAGCCGATCACCGATTCAATCGATTCCTCCTGCACCAGTACCCCTGTGCCGGCAGAGGCAGCCACATCAATAAAGGGTACGTAGACGTAGTCCACTTCCACAGGGGATCCCTCACCGGTTATTAACCAATTGAGGCTCACCCGGCCTACTTGGGCAATTTGCAGAGCCTTTTCAATGCTAGGAACGGATCCCTTCAAGTAGCTGCGCAGAGCAGTATCGCTAATGCCGGCCCGGCGAGCAAAAGCATAGATGGCTTCACCGCCGATCACCTGTCGCAAACGGGCTGCAAACGTGGAGCTAGAGGGGGAATTCATCGGTTCAATGTCAGTTTGACACTACAGGTTGTGGAGAACATAGCTGACAACCACTATATCTTGACTACCTATCGATTTGGAGATAGCCTAAGTTCAGGGCCTCGCTAAATTTAGTGAAGGCTTTTAGTGAAGGATTCGTGCAGGAAGCCCGGTCTCTGGTGCGTTTGGGGGGGTTGGCCTGCTTAGCCTGGGGAGGGGATGCTATGCAATTGAAATCGGGTCGCTTATCTTCAAGGGTATGGCCGCAGGAGAACTGGCTACGTCGCTACTTGCGTTTTTTGTGGGGGGGATCCCCTCAACCTACAACTCGACTTTCAACACCGACCCAGCAAGAACCTCAACCTTTCTACACAGAATCTGGTGTAAAGTCTTACCCTCCTCTGCAGCTTTGGTGGGAAGGACGCAAGGTGGGGCGAATTTTTGCCCAAAATCGCATTCAACGGGCAACCAAACCAGCGATGCGGGCCCATCCTGCTCCATCAGCCGATGGGTATCCTGATAGGATTTAGACTGAGTTTAGGATTTTTCTTATCCCCTTTCGATACCTTATGACCTCCTCCGACTTCAAACGCTGGCTAGATAACCTGCTGATTGCCATTGTCTTTTTGGTGTTCGCCGGATTTATTTGGTTCGTCTTTTCGGTAACGGGGGCCTTCGTCGGGATCCCATTGGGTTACAAGCTTTGGATGCGGCTCTGGCTACCTTTGTTTCAACCTGCTTTGGGAATCCTGATGGGGGGGGCTTTGCTGAGTGGGGTTTGGGGTTGGTGGGAAAAGCGGCGTTCATGATGCAACCGGCTTACAGCTTTTTTCCGACGTATTTACTGCGGCCAGTGCAGACAAAACAGACAAAAGCAGATCAATGCAGAATCAATGCAGAATCAATGCAATGGAGCAATGGACAGTATCTGATGGAGGTAGGTAATCGTTACGCCTGCTGAAGGGCGAAGCTCCGGCATAAAGCCGGTCAGGGCAGAGACAGGAGAAAAAATGGCGTCTGCGTCGAGAGACTCAGCCAACTGGACTGAACTCCTCATTACCCAGCGGTAGGAGGAGGCGGGAGACGCAGCGCCCATCGGTGGACTGATAGAAGGAGAGCTGCCCCCCCATCCGCTGGATCACCCGTTGACAGAGGCCTAGTTCTAGGCCAGGGCTGACCGTGAGGGGAGACTTGAGTAGGGGATCCGCATAGATCACCCTCTCCGCATCCCACTGCAGAGCCACCATCAAGTTGGGGTCGAAGTGGCCTTGATCCACCACCAACAGCTCCACATACCCCTCACTGACCTGACTCCACAAATCCAGCCGTCCTCCTTCCGGGCTCCGCTGTGCTGCTGCCATCAATACCTCCCAGAGAATCATCTCCAGCCGTCCTGAATCCCCCTGAACGGCAATACTCATATCCCCGTGGACCCGGGGCCAGAGTTTACGTTTCTGGGTCAGCCCTTCCACGCGGCGTAGCCCTTTGCGCACCAAAGCTGCCAGAGGTACCGACACCGACTGCGGCTGTACCTGCCAAGACTCTAACTGGAGCAACGGCTCTGTGGAGGTAGCCAAATCCCGCAAGCCTCTGCCGATCTCCACCACCTTCTGCCAGCGGGTTACTTCATTACCAGCAGTTTCCGGCACCTGACCCAGGCGACGTAGGCTCTCCAGGAGGGTATTCTGCATATCCAGCAGGCGGCGCTGCTTGTACCAATTCAATTCACTGAGCACCTCTTGCCGCTCCTGCAAGGTTTGCATCCAGAGCAAGCGCCGCAGCGTCCAGCAACAGGTTTGGGCAATCAACATCACGGCCCCCTGATCATCGGGATCCCAGCTTTTGCCGGCTTCTGCCCCCAAGATTAAAACCCCCAAAGGTGCCAACAGATCTCCCCCAGAGCCCAAAGGCATGAGCAACCAGGATCCCAAGCCGACTGTATTTAACCAAGTACGGCTGATGGGGGGGATCTCTTCTTGGGTGAGGGGTAGAGGTTCTACTGCTTGCAGAGCGTAGGCCAGTAAGGGATCCTGCAGATCGATCTCGGTAGGGCCGTTGGGTTGAAACTCAGGTGCTGTGGCGAAGGGGGGTTGCAATTGACCCTGACTGGCCCCTGGCTGCCAAGTCACCAAGAGAGCCAAAGGGATCCCCAACAATTGAGCGGTCTGTTGAACGGTGGTGGTGTAGATCTCCGTCGGGGTGGATAGGTTTTGTAGAGTCGAACAGAGGCTAATCAGGCCCTGCAGCAGTTTTGCCTGGCGTTGGCGGGCTTCTTCCAATTGGGTTTGCCGCAACACCACCCCCAGTTGTTGGGCGATCCCGCGCAGCAGCTGCCGTTCCTCTCGCTTCCAAGCGCGCAGCTGCTGGTGCATAACCAGGATCAATCCTTCAGTCGGTGCGGCGCTGCCTTCACCCACATGGCCGGTGTAGGTGAGCATCAGAGAACGGATGCCCAAGGCTGCGCATTCTTGCCGCCAGGAGAGCAGGCGGAGATCTTGGTCGTAGTTTTCTGCCACCAGCACCTCGCTACGCATCAGATCTCCCCAGTCTTGTTCGCTTAAGGGGGGAAATTGTTTGGGGAGCGGCTGCTTCCCTTCCCGACGCTGCTCATAAACAAGGTGGAGAGCTTGGCTACCGGGATCCAGCCTCAACACAGCCACAGCACCCACCTGCAGCCGCTCAGCTAGGCCGACAATGGCCTCTTGGAGAGCCTGTTGCAGATCCGCTTGGCTGTAAACCGAACGGGCCACCTGCTGCACAAAGGCTTGGTGATCCGCCAACTGGCGTATCCTCTGATCCAGATCTTCTAGAGGAGTAGCCAGGGCCAGCCAGTTTCCGGCAGCAGCCACCAATTGCCGCTCACTATCCTGCCAGGTACGAGGCACGTCTGACTGCACACAAATAAACCCAAGCAGGTCTTTTTCCAAAAGAATTGGAGCTGCCAAAACCGCTTGGGCCCGCAACCGTTGCATTAACTTAGGGGTGATCTCAGAGCGAGTTGCCCCTGTAGCATCATGGGCCACCACCACCTGCCCGTCGGCAAGAGTGTAGTACATATCCCCCAAGTCTCGCAGCAGCAGGCCACCAGAAGACTCCGTCCCGCCGTCGCTGAAGCGTTGCGTAGCAACAACGCGAACAGAAGCCGGGGTAGCTACAGGTTTGGCTCCTTGCGTGGGAGGGCTGGCTTGGGAGAGTCTACCCCGGGGGACAAACTGCCCTTGACCCTGTGCATGCCAGTACACTTCAACGCGTACTGCGCCGATAAAGGACTGCAACTCCTGGATGACTGAGCTGACCCGCTCCTCTAGGGATCCCGCCTGCCGCATAGCCCTCCCTAGGGTAAGGAGAGGATCCTCAAGGCGTTTTTCGGTTTGCTGTTTCCAGGCGTTTTCAATCTGCTGCAACGAGGCTGCTAACTGCCCCAGCAAAATGCCCAGGAGCGCCTTTTCTTCTTCGCTGGTGGTAACGCCCCACAGCTGGGATCCCAGCATCAGCACCCCCAAGCAACGCCGCTGGCCGCGGATGGGGTAGATCAAGCAGCCTTGGATCCCGCCCAGTCGCCCAGCTTCCCGCTGCCAGATGCCCATGCGCGGCTCCTGGGACATATCCGGCAGGCTGATGGGCCGCTGCTCGATCACCACCTGCTCCAGGATTTCCCCCGGCTGCAGGGGGTGCACCGCTTGCAACAGCGTTGGATCTTCCAGCAGAGTCACTCCCCCCTGGCCCACCAATTGATGGTTTGAGTAGTCGTAGAGGGCTAGCCAAATCAGAGGAGCAACAAACACAGCCTTGACATAATCCAGGGTGAGCCGAATCAGGAGCCTGGCATCCGTCTGCTCCCGCATCTGTTGCAACGTGACCTGTAGGGCCACCAAAGGCGGCATTGCCTCCGACCCGTGAGCATAGTGGGGCCCAGACTGAACCATATTTGAGCTCTCCCAAGGGCAAAAAGCTGTATTGGCCAGATTCTGGCTCACCTTGAGCTTAGCCCCCAGACCGGAGGCTGGGTAGCCGCAAAGAAGAGGACCTCTGCTCTAAGCCCCATGAACCGGAATGCCCCGCAGTTTGTAGGTGTTGGTAACCAAGCTCTGGGCAAAGCGCTGGAACCGTTGTTGGAGATTCTCATCCTTGAGATTGCCCTGTTCATCAAAGGCGTTCCAGGCTTTACCAATGGCAATTTGATCAGGGATGACCCAGCCGCGCACCCAACGCACGATCAGACGCATTTGATTGAGAGTATTGCTGTTGGTTTCGCCCCCCAAAACGCTGATCAGCCCAAAGACTTTCCCCTCCAACTCCTCAAAGCTCAGCAGATCCAATGCATTTTTCAGGATGCCACTGATGCCACCGTGATATTCCGGGCTGGCCAGAATGATCCCATCCGCCTGTTTCATGGTTTCTCTCAACACCGCAACGTCAGGATAGTCGGGGTAGGCTTCTGACCCATCCACAAAGGGCAGGTTCATCTGCCGCAGATCCAGAATATGCAGCGGGATCCCCAGCTTTTCAAACTCCCGCCGCGCTACCTCTAAAGCCCGATAGGTGGAGGAGTTGGGTCGCCGACTACCCCCAATCGCCACAAAACAAGCCGCAGAAGCCTGGGAAATACTGGTTTGAGGAGTGGCAGTCAGGGATTGCTCGTGTATGCGGGCCGTAGAGCTTAGAGTTGAGGGAGACATGAGGCTAGCTTGAAAACATTCATCAGATTATGAATAATCATAACTCGTACTAATTCCGCT
>CALFBB010000029.1 GCA_937944885.1 uncultured cyanobacterium
ATTCTTTTACAACAAGCCCCGGTAGCGAATAAAGATTAAAATCGCTGCCCAGGAACCCAAAGCCACCTTGATGGCAACCAAGATATTGAGAACGGGGATCCAGCCGCCGCTGAGCAGAGCCCCCAACTCCCCTGTGGGCAACTGCCAACCGACAAGAGAGACAATGGCCACACCGATGAACGCCACCAGCGAAAGCTTCTCCCACAGGTCAGCCCGCCAGCGGGCGTAGATCTCCTCCATCCACGTTGCAGAGGCCGTAACGGCAATCAATCCAATCGCCGTCCCCCCGGCTACCCCGGCAGCAAAACCTCCACCCGGAGTAAGGTGACCACGAATCGCCAACTCCACCGCAATCAAGGCAGAAACAGTGGCTCCAACTCGGGCCAACACAACCGAGGGAATATCGCTGAACTGAGCCACACTTGCTGTTGGTTGTTCATCGGCCAGCAGGTATTTCGCCCCCAAAATCGCCGTGGAAAACACAACCACTTCAAAAACGGTATCGTAAAGACGGTTACGCAAAATCAGACCTGCTACTGTATTGGGCACACCAGTTTCTAGGGCCAGAACCTGGACAGCCTCAACCGTCGGCGAAACAGCCCCGCCAGCCTGAACGGCAATGATCAGCCACAAGGCTACCAGCAGCGTTGCCCCACCATAGAGCCATCTCATGGTGCCATCACCTCACAGACAAGGGTTTGCTGCGCCAGAAGAGTTTGCAGACGGGGTACACGAGTCACCAGGCGATAGTCAGCGGTTTCGTCGCCAGGCTCAAGAAGAATGCTATGCACCTCACGATCTCGAAGTGCTGCCAGCAACAGTTCCGCATTGGCATAGGCTGCCAATTCCAAGCGCATATGCTGCGGTTGCAACCCCTGCCGAATCCGCTGCAACAACTGCCGTGCCGCCAAGGTACTGGCATCCAGCACAGGACTGCCTTCCAGTACCCCCAGGCGCATACTCAACGACGAACGCACCGCAATCGCGTAGAGGGTAATCGACAGCATCGTGCCCACCAGGGCCTCCGTTAGCGCCACATCCGCCGCACCAAATAGGGCATAGATCAAGGCGGCAATGGTTCCCAGAACCCCCCGCATGACCAGAGCATGATAAGGATTGACCTGGGTAACCACCAAGCTGGCCGTTAGCGGCAGCAACAGCACAATCACCAGCAACACTGTTTCTTCCATATTGCTCCGCAACCCTAACGCGAACGTCCCCTCCTACTGACCCCTCTTACAGGGGCTTGCGCCGGGAGCAAAAGGCTAGCACATAGCCCAAAGTTGTGTTCCAAATTGCCAGTGAAATCAGCGCCAATACCAACAGGGGCCACTCCCGCGGGATGCGCAGCAACAGCCCGATCATGATGCTCATCGAGCCCAGCGTATCGGATACCGAAAGGCTGTGCAGCTTAAACAAAATGGAGCGATCCCCAAGCAGGGGTGCCGTTCCCCAAAGCCAAAACAGCACACCGATGGCAAAAAAGACGTAGCTCACCCCTTCAATCAGTTGCTCCATACCGTCCCCTAGAGCATTTCCAGACGCTTGATCACATGGGCCAAAAGCATTAGCGCCGCATTGCCCACCGATAACATCAAAACCCCGACAATGCCAATCATCCAATCATCCCGCAGCACCGACACCACCAAAATCAGGATGGAGGTCTTTGTGGCCAGACTGGCAAACGCCAGCATCGTCTTCCAAATATCCTCCTTCAGCCATGCGGCGTACAGGGGTAAGCACAGCGTCAGGGTCAACAGAAACAGCAATAAATTCACATCTCCTCCCGCGGCTTCACCACATGCACCTCATAACCACCTTGGGGATCACAATCGAGCACAATCGTCTTGGGGGTAAAGGTAATCAGAAAGATATCGAGAAACACCAGTCCTGCTGGTCGTGGTAGCGGGATGGAGTCCTGAGGATTGGGGAGGGTTTGTTTGCGAACAACCTCCTCAACGGTGTGGGGCTTGAGGATCATCTGAAAGGCTTCGTAGTAGGCTCTTGGAATGGCCAGAACAATTTCCTGGAGCACATGCCCCCAGTCCCGCCACTGCACCGGTGCTGAGGCCTGACGCGGCAGCAGCAGAGTTACAGCTACACCAATGACAATGTTGGTCCAGCTCAGATCGCCCGTCAGCAAAAACCAAATCAAAAGCCGCAGGCCGATTTCCAATAAGCCCAACCTAGGGTAGCGCCGCATAGTTGACCCCACCGAACAACACCAGCGCCAACAACAGCACCACACTTAACCCCCCAATCACCGCCTCTAGTCCTTCATTTAAGCACCATGGCTTGAGGGGAATACGCTCCCAGAACCATCCCAGCAGGATCCCTAGACTCAAGCTGAGCAGCGCCTTGAGCAGACTGGCAGAACTGTAAGCCGCCGGTACCCAGCCCCAAAGTAGACCTCCTCCCCAGATCAGCAGTGCCACTTTGTCTTGCCAACCGGCTTGGTGGGGACTGGTCAGAGTTGTTGGCGATGCCAGCAGAACTCGGATCCCTACACAGGTTGTCCCGATGGTAACTAGGGTGAGCAGCCACTCATGCCAAGGGGCAAGAGCAGCTAAACTGAGAGCTTTTGCCGCATAACCCAAGGTACCCGGTACCCCGGCCAGTGAAGCCGCCCCCACCATCAACAAGGGACTTCGTCCCGCTACTGCCATCGGCCAGCGCCAGCCTTGGGGTGCTGCTGCTCCGATAAACAGCAAAGGTTTGGCCAGTCCATGGGCAAGACCGTACAAGCCCGCCCATTCGGGTGCCGCAATTACAAATCCCATCTGGGAAACCGAGCTCCAGGCCAAGAGGCGCTGTGGGGTTCTAGACAACAGAGCAAAGGCAATGCCAAAAACAGCTGAGCCTGCACTCAGATAGGGCAACCACCCCAACAAAACCGGCGCCGCCTGACTGCAGCGGACCAAGGCCATGGCTCCGGCTTTGGTGGTAAAACCGCTGAGCACCGCTACGATTACCGGATCGGCAGTGATGTAGGTTAGGGGTAGCCACAAACCTGGAATGAAGATCGCCCCTTTCGCCAAAAGGCCGATGGCAATCAAAGCCAAAGCCGTCGGTGAGGCGGCAGCCAAGCCACTCATGGCCAAGGATCCCGTGCGTACATACACCAACACCGTGCCCATTAGATAGAAGAGCATGGCGACATTGCTCATAAATAAGTAGCGCAGCCCCACCCAAAGCTGACACTCCCCCACCCTCGGTTGCTGCTCAGCCCGCCGCCCGTAGGTTAAGAGCAAAAACACTCCTATACTCAGCACCTCAAGGGCTACATAGACGCTCACCAGATCGGCACTGATGACCACTGCATTGGCACTGCCGTGGACGATCAACAACTGCATAGCAAGAAAGCGGCTGCCCACAAAGCGCCGATCCAAATACAGGGCCACCACCAGCGTGACAAGGCCATGGGCCAGGAGCATCGCCGCTGCGTTGCCATCAATCCGCAGCGTCACACCAAAGTGATCCAGCAAATTCAGTTCCAGGGGCAGGGAGGGTGTACCGGGCAAGCCCCCGTGCTTCACTGCATAGGCCACCGTCACCACTGCCATCCCCATGACGGCAGGGCGTGTTAGGACAGGAACCCAGTAGGTGGTGAAGGCCAACAAAAAGGGCAGTGCCACCCAGATCAAGGTCAATTCAGTCATCTGTGATGGCCTGCTCGATACTCTCGACTTCTAGGGTAGGGTGGTTGCGGGACAATTTCATCACGCCCACTAACATTAAGGCTTGCACCGATAGGCCAATCACAATTGCTGTCAGGATGACCCCTTGCGGCACCGGGTCGGCATAGGCCAGCTCACGCCAGGGTTTGTAGATGGGGGTAAACACACCTCCTCGGGCTGCCCAGAGAACAAAAAAGGCAATAACACCGGTACTCATCACGTCCATGGCTATGATTTTCATAATTAGGTTGCGCTTAACCACAACTCCCAAAAAGCCAAGGATGATTGTGATGATAATGGCAGCATTCAACATTCGCACCTCACTCCCCGGACTTGAGCATGACCGGGTAGCCTAGTCTTTCAGTATCGAGTCTCGACGGCCCCAACCGGTAGATTTGCAGCTGGAATTTTCAAAGCGATGGGTCAATTTGCCCAGTTGCTCAGAAATGCTCCGGTGGGGCAGCTGCTGGTGGTTCAGTACGGCCATAGATTGCAGGGGTACAGTGGGCAACAGGCCTCGTCCCTCCGCGATGCTCTAGCCGTACTCCCTGTAGGAACGACTCCAATCTCGGCTGGGGCACCTGTTCAGGTGCTGTGGCTGCTCTAAAAGGAATTTCGCTATACTCGTCGCCTTACCAGACAGGTTTTCTGTGTAGCAGTAGTGAGAGTAGCAGTAGTGAGAGGCTTTACGGCGCCTCCCGGTCAATACTGGCTTTTCAATACTGGCTTTATGTAACTTACTTTGCATTAGGACTATATCGAGGTTGGCTATTATTGGGCTAGGACAGTACGGTACTCGATTAAAGACCAGGTAAGGATTTTGTCCTGCTGTCGCGAAGGGTCGTTACAGCCCGATTGACGGTTTATTCACTCTGCCTTATGTCCACAACTCCTGCTACTTGCTTCCCACCCACCCAAGAAGGCAACATCAGCAGCAAGAAAAGCGAGTCTGTCAAACCCTCTCTGCTAGCTGCCCACGAACCCTTTTTGGGTCTGCTGCGGGATCTAGCACGGGCCTATCAAGCTTTTGAAAATTATGCTGGAGTCCATATTCGGCAAATGGGGCTGACCTCTCCCCAGTTTGATGTGTTGGTGACCCTTGGCAATACTCCCGGCATGACCATGAAGGTTTTGGCCAAGAAAACCTTGGTTACTAAGGGGACCTTGACCGGCATTGTTGATCGTCTAGAGAAAAAGGGCTTGGTCCGCCGGGAAGTGCCGCCGGAAAATCGACGCTGCTTCAGGATCGTGCTAACAGAGGCAGGGGAAAAATTATTTGAAGAGGTTTTCCCCGCACATGTTGCCTACTTGAAAGAGTGCTTCCAAAAGTTGGATCCCGCCGAGATTGCCCAGATGCAAGCTTGCTTACAACGGTTGCAAGCGGCTTTTTTGAGGGGCTAGCTCTTAATCTTGCTCAAACACTTGCCCGAGGGCGGCAGGCGGAGTTGCCCTCATCGTTCGCTGAATCCAACGCCGCAGACGGGGCGGGATCCCACGTAACCCATATTCCCACCATTCTCCCGAGGTAAGCACCAACACTAAAATCATCAGGACAAAGGGGGCAACGGTAAAGACTTGGGTTGGAACGGTGCGGATCGTAGCTTGGGCTACGCCGGCAAAAGATTGTAAAATACCGAACAAGTAGGTACCTAGAGCTGCTCGCAGCGGATTCCAGCCGCCAAAAATCACAATAGCCAAGGCAATCCAGCCGTACCCTGCTGTGTGTCGGTGGCTCCAACCGGCTTTGAAATCCAGAGAAAAAGCGGCTCCGGCAATCCCTAACAGGGATCCCCCCAGGAGGGTATAGATGTATCGCCAGAGGATGACGTTGGTGCCGCGAGCAAAGGCTGCCGCCGGTTGTTCCCCCAAAGCTCGCAACATCAAACCCGGTCGGGTGCAATAAAGAAAGTACCAGCTTCCCGCAATCAGAAGGTAGCTGGTATAGACCAGCAGATCACCGCGAAAAAAAAGTGCCCCCAGCAGCGGGATATCCTGCAGAATGGGAACTGGAAAACTGGGCACAGTTGGCCCCGGGATCCGCACAAAGGGGTTGCCCAAAAAAGAAGATAGATCTGCTCCCAGTAGAGATAAGACAAAGCCAATGGCAATTTGGGATCCCTTTAGGGTAATAGAGCCAAAAGCCAAAATCAAGGCGAACAGGGCCCCTGTTGCAGCAGCAGCCAAAAAACCTAGCCAGAGGCTGCCGGTTAGCTTAGCGGTGGCAAACCCGACCATGGCAGCCATCATGATTGTTCCTTCGGCAGAGAGATTGATCACCCCGGCTCGTTCCGTGATGGTTTCTCCCACACAGGCAAACACCAATGGCGTGGCAGTGGTGATGGCCGTTGAGAGAATGGCGATCAGTTGAGCTGTGTTCATAGGTTATTGATTGGGGAGCAAAAGCACTTTAGCCTAGCACCCAGAGCATGAAAGCAACTCCCAGGGTGACAACAGCAAACAGAGCATAGCTGACTTGGCGCAGGGGCTTCAGTTGCATGGCATGCAAAGTTTTCAACCAACCCAATCCAAGCGACTCCACAAAGCGATCCAGCACCATTTGCATCGGGTAAGCGTACACCGAACCACTCTCTTTGAAGTTCACCAGTAAAATCAATAGCGTGGTATAGCCCCAAAGGCTGCCCCAGAGCACGGCACCCAATCCGATTAAGATTGGCTCGAGCATTGATCTCCCCATACCTTAGTCACTGCTGCCGCCTAGAAACGGATGGGATCCCATTGTCCATTCCTATTTGCAACTGGAGCTACTTTACACTTTGCTTGATCTGATCGATCCCCATATAGCCCTTTTCAGAGTCACCTCATACAAGCTCCAGGTTTCTCTACCCTCTGAAAGAGGGATTGAGGGTGAGGGGTGTGTGCTAGACCCTCTTTGCCCAGGCTGTAGGCTGTCCCTTGACAGCAGTGTCCTTCATCTTGGTTCTACATTTTTCCCTGACTACCGTTAGCAGTATGACCTGCACTCGGTTAATTCTGGATACCAACAATAGCTCCTCAAAACCATCCGCGAAGGTGATAAGGTGAACTTTGCGTACGGCTTCATCAAGCTCAATATTTTCCTTGTATTTCCCAGGATCATTTTTCTTCTCAAGTATCCATGAAAGGCTTTGGTGCTTCTGTTTTGTATTTTCCACATCTTATATCCCATTCTTAGAGGAAGGAGACTTACCAGGTAAAGGAGTAACTATTGATGAAGCTGTGCTCTGGTTGTTGCAGACACTGAGGAGAGATTCCACCCTCCAGCTTTACTGGGCAAGAGCAGAAAATGCCAGGCTAAACTGTAAAGTAGCTCTACATAGGTGGATCCCTCTTGGCTCAAATTGATGCTAGTGCTCTCGGAGGTGGTACAGACCGGTCCATCATACCGCCCGTTAAGAGTAGGGGTATCTTTTGCCAAGCTAGAGGCTAGCAAGACAAATTGCATTAGCCAGATTAGTTTCTGGAAGACAACTCCGGAGTGTGAACCAGAGCGTGGAATCAACTCAAGATGAGCAGGATCGGCAGTGGATGCGGCGCTGCCTAGAGCTAGCCCAGCGGGCCCGTGGCCAGACATCCCCTAACCCTATGGTGGGAGCAGTGGTGGTTAAAGAGGGGCGGGTGGTGGGTGAAGGTTTCCATCCACGACCGGGAGCGCCGCATGCGGAGGTATTTGCTTTGCAAGCGGCGGGGCCAGAAGCGGCAGGGGCAACTCTTTACGTCAATCTGGAGCCCTGTAGTCACTTCGGTCGCACACCACCCTGCGCTGATGCTTTGATTGCAGCAGGTGTGGCGCGAGTCGTAGCGGGCATGATTGATCCTAACCCTAAGGTAGCTGGGCGCGGGTTAGCCAAGTTACGGGCTGCCGGCATTGCCGTTACGGTGGGAGTAGAAGAAGCAGCCTGCCAGGCACTTAACGAAGCCTTTGTTTACAGCATCACCCACCAAAAGCCACTGGGGATTCTCAAGTACGCCATGACGCTGGATGGCAAAATCGCCACCCCAACCGGCCATAGCACTTGGGTAACCTCCCCTGCTTCTCGGCAAGTAGTTCACCAACTGCGGGCGGGCTGCGATGCAGTGGTGGTGGGGGGTAACACGGTGCGGCGGGATAACCCACTACTGACCAGCCACGGGCAGGGACACAATCCCCGCCGTGTGGTTATGAGCCGTCGTCTAGATCTGCCTGTTGAGGCTCAGCTTTGGCAGACCGACGTAGCACCGACTACAGTGTTCACGGAAATAGGGGCTAACCCTGTTATTCAGAGGCGGTTGCAGGAACGGGGGGTGGAAGTCCTGGAGCTACCTCGGCTAACCCCCGCTGTCGTGATGGCCAATTTACATCAGCGGGGCGCCCTGTCGGTACTCTGGGAATGCGGTGGTACACTGGCAGCGCAGGCAATTGCCGACGGTTCCATTCAGAAAGTGCTCGCCTTCATTGCTCCCAAAATCATTGGTGGCACTGCCGCCTTCTCGCCTGTTGGGGAACTGGGCTTGACCAAGATGACGGAAGCTATTCCCCTGAAGCAGGTTTGCTGGCGAGCGATCGGCGAGGATCTGCTGATTGAGGGCTACCTAACCCAAACAACCAATACTCCTTAACCCACTCTCCATGACAACCGTAGGCAGACAATACCCGCCTTCTGGGCTTACGGGTTGTTTGCCAAGTTACCAAAAATTGCCGTAAAGCTCCGTCTTTTAAGGCGGGAATATTGAGTTGACACTTCCGGCACTCAAGTGACGGGGCTACCAAGCGGCTTTAACTGTGTAGAAATTGCACCTCACTGTAGCAACAGTACCCAAGGGTATAAGGACCGCGTCCCGCTGTCGCAACGGGAAACTCCCTCCCAGGAGGAAACAGCTGGGAAGATTTTCCTGTGGAGGAGCAATCCAAAACAGTAAATGCTCTTGCTACGCAAGCTGCGGAGCATCATGTCCTTGAACCAGTAAGTTGAACCAGTAAAAAGAATCCCTCTTCTACCGCACAGAAAGCTTGCCTAGGAGAGAGAGGAGTATGTCAGAGCGTGAGGGATCCGACATTTTCTTCCAACAACCGGGCCAGATCCTGTAAGAAAGCCGCCGCATGTGCCCCATAGATCACGCGGTGATCGCAGGTGAGGTTCACTTGCATCTGGGAGCGGATGGCAATTGCCCTTTCAGGGGTAGCCACCACGCTGGGACGAGAAGCACCCACCGCTAAGATAGCCCCTTGATTGGGGGGCAAGATGGCGTCGAAGCGATCCACTCCAAACATCCCCAGATTGGAAAGGGTGAAGGTGCCACTGTTGTATTCCTCCGGTTGCAGCTGTTTTTGCCGCGCCCGCTCCACCAGATCTTTCCAACGGCGGGAAATCTCATACAAATCCAGCCGGTTGGCCTGTTTCAGCACAGGGGTGATCAGCCCGCCATCTTCCATAGCTACTGCTACAGCAATGTTGATCTCGGCTTTGTAATGGATGCTGCTATCGCCGTAGCTGGCATTGAGCAGGGGGTGTTTTTCCAGCGTCAGAGCAATGGCCTTAGCCAGGAGTGCCGTCATGGTCACCCCTTTGGGCTTCACCTGCCTGTAGAGGTTATCCAGAGGATCGGTGGTGAGGGTGTAGCCCACATGAAAGACCGGCACACTGAGGCTGGCATTCATGTTGCGTACCACTGCCGCTTGTAGGGTACTCAGCGGAACGGTTTCCCCAAGTGGAGCAGCAGCAGGAGCAACCACAGGGGTAATTGCGGAGGACAAGGGGGCTGGAGCAGAGGCTAGCCGGGCAGCCGCCCGCTCCACGTCCTCAGCGACAATACGACCATTGGGGCCGGATCCACGTAGGCTGCTTAGATCAACCTTGAGCTCTTCCGCCAATTTTCTGGCCCGGGGAGAGGCCAAAACCCGCTGCCCTCCCGAGCCATTCTGAGCACCGGAAGCAGCCACAGCCGGAACCCTCCCA
This sequence comes from uncultured cyanobacterium, assembly GCA_937944885.1. Taxonomy (GTDB): domain Bacteria; phylum Cyanobacteriota; class Cyanobacteriia; order Thermostichales; family Thermostichaceae; genus Thermostichus. The sequence goes on from CALFBB010000029.1 coordinate 9,611, forward strand.
GGGGCAGGGCTAGCCGGTTGAGGAGCAGCCGGGGCAGGAACAGATTTGGGGGCAGTGGCCCCACTCCTGGCCAGAGCTTTGGCTCTTTCTTGGGCCTGGGCAACCTCTGCTTCAGTTTCCGCAATCAAGGCAATGGGGGCACCCACAGGAGCCGATTCCCCTGCCGGCACGACAATGGTGGCCAGGATGCCGGCATGGAAGGACTCCACATCCATGTCCGCCTTGTCGGATTCCACCACCAGGATGTTTTCTCCTTTCTCCACGCGATCGCCTGGTTGTTTTAGCCAGGAGACAATTTTGCCCGTTTCCATGGTGGAACTGAGGGCAGGCATGGAGACTTCGTGGATCATAGGGAGTGGTGCCAATGAGGATCTAGCAGGAAAGATTTTAACCTAATCCCTATCCTTTTTTGGGTTTAGGATTGCTCTGCCTCTGCTACCAGCAGCAGGGTTTTCAGCAGGGAATCGGGGTTGAGGCTGATAGAATCAATCCCCTGCTGCACCAAAAAGCGAGCAAACTCGGGGTAGTCACTAGGGGCCTGACCACAGATGCCGATCTTGCGGCCCTGCTTTTTCACCGTGCCGATTACCTGAGCAATCATGCGTTTGACGGCTTCATCCCGTTCATCGAACAGGTGGGAGACCAAGGCCGAGTCCCGATCCAAGCCGAGGGTGAGTTGGGTGAGGTCGTTGGAGCCAATCGAGAAGCCATCGAAGATTTCGCAGAATTGATCTGCCAAGATCACATTGCTGGGCAACTCGCACATCACGTAGACTTGGAGGCCGTTTTCCCCTCGGACCAGACCATGCCGTTCCATTTCCGCCAGCACTTTACGGCCCTCTTCGGGAGTACGACAGAAGGGGATCATTAAAATCACATTGGTCAGGCCCATTTCATCCCGCACCCGTTTCATGGCCCGACACTCGAGAGCAAAACCGGCCTGATAGCGGGGATCGTAATAGCGGGAGGCTCCTCGCCAGCCGATCATCGGGTTTTCCTCTGCTGGCTCATAGCGGGATCCTCCCAACAGATGGGCATATTCGTTGCTCTTGAAATCCGACAGGCGCACAATCACCGGTTTGGGATAGAAGGCGGCGGCAATAGTACTCACCCCTTGGGCCAATTTATCCACGAAGTATTCCGGTTTGTCGGCATACTGGTAGGTGAGCTCCGCCAACTGGGGTTCTTCTTTCACCGCCTGTTCGTAGTTGAGCAGGGCCAGGGGGTGCACCTGAATGTGGTTGGCGATGATGAATTCCAGACGGGCCAAGCCCACCCCATCACAAGGGATCCCACTCAGGCCAAAGGCTTTTTCTGGATTGGCGATGTTCATCATCAGTTGGGTACGGGGCCGCGGCAGGCTCTCCAGGGGAATCTCCTGCACCTCGTAGGGCAGCAAACCGGGGTAGACGCGTCCTTCTTCCCCTTCGGCGCAGGAAACGGTGATGGGTTGACCGGAGCTGAGCAGTTGGGTGGCCTTGCCGCTGCCGACAATTGCCGGGATCCCTAGCTCGCGGGCAATGATGGCCGCATGACAGGTACGTCCCCCTTGGTTGGTGACAATGGCGCTGGCTTTTTTCATGATGGGTTCCCAGTCGGGATCCGTTTTTTCGGTCACCAGCACTTCGCCGGGGCGAAACTGATCCAGCTTGCGCACATCCAGGATGATGCGGGCCGTTCCTTGGCCAATGGCCTCCCCCACGGCTCGCCCGCGCACCAGGGGTTCGGGTTTGGATTCTGGCTGGGTCAAGCGATAGGTTTTGAGGCGGTTGGCTACCTTTTGGGATTGCACCGTTTCGGGGCGGGCCTGCACGATGAAAAGCTCACCGCTAAGGCCATCTTTAGCCCACTCAATGTCCATAGGGGTAAAGCGGCCCCGCCGTGCCGAGTAATGATCTTCAATCAGACAGGCCCATTGGGCCAACTGCAAAATCTCTTCTTGGGTGAGGGCATATTGCTTGCGCAGGGCCTCTGGGACGGTTACATTCTTGGTGGGTCGGGATCCCCCCTCGTCGTAAACCATCTTCAGCTCTTTGCTGCCCAGCTTGCGGGAGAGGATGGGACTAAATCCTTGCTTGAGGGTAGGCTTGAACACCACGTATTCGTCGGGGTTGACAATCCCTTGCACCACATTTTCCCCCAAGCCGTAGGCAGCCGTGATCAACACCGCCTCCTTGAAGCCGGTTTCCGGATCAATCGAGAACATCACCCCCGAACAAGCCAAATCGGAGCGCACCATCTTTTGTACCCCGACCGAGAGGGCCACTTGAAAATGGTCAAAGCCTTTGATCTGGCGGTAGGAAATGGCGCGATCGGTGAACAGGCTGGCAAAGCAGCGATGACAAGCATCCAATACCCCCTGCACCCCATGTACGTTGAGGTAGGTCTCCTGCTGACCGGCAAAGCTGGCATCCGGTAGATCCTCGGCGGTAGCACTGGAGCGAACCGCTACATCCGTATCCGACCCGTAACGAGCACAGAGGCTGAGATAGGCTTCGGTGATAGCCCGCTGCAGCTCCAGGGGGAAGGGAGTATTCAAAATCAGGGCCCGGGCGGCTTTGCCCCGCTGGCGCAAGTTGTTCACATCCTCGACATTCAAATCTTGAAAAATAGGACGCAGTTTTTCTTCCAAACCAGCAGAGGCGATGAAGTGACGATAGGCATGGGCAGTAGTGGCAAATCCTGTCGGCACCCGGATCCC
>CALFBB010000030.1 GCA_937944885.1 uncultured cyanobacterium
CCCTTTTTGCTGTCTCCAGACTTGCAACGGCGATAAAAATTAGAGATTGATTGCCAAGCTCTTTCGGCGCTAGCCTGCCTAGCCGCTGAGTTCAACTGCTTTGCGTAAGGGAACTCTTTCGCTCAATCTTTGCACAGGGAAAACAAAACAGCTTTCCCTACCCCTTGATTGTCCATCCAGTAGGGCACGCACTTGTTCCTGATAAACTGTGCGGTACGAATGGCTTGGTCAAGAGCTTGGTACTGCTCCTTAGAGCCATTTAGTAGCTTGGCTTCTCTAAGTAACATGGGTCAACTAACATGGGTCTATTTTATCGCACAGAACTACGGATAAAACTATGGAATAATAATTAATAGAATAATAAAAGCCGTCCTATTAGCTTGCTTCCGCGCTAGCGGCAGGATGGGGATTTAGACCCAATCTTTCGCTAACAGGGCCAGTACAACTCCTTGTTAAAATCTCTCGGAGACTTCTCATTTAAGCCATAGCCAAGGCCTGGTAGTTGGCAATTCGGGCAAACTCTTTCGGATCCAGGCTGGCTCCCCCCACTAAAACCCCGTCAATTTGGGGTTGAGTCATGATCTCGTCGATGTTACCGGCTTTTACAGAGCCTCCATACTGAATCGGTAAGTCTGCTTGACCTAGGTGCTGTCGAATCAAGCCAATCACACGGTTAGCCTCCTCAGCAGCACAGGTTTCTCCTGTGCCAATCGCCCAGATGGGTTCGTAAGCAATCACCAAATGCTCCAGATCAACGCCTACCAAGCCGCGATCCAATTGCTCAAAAATCCAGGCTTCCGTCAGTCCCTGGTCTCGTTGTTGTTTGCTTTCTCCGACACAGAGGATAGGGATAAGGCCATGCCGTTGCGCCGCCAGCAGACGCCGGTTCACCGTTTCATCGCTCTCACCAAAATACTGTCGCCGTTCACTGTGGCCAACGATTACATAACGCACCCCCAGTTCTACCAGCATCGGGCCGGAAATTTCTCCTGTGAAGGCCCCTTGATCCTCCCAATGAACGTTTTGGGCACCGACTGCTATGCCAGATCCTTGGGTTTGTTCCACCACCAAGGCCAGATCCGTAAAAGGCACACACAGAATAATCTGTCGTTCTGTTTGTGTTGGTGGGAGGGGGTCCTTTCCTGTTGGCTGCGGCGGGATAGAGTCTTTGTAGGACGACTGTAAGACCTCTGCAAACTCGCGCAGGAACTCACGGGCCTCAGCCTGAGTTTTGTGCATTTTCCAGTTGCCGGCAATGAGGGTTTGGCGCAAGAGGGGATCCTCCATAGAAGACAGTAAAGATAGGGGATTCCGCAAGCAGCAATAACAAATGATACTGCTCCGCAACGCTAACGCGACGCAGATCCCGGGCTTCTGTTTTTGCGTATGTCACAGTGTACCAGGAAGCAGTGACGGGATCCTGCTCAGCCTGTCTGGGTCAGGGCTAGGCCTCTTGGGCAGTTTCCTTCTCTAAGCTCGCCACTATAGCAGCCGTGCAGTCTGACCAGGGGGATCCCTGCTCTAGGTGCTGAACTGCAACTGCGTAGGTCTCAGGATAGGCTTGCAACAGCGCTTGGCTTTGTCGCAAAAATCGATTCAGTTGGGCTCTTATTTTTGCGGAGGTAACCAAAGGTTGAGCGGAGGGGATCCCGGACAACAGTTGTATCACCTGCTGCCGATCCTGAACATCTCCCTCCGCTTGGCCATAGTGCAATATCTCTGCTGCTGCGCCAGCCATCCAAAAGGTACCGTAACGCTCCACATCCCTCCATGGGATCCCTCCCTGAGCCTGCCAGCTTTGGATGGGATCCTGATCCAGCCTTACTCCTCCATAGCCAGGGATCCCCTGCCGAAAGGCTTGCCAGGGGTTAAGAACATATCCCACCAAGGGGATCCCCAGCACATGAGCTGCCACCACATGTCCCGCTTCATGGCGAATCACCCGTTGCCGATACTGAGGGGAAGCCCAATCCAGCCAGGCTGCCAGCAAGCCAGACAGCCGCCCGCCCAAAACCACCTGCTCTAGAATCAGCAGCGCTACCCCGGCTACCCAAGGCAGTGCTGCCCGCGGCCCCAGCAGAGTGGAAAATACTAGCGCCGCTACCACCACAGCAGCACGAGTGACACCTACCTCTGACATACCAGCTCTACTTCCGCCTTTTACCCCTAGCCCCTGATTGCAACACCGGGAACCGTCGCCTAACCCTTTCTGAATGGATAGACCGCACCGCTGCCGCCTCGTCCGGGGTATCCCGACTGTCGATGCAGATTCCCATTCCGGTCGAAGTCAGGTAGTTTACTCCACCCAGCCTTTCTCGCGTAAGCGGCGTAGGGAGTCTAGAGCCGCAGCGGCCACACTGTCGTGCGGGTCTTTGCTGAGATAGTTAAGAGCAGAAAGGCTCTTGGCAGAGGGTAAATTCCCCAAAGCTTGGGCCAACCGCTGCCGTACCAGCCAATCTTCCGCTTGGGCAAATTCCAAAATGCGATCCAGGGCCCGTAAATCCCCCACCTCTCCCAATGCAGCGATGGCGGCCTGCTGCAACAACACCTCAGGAGCATCCAAAGCTCGTATCAGAACTTCATAGGCGCGCGGATCCTTGAGATTACCCAAAGCCACCGCTGCACTGAAGCGCACCAACCATTCTACATCTTCATAAAAGGCACGCACCAAGGCCTCGAAAGCACGTGGATCCTCTAAGTACCCAAGGGCACCCGCCGCATCGGCACGGATCCCATAGTCGGGATCCTGAGTCAAAATTTCCAGCAGCTTTGGCAGAGAAGCCTTTGTTTGCTTCACCCCCAGGGCAAAAACCGCAAAAGAGCGTACCTGTAGATTTTCATCATCCACCACCTGCAGAATCAGAGGCACTGCATCTTCATCCGGAACATCTCGCAAATGGGCCAGAGCCACCATACGATCGGCAGGCCGTTGGCTGCGCAGTTGCTGGGCAATCTGTTGTAACCGGCTGGGGTTGACGGGATCCAGAGCAGGAGCAGACATAGTTTTAATAATTATTTACACTCCCTTAAGTATGGCAGATTTCCCATGGGCTTGGCGGGGCTAGGGCAAATCTTAAAACAGATACAGGCCGGCTCATGGCAATTGGGAAAAGCATACCCCTGTTTAAGGGATTTTGGGTATTTTAGGTAGAGAAGTTGCCCTAAACCCAAGGGCACAAGGCAGGAGGCTTTTTCCCAGATGGTCTTGATGCTGAACTCTTTACCGACTCGCCAACTGTCCTTTCTTGCTGTTGGTCTGCTGTCAGCAGGAGGAATGTTGTTTTTTTTGGCCCCTCGTTTGCCCTTAGCTTTGGCCAACGCAGCGGCTGTTCCTGAAGCTGAACTGGCGATTCAGCCCCTCTTACCTGAGGGATCCCGTATCGTGAGCTCTCGCCGACTCAGTGACCGAGAAGCGGAAATTTGGGTGGAAGCTCGGGGTGGCCTTAGCCCGGTCATCATGCGGCTGAACGCTGCAGGTATTTGGGAACAGGACATGAGCGCCACCTTGGCCCGTGGCGCTAGCCAAATGCAAGCTCTGGCCCAGCAACAAACAACAAACAGCTCATTTGGCCAAACCGCACTGGATCAACCTGCTCCTCCACCTGTGCCCTCTTTGTTACAAGCCACCCAGGCTGCTTCTGTGTTGATTCCACCTGCGGATCGGGAGCAAGAAACCCAGCGGGCCCTGAGTGGGGCTGGCCGCCAAGATCCCTTTGTGCCCCAAAATATTCGTACACCTGAGCCGGAAATTGTCCTGCCACCTCTGCCGCCACCGCCGCCGATTTTGCCTCCCCCTGGAAACGGCAATGGTGCATCTGTTGCTGTAGCTCCTCCGGTTTCTGCCCCTACCCCAGATCCGGCTGCCTTTGCCCGTAGTGTTCGGGTTTCTGGCATTGTGCAAATTGGGGGAGAATCCTTTGCCCTTGTCTCTGGCCCAGGAACTGTGCCCTCTGTAGTCCAGGCTGGGCAGAATTATCAGACGGCTAATGTGGCTGGTGTTTCGGCCCAGCAGCGGCGGGTGGTGCTCTCAGAAGGGGGAGAAAATGTGGTGAAAACCATGGAAGATACGACAGTGATTGTCGGTGCCCCCTGAGCGGAACTGTTCTGCTAGAGCGTCTTGCGATTGCAAGCTCGGATCTCTGGTTCGGGATTTGGCCGGGTTGCAGCTTCTACCAAGCTGACCGAGGGCATTATCCTCACCCTGGCTCCTGACCGCCTGGTCAGGAAGAAAAGCACTGGGGAAGCGGTTCGCAAGTATATCAAGGGGAGCTCTAGAGAGCTGTTTTTTTGTGCTCTGGGGTTGAGTGACATCCCAGGTTAAAAGCTCGGTTCACTCTTCGGTTCACTCTTTAGACGGGGCGGTTGCTGCTTTAGGTAGCGGAGAAACTCCCTCAGCTCAGTATCCGTCAACTGGTGACGGGATTTTTTATGGAAGTGTTTTTCTAGGAATTCTCGCCCTTCTTTGTTGGTCCAGCCAATGCGCTGCAATTCCACATCCGTTTGGGCAATGATATCAGAAAGATCATCCATATCCGTTCCAGATTCCACTGAGGGAGGAGTAGGTTTTGTTTGAACGGTTTGAAGGGGGGCCGGAGCCGGCTGAGGGGGAATGGATTGAGGGGCAATGGGTAAGGAGCTGGTGTGCCCATTGACCCAATCAGGATTGGGCAGGTAAGCGGATCTTCCAGAAGGTTCTACTCCTGAGCCGAGGGGCGTGGATGGGCGACCAAAGCCTGCATGGTTCAAAGCCCGTTTTAATGCGGCATCTTCGGCCGCTTCAACCGTATTCGACCCGGCGATACCACTACCCAACACCGTATTATTCACAATGACCTGCGCCTTCACAATGTAAATCCCCTCTTCCACACGCAACAGATCCGTGAGCAAACTGCCCATAGGGTGCCGATCCCGAAAATGTTGAATCATGTCTATGCCGGTGGAGAAAACGTCTCAAAGTCGGTCAATCCACAACCGAATTGGCTACAACTTAACCCGAAGAATAACCGCTTGAGAAGGGAAATTGAACAGGAATCTGCTGCCGTAGAGAGGCTTAAGAGGGCCAGGAGAGCCTGACCGGACCTTTGTCTAATTGCAAAATCATGCTGTCGGTTTGGTTGCGAATGATGCTGTAGGTGGCTGACTGGGTAAAACTGATCTATCATCAGCGCACAGAGGGTATGACAGGGAAATATGGCTAGCAACTCTACCGGAGCCAACTCGGCGGGTCAAGCAGCTATTCGCGAACGCAATTACGGTACTGCTTTACAGTTGCTCCGACGTGCCTATCGTGAGAATCCCAGCGCAGAAAATGCCCGTTGGCTGGCCACTGCCTATGAGGAAGCTGGCTATACTCAATTGGCTTCTTTGTATCGAGAGTTATCTCAAGAGCACCAGAAGATTCAGTTTCAGGCACCCAAACCCCATAACACCCTTGAACAACTCAAGCAACTGCCCACTGAGGCTCCTGAGCGCAAAACCATTCCTCTACCCCAGCCTATTCCTCGCTATACTCCCTCATCCCCCTCTTCGGATCAACCCATTTGGGTTTATAAGCCCACCCCTGTTGACCCGAAAAGCATCAGCCGGCAAGCCCCGGCCCGATCTCAAAAACCGGCGGAGACTGCTGTTGCCGATGAGAAATCCACCGAGCAACCAGCTTACTTGCCGGTGCAGCATGCTCCCAATTTGAGCAACCCAGAGCAGGGATCCCCCTTTGTTCGCCGCCTCAATCAACTGCACCGGCAATTTAAGGATCACCCCACAGCTGAGCTGGCTCTACAATTGGCGGAAGCTTACGACGAGCAGAACAACCTCAAAGAGGCGCAACGCTACTACCGTGAGGTGTTGGATCTGGATCAATCGCTGCTGCTGCGACCGATGGTGCAGGAGCGCCTAGAAGAGTTGCGGCAAATTCAGAATCCAACAGCAGAGCTCTCGGTGCAAAGTTTGCTTAAGCTGGCAGAAAAGTTGGAGCAGGAGGGGGAGGTAGCCCGTGCTGAGCAGGTTTACCGCAAAATCTTGAAAATGGATACGACCTTGGATGCCCATGCTGCTGCCCGCAAGGGCCTCAACCGGCTCTATCCCGATGGCAAACGGTAATGGTTCTCCTCAATTCAACTTCTCCTCAATTCAACACGGATGGATAGGAAAAATTGTTTCTAGAGCCTTGACAGGGATCCCGGTCACGCTCCGGGCAAGGGGAAGAAACGGTCGGTTTGTTTCACCCGTTGGCACCAGGCTTGAAGGTTGGGGAATGGCTTGAGGTCGAACCCGCCCTGCTCGGCCACGTGGGTATAGGTAAATAGGGCCAGATCGGCAATGGTGTAGCGCTCACCCACAAAAAAGGTTTTACCCGCCAAGCAATGGTCCATGATCCGCAGAGCTTCTGTACCCAACTGTAGATTTTGCTTGATCAAGCTGGCGTTGGCTTCCGCTTGACCGGCACGCAGCCAAAAGCGGGTAGTGGCAATGTAGCGGGCGATGCGGGTTTGCTCAAAAAATAGCCATTTCAAAATCTCCGCCCGCTCCAGCTGGGTTTGGCCGTACATTGGGGTATTTTCTGCCAAGTAGACCAAAATGGCTGCCGACTCAGCCAGCACGGTACCATCTTCCAGCTCTAGGGCCGGGATCTGACCCAAGGGATTCTTAGCCAGATATTCGGGCCGCCGGTTTTCCCCCTCTCTGGAGTTAACCAATACGGCTTCATAAGGGATCCCCAACTGCTTGAGAAGCAGCTCCACTTTGTAGCAATTTCCAGAGATCGGGATCCCGTACAGTCGCAAAGTCATTCAATCCACCCCCAGAAGTTCTAAGTGCATCCTGTCTCAACACTGTACGCTGCTTTGCTCGAATTGGGGATTGTCCACTCCTGTATCTGGCGGCGATACCCCCGTCCAAAGGCTTGGAGCAATCCCTCTGCAGGGGAGAGAGGCCCGGCTTGGTAGGTACGGGATCCCACCCCTTGCTGGTTCAGCTCACACAGCTGCCAGTCCTAGCAGTTGGTGCCATCCCACAGTTCGATGATCCTGCCGGGCTCGAAGTCCTCTCGACCCAAGTTGCTGTTTGCGGTGTCCTCGTCGCCGAGCCGATAAGTGCCGTTCTCGAAAGCGCCCCTGCAAGGGAGCAAAAACCTTGCTAAAGGCTTGAGGATTGCGGCTGAGGTTTACCCAGACAACGTCTGCCCCTTCTACTGAGGCGGCTGAGTGGAGGGGATAGTCTTGCCGACGGAAATCTTCCTCCTCCTGCATCCGGGGAGCCGCTGACAGCTGTCTATCCACAACCCATCGTGAATGAACTCATCTGTTCAATTTGTTGATATTTGTTGGTATTTTTGTCTGCTTCTGTTGCAGGTTAATCTGAGGTCAGCCTGGCCCATAATTTTCACCCCTCTGTGCAGCTGGTTTACTCCGGTTGGTTAAGCTAGCGGAGTAGCTTTTCCCCTAGTCATGTGTTTTCCCCTATCCCCTTTAATTCGTTACGCCATTCAAGCTCTCTATTGGGCTTTGGTGCTTCCGCTGCCCCTATTCCTCTGGCGGCAGGCGGATCCGGTTTGGCTGGGATCCCTGCTGCTGCTGTTGTTGTTGGGGTGGGGCTTGCTCCTGGGATCCCTGAGTCAGCAGGTGCATGTGGACGAGCAAGGGATGCGAGCTACCTATCCTGCTTGGGTGCCTGCTTTTCTACGGCAAGAATGGCAGATCCGCTGGTCGGAGGTGGAACGGATAGAGCCGAGATCCACTAGCCAAGGGGGCATGGTTTACTACTTGGTTACCGGAGCTGGGGATCAGGTGCTGCTGCCGATGCGGGTAGCCGATTTTAAACAGCTGTTGGCTGAGGTGCAACACCACACCGGCCTCAGCGTGGGTGGTTTGCGGCCCTATGTTCAACCCTGGATGTATGGGTTATTGGGGCTATTGGCCCTGCTGTTGCTGACTTGGGATGGAGTCATTGGGATCCTGGTTTGGAGCAGTCCTTCTCCCCTCTAGCGGCCTGTAGAACTAGGGAGCTATGCGGTGATCTGTTGTCTAATTCTGAAGGATTAAGTCCTAAGCCAGGGTGCTGATGATAGTTACACGGGGAATAGCCGTCCAAACAAAATGAACAACTCATCCCCATCAACCGAGAGCAGCTGTGGCAAGATCCAAATTGCTGGAATAGGGATCCTTTTTCAGCTAGAATGTTCTACCTGATTAGGTGGCAGGGTGGCGTAGCCAAGTGGTAAGGCAGAGGTCTGCAAAACCTCTATTCGCCAGTTCGAATCTGGCCGCCACCTTTTTAACCCTTAACCACCGCATCAACCTGAGTGGGTAGATCCAAGGCGGGGCAAGCATGAAAGACAAATTAATGTTGATGATCCCAGGCCCAACCCCGGTTCCGGAGAGTGCCCTCTTGGCCATGGCGCGTGGACCGATTGAGCATCGCAGCAAAGAGTTCACTGCCATTCTGGAGGAAGTCACCGACGGGCTGCGCTGGCTGCACCAGACCAGGTCGGATGTGTTTGTCTTTTCTGCTAGCGGCACTGGGGCGATGGAGGCCGGGATCCTGAACACCTTAAGCCCTGGGGAGCGGGTTTTGGTGGGGGTGAATGGCAAATTTGGGGATCGCTGGGCAGAAATGTGCGAGCAATTTGGCCTCAACTGCGAGCGCATTGAAACCCCCTGGGGTATTCCCTATCCGGTGGAGATCTTCCAGGAAAAGCTAGCCGCCGACCGAGAAAAAACCATCAAGGCCGTTATTCTCACTCACTCGGAAACCTCCAGCGGTGTAGCCAACGATGTGCAGGCGATTGCAGCGGCTGCCCGTGCCCACGGAGAAGCGCTGGTGATTGTGGATGGGGTGACCAGTGTTGGGGCTATGCCTGTGCTCATGGATGAATGGGGCTTGGATGTGGTTGCCTCCGGATCCCAGAAAGGCTACATGATTCCGCCCGGCTTGGGGTTTGTGGCCGTTAGCGAACGGGCCATGGCGGCTGCACAACGCTCCACCTTTCCCAAGTATTACTGGAGTTTTCAGCTGGCACAAAAATCCCTTCAACAAGGCACCACTCCTTTCACACCGGCGGTGAACCTGTTTTATGCTCTGCAAACAACGCTGCAAATGATGCGTGCTGAGGGTTTAGAGGCGATTTACCAGCGCCATGCCAAGTTGGCTGAAGCTACCCGTGCCGGGGTAAAAGCCCTAGGGTTAAAGCTCCTGGTGGAGCCGGAATCTGCCGCTAGTCCTGCTGTTACGGCTGTTGTAGCTCCCGAGGGGATCAACGCTGACACCCTTCGCAGCGTTTTGAAAAAACAATTTGACTTGGCCACGGCAGCAGGACAAGACCATCTTAAGGGCAAGATCTTCCGGATTGGGCATTTGGGCTTCATCAGTGACCGCGATGTGTTGATGACCATGGCCACTCTGGAGTCTGCTTTGCACACGGTTGGCTATAGTGACTTTACCCCTGGAGCAGCTACCCGTGCGGCGGCGGATGTTCTGGGTTAAGCTCGCTGGATTCTCAAAATGGGTAGCCTTTGACACATGGCACTGGAGGGATAGCGTCGCTAAAATGGGAAGACATTCTTAATAAAACTTCAGAGGTCTACTTTTGTGGACTTGCACCTGTTCTCTACCTAAGGGTAGTCATGGTTGTCAGCTTAGAACGGAATCTCCAGGTCGGTGTTGCAACTACCCAGTTGCGGCAGGTGCTGCAGGGGATTGGCTCCTCCTCTTGCCCTCTGCACTACAATTTTCACCTGCACACCCGCTGTTCTGATGGGCAGATGGATCCTTTGGATCTGGCGGAGCAAGCCCGTCAGCACGGGCTAAGAGGATTGGCCATCACGGATCACCACACCCTGAAGGGGTATGAACGGGCCCGAGCCTACCTGGATCAGCCTGGGGATCCGATTCTCTGGCCGGGAATTGAGATCACCACAGAGTTGCTGGGCTGTGAGGTGCATATCCTCGGTTATGGATTTGACCCGGCAGCCTCCATTTTGGATCCCTTTACTCAGGGAGAACCGATCCCGGGGCTACCTGCTAGTGAGGCGATTCAAGCCATTCAAGCAGCCGGGGGATTGGCAGTACTGGCCCACCCCTTTCGATACCTCGTGCCTGCGGAGGAAGTGGTGGCAGCGGCAGCCGAGCTGGGGGTAGATGGTTTGGAGGTGTACTACGCTTATAAGAATCCAGCCATTTGGGCTCCTAGTCCGGAAGTGACTGATTTGGCGGAATTGATGGCCGCCAGCTATGGTCTTCTGAAAACCTGCGGCACCGACTCCCATGGGTTGAGTATTCTGAGGCGGATTTAAAAACGTAGGCTTTACGGCCTTATCTGTAAACTAGCTGGCAAACCAGATGGGGATGGCAGAGGCTCACCAGGGTTATGTCGTGAAAGCTAGGGCTGTATTACACATAACCCATCATCGCCAGAGCATCCTGATCCCAGTTCACCTGCTGCTGTGGATCCACACGTCCCAGCACCGGGATCCCCACCTGTGCTTCCAGGCATGCGGCCAGGGTGGAATCCAGTTCATCCCAAGCTTCAGGAGGCAAAGATGGGGGAGAGTCGAGTTGGCATTCTGACACTTCATCGGTAGCTATTGTGGGGGCAAATTCCGGCTCACCCAACAAAACCCAGCCCAGACAGCGGGCCCGGGATTGACGTAGCAAGGCGGCAAAGGCAATCGCTTGACTCATGGCTGCTCTCCTTGGCAACGTCAGCAGGACCGGTAGCTCCCAGGCATGAGATAGATCCGCCCAGGTTTGCCCTGCCCCAATCGGATCGGCAAGGCTGCCCGGCACCACCAGCAGAGGCTCTGCCGTCCCTTCCTGATTCAACCTCACAATCTGCTGCCAAAGCTCCCGCAGATGGGCTTCTATTTGGGCGTAGGGATCCCCTTTGAGCCAGGAGTAGGGGCGCTGCGAGCAAGCAACCCAAGCTTGGGCCACCTCTGCCACGCTCGGGAGCCTTGGCCCCACCCAAGTGCCCGCCACCATCACACTCATGCTTCTGCCTCGAGGATCTCTTTATCCCAAAGGGTTAGAAACTGCGGCTGGATCTCAAAGCCAAACACCAAAGCCATATCCCGCAGCACAGAAACCGAGCCCAACTGCTGCTGTTTCAGCCACCGCATCAACACAAATACTTTCTGGTAGACAAAGATCTCCAAGGCTTCCGGATTGTAGAGGATCCCTTGGCGAGGGTTAAATTGATGGGGTACCAGCATGGCGGCATACCGAGCCAATTCCCCCCGTCGCCAATCCAGAAAATAAGGTAACCAGGGGTAAACCGTATCCCAGCGAATGAACCAGAGACGCACCTCCGGGATCTCCGACAACTCCCGCGGATCATCAGGGCTGCGCGGGTAGTCGATCACACATTGCACCTGCTGGGCAGCCCGAGCGGGATCCACCATTACGGTTTGCATCAACTCATGTCCGGGGGTTAAATCCAGGGTTTGGATGGCTTTGGCAGATAGATAAAGGGTGATAGGCACAGCTACGGGAAAATCAATGAACGTCAAGTTAGAGGTTTCTGGCCGGGTGACCTTTTGCAGTTTAATGCTACGGCACGCTACGCAATCGTAACTCTACTCTGGATTGACGGGATCCCTCATCCGATCCAGCGGCATTCCCAAGCGGCTCAGCTCCAGGGCAAAACCCGCTGTAACTAAAAAAACCTGATCCGCCATACCCCCAACTGCCTGAGTCAACTCCCCTAGCCGATCCCGAAACAAGCGTCCCAGCGGGTAAGCGGGTACCACCCCCCACCCTACCTCCTCTGCCACCAAAATCACGCAACCGGCAAAGCTCTTGAGGCTGACCAAGAAAGATTGCACCCAGGGATCCCACTCTGAGGAAGCAGCGTCCAATCCTTGCGCCACCCAGCCCCCCAGAGAATCCACCAGTACACAGCTTGGTTGAGGCAGATCCCGCAAAACCAAACTCAAGTCCAGGCCCGTCTCCCAGGTTTGCCAAGTGGACGGACGGCGCTGCCGGTGCTTTTGAACCCGTTCTGCCCATTCCGGATCCCTCACCGGATCCACTTGAGGTCCCGTAGCCAGATAGATCACCGATAAACCGGAAGCTGCCGCCAACTTTTCCGCAAGACGACTTTTGCCGGAGCGAGCCGGGCCACAAATGAGCACAATTGGCATGAAGGTTAGGATAGGAGGAGGTTTACCTAGGCTAACGAAACTCTTGACATGCAGAATAGGCAAGACAGCAAAAGGGCCTCTCCCTCTGGGGTTTGGATTAATCTTGCCCTTAGTTTGAGCACTGCTCCGGTTTTGCTAGGTTTGGTTTTAGCAGATCAAGCCCGGACATGGCTGGGATCCCTTGCCTGGGAGGATCCGGGTTGGTGGTTGGGGGAAAAGCTGCCCAATTTAGACGGTGCTGCTCTGCAGCCGCAGTTGCACCCGGTGCAAGACAACGGCACTCCACCGAATCATCACAACCCTTAACGTTCCGTATCAAATGCCTACGGCACGCTATGCAACGGGCAAAGAAGCCTACGGGCAAAGAAGCCTAAAGTAGTCTCAGTAGCAGGAGGCCCTTTCCGTTGAGGAGTCAAGCCCCACCACAGCGAGATTTCACCGCAACCCTGGCTGGGCTGTTGTTCTGGCTGAGTGCTTTTCTCTTTACAGCCGTCTTGAGTGCCTGTCTGGGTTATCTGTTTGGTCAACGCGCCCTGTCAGGGGTGTCTTCCCCTGTTGCCGGTTCTGGCAATGCCACTGCCCCTAACCAAGCTCGGGATCCCCGCCGGGTACCTCTGGTCAATGAGGCTCAGGTGATTGCTGAGGCCGAAGCCCGTCTGAAGCCTGCTCCTACCCCAACGCCCCTGGTTGCTGTCACCCCTCCCCCAACTCCTCCATCCACCCCTACTCCTACCTCCACCCCTAGCCTTTCTCCGGAGCTGGCGGTGGCTCCTACTCCGCTACCCACACCGATTGCTACTACCCCAACGCCAACTCTAGCTCCAATCTCTACTCCGGTCGTGCCCACCCCTCCCCCAAAACAGACCATTGCTGCCAGCGGACAGGTGGCCATGCAGGTGCTCTCGGCCCGTCGGGAGGGAGGGCAGGTGGTTCTCAATGTAGCAATGCAAAACAACTCAGCCGAGACGGTGCGCTTTCTCTACAGCTTCATGAACATTACCGATGACCAGGGACGGGCCATCCATGCTCTCACTCAAGGTTTGCCTGGAGAACTTCCCCCCAACAGCCAGGTGTTTCAAGGAACCATTCGCATTCCCGCTTCCAGTTTGGCCGGATCCCGGTCGTTGTCGGTGAGCTTGGCGGATTACCCCAGTCGTCGGCACCGGTTGGGTGTGAGTGGGATCCCTGTTCCCCCATAGTCTGAGCTCCTGCTCAAATGCCTCTGGCAGGCTACGCGATCATGAGGTGAAAGATCATGTGAAAGATCATCAGGTGAATCAGGTGAAAAAGGTGGTGCGTTGCCGGTGTATCGCCACCGATTCCACCAAACCAACGGCCAGAAAATTGGTGAGCAGAGCAGAACGACCATAGCTGAGAAAGGGTAGGGGCAAGCCGGTAATCGGGGCTAAGCCAATGGTCATGCCGATATTCACCACCGACTGAAACAGGATCATCGCCAGCACCCCAACGGCAATTAGGGAACCAAAATTATCCCTGGCAGCCTGAGCAATTAGGATCAGGCGCACACAGAGGATCCAAATCAGAATCAGCACTGTCAGGCTACCGAAGAAACCCATTTCTTCGCCGATGGCCGAGAAAATAAAATCGGTATGCTGTTCTGGGATAAAGTCCAACTGGGTTTGGGTGCCCTGTTGCCAGCCGCGTCCCCAAAGCCCACCTGCCCCGATGGCGATGCGCGACTGGATCAAGTGATAGCCAGAGCCCCAAGGCTCTTGGGCAGGATCGATGAAAATCTCCAATCGCCGCCGCTGATAGGGCTTGAGGAAGTGCCAAGCGACTTGCCCCAGCTGGCCAGAAAGCAGGTTCATCACCCCAAACGTAAGGGCGCCGGTCCAGCGCCAGGGGAGCCGCCAAGCCGCCAGCCCTGCCATACCCAGGCACCAAATCAACCACACCCACAGCATCCAGCTCAACTCAGGACGGTTGTGCAGGCCGTAGAGAATGGCCCCTACCCCTGGTGACAGGAGCAAAAGGATCCAGCTGCCCTTGGCCCCAGCCCAGTAGAGCATGGTTAGTAAAATCACCACAAACACCAGCGCCGTACCCAGGTTGGGCTGCAGGAAAATCAGCAACCAAGGGGGAGTAATCACGGCAACGGCCACCCAAATCTGGCTGAAGTACTTAATCGGCCAGTGGTGCAAAAGGGCTGCCAAGGTGAGGATCACCCCTAGCTTGGCAAATTCTGAAGGTTGAATGTGGATCCCGGCAATGGAGATCCACCGCTCGGCTCCTCCTCCGGCTGTGCCAAAAAACAGAACAGCCGTCAGTCCGGCCAACGTCAAGAAGTAGGTGAACCAATGCCAGCGCAAAAATCGCTCATAGGGGATCCGCGCCAAGATCAAAAGGGGTACCAAGCCAATCCCGGCCATGATCAGCTGTTGGAGCCAGTAACTACTGATCAGCGGACGTTCCCGCACAGTACTGTGAATGGCTAAGATGCCGATGCCGGTTAAAGCCAGCACCGTCAGCAACAAAATGCCATCAAATTCTCGCCAGGCAGCAAAGACTTGCCAGAACTTTTTCCACTGCGATTGCGGGGAACGCGTCTGGGCCAGAGCCATAGGCGGTTACCGTTAGCTACGCCGACACCAGTCTAGATCCAACCGGGGCCGAACCTATTCCCAGTTTTGCAATTGTTCTAGCCAAGCGTTTAGCCAGGCACCCAGTTGTGCGCGTCGCTGTTCAAAATTGGCTGCCACCCCAATGAGAAGAAAACCCGAGAGAATACCCAGTCCCCAAAGGAGAAAGGAGTAGGAGGCCGCCAGTAGCCACCCCTGCCGCAATACCCCCAACCCAAAGCCCACGGTACCCACGAACAGATAGGCCCGCACTTGCAGAGCTAGGCCCAGCAGTCCTAAGGCCAAACCCAGGATCACCGGCCAGAATCCGGCCCAAAGTTGCCCCTGAGTTTCTAGCAAGGTAACCAAAACCAGCGCTCCAGAGGAAAAGGAGCGCAGCCAATGTCGCTTTTGACGAGCAGAAGACTTCTGCAGCCCCGGATCCACCTGGGCTACGTACAACAGGGATCCCAGCAGGGGTAGAGCGGAGAGGCTGAGGGAAGACCACTCCTGTTGCCAGATGTAATCCAAGAGGATCCAGTTGCTCAGGAACAGGCTGACATAGCCCAAGCGCACTTGGGAGCGCCGAATGGATAAGAAAGCATAGTAGGCTGCCCCCAGAAGTAGGTTGCTGCTGGTGGTCTGGGTGGCGGTGACAAGCAAAATCCCCATCGGTAAGACCAAAGCCGTATTTTGCCAGGGATCCGGCCACCACCCCCAACGTTGCCAGGGCAAGAAGGAGTACACCAACCCTAACCCGCAGGCCAGGGATCCCCCCCATACCCACAGATCCACCTGCGGTAGCCACAGCTGCACAGCCACAGCCAGGATCCCGGCTCCTTGGCAAGCGCTCAGGTAACACCAGAGGACCTGGGCCGGATGTGCTCCAGAAGAGGCATTGTCTATCGGCGGGGGAGAAGGTTCTGATTCTGAGGAGAGGCTGGGTTTTCTCCCTTGCCAAGCGGCATAGGCTGCCAAGCCGGCTCCCGTGAGCAGCCAGAGGTTTTTCCCCGCTCCACTGAGCTCCCCTAGAGCCGGCACGAGCATCAAACTGGCCAGACTCCAGTTGCCGGCAGCGATCCGAGCCAGCCAAGCAGCTTCCAGCCGCAGCAAATCCACCACCCACAGAGGGCAAAGCCGGTAGACCAAGGCCAAGCTCAACCCTACCAGGCCGCCCAGCACCAGTCCATCCCCAAAGGCTCCCCCGTGGCTGAGGAAATCAATCCAGCCTTCATAGGCAGCAAGAGAAATGCCCGAAGCGCCCAAAAGCCCCTCCCAATTGACCAAAGGGAGTTCTTGCAACAGTGGGATCCTCTCCCGCCGCCCCAAGCCCAACAACACAATGGAGAGGCCCAAGCTGCCCACGCTTGCGAATTCACCCCCTTGGGCATGGGATCCCAGCCAGCCCAAGCCGGCATAGATCAAAGGCCCGCTCCACAAACTGCTGAGCTGCCCTCGTCCCCCGTCTGGGGATTCCCTCCTGCTCACACGACCGGCAAAGAGGATCTGCTCTGGCCCAATCCAGAAGAGGATCCCTAAGCCCAAGTTGACCGCTGCCAAAACCGGTAAGATGGACAAGGGCTCCGACCCGCTCACGCCAATGGATCCCTGCCGCAGCCCCAGGACGGTACTGACCAACAGCAGTTCCAAGGCCCAGCCCATCCCGTACAGCAGCAGATCCACCCTCGCTATAGCGGAGGGGGAGTTTGTAAAGGACTCTGTCCTGCTCACGCGAGCGGTTTCGGATTCCTCTGCCGTCGACCCAAGGATCCCGGCCTGGGTAACCTCCAGCCCCAGGTGCACCCCAAAAGCCAACAGGAGCAGAAGGAGAGCCAAAGACAGACTTGCTGCAAAGTGCGCCGCACCGCTGAGGTCAGCGCCAAAGCTGCTATCCTCCCTCCCAAAGCCCAAGGCACCGGCCAGCTCATTGAACAGGAGGCCACTGCTCCAGAGCAAAAGCCATCCGCCTAAAACGCCGCTCCAGCCATCCAAGGCAGTTTGGTACACCCCCTGCAAACGAGCCGCCAGTTGCTTGACCGGGTAGCGGCAGAGGCTCAGCCCCAACACCAGAGCTGCCCAGGAGCTCCCCCACTCCACTCCGGTGGGTTGAAAGGTCTGCTCCACTGCCGCCAGGGCAAATCCCAGACCCAAGGCTACCGTCAGCAACCCGTAGGCTAAACAAGGCCTTAGCCACACTTGAGTGGCCATCAGCAGGGTCCCCAGACCCAACCCCAAAAGCCGGCCCCCAGACGTCTCAAAAGTGAGCAGCTGAGCCAGCAGAATCGAAACAATCGCCAGAGATTCAAGGGAGTCTCTGCAGGGGATCCCCTCTCGCCAAGATCGAGCCTGTTGAGGCAGGGATCCCTCCGGGCCAGGGGCTGTTTCCGCTTCTGGGATCCGGAGTGCCGGGGGCATGAATGCTAAAGGTGGTAAAGCCAGCACCTCTGCCCCTGTGAGCACCAGCGGCACCAGTAGCCACAGCCAAGCCAGAACATCCCCTTTATCCTCAGGTACGGTCGGCAGGAAAGGGAAGCGTTGCCCCAAAAAGGTGCCATAGCTTAGCAAAGCCAGCACCAAGCCAAGGCCATCAGCACTTTGCTGCCACACCCCTAGGCTCTCCTCTGCAGATGTAAACCGCCGGCGGTGCAGCACCACCCGGCCTACCCATTCCAGCAGCGCCAAAAGCAGCAGCATCACACCCCAACCAGAGGCAGGCAAATCCGGCAACAGCCAGCGGAGGCCGGCCAAAAGGGCTGCTACCCCGTAAGCATGGGTTAAAACTACCCAAAAAGGGCGGTGGGCAAGGGAGAGCTCTCGGTTCTCTACAGCTTCTTCATCACCGGTAACCCTTCTCAAACGGGATTGATACCACCACCACCCGGCCAGGGTGCCGGTACCCAGAAAGAGGTGCCCAAAACGAGTTGCCCCATTGGCAAGGCTGAGCAAGAGCAGGGATCCCCCTAGCCCCAGGACCAACCTCTCGGTGGGCTGCACCAGGTGATTCCATCCACAGGGGTCAGATCCTCCTCCTGGGCTGGTCTGGGAAGGTTCTCTTCTTTGCCAACGGGCTGCCCAGCTCAGCCACAGCACCCCATAGGGCAAGAGGACAATCCCCAACAGGCTTCCGGGCCAGCCAAACTCCCTCTGGAGCACTTGCAAAAGGGTCTGCCGCCACCCCCAAGGCACCACCTGCCACAGGGCCCAAGTGGTTTCCAAACCCACCCCAAACAGTAGCGCCAGATCCAGGACCTGCCTGCCTTGGCTCAATCGCCTCCAAAAGATGTGTATCCCCAGCAGGCTAATAGCCAATAGCTGCCAACCCACCCAAGGGTGAGTCCCTTTCACCTGATTCAACCCGCTAGAGACCCCCGCCAGCGCCAAGAGCCACCCCAACCCCAACAGCACCCATCCGGCCCACTGCCACCCCTGAGCAACCCAAAGGGGCAGGGATCCCATCTCGCTCGATTCTGGGGATTGCAGACCTTCAGCCTCAGATGACAGTGCAGGAGTAAATCTCATCCCGCAAGAGGACTCCGGAGCTGACTCTGGACTTGTCTGTGGGATCCCCGGCACTTCAAAGAACGTTTCTTCTACAAAGAACGTTTCCACTAGCCAACCCAGCAGAGCCACCGCCAACCCCAACTGCCATAGCTGCACCTGCCCCGTCAGCAGCCCCCGCAACACCAGCAGGGAGCCAGCAGCGCCCAACAGCCATAATTTCGATCCTCGTAAGGCCGGTAACCTGCGACTCCAGGTGTAGGCCACCGTGCTCGCAATACCCACGTAAGTAATCCCGAGGGGCCCTAACCCCCACAACGTCTGTAAACCGGCCAGGGCCAAGAAATTCACCAAGGTGGCGTAAAAGGCATAACCCACCCCCGCAGACCGCACCCGCCCCCAGGCCACCAACGGGATCCCCAAGAGCAACCCCAGCGCCACCCCGCGCATTCCCCAAGGAATCCTGAGGCTATCCAGCGCCCAAACATTCACCGGTAATAGCAGCAGGGCAAGGGTTTCCAGGGCTTGACCGGTTAGGCGTAGTCCCTCCTGCCGATAGGCCCACCAAGCCCCTGCAGCAAAAGCAGCCGTATAGGTCAGCAGCACCCCGTACTGAGCCAGGGGAGAAAAGTGCTGCCACTGACCACCTGCCAATACCCCCGAAGACACCACCACCAAAAACAGCCCCAAGACCAACAGCCAGCGCACACTCAACTCCGCCAGCAGGTTTTGCAACAGCCGGCTCGCCCAAGAAGGCTGGGATGACACGACAGGAACAGGAGTACTGGCCAAGGGTTCGCTCTGGATCCCCGCTGCAGGTTCTGCCGGGGAAGGTTGAGGAGCAGATCCCAGTAGGGCTGCATTCTTTTCCCGCACCATGCCCGGGATCAACAGCAAGTCAATCAACTGGCCAACGCCCAATAGACCCAGAGTCAACAGCCAAAGCAGCCCAGTTCGCCAGCGCCCCAGGTAAAAGCGGTGTGCACCACAAAAGCCAAACAGGGCCAAACCCCACAGCAGGTAGGCAGAGCCAATTCTCACCGGTAGCGTTGGCGCTCTTCGGACCGAGTCCTCTGCAGGGATCCCCCCCTTGGCTGGTGCTTGCCCATCCTTTTCCTCCTCCAAATGCAGTTGATATACCCTGACAAGAGAGCGGAATTGTTCCGGCGTGAGCAAGCCCAGATCCAGCCAGGCCCGTAAACCCTGGAGAACCTTCTGCCGGGATCCAGAAATGGTCAAGTTAAACAGATAGGACTGCGAGTCTTCGACAGGTGGCTCTCCCATGCCTAAACTCCTTGAGCAAGCCAGAAGGACTGGGGCCACCGCTACTCTAAGCCAGATGAACGGGCAAAAAAAGCTTTCTCCTGGGTTTTGTTGTCCACTGCCCAGGGCAGACTACGGGAACTCAAGGGATGGAGTAGGGATCCCTCTCCTGCAACTTACCCCCGATCATCTGTCCCAACCGTGCCAGGGTAAGCTCAGCTACGGGGATAGGTCGTGACACCTGCCCACCACTGAACACCAGGAGGCGGTCGCTGTAGTGCATTAGCTCCTCTAGATCTGCCGAGGTAAAGATAATGCTTGTGCCGGCTTGGGTACGTTGCAACAGTTGCCCCCAAACCCATAGGGATGACTCAATATCCAACCCTCGCGTTGGGTGCTCCATCAGCAACAGCGTCAGGGGACTAGGCAGAAGAGCCAACTGACTACGTTGCTGGTTCCCCCCCGAAAGTTGCTCCACCCGGCTGTAGGGGTGCCCACGGATGGTGAACTGCTCAATAGCCGCCTGGGTTTGTTGATGGGCTAGGGCCCAGTCGACCCAGAAATCCTGTTGTCGCAGGGCAAAATGCTCCAGCAAAGTGAACCCCGGAATCAGCCCTTCTCGCAGTCGATCCGCCGGAGAAAAGCCCACCCCCTGCCGCAAATACTCAGCGTAAGGCCGTCCGGTCATTTCCTGTCCTCGCAGCAGGATTTGCCCCTGTAGGGGAGGCAACAGCCCTGCACAGGCAAGCAACAATTGCCGTTGACCACTCCCTTCTAGCCCTGCTAAGCCGAGCACCTCCCCTGCTTTCACCGCCAGATCCGGTACAGCCAGAGTGGAATGCCTCTGGGAGAGCAGCAGCGAACGCAACACCAAAAGAGGCGGGTCTGGGGTTACTGCCGGTGGGTGCAGCCGCTCCGGGATCAGCAGCTCCCGCCCAAACATCCAGTCGATCAGCTGTCGCTCCAGCACCTCAGGGATCTCTCTGTTCATCCTGTTCATGGGTAAAGTCCCCACCACCTCTCCCTGCCGCATTACCGTTACCCAATCGCAGAGGCGCTCCACATCCTCCAACTTATGGGAGACAAAAATAACCGATTTCTGCTGCTCCGCCAGCCGTCGCAAAGCAGCAAACAACAGATCCTTTTGGGAGGCAGAAATACCTGTCGTAGGCTCATCCAAAATCAAGGTGCTGATGCCCAGCGAGAGCAGCCGTAGGATTTCCAGTTGTTGCCGCTCCCCTACCGTCAGTTCGCCGGTGACCGCTTCCGGATCAAGGTGAAAGCCAAATTCTTCAGACAACTGCTCCAATTGCTGCCGGCTTTCTCTGCGTGTCGAACCCAAGCGTTGTCCGGCGATAAAGTTTTCCAGCACCGTCAGAGAGGGGAAATCCAGAGGATCCTGGTGCAACATGCCAATCCCCAGGCGAATGGCAGCAGCAGGGCTGTTGATCCGGACCGGCTGGCCCTGGATACGAATTTCCCCCCGATCACAGCGCAAGAAGCCACTCAGGATCTTGACGAGAGTACTTTTGCCTGCCCCATTTTCCCCCAGTAGGCCGTGAATGGTGCCCGCCTCCACCCGCAAAGACACATCCCGGTTGGCCTGGATCGCTCCGAAGCATTTGTGGATGTTCAGCAGTTCAATCTTCATGGTGCCTATGCTAAAGTGCCCTCTCCCAGAAGAAAAGTCAGGTCAATCGGAGAGGGGGGAGAGCAATCCATCGTTTGGAGTAGTGGGGGAATAGGCAAGGCTTGGGCTATGCTTTGAGTATTCACTGGCAACGCAGCATGGACAACATCCCGGCTAAACCTGAAGGGGATCCCCAAGAAGCCCCTGAGTTAATTATTCGCCCTGCCCAACTGGGGGATCTAGAGGCGGTAGAGGAAATTTTTGCCGAAGCCTTTGATGAAGAGTACGGCAGCCGCTCGGTGGATATCCGCCGCCAGGTGCGTCGCTTGCGCCAGTGGTATGGGCCACTGAAAACCCTCAGCCTGTTTCCCAATCGGTTTCAGCATATGTTTACGGTGCATGTGGCGGAGCTGGAGGGGAAAATTCAGGGGGTTATTCAGGTTTCTCCGTTTAATCATTCCCGCAGCACCTGGCGGGTGGATCACATTGCGGTGGCCCGCTCGGCTCAACGACAAGGGGTGGGATCCCGGCTGCTTAAGCACTGCCTGGAACACTTCCGTGAGGCTCGCACCTGGATCCTGGAGGTAAACATCCACAACGAAGCGGCAATGGCCCTGTATCGCCGTAACGGCTTTCAGCCTCTGGCCCAAATCACCTACTGGTCAATCCCTGTGGAGATTCTTGCTGCCCTCAGTCAGCATGAGCCCAAGCTGCCCAACTTGGTGCCGGTCACCAATCGGGATGCTTACGCCATTTATCAGCTGGACACCGGCTCTATGCCCGCTAACGTACGACAGGTGTATGACCGGGAGGTGAGCGACTTTCGCACCAGCCCTCTGGATTGGGCTTTGGAGCGGGTCAAACTCTCCATCAGCCATACGGAACGGGTGGAAGCCTGTGTTTACGAGCCGGAGCGCAAAACCGCTATTGGCTACTTCAATCTAAAGCTGGATTGCACCGGGCAGCAACCCCACGTGGCCAAGCTCACGGTTCACCCCGCCTACACCTGGCTTTACCCGGAGTTAATGGCCAAAATGGCCCAGCTAGTTCAAGCGTATCCACCCCAATCTCTGGCTTTGGCCTCCACCGATTATCAGCCGGAGCGGGAGGAGTTTTTGCTCAAGCTCGGGGCTCAGGATGTAGAGCGGACACTGCTCATGTCCCGTTCGGTGTGGCACAAAATCCGTGAGAGCCGCTTCAGTTGGGATAATGTCTATATCAACGCCATGCTGCGCAGCTTACAGATGAAGCAACCGGTGCCAGAACGGTTTGAGGCACCTCAGAAAGGCTGGCTAGAG
Organism: uncultured cyanobacterium; assembly: GCA_937944885.1. Taxonomy (GTDB): domain Bacteria; phylum Cyanobacteriota; class Cyanobacteriia; order Thermostichales; family Thermostichaceae; genus Thermostichus. Next base: position 22,406 of record CALFBB010000030.1, read on the forward strand.
CACTATTTCCACTCCCTTCAGCAGCCAGAGTCGGATCCCCACTCTTCTGAGTCTCCCCCCTCTTCTGGTCAAAACCCCGGTTAGCCCCTGTGAACGACTCCGCTTCTGTAGCTTGGCGAGCTCTGATCCAAGCAGCTCTGCACCGCAATCGCAGTGATCCCGGTGCGCGGTATATTCAACTGGCTACGGTGGATCCCCAGGGACATCCTCGTAACCGCACCGTGGTATTTCGCGGCTTTCTTGGCAATAGTGAGCGAATCCTGATGGCAGTGGATAGCCGCAGTGAGAAGATCCACCACATTGCCCACCGACCGCAGGCCCAGATCTGTTGGTACTTCTGCAAAACCCGCGAGCAATTTCGGATTGCTGGCACCCTGGAAACCATTGCTGCCGATCACCCCGATCCCCAAGCTCTAAAGCAGCGGTTGCAGCTGTGGCAACAGATCTCGGAAAAGGGGCGGCTGCTCTGGTTTTGGCCGGAACCCAAGGCCCCTCTGGCGCCGTCAGAGGCTTTTGTGCAAGAGTTGTCACCGGAACAGGCTATTCTGCCTCCGGATACTTTTGTGGCTTTGCTACTGGATCCAATGGAGGTGGATCATTTGCAACTGAAAGGGGATCAAGTCTATCCGCAGTTGCGAACACTGTATGAACGCTGCAAAAGCGGCTGGCAGCAGCGGCAGGTGAATCCTTAAATGGCTTTGTCCAAGGGCTACTTGCCCGGGTGGGCTGCCCGTTATCTCTCAGGGTTTTTTGAGGGTGAAAGGGATTCCTGAGCTTGCTAGACAGATGGACGTGTTAACGTAGCTGAACAATCGCTGGTGCTCGATGCTTGCTAAGGCTGTTGGCAATGTATAGCCGTGTTGTTGCAGTGGCCCCAATGCTCTTTGTCTTGATTCGTGTGTTTTCGGTTTCTGCTGCCCAATCTGTTGCCGCTTTTCGAGTATTGCCTTTGCCTGTGTCTCTACCTGGCCTGCGGAAAAACAAGAGGTTATGGCAGGGATCCCTGCTACTGGCCACCAGTCTGGTTGTGATCGGTGGCCATGCTCATCGGCTGAGGGCACAGGCGCTAGAGGGGACGGTGCCAGAGGCGGGAGAAAACCTAAAGGAGCAGCTGGAATCCCCCTTGGAGCCAACCTTTCCTTCCCCGCCGGCCAGTACCCCTACCATCCGTACCGGTCCCTTTCGGGTGGGCAATCGCACCCCTTATCCCATTCGCTTGGTGATTTTATTGCGGGCTGGCGAACGGCTGCTTAACCCAGAAACCGCCCATTGGGATTTTGCGCCTGGAGAAGGAGGCAGTGAGGGATTGGTGCTCAGCTTGGGGGAAGATCCCCTGCAAATTGGCCCCGGCGATATCGTGGTAGCCTTTACCCTAGATGGCAGCCGCCGTTACTGGGGACCCAATGTGGTAGGAGAATCTCTGGCCCCCTTCTGGAATGCGGAGAGTGGTTCTTGGTCGATGATTCTGCAGCCCTAGCGCTTGGGAGAAAATATAAATTAATAAATTATAATTATGATAAATCTTTTGGGTGCTGCTGGAGCAATTGAAGCAGTTGCAACGATAAAAACTATACAAACAGGGATTATACCCCCTACTATAAACTTGGAAAATCCTGATCCAGAGTGTGATCTTGATTATGTACCAAATAAAGCTATAGAATATCCTGTAGTATACGCTCTTTCTAACTCTTTTGGCTTTGGTGGAGCAAATGCATGTCTCCTCTTCAAAAAACTTTGATGATCTTGAGAGGGCTTTAGGATATCATAGGATATCAATTTAAGGATAAGAGCTTACTTTTACAAGCTATTACCCATAAATCTTATCCAAGTGAACATGCCCTAAAAAACTACGAAACTTTGGAATTTCTTGGCGATTCTCTAATTAACTTTTTCGTAGTGGACCTTCTTATATCTGAATTTCCTGAAGCTTCCGAGGGCGAGCTTGCCATGATGAAATCCTACTTTATAAGCGAGGATTTTTTATACGAATTCGCTAAAAAGTTATCTTTGAACCTTTACCTTTTGATGGGTGGTAACAAAGAGAATAACAATATTAGTCCTTCCCTTTTATCCGACACCTTCGAAGCCCTCTGGGCAGCCATATATCTTGACGGGGGAAGATCCGTAGATCAAACCAAATCCCTATTCTATAAGCTATACATTGCTACAAGAAGAGACGCAAGAAAGATGGAAGGATAGACCAACGTATCGTTTAATAAGTACTGAAGGGCCACATCACAGTAGAGTTTTTGAAATAGAATGCAGTATAAGAGAATACAGAGCAACGGCGAAGGGTAAAAGTAAAAAGATATCAGAAATAACGGTTTGAAGTTGAGCGGCTCATCGAGCCTGTGGGGAGCGGGTCTCCGCCGTCCCGAGCAGGTAGGTCCCGATGGATTCCAGACTAGGGGGATGAAGAAAGGGGATTTGCACCATGGGTTGCTGCGCCAGGTACTCAGGCAGCTGGGCCAGAAGCTTTTGCTGCCGCTCAGCTACCCTTTGTCCGAATTCATCCGACTGATCCAGCCAAATCCGGTTGAGCACGGCATAGGGATGGGGGATCCCTAATGCATCCAGTTCGGCGAGCAACCGCTGGGTTTCCGCCAGCACCGCCTGTTCTGGGTTAAAAACCGGAATAAAAGTCACAAAGTGCGGATCTTGAAGTTGTTGCCGCAGTTGCCGCACCTGAGCCAATAATCCGCGCAAGCGCTGTGCCAATTCCGGTCTACCCACCACATCTCGATACTTCAACCACAGTTTCAAGGCCAAACTCACCCATCCCTCCAGAGCTTGAGGCATCTGCAAAAACCGCAACATATGGCCGGTGGGAGCGGTATCCAGCACCACCAAATCAAACTGGCCGGCTGAGCTTTGCTCCAGCACCGTCAATAGTGCCATCACCTCATCCAAGCCAGGTGGGGGCATTTGCAACAGTTGTCGCCAGGCTTGCGGGTCGTATTGCACCTCCACTCCAGGGGTTGATTCTCCGGCCAAAATGGCCACAATATCCTCTAGGTAGTCCTGTCGGAATTGCTCCAGCACTATTGCCGCGTCAATCTCTTGCCCCATTAGGTTGGGCAATAACGGCAGGGGATCCTGACCCAACTTCACCGTGAACAGATCCCCCAAAGAATGGGCCGGATCAATCGAAACCAACAACAGCTGCTTCTCAGGATGTCGCTTGGCCAGGTTCCAGGCCAGTGCCCCAGCTACTGTTGTTTTGCCTACACCCCCCTTACCTCCCGTCAGAGCCAGCCGGATCCCTTGGGCAAGGAGATCGGGAATATACAGCTTGCTATCCAGCTTGATCGGGATCCCTTTTGAAGGGGCCGGCTCAACCTTAACCTCAGTAACCTCAGGCAGATCCCGCAGCGGTAATAATTGAGTTACCAAATCATCCAGAGCAACAGCGCCAATTGGCTCCTGTAATTGGTAAGGCACAACCCAAATGGGGTAGTCGGGTAAACCTTCCGTAAGGGCCCTCAGCAGACGCTGTTGTTCCTGCTGTCGGGCTTGGTAGAGAGGAGAGGGCTGCCGGGATCCCAGCAAAACCTGATTGACGAGGATCCCGCCGATGGGTAAGCGGCGCTGCTGCAATTGCTGACAAAAACGCCGGGTTTCCTCCAGGCTCAAATGCTCCGGGAGCATCACTAGCCAGACCGAAGTCGTGTCAGGATCCGTCAGCCGCGCTTTTCCAGCTTGGAGTTCCCCTTGCAGTTGGGCCAGAAAGGCATCTGCTTCATCCGCTCGGTAGGTGCCCGTTAAGGCTTGGGAGAGTTCTCGATGCTTGGCTTGAAAGGTAGCAAAAACCGCCAGCAAGTTGTCCAAAAAGTCCGGTAACTCCAGCAGGCGCAGGGTATGTCCGGTGGGAGCAGTATCCAGAATAACCGTGCCGATTTCTCCACCCGCCAGCAGCCGATTCACCTCCAAAATCGCCATTAGCTCATCCACCCCCGGCCAGGCCAAATCCCAAACCGGCAGCAGATCCTCCCGACCAAACCAACTGCCGCGCTCGGCGATTAGTTCCAGTGCTGCCCCATAGGTTTGCTTAAAGGCTGCCAGCAGCACCTCAGCTTGTAGAGCACGCACCTGCAAATTGGGGCAATCGGGCAAAGGCTGAGCCCGATCTGTAACCGGTATATCCAGCACATCCCCTAAGGAATGGGCCGGATCTGTCGAGATTAGTAGAATGGAGCGCTGCGGCTCTGCCCGTGCCAGTTGGCGAGCCAAAGCACAGGTAAGAGTTGTTTTGCCCACTCCACCCTTGCCGCTGAACAGAACCAGGTGGTGAGAAGTGGGAATCAAAGGAGAATGGGACGCTGTCCCGCCGACGCGATCAAGTTGCAAAGGGATCCCTGCAGTTGTGGGTTACCCCTATTTTGGCTCTATTTTGGCGGTGATCTCCCCTAGACCAGAGTCCAGGAGAAAAGATTCAAGATCAGCGAAAGATCATCTCGGCAACAGCCTCAAAACCCGCATCCAACAGCTGGTCCAAAACCGACTGAGCTTGGCTGCGGCTATCGTAGAGACCGGCCTGAAGCACCTTTCTACCGTTGAAAACGGTTTCCACTGCCTCGGGGATAAGCTGTTGCAAGCGGCGCAGATCGTCACCGCTTTTCGGGGTCACTAAGATGCGAAACTGAGTAGCGGCATCAGCAGCAGCTACCGCAGTTGCTGAAGGAGCTGTGGATACGGTAGGCGCGGCTTGCGATTGGCGCTGGGCAGGCGGGGGCAACAGGGTGGTGATGTCCCTCAGAGGCGCCCTGCTAGGGGAGGTAGCCACCGGCTGGGCAGGGGTGGTGGAGCCATCCGGTGTGAAGGGAACAGGCCTAAACTCCTGGGCTTGGGGCAGGGGAGCAGCTTCACTAGCCGTTGCGGGGGCTGTAGGTTCTGCCCCACCGGCAGCAGGTAAAACCCGTCCACCGGATCCCGATCCCGGCTTCAGAGTGCCTTGGGCTGCATCTGTGGGGGGAATTGCCGTGGGGGAAGTGGTCTCCGGAACCGTCAGGGTTGGCAAGGTGGGAGTTGCTGCTGTTGAAGGGGCTGCCGCCGCCGGCTCAGGAGCAGCCGGTAAAGTAGGGGTGCTGGGTAAGGAAAGGGCCCCAGGAGCAATCGGATTGGGAGCAGCAGTGGGAGCAGCAGCAACAGTGGTTTGGCCCGCCAGATCCAAGTCCCCTTTGGTTTGGCCCCGCAACAGGTTGCCGTTGGCATTGATGCGCAGGCCGCGGGTGGAATTGTTGATGTCGTACTGGCCATTGCCTTCAAAGATGTTGTTGCCGGGATCCGCAGCCGTACCCAAATCCGGCAGCGCAGTGGTGATGGCGATAAGACCCGTTTCCAGATTCTGAGCAATGAGGTTGTTGCGCAGTATTGGCTTTGCACTCCCTCCGACAATTACACCAGTGCGATTTTGCAGAATACGATTGTTGCGCACAATTGCAGCAGAGCGCTGATCCAGAGTCAGACCAAAGCCGGTTTCTTGGAATAAATTGTTGACAATGGTAGGCTGAGAGGTACCCAAGACAGAAATGCCGTTAGCCCCATTCTGGTAGAAGCGATTGCCCTCTATCCAGGGATTGGAAGCACCGGTGACGAAAATACCATCGTGGATGCTGCCGACAAAGCTGTTATTAAGAATGCGCGGAGAAGCCGACTCAACCCAGAGGGCGTAGCCTCGCCGCCCCTGATTGCGTATGGAGACGCCCCGCACTTCTGCCCCTGTTTCCGCCAACACAGTGACGTTTTGCCGAGCCACCGTCGGGCTGATGTAAGTACCCCCTCCGGTAATCAGGTAACCTTCTCCCAACTTGGATTCATCACCCCGTAAGATCAGACCGGCCTTAAGACGAATGGGGAAAACCTCTCCACTCTGCTCGCTGTATACCCCTGGAAAAAGCTGAATGATGGTGCCGGAAGAGGCGCGTTGAACCGCATGGGTGATGGTTTGGAAGGGGTTCTCCCGGGATCCATCCCCACGGGTATCGCTGCCCTTGGCCGCATCTACAAAAATAGTCGGGCGATTGTCGGGAAGGGGCGGAGCACTGGGTAAGGTTTGCTCCCCAGAAATACCTGTATCCAGTGAAGTTTGTGCCCAGCTAGGATCAAAACCTGTTGCTAGCAGTAAGGTAGTGCTCAGCAGTAACGAAGAGGTGAGGCGCCGAACCCTTTGCACACACAAGAGTAAGGATCTGTCGGTCATCCGCTGGCCAGACCATGAAGAGACCCACGAAGAGATCACAGAAGAGAGCATCGTTGTCACCCTCACACCGGGTTGAGCTAGAGAAGGAAAGTCGAGGTTATCCTAACAAACCTAGGGGAGAAGAGCCTGCCCTACCCCTCAGCCCCAGATACGGAGAAACGCAGGCTTCTTTTCCAAAGCCAACGCTAGCCCTAGTGTATCATCTTGCCTCTGAGGAGCCCATGACCGCCGAACCATTTGCCTCTAAGTTTCTTGCTTTCGACTCTGACGCTGCCTCTGCCGATTTCAGGTTAAAAGCGGTGGTGAACCTAGTGTTGCTAGGGATCCTGACAGGACTGCTGGGTCTGGCCTTGTTCTTGGATCAGCAGGGATGGGGTTGGCTGGCGGTACTAGGGCTTTTGGGTCTGGCGGGTTGGTGGGGGTGGCCACTTTGGATTGGGGCGGGACGCAGTCTTTGGCAGCAGTTGTGCACCTGGCCGCGTTCTCTGTGGATGGGGGTAGCCCTTAGCTTGGCCGGAGTCGGGGGAATAGCTCTCAGTGGGGTCTTCTCGCGGCTGGGATCCCTAAGCTGGGAAGCGATTGGGGCGCTGGGGGAGGTATTTGGAGCAACAGGACAGATCCTGATTGCCATTTTGGCCGCCTACATTGCCTGGAGACAGTACATTATCTCTCGGGACCTGACCATTCAGCAGAATATCATCACCCAGCAGCAGACCATTGATGCTTATTTTGAGGGAATCTCCGGTTTGGTTTTGGCTCCGGATGGCCAACTGGATGATTGGCCCCTAGAACGGTCTATTGCTGCTGGACGCACCGCTGCTCTGTTAAACGGGGTAGATCGCTTCGGCAAGGCCAAGATCCTGCGCTTCCTTTCTACGGCCAATTTGCTTAGCCCCCTACGACGGGATGAACATCTGGGTCGCCCCATTTTGGATGGCAAAGGAGGCTACCAACGGGATCGCCTGCACGGGATCCGCGTCATTAACCTAGGTCGGATGCTGGAAGGAGCTGATTTGCATGGAACCCAACTGCGGGCCGTTGATCTGAGTGAAGCCAGCCTGGAGGGTGCCAACCTGCGCGACTGTGATCTCAGCCACGCCAACCTGTGTGGCGCCAACCTTTGCTGCGCGGATTTGCGGGGCGCAGATCTGCACCGGGCTTTGTTGTTTGTGGGATCCCTAGAAACAGCCTCTCCGGCTCAACCGGGACAAAAACCGGATTTCAAAACCGGCGCCTACACGGGTGCCATTGTGGCGGGGGCCGATTTTCGCCATACCCGTCGTCTTTCTCCAGAACAACGAGCTTACCTGACCGCTTGGGGAGCCCGACTGAGCCCGGAGCTCCACCCGCAAGCCCTTTAGCCTGCGGAAGCCTAGGCTAGAGTGAATGGCCGATGCCTTTGGAGGATGGCCGGGTTGCTGACCAAGTTCTGGTTGTTGGAGCGCTACCTGTTTGCACAGATGCTCACTCCGGTGCTGGCCGGTGTAGCAGGAGGAACCATGCTGCTGCTGGTGGGTCGGCTGTTTACCCTGGCAGAACGACTGGTGGAAGGATCCGTCCCGCCATTGATGGTGTTGCGCCTTCTGCTTCTGGATATGCCGGAGATGGTAGTGCTGGGGATGCCAATTGCCGCTTTTTTTGCCACCATGCTCACCTTGGGCAAGCTGAGCGGCAACAACGAGATTACTGCCCTGCGGGCTGCCGGGATCCCGTTTACGCGCATTTTCAGGCCGCTGTTGTGGGTGGGATTAACCATGAGCCTGAGCGCTTTTGTGATCAGTAATGTCCTGCTGCCGGCCAGTAAGCAGCAGATCCGCCAGATCGATCAACAGGCGCTCCTAACCCAAGTCACCAGCCCGGTTCAGTACGATGTTTTCTTCAAAACCGAAGACAACCTCTGGTTTTTTATTCGGCAGGTGGATCCGCGCCTCAACACCATGCAGGATGTAGCCGTATTGCGGGTGGATCCCTTGCCGGGAGGGAAATACCAGTTGGTAGAAGTAACGCTAGCTGCTCAGGCAGTGTGGAATGGGTTGGAGTGGAGCTTAATCGAAGGGGTGCACCACCTCTATGGCCCTGCCGGTACCAGCCTTGCCGAGCAGCCTTTTCATCGTCAGCCTTTGCAGGTGTCTCAGGATTTGGCCACCCTAATGCAGCCACCCGTTCCCCCCAACGAGTTGAGCTTGCCGGAATTGGCGGAGCGGATTACTCGGTTGGCCCGCTCCAACCTGAATACCCAAGCTTTGCGCACCGAGTTGCACATGCGCTTTTCTCTGCCTTTGGCCAGTTTTTTTGCCGTGTTAATTTCTCTACCTTTGGGCTCCAGCACAGCCCGGCAGGTGGGGCGCTACGGCGGTGTGGTGTTCGGCATTTTACTGGTGTTTGGTTACTACGTTGTTTTGAGTGTGTCCCGCAGCCTGGGGGAAGCTGGGGCTTTGCCCCCTTGGGCAGCCGCTTGGAGCTTTAATATCCTGTTTGGCGGCATCGGCATGCTGTTGTTGGCCCGTTTCCTGCGCTGAACAACACCCCAAATTCCTCCTCAGGTCTTGCCATCCTGTCTACACTGGAGAAACCGATAAAGACGGGATCCCTCTATGCGAATCGGTGTGCCCAAAGAGATCAAAGAGCAGGAGTTTCGGGTGGGGTTAACCCCGGCAGCGGTGCGGGCACTGTGCGAACAGGGGCATCAGGTCTGGGTCGAAACTCAAGCAGGGGAGGGAGCAGGCTTTAGTGACGAAGATTACCTGAAAGCAGGGGCCAAGCTGACCACCACCCCGCAAGAGATTTACCAGCAGGAGATGGTGGTCAAGGTGAAAGAGCCTCTACCTGCCGAGTATCCTTTGCTGCATCCCGATTTGATTCTGTTTACCTATTTGCACCTGGCTGCTAGCCGTGAGCTGACCTTGGCCTTGATGCAATCGGGAGCCACCTGTATCGCTTATGAGACGGTGGAATTGGCGGATGGATCCCTGCCTTTGCTCATGCCCATGAGCGCCATTGCCGGGCGCCTGTCGGTGCAGTTTGGCGCCCATTACCTCACCCGTCAACAGGGGGGACGTGGCGTGTTGCTAGGCGGGATCCCTGGGGTATCACCAGGGCGAGTGGTCATCTTGGGTGGGGGCACAGTGGGTACAGAAGCCGCCAAAATGGCCGTAGGCTTGGGGGCACGGGTACAAATTCTAGATATCAATCTGCATCGCCTCAACGAGCTGGAGCTGATTTTTGGATCCCGGGTTGAACTGATCTACAGCACCGGCCAAAGCGTGGAAGATTGTGTCAAGAATGCTGATCTGCTGGTGGGCGCGGTATTGGTGCCGGGCAGCCGGGCCCCGGTTTTGGTGACCGAAGCAGTGGTGGCCCAAATGCGGCCCCGTTCCTTGATTGTGGATGTGGCGGTGGATCAGGGGGGCTGTATTGCCACAACCCGGGTCACCACCCATGCCCAGCCGGTCTACGAAGTCCATGGAGTGCTGCACTACGGTGTGGCCAATATGCCAGGGGCCGTTCCCTGGACCTCTACCCAAGCCCTGGTCAATGCCACCCTGCCTTACATTCTCAAACTGGCCCACTTGGGCTTACCAACAGCTCTAGAAGAGGATCCGGCCCTGGCTAAAGGGTTGAACATCAAGGCTGGAAAGTTAATCCATCCGGCGGTACAGGCCACCTTCCCCGATTTGTCGTAGCACACTCCTAAGGCTAACCCTACAGGCACAACGTGAGCTTTTCCAGCCTTTGCGCCTCTACTAGCACCCTGGCGCAAACGACTTGTGACTGACACCAATGCGTTTTATGGTGCTCCACAGTAAGGCCGGCTATGCCTAACTCCCTCTCTAATCGGCAAGTTGCACAATGCTGGGACGTACCAGCGCCATTGGCTTTGCTCGGCAACTCACCCGCGGTTTCAAAATGCTACTGTAGCGTATTGGCAGAGCGTATTGGCAGTTTTCGGGGTATCGAATCCTCTAATCTGCTGTGCATTCCTGCCGACATTCAATCTTAGAGCGCGGGACTCCTGCTGGTTTAGTCGAACTTGCGCCGCACCCTATTCTCGGCTACCTAGCGCAAAGGCCAGCCATTGTGGGAGCGGTCAATCAATGCGCAAGGCTTGACAGAGTAGCCCCAGCCCCCACCCGTTCCGGTCGATGACGCTTCTGGGGCGGGATCCACTTCGGGATCACCTCCAAACTGACAGACCGAATCAGCACTGTTGCCGGGATCCCTTCCGCCGCCGTGACAATGTTCAGGTAGTGGTAAATACCTACAGATCAAGCTTTCGAGGCCGGGTTGTAACCAGCCACTCTCTCTTCTGGCAATGGGGGGAGTTTCACTGCCACAGGGGTTGCCATTGGATTGATGCTGTGCTGAAGGTAGAGCGGATGGCTGCCACAGCATGCAACAGCATCTCAGCTGCCTGCTCCACCTCTGTATCCGTAGTGAACTTACCCACTCCTATCCGTAATGCCCCCTCAACTGCGGGGATCGGGCCTCCTTGGGTCAGATCCCTGGGTAAGCTGAGGTAACAGGCAGATCTACCCCAGGAGCAAACTGATGATCTCCAATGCCGTCCAGGCAAGCAAAGAGGCACTGCGGCAGGGTCGTTGTCAAGAAGCTGTTCAACTTCTGGAAGACTACTTGGCTCGGTCGGCAGACCTACCGGATAGTGAAACCGCAGAAGCCAAAATGAACCTGGTACGGGCCTACCATCAATTGGGCCTGATGCAAAAGGCCCACACTCTCTGCCGAGAATTGCTGCAACACCCCAACCCCCAGGTACAAGGTTGGGCGCAAAAAATACTCGCCCGTCTGGGAGAAAAGATCTCAAGTCGGTCCTTCAATCCTTCACCAGCTCAAGTTGCCCAAAAGCCTGCTGCTCCTTCACTTGTTGTGGAGTCAGCGCCTAAAACTCGAGCCAGCGTGGGATCCCCGTCCACGCGTCAGCGGGCTACCCAGCTGGGGATGAAACTTCCCTTACCGGATCGGGCCGGTCCTTTGCGCTGGGCCAGGTGGGGATCCCTGCTGGTGGCCATAGCGCTGTTGTGGTGGGTTTGCTTTGCGCTGGTGGGGAGACAACTGGATTTCAGTCGCTTGAGCTTTCCACGTCAACTGTCTTGGTTACGGTGGCTGCTGCCTTGGCTGCGCATCAGCTTACAGATGTTGGTGTCCGGCAGCTTTGTGATCAACCTAGGGGTGGGTATTTTGTTTTTTGCCCCCTGGCTGATGGATCAATTGCACCGGCGGCTGCACCGATTGCGCTGGGCCAGCCTGGGAGAGATCGAGCGCTACAGCCCCGAAACCACCCGCCTCCTGCAGCGTATCTGTGGTCAGAAGCAACTGAAACAACCTCGCTTGGGGATTATCCCCAATGCCGGCCCCTTGGCTTTTGTCTACGGCACATTCCCCGATCACGCTCGCATTGTGGTTACCCAGGGGCTGTTGGATCAGCTTTCTGAAGATGAAATTGCTGCGGTCTATGGGCAAGCCTTGGGGCGGGTTATCCATGGGGATGCGCTGGTGATGACCCTGCTGGGATCCCCGCTGCAACTGATTTACTTGGCTCTGGAGCAGGTGAGCCAACTGGGGGAAGGGCGAGGCAAGAGCCGGCGCAAAGACCTCATTGGCCATGTAGCTCCACTGCTTTACTTGCTCTATACAGTTTTGTCTTATCCACTCTTTTTTTTGTGCCGCCTGGGAACCTATCACGCTGACCACTTTGCAGTTGAGGTCACCGGCAATCCCAATGGGTTGATCGCTGCTTTGCTCAAAAGTGCTGAAGGTCTGCAGGAGGCCCACAAAAATGACCAACGGCCTGCCTCCCTGTTGCACTGTACTCGTCTATTTGCACTGCTGGATTTCAAAACAACAACGGCTGCCGGTGCAGCAAACCGGGTTCTAGGGAATCCAGAAGCTCAGGGTCTGGTGAACCCAGAGCAAGTGGGGCAAGTATTTCTCTGGGATCAGTACAATCCTTGGGCACGGTGGATGCAGGCCAACTCCAGCCATCCATTGGCGGGGCATCGGTTTAAGGTTCTGGCCGGGTACGCAGAACGGTTGCGGCTGCCCCTGGAGCTGCGACTGGGATCCCAAGCCAGCCTGGATGCAGACCGCCTCAAAGGCCGATTTGTTTGGGATCTGGCCACTTATGCTGCTGAGGTGGTGGGAATGGTGATGGGCTGGCTGGCGGGGTTGATTTTGTACTTGCTGATGCAAAATCGCTGGGATCCCAAAGTGATCTTGGCAGCAGCAATTGTTGGCTATGGGGTTGGGTTGTGGGCCAAGGCCGGCTTGATGTACCAGCACACCCCCGAGGTTCGACCTACGGATGTCCTGAGTTTGGTTGCCGATCCCTACGCCGATCCTTGCCGGGGTGAGTGGGTGGAGTTGGAAGGAGAATTGGTGGGGCTAGGGCCCTCCGGCTACCAATTGGGGGCAGAACTGAAGCTACAAGACGCAACGGGGTTAATGCCGGTGCGCTTTACCTCCCCACTGGGACCGGTGGGCAACCTGTTTTCCCGCCTAAAACATATTCGTACCCTCATGGGCAAGCGGGTCAAGGTGGTGGGTTGGTTTCGCCGCGGTAACACCGCTTGGCTGGATCTGGCCTACGTACAAGTGGGATCCACAAAAATACACAGCCGCCCTCGTCTGTGGCTGATCCTCTTCGGAGCAGGGGTGGTTTTGTTCGGGATCTGGGGGTCGTTTTATTTTCCCAACTTAGCCTTCCATCTGCGGCGGCGGCGGCAGCCCCAGCAGTTTTGGTTCGGCTAGACCCCGAAAAGTTAGCGGCGGGAGGGGGTGAGTTGGGCTTTGCGCAGCCGCACCGATTGGGGAGTGATTTCCACCAGTTCATCCTCACCGATGTATTCCAGAGCCCGCTCCAAATTCATATCTACCGGGGCTTGCAGATGCACCAGTTCTTCTCCGCCAGCCGCCCGGTGGTTGGTTAACTGCTTGGTTTTGCAGACGTTTAACTCCAGATCTTGGGGGCGATTGTGCTCTCCCACCACCATGCCTTTGTAGACACGGGTACCCGGTGAAATGAAAAACACCCCCCGATCCTCGGCATTTTTGAGGGCATAGCTGGTGGCTACCCCTTCTTCAAAAGCAACCAGCACCCCGTTGCGGCGCATCTCCAATTCAGCTGTGAGGGGACGATACTCCAAAAAGCTGTGGCTCATGATCCCTTCGCCCCGCGTGATGCGGATAAACTCACCTCGGAAGCCGATCAACCCCCGCGCCGGGATAACAAATTCCAATTGGGCCCGGCCATCGGAGCCCACCATCATATTCTGCATCTCCCCTCGTCGTTGTCCTAGTCGTTCGATGCAGGCGCCCATGGTTGACTCCGGTACATCCAACACCAAACATTCATAGGGCTCATAGGGTTGGCCGTTCACCTCCCGGAAAATCACCCGTGGCTGCCCCACCTGAAACTCATAACCTTCCCGTCGCATGGTTTCCAGGAGAATGCCTAAGTGCAGTTCACCCCGACCCGACACCAAAAAGCGATCCGGAGAGTCGGTTTCCTCCACCCGCAGGGCAACATTGGTCTCCAACTCCCGCATCAGTCGCTCCCGCAATTGCCGCGAAGTAACAAAAGTACCCTCCTGACCCGCAAAGGGAGAATCGTTGACACAGATCATCACCTGCAAGGTCGGTTCATCCACCTTGATTAGAGGCAGAGCTTGGGGATTATCCGGGGTGGTAAGGGTATGGCCGATGTTGGCCTCGGCAAATCCGGCCACCGCAACAATGTTTCCAGCCGTGGCTTCGGTTAGCTCAATCCGCTGCAAGCCCTGAAAGCCAAACAACTTGGTGACTTTGCCTTTGACGATCTTGCCCTCTTCTTTCACCAAGGCCAGTTGTTCCCCCAAACGAATAGTGCCGTTGTGGATTTTGCCGATCACAATTCGGCCTAGGTACTCCGAGTACTCCAAGGTGGTAACTTGCAGCTGCAGTGGCTTGCCGGGATCCCCAATCGGAGGGGGGACATGCTTGAGGATCCCGTCAAAAAGGGGTTTCATGTCCAGAGGACCCTTGTAGTTGCCGGCCAGAAAGTCATTCAGATCGGCTTCTTCCAAAGCAAAGCCCTGTAACCCGGAGGCAAACAGATAGGGAAAATCACACTGATCTTCGTCTGCACCCAACTCCAAAAACAGATCCAGCACCTTGTCGATAGCTTTGTAAGGCTCGGCCCGCGGACGATCGATCTTGTTCACCACCACAATTGGGCGCAACCCCTTCTCCAGAGCTTTGCGCAGCACAAAACGGGTCTGTGGCATCGGGCCTTCGTTGGCATCCACAATCAGCAAACACCCTTCCACCATGCCCAAGACCCGTTCCACCTCACCCCCAAAGTCAGCGTGGCCGGGAGTATCGACAATGTTGATCAAGGTTTCGCCGTAGCGAACCGCCGTGTTTTTGGCCAGGATGGTAATGCCCCGTTCCCGCTCTAGGGTGTTGGAGTCCAGGACACAAGTGGGAACCTCCTCTCCCTCCCGAAAGGTGCCCGCTTGCCGCAAAAGGGCGTCCACAAGGGTGGTTTTGCCATGGTCAACGTGGGCAATGATGGCGACGTTACGAATGGGGAGTGACATATCAATTCAGCCAAAAGAGTTATGAGCTGGGTTGCCGCAGGCATTTCTCCATAACTCTAACGCAAAGGAGCGTTACATTGGTCAACACTCTTGGGCAAGCAGGTTTGGCCTTCTGCTCACCATTTTTTAAGGATCACCCTTTGCAAGGATCACTCCCCGCCTCCCAGACAGCTAGCCAGACAGCTAGGGTTCAGTCTAGCCACATGGCTCTGCTCAGACTCCTTACAAACCCCTACCCAGCAGGAGCCTAGCACATCTTATGAAGTTAACTTAAGTTAACCTCCCTAGCCCTTTCTCAGCTCACAACCTCTCCGATAGGGATCCCTTACATATCGGCGCCCCGTAGGTAGAGCAGAAGGATCACCGCCGGGCCCGCCAAAACAATCAGGGCCAGGAGAGCCAGTTGCACAAACACTTCGTATTGTCCGAACATAAACCCAAATCCCACCGCTTACGTTCTGTATCCTAAGGGTAGCTCCCCACCTCAAATGAGAGAGCTGTTACAATTCTTTAGAATTTTTGTTGGTTGCTCGTGAGTGCTGCTCGGTCAAGGGATCCCTAGCGTTCCTGCTGGGCCTGAAACAGCATTGGATCCAAGTTAAACAGCTCCTGTAAGGTTTGCATAGCAGCCCGCCGTGCTTCAATATCCCGTTTAGCCCGCAACTGCACCATTGGGTCGTGCAGGATTTTGTTGACAATCCCCCGGGTCAAGGCGTCGATCACCTCCAGGTGTTTTTCGGCAAAGTCTTTTCCTAGGCGGGAGAGAGCTTTCTCCATCTCCTGCTCACGGATGGATTCCACCTTGTGACGCAGGCTAGAAATAGTGGGCACCGTCTCTAGGGAGCGCCACCATTCCATAAATTGCTCCACTTCTTCCTCAACTAGGGCTTCAGCTGCCAAGGCCAGCTTTTGTCGCTGAGCCCGGTTTTCCTCCACGATACGGGAGAGGTGATCTACGTTGAATACCTTTGCCCCTTTCAGCCTCTCCACATCGGGGTCAATGTTGCGCGGCACCGAAATATCCACCATCAGGATGGGTTGATCCGGCTGCAGCACCCCTTCTAGCTGCTGGTAATTCAGGATCGGCTGAGTGGCGCCAGTGCTGGTGAACACCAGGTTAGATTCCGCCACACTGCTCAGTAGAGCCTCCCAAGGCAACACCTGAATCGGTTGCTCAAATTGCTTGACCAGCTCTTCGGCCCGTTCCAGGGAGCGGTTGACCACCGTGATGTCCACAGCTCCCTTGGACAACAGATGCTGCACCAGCAGGCGGGACATTTTGCCCGCTCCAATGACGGTGATCTTGCCCTGAGAGAGGGATCCCTGTTCTTGGAGGGCCAACTCTACAGCAGCAGAGCTAATGGACATGGCGCCGGTACCGATCTCCGTTTCGGTGCGGATGCGCTTACCGGCAGTGATAGCAGCCTTGAACAAACGATTGAGGATGCGGTCCATGCCTTTGCAGGCTTGCCCCAGTTGCTGGGCTTTCTTCACCTGTGAGAGGATCTGCCCTTCTCCCAATACCAAGCTATCTAGCCCAGCAGCCACTCGCATCAGGTGCATAGCCGCATCCTGGTAGATGAGGGTGAACAGATGAGGGCGCAGTTGGGGCAACGGGATCCCCTTGGATTCGGCCAAAAACTGCATCGTTTGCCCTACACCACTCTCGATTTCTCGAGTAACGATGTAAACCTCCAGGCGATTACAGGTACTGAGGATTGCAGCTTCCTCAATCTGAGGATAGGCGCAAAGCTTCTGGATCGTCTCTCCCACCTCCGGCTCAGGGATGCTGAGCCGCTCACGAATCTCTACAGGAGCTGTGCGATGGCTAAGACCGACAACCGCGATAAACATGCCTCTCCGTCGTCTCTACTGCAAAAAGTAAGTTACTAAAAACAATAACCCTGAACAAAAGCAAATGTTCTTTCAGATCTGAGAGCTCTGAGAGCAAGGCTGGGACCGCTGGGGAGGAAACCCCTTTGCCCAAGTCAAGCAAGGTTAGGTAACTTTTCTCAGCCTACCTAAACCCTAAGACCAGTATCGAGCCGGTTTTGCAGGATTTTGCTGAAGAGTTATTACGTTTTTTCCCGACCCAACTCGATAGATTTCGTAATCTACTCAACTCGATACAGAGAAAGGAGGCGGCTTTCCTCTGGGGAAGGCCGCCTACGCAGTTGATAGCTACATTTGCAGACCTAACGCAGTTGCAAGCCGCGTGGCTGGCCATCTTTCATGTGGATGGTATCCACGAAGCGCACAGTGCGGGATTGGCTGGAGATAATCAAGGACTCTGTGCGGGCACCGCCGCCGAAGAAACGCACCCCCCTCATTAAATCCCCATCGGTGATCCCGGTGGCAGCAAACAGCACTTCTTTACCGCTGGCCAGCTCTTCGCATTCCCAAACTTTGTCGGGATCCTCGATGCCCTTCTCTTTTAGCTCTCGCCGGGTTTCCTCCACCGGGGGCAGATAGGTACCGGCTTGCACCACTTCCGGATCATAAATCAGCCGCCCCTGGAAGTGAGCTCCCAAACAACGCAAAGCTGCTGCCGAAATCACCCCTTCCGGAGCTGCCCCAATGCCCATCAGGGCATGGATACCGGTGCCGTTGAAGCCGGCTGAGAGGGCCGCCGAAATATCCCCATCTGAGATCAGCTTCACCCGCGCACCTGCAGCCCGAATGGCTTGAATGAGATCGGTGTGGCGCTTGCGATCCATGACGATCACCGTCAGCTCAGAAACCTCCCGATCCAAGCTTTCAGCGATGATTTGTAAGTTCTTCTCCGGCGGGTAGTCGATGTGGACTTTACCCTTGGCCTGGGGAGGAGCTGCCAACTTTTGCATGTAGATGTCTGGAGCATGGAGGAGACCCCCCTTTTCGGAAATGGCCAGCACCGCCATAGAGCCGTTTTGTCCCTTAGCCACCAGATTGGTCCCTTCGCAGGGATCCACTGCAATGTCGATTTCCACTAGCTCCTCAACACGGCAGAACTGGTCAGCATCTGGGCGGGTACAAATACCTACTTCTTCACCAATGTAGAGCATGGGTGCTTCGTCGCGGGTGCCCTCGCCAATGACAATCCGCCCGCGCATCAGGATCTGATTCATCTTTTCCCGCATCGCTTCCACAGCGACCTGGTCAGCAGTTTTGTTGTCTCCCTTTCCCATCCAGCGGGCAGCGGCAATAGCTGCCTGCTCCACAACCTCAATAATTTCCAGACCCAACTTGTTGTCCACGGCGCGCTCCCTTGGTGATGTTGGAATGATTAAGACTAAATTAAGGATGACTTCAAATTGTTCTTCTTAGTCTACCAGGGGAGGCTTCCTCTCGGGAGTCGATTTTCTAGACAGAAATAATTTGAGGGAAGGAACAGCTCAAAGTCAAGCAGCAAAAGCGATCCCCGTCTTGGCCTGCTGCTATTGTCGCTCGGGGATCGGGGGTGATACCCTGCTTAAAGGCAATAGGTTTTTCTTAACCCCATTAAAAAAAGCGCAATGAAAAGATACGCCTTCATCAATGGTTCCGGCCAAGTTCAGGTAATTCGAACGATCCCTGGCCACTGGGAGCGTACCCTCTTCCCCGGTCAGCATGCCACTTTTGAGGCGGAGCCCGACGACTATCTGGAGATCTATAGCTGCTCGTGTTGTACCACCCTTTTGGAGGAACGGCGGCCCTGCCACTGCCTGTTGGATTCTGCCGAGCCTGAGGCTGAACAGAGTTCCTACCGGTGGCTGCCACCTGAACTGGGGATCTTGCCAGACGCGGTGAGCGGCTAGAGGGTTGAAACCGGGGATCGTCCGTCCTGAGCTTGATCCCCGGCTCTAGTGGCTCTATTCACCGGATTCTGCCGAGACTTCATCGGGAAGACGGGTCAGGCAACTCCCCCGCGGTGCGTTGCGAAAGGTGTCGATGCGTTCAATGCAATTGCAAAAGCCACAGTAAGGGCAGTAGAGGTGATCTCCTGGCTGTGGATCTACGTCTGCTTGGCTCCACCAACGCTGACAGCGATCGCAACAGAAGTGATAGAGAAACTCTAGAGCTACCCTCATGGCGACAGCATCTCTGGTTGAAAAGTGGGAAAAGCTAGATTGGTGCAGCTTGGCCTGTTTTGCTCAGGGCTAGAGGTAACTTCACCTTCAAGGACAGATCCTGCCTCCATCCTCAGGCTGATGTTCTAGCGCCTGACTCCCCTCTTGTGCGGAGGGTGATGGGTTTGGATTGTGAGGGATCCTCTCTTGCCGGTAAGACAAACTCATTATGAGTATGGTATATTAAGTTTGGTTTAGATTCCTACGTCACTCTACTACAAGGAGCTTTGACTTATGTCTCAGGAAGGATGTCTGCGCGTCGGCCAGCCTGCCCCGGATTTCTCTGCTACTGCCGTCTATGACATGGAATTCAAGACGGTCAAGCTCTCTGACTACAAGGGCAAAAAGTATGTGGTGTTGTTCTTCTATCCTTTGGACTTCACCTTTGTCTGCCCGACTGAGATTACCGCTTTTAGCGACCGCTACGAGGACTTTGCCAAGCTAGACACCGAGATCCTGGGTGTTTCTGTGGACAGTGAGTACTCTCACTTGGCCTGGACTCAAACTGACCGCAAAGCTGGGGGTGTGGGTGAGCTCAAGTACCCGCTGGTGTCTGACCTGAAAAAAGAGATCAGTGCTGCCTACAATGTTTTGGATCCGGAGGCTGGCGTAGCTTTGCGGGGGCTGTTCATCATTGACAAAGAGGGGATTATTCAGCACGCTACCATCAACAATCTTGCCTTTGGTCGCAGTGTGGATGAAACTTTGCGCACTTTGCAAGCTATTCAGTACGTGCAAACCCACCCGGATGAAGTTTGCCCTGCCAACTGGCAACCCGGTCAGAAGACCATGAAGCCTGACCCAGTCAAATCTAAGGAGTTCTTCGCCGCTGTCTAGTCTGGAGTCTCAGGAGATCTTGGGATCCCTGACACCTCTGAGCTTGGCTCCGGCTCTGGGTGGGCTGGAGCTTTTTTTTAGCACTCTGGGGGGCCATGCGGTCAGCAAAAATCCCCCAGCTTAGCCGGGGGAAGGACAGCAGCAAAGGAAACCAGAGCTAGAGGTGGGGGTTAATCCCAGGGTTTGCCGTCAGTGAACTTGTAGCTGACTGGCTCTTTGTTTTTGCCAATGTTGTGATCCACCTTGCCGACGGTGTCTCGACCTTCATTGACTTTTTCTGGGAAAACGCCATCTTTAGGGTGCACCAATACCGGCTCCCCACCTGCTGGAATGCGGAAAATCTGGTAGTCCTTGATTTTGAAATCGGAAATCAATTGAGCCCCTAGAGCTAGGCACTGTTCTTTGCGAGCAAAGGTGAGGAAGTTTTTGCCCTCCACCATTTCAGCGGCACCGCCTGTAGGCATTTCAAAGACTTGCCCAGCCTTGCCTGTCCAGGTAATCACGTATTTTTCTTCGGTTTCGGCTGCGCTCAACAGCCCTCCGGTAGAGCCTCCGAATAGGGGCAACTTTGCTCCCTGACGGGGATCGCCTTCCATCACAGCCATAGCCTACCTTTTTGTTGTTGTTTGCGTTGCCCGAGCCAGGTTTGGGTGGTGGCCCGAAGCACTTTGAATCTACCACCGACCTGATTTTTGACCCCAGGTCTGCCTGAGAACTGTAATCTTTCGTAGCAGATTCATGCTGCTGTGAGGGGGATCCCGGCAGGCTTGGTGAGTCAGTATGGGAACAGTTGAGCGAAACAAGTGCCGCTCTGGAATTCCAAGGATCAACACCCATGGCCCGCTGGTCACTTCATCCCAGTTCCCAATCCAATGCCAAAATTGTGCTGATCCCAACGGCTTTTGGCCATGACACGCAGGCGCCGATGGCTATTCTCAATGCCGGTTCTGAGCTGTGTGCCTTTGAGCCTAGGTTAGGGATCGATGTGGATAGTTTGGCGGTGGCTCAATTGTCGGGGTTTGTGGATGAGCCTCCCTATGCCATGTGTGAGGCAGCGGTAACCCAGGCTTGGCGACGACACCAGTGGCCGGTGCTTTTGCCTTCAACCATTTCCGCCAGTTGGGGAGCGATTCGGGCCCTCTGGAAGCACTACCTCAACCTAAGTGTGGTGCATTGCAGTGCTCATGCCAATCTAATGCCCTCTCCGGAAATGACCCAGCTGGATCAAGATATGAGCTATAGCAGTGCCTCCTGGGTGGAGTTGCTTTATCAGCACAGGTTGCCAGTGGTCCATGTGGGGTTGCGCAGTGGCAGTGCCCGTGCTTACGAGTGGCTGAAAACCCATCACAGCTTGATATTCTGGGCGCAAGATGACTGGGATCCGCAGCAGGTGGTGGAGGCATTGCCGGATCAGCCGGTTTTTTTGGTGCTCGACTGTAATGTGTTGGATCCCTCATTGATGGAGGCGGTGCATCATCCGGAGCCGGGGGGTTTGAGCTGGTTTCAACTGTTGCGAACTTGTGAGGCCATCTTTGCTGCCCGCTCTGTGATTGGCCTTTCGCTGGGGGGGGTAGCGGTGGGCCCCTCAACCCGACAAACGGCTCGCACGGCGGCCCGCCTACTCAATTGGTTGCTGGCCTGCTACGGTTGCTATTTGCTGGGGGCAACGGTTCAATCTCCAGCCCGATCTCTGGACTGAGGCTGGCTCCGCCTCAGCTGATACCGCTTGGCGCTGACCCATAGGGGTGTTTGCACCAGGGGTCTAGCCATCCTCTGGCAGAGCAATCCGTACCGCCTGACAAGAAGGTGGGATCTTGCCTCGGATCCCCATCTATGCCGAGGATAGTTGCAACCGCCTCAGCCGTAGCCGTGAAACCTACTATGAAGCGGTACTGCAGGATATTAACCGACAGAAAAATCCGGTTGAGCAGCTTTTTATTCTGGGAGATGTGATCGGGCCTACCTCCGAATCGGAACGGCTGATTGAACGCTTGCAGAACCCTAAGTCCGGCGAACTTAAGCCTCAACTGTGTTTGGGTTGGTGGGAAGAACAAGCCCTAATCTTACATGGCCTAGGCCGCACAGGGGATCCGGTAGAATTGCGTCAGCAACAGGGATCTGCTGCCATTGAAAAGCTCTGGAAAGCCATTTCCAAATCCACCCTCCACTGGATCCGCTCTTGGGATTTCGGCATCCAAGAATTGGATTGTCTTCTCATTCACGGCAGTACCCTCAGCGTGAGTGAGGCCCTGACTCCTAGCACTCCCCCTTGGCAACTGTGGGATCGGGTGGCGAGAGCAGAGGTAAACACTCTGTTCTGCGGTCGTTCCGGTCAAGCCTTTCATCTACAGCTCCAAGGGGGCTCTGTGCACGAGTCCTTGATGACTCTCCAGGGATCCCAGCCGGAGCAAGCAAAAACTGTAACCCCGAAACAGGTTATTGGGGTAGGCAGCGTGGGCAAGGTACCGCAGCAGGCAACCTATACCCTCTATGATCCGGGCTCCGGTCGTGTGCAATTTCAGCAAGTTCATTACGGAACTTCCGGCCGCGGATTTGCTCCCCGATAACTTGTCAACTTGACCGAAAAAAGCATATTGGCTTGGTCTAAACCAGAGATCCTAAGCTAAGAGAGGGATCCTAACCCACAACAATAGTGACCAAGATTTTCAAAGATTATTGTCTTGTTTTTGCTTTGATTGACGATACAACTCCTTTTGGGTTGGACTCGTAGGTTCTGCCTTAAGATACTTGCTTTAGGGCTGTTGGACGGCTCATCTTAGCCCAGGAATATCCTCCTAAAGACTAATCACCTGGTCCGGCATGTTGTTAGCCAAAGCCTGGTAGAGATCGGGAAAACACCCGACAGTAACACCATCAACCACATTCTGAACCTGACATACGCCCGGTTCCTTGCGCCCTGAGCCATCCGCTGTACACCAGCGAGGCTCACCTACCGCCAGCTTGCGCTCCAGAGCACACAGGTCACACATCATAAGCAAAATATTTTTCTCCCGGGCAACTTTAGCCAATCTCTCGCCGATGGGGTGCCCTTTGCTGAGAACAAAGCAGTTGTCATCAAAAAAGAACATACCTACCACATCCACCCCATGCACACCCACTTCCAGTTGAGGTAGTATCATCTGCCCCAACTTATAGGTCCCACAGCGAGGGGTAATAAACACATAGGCAACTTTCATGGGCATCTCCTCTTGGCATTATCCAAAAACTTAAATTGGAGTTGACAACTTAGGCTGGATAAACTTTTAACTTTTAACAGAAACTGACTAAGCATGTTCTGTACAGATATTTTAATCTAAAATCTAATCAGCTTGACTGTGTATCTATGTGTATCTACATCTGTGCTCTATTCCGAATTATTGCCTTGACTGACTGTTTTTCTCCATGTCTTGAGCTCTTCGACTGTCCTTGCCAAGCTGGGTTTAATTAAGGCAGGCACAATCCGCTGTGCAGCCATGCGTGCGCCGGACAGATTGCGTGCCACGGGTCCTACCTGCAAAGCTGCCAAGCCTCCCATAACAAACAGCTCACACCCCGGCCAGCGCAAATGGCTATCCAGGATGGGTAGCCCTCCCACAGCCTTGAGCGGGTGCCGCTCCATCACCGGCTGCAAGATCTTTTCATCAGTCACGTCTACCCGATAGCCGGTCGCCAACCAAAGGCGGTCCGCCGTTAAGGAGCTACCGTCGCTACAGCGGATTTGCCACCGGTGGTTTTGCCAAGCAGCCCTTTGGATCTGACAGGACTCCTGCAAAACAAGGGATCCCTGACGTACCAGGGAGCGCAGCTGGGTTAACACCTCCGGCGTGAAGGATCCCCCATCTCGGGCTGCCTGGATGAACTGCCAGCGACGTTCCCAGCAGCTTTCCTGCTCAAACCCTTTCAAATACTTGGGGCCTAACCAACCGGGATCGGTATCAAAGAGCTGCTCTCGAGCAGGCCGCCGGGTCATGAGAATCACCCGTGCTCCTCGCTTCACGGCTCCCAAGGCCAAGTGACCACTGGTCAACCCTCCACCAACAATGACGATGGTTTCTCCAGCCAGCTGCAGAGAAGGAAGATCCACCTCACAGGAGTGGCACAGGCGCCCCGGCGGATGGTCTAGCCCCAAGCTCCAGGGCGGTAGAGCCGGGATCCCAGTACCTCGGGCCAGAACAACGCGGCGAGCTGCCAGGGTTTCTCCATTGGAGAGGTCCAAGGCAAACCCAGGCTGTAAAGACCGCACCTGCTGTACCTGAGCAGGGATAACCAGAGAGTCTAGCCGCCAACGGCGGACCAAATCTCGACAAAACTCTTCAAACAAAGCAGTGGTGGGCCGATCATAGGGAGGCACAAAAGGCTGAGACCAAGACTCAGCCAATCGCCGTAACCCGTAGGGATCAGGATCCGGATGATGCACCGCCGGTGAACGCAAATAGGGAATCTCCTGCGCGCGAAACTGCCGCTGCCAGTGGGTCATCCAGCTCCCTGAGGGATCCAACAGCCGGATGCGCTGATGCCAACCCTTGCGCTTCTGCAACAGGTGTGTCACCAAGGTGAGCGCTTGCGGCCCTGCCCCAATAACAGCAATGTCCACTCGCTGGCTCGCTGGATCGGTGGATGCCATAGTCAGCAGAAGGCTATCTAGCTGTAATGATAATCATTCTTAGATTAACAGAATCCAGCTAGGGTGGGTTGACAAAAGTGTCCGTAGGCAGGGAAGGGGGGTAGAATCCGGCATCGGAGAGGATTGCCCCCACAGCAAAGTCTCACGCGCAGAGCAGACGGCTATTATGGCCAGTTCTGTTTTGATGCTGACCGCAAGGAACAAGGGGAATACAGTGGCAATGTTATTGGGATTGATTTAGGGCTGAAGTCTTTCTACAAAGACCAAAACAATAAAGCGGTTGAATGCCCCAAGTTTTTGCGCAAGGCAGAAAAGCGTTTAAAGCAACAACGGCGGCGATTAAGCAGAAAGTTTGTGAAAGGGGCAAAACCTCAATCCAACAACTACCATAAGCAAAAGAAGCGACTGGGGAGAGTGCACCTTAAGTTTCAACGCCAACGGAAAGATTGGGAAATTAAGTTAGCCCGAAACGTAGTGGCATCTAACGATGTCATGGTGTATGAAGACTTGAAGGTATCGAACATGGTTAAGAATCATCCCTTAGCCAAGTCTATTTCTGATGCCAGTTGGTATCAATTCACCCAATCGCTAGACTACTATGGCAGGATTTGGGGTAAAGCAGTAGTAGCGGTTCCGACTAACTACACATCCCAAGGCTGCTCTAATTGTGGTCATCGGGTCAAGAAAAGTCTATCAACCAGAACTCATGCCTGTCCTATCGATTGGGGGGTTGAAATGTGCTGCGATACCAACGCCGCATTAAACATCCTCAAAAAGGGCATGGCTATTCTAGGTATAGATTGGCAAAACAGTACCCAAAGGCATTGGGGAAGTGGGGAGAAATCCCGAACGACTGAGGAGATAATTGCCTCTGCTATGAATGGGCAGCCTAAAATAGTAAGCAATGTTGTTGAATCAGTAACAAGAATCCTCTCCCTTTAGGAAGGGGAGTATGTCAAAAGTTCTGTTGTCTTCATCTGCAAAAGGCAGCTTTCTTTGTTCCCCCTTCGCCCCCACGACTCCTTGGACCTAACCCCTGAGGCTCCCTCGCCGCGGTTGATTACTGAGATTGGCGAGGTAGGGCTCTTGCAGATTGTGCAGCGCTACTGTCCGACTCAGGTGGTGGGGGATGATGCGGCGGTGTTAGAGCCTCCCCAAGGGCAGTTGGTGGTCACCACCGATGTGCTGGTGGAAGGGGTACACTTTAGCGATTTAACAACCCCGGCGCATGCGGTGGGGTGGCGATCGGTGGCAGCGAACTTATCCGACTTAGCAGCGATGGGATCCCGGCCCCAGGTTTTGGTGATGGGTTTGGGTTTGCCTGCTTCCACGCCCATTGTCTGGGTGGAGGAGCTGTACCGCGGCATGCAAGCCTGTAGCGAAGAGTGGGGAGCCGCCCTGGTGGGAGGGGATTTGTGTCGCTCCCCGCATCGATTTGTGGCCATTACAGCTTTGGGAGCGGTGCAACCGGGGCGGGCTGTTCAACGGAAATTGGCTCAGCCGGGGGATTGGCTGGTGGTGACAGGGCCGCATGGGGATGCTCGGGCCGGGTTAGAATTGTTGCTGCACCCAGAGCAGGGAGCCGGTGTGGCGGCAGCCGAGCAGGAGTGGCTGATCCGAGCCCACCAATACCCCCGTCCCCGCCTGGATATTGTGCCGATCTTGAACGGGATCCCGGATCCACTGCGCATAGGCGGGATGGACACCAGTGATGGCCTAGCGGATGCGCTGATCCAGGTATGCCAGGCCAGCGGGGTGGAGGCGACAATTGATCTAGAGCGGATCCCTCTTTCAGCAGCCTTGCAGCAGGCCTTCCCGAAACAAGCGCTCGAGTGGGCTTTGTACGGGGGAGAGGACTTTGAGTTGTTGCTGAGTCTAGAGCCGGCGGTGGCCCAATATCTTCTGCAGCAGCTACCCGGCTCAGCCTGTATCGGGGAGATCACCGGCTGGGATCCCAAGGGAACTGTTCACTTGCAAGGGGGGGAGATCCTCAGCCGGCAGTGCGCTTTCCAGCATTTTTGATCCCGGGCTTCTTGGCTGTGAAGTTTGCTTAATCAAATCTGTTCTAGAGGCATCAAGATGTAAGGGTCTAGGGATCCCTGCTGTTTCCCGCTTTCCGTGTTGGGGTTGACCGCACTTTGGGCAAATTCCTTCCATAATCAGGGGGGATCCCGCTTACCTCATGAGCTAACTCAATGGAAACACTGCTGCTGATTTTGCAGGAAGAGCCGATTCTCTCCTTTGCCCTGTTGCTAGGGGTGATCCTGGTGGTGCCGCTGCTGTTTGAGTGGTTGCGCCTACCGGGGTTGGTGGGTCTTCTGGCGGCAGGGATTGCTTTGGGGCCACAGGGGTTGAATTTGCTGACGGCAGAATTGCCGGCGGTCAAATTGCTTTCCGATATCGGTGTGATCTATCTGCTATTTGTAGCCGGGCTGGAGATCGATCTGGATCAGTTTCGCCAGACCCGCAGTCGCTCCGCCACCTTTGGTTTTTTCACCTTTGCCATTCCCTTGGTGGTGGGTACCTTGATTGGGCGAGCCTTTGGCTTTGGTTGGAACGCGGCCATTTTACTGGGATCCCTGTTTGCTTCCCACACCCCCTTGGGCTACCCGATCGTCAGCCGTTACGGTCTGGTCAAAAATGAGGCGGTGTTGGTAACCATTGGCGGCACCATCTTCACAGATATCGCCTCGCTGCTGGTGTTGGCAGTTTGTGTGGGCATCCATGGGGGGGAATTTTCCCTGTGGAGCTTGCTGGGTCTGCTGGGATCCCTGTTGATCTATGCGGCAGCAGTTCTATTGGGTTTGGATTGGTTGGGGCAGCGGTTTTTCCGCTACACCGGCAGCGAAGAGGGCAACCAGTTTTTGTTTGTGCTCCTGTCTTTGTTTGTGGCCGCTCTAGGGGCGCAGTGGATTGGGGTGGAGAAGATCATCGGCGCCTTTTTGGCGGGTTTGGCCGTCAACGATGTGCTGCGGGAGGGGCCGGTGAAAGAAAAAATTGTTTTCGTGGGCAGTGTTCTGTTTATCCCTGTTTTCTTTGTGGATATAGGGCTGCTGATTGATTTACCGGCTTTTGTGCAGACCCTTAGCTCCGTATGGTTAATGTTGGCCATCTTGGTGGGGTTGAGCTTCAGCAAGTACGCTGCTGCCCAGATCTGTCAGTGGTTGTATCGCTATACGCCCGCTCAGAAACTCATGATGTGGTCGCTCTCTTTGCCACAGGTGGCCGCAACCTTAGCCGCAGCAGTGGTGGGGTTTCAGGCGGGGTTATTGAATACGGCCGTCTTGAACAGTGTGATTGTGTTGATGTTGGTCACCGCCACCCTGGGCCCAATTTTGACCAGTCGAGCCGGGGCACAAATGGCCATGCAGGAGGAAAAAAACCAGGGGCTCTCTCCTGCTGCTAGGGCTATCCCGCCGACAGTTCCCCAGGCTGCTCCTTACGTGGTGGTGGTACCAGTGGCCAACCCGGAGACCGAAGAAAATCTGCTGGAAATGGCCGCCCTACTGGCCAAACACGAGCAAGGCCGCATCGTTCCCCTGTGGGTAGCTACCGGTCATTTGCACATGGACTCTCCTTCTCTACAAGCTGACCTAGACCATGGGGAGTACCTGCTCAAGCGGGCTGTAGCCTTCTGTCAGCAATTTGGCGTAGAAGCCACCCCCATCACCCGCATCGACAGCCACATTGACCAAGGGATCAGTCATGCCAGCCGAGAACAGAACGCCAGCCTGATCGTCATGGGATGGAGCGATACCACTGGATTACGAGCCCGCCTCTTTGGCAACGTAATCAACAGTGTGCTCTGGGCTGCCCATTGCCCGGTAGCTGTGGCCCGCTTGCAGCAGCCCCCTCATAAAATGCAGCGGATCCTGGTGGCTCTGGAAAACTTTCGCTCTCAATCGGCTCGTTCTGTACGCTTGGCCCAGATCTTAGCCGCCGCCAATCAGGCGGAAATGACCCTGGTGCATGTTTGCCCCCTAGCTACCACCGAGGCGGATCGGCAGTGGCTGGCCTCTCAGCTGCAGCTGCTGGCCGAGTCAAGCCACTTTGGCTCAGGGCAGGTGAAAGTCCTTGCCGGCGACGACATCGCCAAAACCCTCCTAAAAGAGGCGGAAGGATTTGACCTGGTAGTTTTGCCGTCGTTCCGCAGGCGCAACCGCAGCGGTACTCTCTCCTTGAGTGATATCACGACCACAGTTCTGGAGCGGCTCCACTGTTCCTTGGTCATGATCGGGGAGCCCCTCTAAAGCCAATAGCAGGTCGGATCCCCCCTGCTGCCGACAGCTGCGGATGCGGTGCTCCGCCACCCCTACCATCCGCCCCAACCACTCATCGGGTACAGACGTGAGTAAATCGGGGCCATAACTTTGGCAAAGGTGGTGCCAGAGCAAGGCTGCCCGTCGCTGGCTAGGGTATGCCTCTGTCACTTTTTGCAGCACCTCTGCACTGTAGGCACGGCGACGATAGCCCCACTGGCGCTCCAAAAAGGTAGCCGGAGCCTGTAAATAAACCTGACCAATGGGTAAAACCGCCCGGCAATCCCGGTCGATGGCCATACCAACAGCCCCACCAAATTGCACCAGCTCAACAAGATGAGGCTTCTCCAGCACCAAACCATGGGGTCCCTTCCCCTTCACCAGCCACACCTGGCCGCTGCGCACATACTCCAGAAGCCTCTGAGAATCCCAGGGGAGAGAGCCGCGCAAAAGCTCTTCCGGCAGGGTTAGGGGCGGAGTGCTATAGACGTTGATGGGTATGGGGATGCTGCTTAATGTTGTCGGCATCCTTCACCTCCACCACCGCATTGATAATTCGTCGGGGCTCAACCTTGTAGTTCAGCTTGAATACACCCTCTGCCGGCGTACAGGTTTGATGGAGGGGAATGTAGCGAAACTGTGGCTTACTGCGATAGGTGCGAGCAGCAGCTTGCGCCCGTTCCACAAAGTCTTCCCCGAAAAAGACCCCTGCCGGAATGATATTCACCGGCAACAGAGGGATCCCATCTTTGACAATCTCTCCATAGGTAGTGGCATACAGCAGATGATAGGAGGTGCTGCGCTGCTGCCGAGCCAAGCAATCGAGAGCAGCCGCAGGGATCGGCTCTAGCACCTGAAGCTCCTTCAGGCGACCCTCTTCATCCCGTTGGAAGCAAGTGGCCACTCCCAACACCACATATTGCAGCTCCTCTGCGGTATTCGAGCCAGGACTTGGTTGAGCAGGATCCAACATCAGTAACGGGTCTCCACACCAGTTGACCGGCTGCTTTGCTTTTGGGCTCTGCCAGTGGAACACAGGTTGTCTTCACCATACCAACAATTCCGCTGTTGGGCACCTGGTTTGGATAAATGGTGATGGAGCGTACAACTGGCAACAAAGCGACAGCGACATTCCTGTCCAAACTGTGCAGATGCAGGGCAGCGAGAACCTGATATGGTAGGCGTTATCTTGACTGCCTTGCCTTTTTGCTCCGTGCAGCCACCCCCTCTGATGCGAGAATTGCCTTCCGATGGTTTTAATTCGGCGAGTACGCCGCCAGGAGAGCAAACCCTGGCTCTGATGCGTGTGCAGGAAGCTTTAGATCAATTGGAGGCGGCAATTTTGAATAGCCCTCGGTTGTTCTGGTCTCGCACCCTGATTGAAGAAGAGCGCATTCTGGAATACCTGGATTTTATTCGGCTGAATATGCCGACGGCACTGGAGGAAGCAGAGGAATTGCTGCGCCAGCGGGATCGCATTTTGGCTCAGGCGGATCGCTACGCCCAAGAAATCGTAGCCATGGCCCAACGGAAAGCCGAGCAGTTGCTCAATGAGTCCACCATCCTGCGGCAGGCACAAGCTCAGGCAGAGCAGTTATTGCGACAAACCTACCAACAGAGTGAGGAACTCCGTCGTCAATCGCTACAGGAGTCGGAACGGCTACAGCAGGAAGCCCACCGCTATGTGGATCAGGTTTTACAGGATCTGGAGATGCGCCTGCTGGAGTCTCTACGGGTAATTCGCAACGGGCGACAAAACCTTCAGTCCTAATTTATTCACTCAGGGACTGTCCAGTTGTCCTTTTTTAGGTCAATATAGGGGTAACATCCAAGCTTGCTTACCCTGCGGATTCGTGGTAACCGGATTGGCCTCTTGCAGGCGAAGCAAAGACAAGCTCTGGATGGTATCTCAGGAACTCGACCCGCTGCCGATTGCTGTTGCCGAAGGCATACTGACCTTTCGTGGCGGCCTGACGCAGTTCTTCTTTCGCTTCACCCAAGAGCGCGTGTCACTCTTCTTCAGCGATTGCTACAGAACTGTACTTCCGGGCCCCCTGTGCCAGCGGGCCTGGATCTTGATATGCGAGTTCCAGCTTCCACCCCATTTGGGGAGCCACCCTGTCGTTTAGGAGATTCTATGCCCATTGAATCGAGAAACCGTAAGAGTCGTGAAAGCAGTAGCTCACGCCCACGTGACCGGCGTCGTGAATCTGCCAAAAGCAGCAAAGCAGCCGCTCCCAACCCTGACCTCTCTTTGGTGCAACTGATCCAAGAGAATGCGGTGCTCCAGTCTCGCAATCAGTTGCTTCTCATGTACAGCGACTTTCAAACCGAAATGCCTAATGATGGTAAGACGGGCATTGGTACCTGGTTGCAGTCGCGCCTCAAAGAGCACGGTATGCCAAGCCTGATGCGCTTTGGCCCGCGCTCTCGCCCTCAGG
Organism: uncultured cyanobacterium; assembly: GCA_937944885.1. Lineage (GTDB taxonomy): Bacteria > Cyanobacteriota > Cyanobacteriia > Thermostichales > Thermostichaceae > Thermostichus. The sequence continues at coordinate 53,448 of CALFBB010000030.1, forward strand.
TTTTCCGCCGCGATGAGTTTTCCGAGTGGATCAAACTGGCCCTCACGCCGGTTGGCTCCAGGAGCGATGCTTTTACCAAATGAAATCTCTCTAAATCTCTCTAATAGAGATTTAACTCTGGGTACAGGACGAGGGTGAGATGGGCAGGGTTGACCTGTGTCGCTGCTGCCTCTTGTGTTGCCCAAAGTTAGGTGCTCAAGTTAGGTGCTCAGGCTGGGGGTAGCGGCTCGTTTGCTGCCCCCATTGAGGGTGGAGATGGAATCACTCTCATCCGGTAGAAGCCATTCACGAATTAGGCGGGCCGCCGAGCGTTGCAACCAGCGGGAGGCCAATTGACGGCCCAGTTGCTGTGCCTCAGGCTTGGTGGCCACCTTGGCCACAATCGGGAAAAGCTGCATCGGTTGAAAAGCAGGGTTGCTACTCAACAGTTCCCACAGCCGCCGCAGGTGCTCGATTGTATCTGAGGTATCTGAGGTAGGCTGAGCTGGGGAGCTCGTCTGAGAGCTTGGGCTAGAAAAAATGACATCCACCAGTTTCTCTCGCAAGAAAGCACCCCGTTCAGAAAAAATAAAGTCAAGGGCTTTTTCCAGGGATCCCTGCAAATCAAAATCTTCACTGTTGACAGCGTTGCGCAGCAGGTTTTCTAAGCGGTTCCAGCGGAATTGTCCTTGATTAAACAGTAGCTCCCGTAGGGAAACCCGCAACTCTGGGGCAGGATCAGTAAGGAGCCGCTGGGCCACATAGGGGTAGGCCACGCTCAGCACCTTGAAGTTGGGATCCAAACCAATGGCAATCCCCTCTAGAGTCAGCAAAGAGCGAATGATCAGGGCATAATAGGCAGGCACGCGGAAGGGGAAGTCGTACATCACCCCGGAGAGCTTATCCGTTATGCTCTTAAAGTTGAGCTGGGCTACTGAGCTGCCCATTGCTTCAGCAAAAACGGCCTCTAGAGCAGGGATAATTGGCCTCAGATCGGTATCCGGGCTAAGAAATTCCAAATCCACGTAGTCTTGAGCTAGCGCGACAAAATCCCGGTTGACCAGGTGCACAATTGCCTTGATCAGGCCGTAGCGCTGGTGGGGCTGAATGCTGCTCATCATGCCGAAGTCGATATAGGCCAACCGTCCATCGGCCATCGCCAAGAGGTTGCCGGGGTGAGGATCGGCGTGGAAAAAGCCATTTTCCAACAGCTGCTTGAGGGAGCAATTCACCCCAATCTCGATTAGGTGTCGCCCATCCAGACCGGCGGCCGTAATTTTGTCCAGTTGGGTGAGCTTGATGCCGTCAATCCACTCCATCGTCAGCACCTTGGTGCGGGTGTATTCCCAGTAGATTTTGGGGGCGTAGATGGAGGGATGGCGGTACAACTGCAGAAAGCGCTCGGCATTACGCCCTTCCTGGGTGTAGTCCATTTCTTCGTACAGGCGTCCGGCAAACTCCTCCACAATGCCCACCAAGTCGCTGCGAATGTGGCGGAAGGTTTGCTTAGCCCAGACAGCCAACCCACGAATGATGTACATATCGAGAGAAATACGCCCGATCAAGTCGGGGCGCTGCACCTTCACCGCCACTTTCTCCCCCGTGTGCAAATAGGCTTGGTAAACCTGTCCTAAGCTGGCAGCGGCAATCGGTTCAGGGGCAATCTCGCGGTAGATTTGGTGCAGGGGTAAGCCAATCTCAGACTCGATCAGCTCAAAGGCAATCCTGTTGTCAAAAGGGGGTAGCTCATCCTGGAGTTTGGCCAGTTCCTCCAAAAACAAAGGCGAAACCAAATCGGGGCGGGTGGAGAGGGCTTGGCCGATTTTGATCGCCGTTGGGCCGAGTTCCGTGAGAATCTCCCGCAGTCGGGCAGCATGTTTGGGGCGGTTCTTCAGCTCTACCCCCCGCCAGCGGTCCCAGAAAACCCAAGCCAGCAAGCCCAGAAAGGGGGTAATCAACTGAAACCAACGCCGCAGCACCAAGTCCCAGCGGCCACGGTACTGCTCGGCCAACTGCTGCGGGTCGTAACGCAGGGCTGGCTTTGCGGCTACAGGTTGGCTGCCGGATGCAGTAGGGGTGGATGAAACCCCAGAACCTGCCGCTGCAGAGACAAGGCTGTGCTGCACCACTATTGATGTTGAGGGTGATGTTGAGGGTGATGTTGAGGGTGTTGACGGTGTTGCGCCCATAGAAGCCCCGACGGATCCCGTAACACATCTTAACTTGTCAACTCAGGTCAGCGCCCCGCCGGGATGGGGATTGGTCCGCTCCACTTGGCTGCTGATACACATCAACTTCTCGTTTCTACCTATGGGCTGAGCTGCTCATCCCTCCTAAGATGGGAAGACTGTAACATCTGTCTCTGTGTCTGGATCGGCTATTCTCCCGCGCTCTCAGGATTCAACTTGCTTTGAAGCTCTCAAGGCTCGCCACCTACTGGTGGCTTTTTTGCTGATCAACCTAACGGTGGGTTTGCTGGTGGTGCTATTGGCTAAGCTCTGGAATGTGGAGGCGGATGATCCCCTGCTGGCTTATATTGCTTATTGCCTTACCTTCATCTCGACTTGTGGTTGGAGCTGGCAACGGGGGCGACGGGCCCATTTACGCATGGGGCGGCTGTGGGGGCCTTGCTGTTCTCCTATTTCCTGGGGATCCCTGCTGCGGGTGGTGCCGGCTTTGGTGATCTTCTCTATGGGGACAACCCTGTTGATGCTCTACTTGGTATCGCTGCTCGCACCAGAGCTGACCGAGTCGATGCTGCACTCGCTGGGGGAAAGTGCTGGTGAAACAGATTGGCCGCTGGTGTATCAAGGGCTACGTTGGCTGTCGATTGTGGTGGTGGCGCCGGTCACGGAAGAATGGCTGTTTCGCGGCCTTTTGCTGCACCGCTGGAGCCTCAAGTGGGGCATCCCCAAGGGGCTACTGGCTTCTTCGCTGGTATTTGGTCTGTTGCACCCTAACCCTATTGGCCTGACCCTGTTTGGCCTGGTGATGGGTTTGTTTTATCTCCAGACCCGTTCCTTGACTTTGCCCATTTTGGCCCATGTCCTGAATAATATTCTGGCTTTAACACTGGGAGCTTTGGGGGGAGAAGGAACTGGACAAAGGGATCCAACTGGCATCTTTTATCTGTGCTATGGCCTGCTCTGCCTGCTCTTGGCTGGCTCCATTTTGCTGCCTTTTATTCGGTTTCACTGGCCGGAACGCGGTACGAAGCTGCCCTATTTTCTTAACTGTTAAGTGAGTATTTCTACTTGTTTTTCTCTTGTAGAGGAAGGTAGAACTCCTCATCTAAAGGTCAGGGAGAGGTCCTTCTCATTTTGGTAATGAATACAAAGAAAACGCTAAAAACTGTCACGGGATCCCTCGAAAAAGCCCTGAGGATAAGGATATCCTAAAACTAGGCAGCACATATCCAAAGCTCAGCGGTGGCTTGCGCGTGGTGCTAAGCACCTTGTGCAGCAGAATCAAGGGGTTGCTGAGTCTGAAGGTCAACATGGAAAGGCGGTCTTTTCTGCAAAAGTTAATCCTGGTTGCTGTCGGTCTGGGTATGTCTCCAGGCTGGTTAGTGGCGCAGTCGGGGCGCTACGGACAGGCTTTGGCTGCTGGTTCCCGTAAGTTGGCCCTGTTGATCGGCATCAACCGCTATGCAGAGGGATCCCTGTTGCAGGGTTGCCTGACAGATGTGGAGCTGCAACGGGAGCTGCTTTTGTATCGCTTTGGTTTTGCTCCCGCCGACATCCTCACCCTTACCGATGCGGCAGCTACTGTTGAGGGTCTGCAGGCAGCCTTTGCCGATCACCTAGGGGGGCAAGGTCGCACAGCCGAAACGGTGGTGGTGCAGTTTAGTGGCTATGGCCAGTGGCGATGGGGATCCCAAAATCGCTGGCAGCCGGTGCTGCTGTTGGCGGAGGAGGCAACCCTAGGGTTGGAGACCTTTTTTCAACTTCTGGATAGCTTGGGTACGGTCCAGCTGACGACTCTACTGGACTGTGGTTTTACCTACATTCCTCCGGCAGTGCGAGGTAATTTGCAGCTGCGCTCTCGCCCTGCGGTTGTCCCAAAAGGGGCGGAATTCAGCAGCGCCAACGCTGAGGCAGAACCGCCCCGCTGGTGGCCCTCTTCCCCCAAGGGCTTACTGATTGCGGCCACAACCCCTCAGGATTTGGCTGCTGAAGCCAGTTGGCCGGGATTTTATGCGGGTGTACTCACCTACCTACTGACCCAGTATCTGTGGGAAACCCTACCGGCTACCCGTCTGGCGGTGGCCTTCAACCAAGTCTCCAGCCGCCGAGAGCTGGGGATGTTTGCTTGCCAACGCCCCACTTTAGAGACCAAAGAAACCGCTCGCCGCATCCCTCCCTATTTTCTCCCTCTAGACCAGCCAGGGGTGAGTGGTGTTATCCAAGAGGTGAAGGGAAATCGAGCGCACGTGTGGTTGGGTGGGATCCCGCCGGCAGCCTTATGTGGGTTGCAGCCGGGCACCCTTTTTACCCCTATTCCTGCGGATGCGTCCCAGCAAACCACTCTTCCACCCACCCCACTGGTGCTACGCTCTCGCAACAGCTTGTTGGCTCAGGTGCAGCTTTCTGGTTCCGAAGGGCAGTTGCCGCCTGTGGGTACTCCTTTGCGGGAACAGCTACGCAGCATCTCCAGCACCCTCAAGCTGTTGGTTGGCCTGGAAGACAACCTGGGCCGCATCGAAAAGGTAGATATCACCAATGCCATCGCCGGCTATAGCTGGATGGAAACGGCTAACCCCCGCGAACGACAGGTGGATTGTCTCTTGGGCCGCATTACCCCGGAAATGGCAAAAGCTTTTCAAGCCGATACCCTGCCCAAGCCTTTGCAAGTGAACAGCTACAGCCTCTTCTGGCCCGGACGAGAACTGGTCTTGGATTCCTGTGGGCCGGTCGGGGAAGCTGCTGCTATGGCAGTACAGCGGTTGGCTCCACGCCTAGCCCACCTGTTGGCAGCCAAGCGGTTGCGCACTACCTTGAATGCTGCCACCTCTCCCCTGGCTGTGGTGGCGGAACTGGCCTGCAAAGATAAAGATAAAGCCCCTTCTTTGGCAGCGCGCTTGACCCAAGCAGTAACCTCCCCTCCAGTTGAACTGGGTATGCCCCGCTTCATGCGGGGGGATCCCTTGCGCCTGACCCTGCGCAACAACAGCGAGCGAGATTTATTCGGCTATGTGTTGATGATCGACCCAACTGGGCAGCTGCACCTGCTGGCGCCGATGCCGCAAGATAACTTCACCCTACCGCTGCGTCTAGAAGCCCAAAACAGCTTGATTTTGCCCCGTTTGTCTGAAACGGAGAGTGAGTTGCGTATCGCTTCAAGTAGCTCGGATTTGTTGACCTGTAACCCGCAAGGGTTGACGGAGTTGCTCTTTGTGGCTAGCACCCGCCCCCTGCAGGCCAGCTTGGAAGCTCTCAGAAGCATGGCCCGCAAACTGGGGGTAACCCGCTCGCCGATGTTGCTGAAGGGGCCGCTGGAATGGACACAAACCCTGCTAGAAGAGCTAACCAGCCGTGCTTCTGAGTCTTTTGGTTCTGGGGATGGTGACCTGCGGCTGCTGGATCCAGCGGAATCGATTACTCTTTCTCTCACCTACACGCTGGTGTGAGACCCTCAGCTCAGCAGCAGAGCAAAAAGACCACATAGGGCAATGCCATCAAACACCCCTGCCCCACCGATGCTGAGAATACCGGAACAATTGCGCCGCAGCACCTCCGGTAAATGCAGCAGATCGGCTCCGATTACCGTGCCCAAGACCCCACCGGCAAAAGCAACTGCCGGTGCTTGCTCCCCGGCAATCAGAAAAGAAACCAAGGCAGCTGTTGCCGGCGCAATCAACGGATTCATCTGAATGCCGATCCCGGACACCACCTGGGAAGCATAGTAACTTACCCCCGTCACCAACAGCGTTACCGCCAGGATCATCCCCACATCGGCCCGGCCCAACTGGTACAGGGCCAAAATTAACGGGATCAGTCCTCCCCCGACATTCAAAGCAACCACCGTCTCCTGGGACATCTTCAGCAGGGGGATCCCCCAGAATTGCCGCATCCACAGACTGGCCAGATCCTCCACCACGGCAACCTCACACTTCACCCGGTAAAGGGGGATATTGATTGAGCTACCCACCAACACTGCCAGTAACAAAAGTAAAGCCGCATCCCGCGAAAACCCCAACTTAGACACCGCCACTGCCACCACGTCTACTGCCAACCCCAGCCAAACCAAAGGCAGCAGCAGCACCAGCATCACAAACAACAGCAGCGAGACCGGTAAGTAAAACATCGTTGGGATCCCCTCCGCAGTAGATCGAGAGCCAATGATCTATCGATTCAAAACAAGCATGGATCCAACTTAGATTAGGTGGATCCCCTTGGTTCTCTAGCCTATCAGGACTACCGTAGCCGCATTTGTGGATCCAGAGCATCCCGCAGCCCATCACCGACAAAATTGATGCTCAGTACCGTCAAGAAGATCATCAAACCGGGGAAAAAAGCCATGTGAGGGGCCTGCTCCAGATAATCACGGGCATCAAACAGTAACCTTCCCCAAGTGGGGGTATCCGGTGGGAAGCCAAGCCCCAAAAAACTCAAGGTGGACTCGGTGATGATTGCCGTTCCCACCGACAAGGTCGCCGCCACAATCACCGGGCTCAGTACATTCGGAAAAATATGTATCCAAATCAGCCGATGGGCAGGAGCCCCAATGGCTTGAGCAGCCAAGACAAAATCCATCTCCCGTACGCTCAAGAAGCTAGCCCGCACCAGTCGCGCCACCGACATCCAGTTCAAGCTGCCAATCACCAGCACCATCAGCAGAAAAATCCCCGTCTCCGGCCCCGCCAACCGCCGCAACGTTTCTCGAAACAGAAAGATCACCATCAACAACACCGGCAACTGCGGCAGCGACAAAAACAAATCTGTAAAGCGCATCAGGGCCACATCCAGCCATCCCCCATAAAACCCCGATATGGCTCCGATCAACGTGCCAACCGTGATCGCCACCAGCATTGAGGTAATGCCCACCGACAGCGAGACTCGCCCCCCCCGCAGCACCCGTGCCAAGACATCTTGCCCGAGATCATTAGTGCCAAACGGATGAGCCCAACTGGGGGGTATTTGGGCACGGGAGAAATCAATCTGTCTGTGGGAGGCCGTGTATACCAGCGGGCCTACCACACAGGCCAAAACAATGATAATCAGGGTCGCAGCCCCAAACAGGGCCAACTTGTCACGGCGAAACCGTCGCCAAGCATCTCCCCACAAGGTACGCGGTGGACGTTCTGGCGCAGTAGTTTGGGAGAGAGTAGAGCTCGAAGCAGACATAGGCAAATTCGCGTCCAGGATGAGATTTAACAGTGGATTCGCAATCGATCCCTAGCGCGTATACTGCACCCGCGGATCCAGAATGCCGTAGAGAATATCGGCCACCAAATTAAAAATCACAATCAAAATGGCATAGATAAAAGTAATGGCCATAACCACCGGCGTATCCCCCCGATAAATGGAGTCCACCAGCAAAGCGCCGATCCCCGGCACCCGGAAAATCTGTTCCGTCACCAACGCCCCCGTAAACACAGTGGGAATATCCAAAGCCACCAGCGTGACCACCGGGATCAAAGCATTACGCAAAATGTGCCGGTTCACCACCACAAAATTCCGCAAGCCTTTAGCCCTAGCGGTACGCACATAATCCCGGTTCATTTGCTCGAGCATTGAGGCCCGCACAAAGCGCATCAACACTGCCGCCTGAAACAACACCAAAACCATCACCGGCATGATGGATTGGCGTACCTGTGCCATGAAGGTGGCCCAATTGGTGACCCGCAGCGTGCTGTTGTAGATGAAAGGGAACCAGCGCAGTTGCACACTGAAAATAATGATGAACAAAATGCCCGTAAAAAAGGTGGGCAAGGAAAAGCCCACAAAAGCCAGCGTTGTAACCACCTGATCGAAAAAGGTGTAGCGCTTCAAAGCAGAGATTACCCCCAAAGGCACCGCCAGCAAAGCCGCCAAGAGGTAAGCCGTACCAACAACCCAAAGGGTAGTGGGCAACCGTTGCAAAATCAAATTCACCACCGGGCTGCGACTATTGAAAGAAAAGCCCATATCCCCGCGCACAAAGGCCCACAGCCACTTCACGTAGCGGATATAAATCGGCTGATCCAACCCCAAAGAACGGCGAATGTTCTCCCGCACTTCCGCAGTAATGGCCGGGTTGGTGGCAAATTCTGCCATCGGATCCCCAGGGGCCAAAGCAAGAATGGCGAACACCACAACACTGATAGCCAACAACGTGGGAATGGAGATCAACAGGCGGTTAATCAAGTAGCGAGTCATGGCATCCGTAGAAGCGTTAAATCAGCAGACAAAAGCATCGCCGTCACAGTCCGGTTGATTAACTCAAACCCCTGGGAAAAACATCTGGAATTGTTATCGGTGTCTACTTGCCAACAACAAAAGGGGATCCCTTTGACAACATAAGGGATCCCCAAGTAGCTCTGCATCTAGGACTTACGAGTCCAATCTTTGATGTTCCAGGGTTCTAGATCCCAAGGGGTGAGGTCAATCCCATCTAGGCTGTTGGCAGCAGCAGCAGGGCTGGTGCGGTCAATCAAAGGAATCACCGCCACGTCCTCCACCGTCAGGAAGTTGTTCATCTTCTTAACCTGCTCATCCCGCTCCTCTGGATCCATCATCCTCACCAATTCAGCGAACATTGCATCATAGGTGGGGTTACAGTAGCGAGAATCGTTGGCATTGGCCCAGTTGTTTTCCTTTTGGGCGATCTCTTCGCAGAGGTAACGGCGCATATAACCTGTTGGGTCGGGGTTGTCATTGCCGGTGGTGTACATCTGCAAATCGGCGTAGAAGTGCCCCAGATTGTCGGGGTTATTGGGCTCACTGTCAAAGAAAATGCTGGCATCAATGCTCCTCAGCTCCAGGTCAATGCCAATCTTGCCCAAGTCTTGCTTGATGATCTCCTGAGTTTTTTGCCGCACCGGGTTGACGGAGGTTTGAAACACCATGCGCATTTCCACCCCATCTTTGTCGCGGATGCCATTGTTGTTGCTATCTACCCAACCGGCTTCATCCAACAGCTTGGCTGCCTCTTCTAGGTTGAATTCCCAGGGGGCATTGGCGCGAATGTTCTCCGGAGAGAGCACATAGTCATTGGTGGGAGTACCAGCCACACCGTAGATTTGATCGGCAATGGTTTGTCGATCCATAGCCAAGCTCAGGGCCTTGCGCACATTTAGATCCGTTAGGAAAGGATGGGGTACATCTTTATGGGAGCGTTGCCCATCTTTTTCCACATTGGGATCCGAGAAATTGATGACAATTCGCTCCATGTTGGGGCCAGGCTTGGCCACCACTCTACCGATGCCAGCCGCCTCCAACTGGGCCAACACAGCCGCTTCCACTTGAGTATTCCAGGCATAGTCAGCATCCCCAGTCTGTAGCACAGCCCGAGCCGCCGATGTGGCATCGCCGCCGCCTTTCAGTTCCACCCGCTTAAAGAAGGGTTTGCCTTCTTCACGGAAATTCTCGTTGGCCACGTAGACAATCACATCCCCCGGTTTCACATCTTCTGTGATGTAGGGGCCCGTGCCGATGGGAGCTAGGTTAGCAGGCGCTTCTCGGGAATTGGGGCCATTGTAGGTTTCAAAAACATGCTTGGGAATAATCATGCCATTGGTGCCGACAAAGGGCACGAACCAAGCCACCGTCGGCTCCTTAAAGGTGACTTTCACAGTGCTGGGATCCAAGGCCTCTACAGATGCAATATCGGCATAGTATTCAGAGGTAATGGCTCCGACTTCCGGGTTGGAAATGTATTCGTAGGTGAAGACCACATCCTCGGCGGTGAAGGGTTCGCCATCGGCCCAGGTAACGCCACTCTTCAGCTTCCAGGTCACAGCACTTAAGTCTTCTGCGACACCGCCATTTTCAATACTAGGAATTTCGGCAGCCAGAAAAGGCACCATTTCCCCCTCAGCATCGAAGCTGGCCAAGGGCTCATAGACCAATCGACTGGCCTCAAAGTCTTTGGTACCGGTGGAAAGATGAGGATTTAGTAGGGTTGGGGCTTGCCAGTAGAGCAACCGCAATGTGTCATCTGCTTGGGCTTGGGCTGGCACCCAATGGTGGACAAGCAAACCACCCACCATAAACAGTGGGATCAACAAAAGCCCCAGCCTGACCAGCTGCATCTTCAGACGTTTCAAAGACATCTATGCTTACCTCTCGCTAAGCGGTAACTCAATCAGCAGGGGATTTGCAGCAGAAGATTTCTACTATGGCTGTGAAATTACCCCATCAGAATCTAAAACCCAGACGACAAAAGGGCTGGATAAAGTTTCCGCCCTATCGCCGAATCAAGAGCAATTTTGCTGAGCACTCGCCACAGTCAACAACCCCTTCAAATTCCTACCGAAATACGGTAGCAGCTGAGACTGATTTTTCTGTAATCTGTTACACACTATAACAAGTCTCAGGCAGGATCCCGGCAACGACTCTCTTTTTTCCTAGGATTTTCATATCAGTACAGGACTGAAACACAGGACTGAAAGGGTTTTACGCTTCCCTACCCAAACAAGATCCGCCTAAAAGTAAAGTATTTGTGCCTGTCTATACAGCTGAGGTCTCTTGCCCGATGATATGGTTGGATTTCTAGTTATGTTCAAGAGTGAAAACTGTTACCGACTAACTCGTTCCGGTCAAGGGAGTGAGCTTACAATCCAGCAATGTTTAGGTGTGAACTATAAAGGCCCTTATAGACTTATGCCAAGTCATTCAGTTTTGGCTGAAGTTTACTTGTCCGATTGGCTTTAAAGAATTTTCTGCAGCAGGGATCCTGATGGCATGGCGCGATTGTTAGAAGTACGGCGGCTGGAGACACGCTTCCATACCCAAGATGGAGTAGTACACGCCGTCAACGGCCCCAGCTTTTATGTGGATGAGGGAGAAACGCTGGGGATTGTGGGGGAGTCTGGATCCGGCAAAAGCATCAGTATGCTTTCGGTGATGCGCTTAATCCCAACACCACCGGGCAAAATCACCGGCGGTGAGGTGCTGTTTGATGGGAAAAACCTGCTTAAACTAAAAGAATCGGAGATGCGGCGCATCCGGGGCAACCAGATCGCCATGATCTTTCAAGATCCGATGACCTCCCTCAATCCTGTCCTGCGGGTGAGTCGGCAAATTACAGAATCCTTGCAACTGCACCTAGGCATGAGCGCCAAGCAAGCCCGGCAACGGGCTATTGAACTGTTGCAAATGGTCGGGATCCCGGCGGCGGCGGAACGGGTGGACAATTATCCCCACCAGTTTTCTGGCGGGATGCGGCAGCGGGTGATGATTGCTATGGGTTTGTCCTGTCGCCCGAAGTTGTTGATTGCCGATGAACCGACCACCGCTTTGGATGTCACGATCCAGGCTCAGATTGTGGAGCTGATCAAAGCGCTGCAAGATGAGATTGGCATGGCGATCATTTGGATCACCCATGATTTGGCCTTCTTGGCAGGTATTGCTGATCGGATCTTGGTCATGTATGGGGGCCAGATTATGGAACAGGCTTCTGTACACCAGCTCTACAAAAATCCCCGCCACCCCTACACCATCGGCCTATTACAGAGCATTCCGCGCCTGGATGAACGCCGTCACGAGAAGCTGCAACCCATCGAAGGAATGCCACCGGATTTGGTTAATTATCCGCAGGGGTGTCCCTTTGCGGCCCGCTGTCGTTTTGTCATCGACCGTTGCTGGAGTGAAGACCCACAGCTTGAATCGGTTGGCCCCAACCATGCAGTGGCTTGCTGGGTGAAGCCTCAAGGGAAAGAACACCTCTTGTCCACTGCCGTGACCAACGACCCGAGCGAATCTTTGGGGAGGAAAGCCAATGGTTAACTCTACCTCTTTTCCCGGCAACCCCTCTCTCAATACCGACAACCCCACCTCCCCTCACTCCAGTCAAGCGACGCTACTGCGCGTTGAAAATCTGAAGATGCACTTCCCGATCCTGCGCGGGCTGGTGTTTCAGCGACAGGTGGGATCCGTCAAAGCAGTGGATGGGGTGAGCTTTGCGGTGCGCCGCGGGGAAACCCTGGGACTGGTGGGAGAATCGGGCTGTGGTAAGAGTACCACCGGGCGAGCAATTCTACAGTTGTATCGGCCTACAGCCGGTCATGTATATTTTGAAGGAACCGATCTCACCCAACTGCAGGGAGAAGAGCTGCGCCGGATGCGCCGCCGCATGCAGATGGTGTTTCAGGATCCCTATGCCTCTTTGAATCCACGCCAGACGGTGGGGGCGATTGTGGGAGAACCGATGACGGTGTTCAATGTTGCCAAGGGTAAGGCGCAGCAGGAGCGGGTTAAAGAATTGCTGGATGTGGTTGGCCTCAGCCCTAGTTTTATCAATCGCTATCCCCATGAATTTTCCGGGGGGCAACGGCAACGAATTGTTATCGCCCGTGCTTTGGCGTTGAACCCGGATTTTATTGTCTGTGATGAGCCGATCTCAGCGTTGGATGTTTCGATTCAGGCGCAGGTGGTGAACTTACTGGAGGCGCTACAGGAGCAATTTGGTCTCACCTACTTGTTTATTGCCCATGACCTGAGCGTGGTGCGCCACATTTCCGATCGAGTGGCAGTGATGTATTTGGGCAAGGTGGTGGAACTGGCGGATCGAGATGAGATCTACCAAAACCCCCTGCATCCCTATACCCAGGCTTTGCTCTCAGCCGTTCCCATTCCCGATCCGGAGGTGGAGGCGCGCCGACAACGGATTGTCCTTAAGGGCGATGTGCCCAGTCCGGTTAACCCACCGCAAGGGTGCAACTTTCATACTCGCTGCCCTTTGGCAACGGATGTCTGTCGCCATGGCCTGCCCCCTATGTTGCGGGATGTGGGGGATGGACATTTTGTTGCCTGCCATCTGGTGAGTTGAAAAACAAACCCAATGGAATCCAACTCCGCAAAACCCTAGAGAATGCCGGCCACCCCCGTTTGTCGGGCTGCCTGAATGACAGCGGCAGCCACCTCAGACACCACCCGTCTATCGAATACGGATGGGATAATCCAGTTGCGATCCAGATCCTCAGCAGGGATCAGAGCAGCGATGGCCTGGGCAGCTGCCACACACATCTCGGTGTTGATCTGCTTGGCTCGGCAATCGAGTGCCCCGCGAAAGACCCCTGGAAAAGCCAGCACATTGTTGATCTGGTTGGGATAATCACTGCGCCCGGTTGCCATCACTGCCACCCGATCACCAACCAGTTCCGGCTGGATCTCCGGTACGGGATTGGCCAGAGCAAACAAGATGGGCTGGGGTGCCATGTTCTCGACCATCTCCACCGTCAGGGCATTGGCCACGCTCACGCCGATAAACACATCGGCCCCCACCAGAGCATCCGCCAGGGATCCGGTCTGTTCTACAGCAACACTGGCTTTTTCTGGTGTTAAATCAGGACGAGAACGGCTGATGATCCCTTGGCGATCGCAGGCGACGATCTGAGTGGCCCCTGCTCGGCGCAACAGTTGAATCACAGCAATGCCGGCTGCCCCCGCCCCGTTCAGGACAATGCGCACCTGCGACAAGGATTTTTGGGTCAACTTGAGAGCATTGAGCAAGGCCGCCAACACCACAATGGCCGTACCGTGCTGATCGTCGTGAAAAATGGGCAGCTCCAGGCGTGACTTCAATTTTGACTCGATGGCAAAACAACGGGGGGCACTGATGTCTTCTAGGTTAAATCCCCCAAACCCCGGGGCCAAATGCACCACTGTTTCGACGATCTGCTCCACATCTTGGGTAGCCAAGCAAAGGGGAAAAGCATCAATATCGGCAAAGCGCTTAAACAGAGCCGCTTTCCCCTCCATCACCGGCAGGGCTGCCTCAGGGCCGATATTGCCTAACCCCAACACGGCGCTGCCATCGGTAACAATGCCAACGGTATTGCCCTTAATGGTATACTCGTATACCGAGGCAGGCTCCCTAGCAATCTGCATAGAAACCCGGCCTACCCCTGGCGTGTAGGCCATGGCCAAGTCGGCAGCGCTTTCCAGGGGGCTTTTGCCCACCACCCGCAGCTTGCCGCCTCGGTGCAGCTCAAAGGTGCGGTCCACTGCCCTTTCCACCTTCACCCCCGGCAGGGATCCAACGGCAGCGCGAATTTGTTGGGCATGTTCTTGACTGACAGCGTCGATGGAGATTTCCCGTACCGTTTCTGCAGCAGACTGTTGGATGAGATCAATCTGACTGAGGCTACCGCCCACCTCGGCGATGGCCTGGGTAACCCGAGCTAGGGATCCCGGTTGATTGGGCAAGCGAAGGCGCAGAGCAATGCTGTAGCTGGCACTGGGAGTAAGATGGGTCATATCTTTCAATCGTAAACGAAAAAGCCTAATTCGGTTGCAACCGCCCCTACAGAGGGAGAAAAACGAAACAGGATGTCCCAAGCTAGGCTACTTCCCCTACAATCTAGGAGGAAAAGCAGTTTTTCCCGAATGGCGACTGATTCTGCCACAATTGCCAATTCTGATCTTTCTGATCTGTTCACCTTAGCCTTTTGGCTGGAGGGCTACTACAGCAACCGCACCCAGGCCATGGCAGAACCTGTCTGGTTTGTGCCGGTTAGCCTCTGGTACGTGCGACTCCCTGCTTTATTCTCCGAGGGGATTGGTTTTTTTACAGAACAGTTTAATCAGCACACACCGGGCCGATTTTACCGCAGCCGGGTGCTACAGCTGCTGGCGGATCCCTTGCGCATCGAGAACTACAAGTTGCAGGATCAGGCTGCTTGGGCCGGTGCTTCTCAGGATCTGCAGCGGTTGGCGCAGTTGTCCTTGGCTGATTTGCAGCTTTTACCGGGCTGCTGCATCCTGGTGGAGAAACGCCCCGGTAGCTACCACGGCCAAATGCTGCCAGGGGGAGGATGTCGCCTCAACCCCGAGGATAGCACCTACATTCACATTGAGTTTGACCTCACCCCAACTGAGTTCATTACTTGGGATCGGGGCTTTGACGCCCGTACCGGCCGGCAAACTTGGGGATCCCGGGCTGGTCCCTACCGCTACCAAAAGAGGATTCCACCGAATCCCTTGCCGTTTTGAGGAACCAGAGCAGGAAGGGGATATCAGGAGGATTTGGCTAACAGCAACTGAGCTTGCAGCTAGCTGAAGCAGCAGCTCTACAGGGGGGTACTGCAGCTAGGGGTAACTTGGCTATGGCTATTGGGCACCGCAGGGTAAAACCCGGATCGATACTAGCAGAGGCGTTCCCATCTTGCCCTCCTGGCTGGTGGATCTGTTGAGCAGACCGGTAGAGAAAAGCTCACCTAGGCTCTACAACAGTTGTCCCTGATACCCTTGCAACTTCAGGCCCATTTGAAAATCCTGACAGGCTCCCTCTAGATCACCCGTGGCCGAGCGGGCCAGAGCACGGTTGAAGTAAGCTTTAACGTGACTGGGATCCCCTGCAATCACCTGGGTATAGTCGCCAATGGCCGCCGAAAAATGGCCCATCTGGGCATAGGCGTAGCCTCGATTGTTGAGCCCCCGGAGCTTCTCTTCTGGCTTGAGCTCCAGCTCCAACGCCTGGGTATAGTCGGCAATCGCTTGGTAACTGTCTCCCCTTTGATCCCAGAGCAGGGCACGGTTGAGCAGAGCCTGGGCATCTTGGGGATTCAGGGCCAGAGCCTGAGTGTAATCGGCAATGGCTTGATCGAAGTTGCTGGCCTGACGGTGCAAATCCCCCCGTTGACGGTAGGCAAGGGCAGCGCTGGCTATGCCCCAAGCTTGATCGTGGCTCAGAGCCTGGTTCAAATCCTGCATTGCCGCTGCTTCATCCCCCAAAAGCTGTTGTAGGGTGGCCCGCAGGGCAAATCCCTGGGAAGCCTGCGGCTGTCTTTGGATCACCGCTGTCAAGTCCATCAGTGCTCCAGATAAGTCCCCCAGCTGTTGTCGGGCTAGGCCGCGATACAACAAGGCTGGGGTCACCACCTCATCCTTGTCCGAGTCAGGGGTAACCCATTCCAGAACCCGATCCAGATCGGCAATGGCACCACTTGGGTTTTGGCGCTGGTATCGGACTTGCCCCCGCCGCAGGTGGGCCTCCACATGTTCCGGCTGCTGCTCAATGACTTGGTCAAAATCGGATTCTGCCTGCGGATACTGCCCCATCTGTAACCACAAAGAGCCCCGGGCTATTCTTGCTTCTAGGTGTTGGGGATCCTGCTCCAGAGCTCGGTTGAGATCCTCCAAAGCAGCTGGGTGTTGGCCCAACTGGAGTAAAGCCTGCCCCCGTCGCCACCGCGCTTCCACCCGGTTGGGATCCCGCTCAAGAACTTGACTCAAATCCTGGATCCCGGAGGCAGAGTTACCCACCTGCAGATGGGCAATCCCCCGGCCTAACCAGGCAGCCCCACATTCCGGTTCTTGCTGCAGAACAGTGGTATAATCAGCAACAGCTTCTTGCCACTGGCCCAGACGTTGATGCAGCTCTGCCCGTTCTAGGTAAAGAGCCCACAGCTGCGGTTCCCATTGCAGGGCCTGGTTCAAATCGGCCAAGGCCCCCTCTAGATCCCCTATCTCGGCCCGCACCCGCGCCATATCCTGATAAACTCGGGCCTGCTTGAGTTCTATCCCTAGTTGCAAAGCGCGGTTGTAGTCTTGGACAGCTCCCTGGATATCCCTCAGGGCCGTACGCACCTGAGCTCGATGTAAATAGGCCCATCCTAAGTGGGGATCCCCTTCCAAGGCTCGATCCAAATCCCAGAGGGCCCCCTGCCAATCCTCCTGTTGTTGCCGCGCCCTGCCACGCCGCAGGTGAGCATTGATCTGCAGCTCCAGCGCTCGTGGACTATCCGCCTGAGCAGTAAAATGGAGCACCCGCGAAAAATCTTCCTCGGCAGCAGGCCAATCTTCTCGGTCAAAATGGGCGTTGCCCCGGTTAAAGTAAAGCTGTGGATTCTCTGGATCCCGCTCCAGGGCAGCCGTGTAATCTTGCACAGCAGCAGCCGAGTTTCCCAAGAGCAGGTGTACCCGTCCTCGGCTGCTGTAAGCAGTGGCATCCTCCGGATCCAGGGCAATTGCTTGACCAAAGTCCGCTAGCGCTGCTGCGATGTTGCCCAGATCCAGGTGGGCAATGCCCCGGTTCAGAAAGGCTTTTGCCTCCTGCGGATCTAGCTCCAGAGTCCGGTTGAAGTCCTCTAATGCAGCAGCAGGATCCCCTAAGCCTTGGTGGGCCAAACCTCGGTACAGATAGGCCTGCGACAGCTCCGGGTCAAGCTCAATCGCCCGTCCACAGTCTGCCAATACCAGCTCCAGGGCCTGTTTGCCCATGTGGGCAATGGCTCGATGTAAGTAGAAATTTGCCTGTCGGGCTGGATCTTGATTGCTCAGTTCGATGGCCTGAGAGAAGTCTTGAATGGCGCCCTCTAAGTCCCCCAAGCCTTGACGGGCCAAGCCACGGTGGAAGTAACCTTTGCTTTGCTGGGGATCCAACTGCAACATCTGGGTATAGTCTTCGATGGCCGCTGCCAGATCCAACAGATTGACCCGGGCTATGCCGCGGTTGAAGTAGGCTTCTGCATCCTGGGGATCCCGTTTGAGCACCTCTGAAAAATCTGTAGCAGCTCCCTCTGAGTCTCCCAAGTGGCCCCGCACCACCCCCCGATTGAAATAGGCACGGGTATCTTCGGGATTCAACTCAATCGCCCGTGAATAATCCTCAATAGCCGCCTGTGGCTGATTCAGTTGTCGGTAGGCATTGCCGCGGTTGTAGTAGGCCACCGCCCACTGGGGGTTGAGACTAAGGGCTTGGCTGTAGTCGACAACGGATCCTTCATAGTCCTCCAAGCGGTAGCGGGCAATCCCCCGATTAAAATAGGCACGGGCATCCGGCGCCAGTTGGATCACCTGGGTGTAGTCTTCGATGGCTCCCACTAAGTCTCCAACTTTGTAGCGAGCGCTCCCCCGTTGGCTGTAGGCACGGCTGTTTTTGGGATCCAACTGAATAGCCAGGGTATAGTCGGCAATCGCCCCCATGGGATCCCCTTGACGGGCTTTCTCCTGGCCGCGGGCCAGCAACCGCGTCACCAGAATCTGATCCACCTCCATATTCACAAAGGTGGATTCACCTCGCTGGGGTAACAGCCGGTGTAATGCCTCCAGCACCTCAGCCGCCGACTGAAAGCGCTCCTGCCAATGGGGACAGATCATGCGATCCAAAATGTCTGCCAGCTCATTGCTCACCAGCACCAGATCCCGCCAGAGTAGCCGGCCCGTGCGTGGGTCATCCCGCAGCTTATTGGGGGCACGACCGGTGAGAGCTTGAATGGCCAACACACCCAGAGAATAGATATCACTGCAGGGTTGGGGCTTGCCATTTAGCTGCTCTGGCGCCATGTAGCCTACCGAGCCAATAACGGTTGCCAGCTGGGTTTGACCGGGGACATGGCTCACCAACACTCCCACTTCCTTTACCGCCCCAAAATCAATCAAGACCAACTTGCTGTCAGCATCCCGCCGCATCAGGTTGGCCGGTTTAATATCGCGGTGCACAACCTGACGAGCATGGACGTAGTGTAAGATCTCCAAAACCTCCTGCAGCAGTTGCAAGACTTCCGCCTCACTCAACGGATGGCCAGGGCGTATTTCGTGGGTGAGATCATGCCCGGCCACAAACTCCTGTACCAAGTAAAAATCCTGATCCTGCTCAAAATGAGCCAACAGACGGGGCACACGATCAAAGTTTTTAAGCTGATTGAGAACCTTGGCTTCTCGCTCAAAGAGCTTGCGCGCCGTAGCTAGGGTATAGGGATCCCTTGAGAGGGGGCGAAGCCGCTTGACAACACAGGGGGTATTGAAGGTGTCTTGATCCACGGCTTTGTAGGTTACACCAAACCCTCCTTCCCCCAAGGGTGTGAGGATGCGGTAGCGTCCCCTCAGAACCATCCCCGCCTTGATATTGTCTTCCATAGGTGAAGCCAACGTTGCTGCAGGCTGGCTTGATTCTGCCACAGTCCAGCGGGTTGCTAACCGAGCTAGAGACGAATGGATGGATCGGGTACTCTAATCTTGGATGTATTCACTACCCTCAATGAGGGCTGCTTCCGCCCGTTGAAATTCTCGTCCCAAGTAGGCAGCATGGCTCAGTTGCGAGACCACCGGCTCCCCAGCCTGCTCAAAGATCTGGACACACAATTCCTTGGCGGTACGTCCAACAAAAACTCGCTCCGGAGACCGCTTCACAGAACCGCGGGCCGGGATCACAGCTCCTGTTTCTGGGTCAGTGGCTAACCCCTGTTCGTTGATTACGGTGCTGAAGTACTTGGCACAAATCAGCTGTTGCTCCCGATCCAGATAGATGATGAAGTAGCCTGCCGGATCCAGATCCAGTGGCCGGCGGGAGAGATGCTCATCAATGTTGCGGATCTGCTCAATCAAAGAGGTAGAGGAGGTGGGCATGGAGCGGCTGACACAAGATAGAACAGAGAAAGGTAAGCAAGATTACTTTATTGTGGCAGATGAAAGTCCCTCAGCGGGATACTTGCTATCCATCAAAACCTCCGAGGGACTCCTGCCACAGCGCAGCTTGGCGGAATGGGGGCGAAGGGGTTAGATGAGTCTCACAGTCTTGGACAGGTCTGCTGCTCGAGTGCCCAACGCTTTTCGGCAACAAAAAGAAGTTCATGCGCCAAGCGCTAGAATCTCTCAAGGATTATTACCCACGAGTAGCGAATCCTGCCCAGCGATGCTCAAGTTGCTCTCATGTCTGAGGGGTTGGAACTGCTGCGCCAGCATTGAACCTACTGCCTAGGCCAAAGGCGGGATGGGTTGACGGCAACTCCTTAACTCATTGCCCGATTGACCGGTGCAGCCTTGCTTTTTGTCCACTTCCCGAACGTGGATTAAGGGCGATAGAAGAACCGCTTTCCGGCTGTGGAGGAGCTTGGGTTACCCGTCCGTTGAAGCAGCAACTGCAAGATGGTAGGCTTCTCCAGATCTCTCTCCTCTTTCTTAAGCTTGGGTTACCCGTCCGTTGAAGCAGCAACTGCAAGAGGCGATTCTAGGAAGCTTCCGTCTACAGCCTGCCAGGGCTGAGCGGCAGAGAATGTCACATCTTGTCCGGACTTGGATTGACATCCTCCTCGGCCTGTTAG
>CALFBB010000031.1 GCA_937944885.1 uncultured cyanobacterium
GCTTGCAAGGTACAGATAGAGTCTGGCTTGTGGGTTGATTTTAACTCATCCAAACTTTGTTTGTTGTAAACTTACATGAAGGCAGGCTTTCCTCCCGACACTGACATTCAATGCGGGTCTCTAGCTCGAAAAAAGATGAAGCCAATTCCTCTCTATCTGGCGGTAACTGCCCACGGTTTTGGCCATACCACCCGGTTGGCGGCGGTGGTTAATACTTTGCTCCAACAGGATCCGAATATCCTGCCGATTTTTGTAACGCCGGCACCCCGCTGGTTACTGGAGCGCTATGTGCAGGGGAAATTTTTGCATCGACCGCGCCGTTTGGATGTAGGGGTGGTGCAACCGGATGGCCTGCAGGCGGATTTACCGGCTACATTGAGGGCGCTGAGGGAATTCCAAGCCGGCTCTGCTGCCCTTATCCGCGCAGAAGCCGATTTCGTTAGCACCCAGCGGGTACCTCTGATCTTGGCAGATGTGCCGCCTATTGCTACAGCTATTGCCCAAGCCGCCGGGATCCCCTGTTGGATGGCCAGTAACTTTGGTTGGGATTTTATCTACCAGGATTATGGCCCCGAGTTTCAACCTTTTGTAACCTGGATTCAGGAGTTGTACAGTCAGTGTGACCGGCTGTTTCGCCTACCCTTTAGCGAACCCATGGGTGCTTTCCCGCGGCAGCAGCTGGTGGGGTTGACGGGAGGAGAACCGCGCTTTTCTGCCGCAGCAGTAGCTGCCCAGCTGGGGTTGTCGGTGGAGCGGCCAACAGCTTTGTTTACCTTTGGTGGCCTAGGGCTCCAGGGGTTTCCCTACGAACGGTTACAGGATTTTCCTGAGTGGCAATTTCTCACCTTTGACCCGGCGGCTCCCTCTTTACCCAACCTAACCCGCCTGAATGGGCAGCAGTGGCGACCAGTGGACCTGATGCCCCTTTGCCGTTGGGTGGTCTCCAAACCAGGCTATGGCACCTTGGCGGAGGCTTTGCGCAGCCATACTCCCATGGCCTGTATCACCCGTTCTGGGTTTGCCGAGTCACCTTTGTTAATTGAGGGGTTACAGCGCTACGGTCAGCATTCCGTTCTCTCACCGGCGCAGTTTTTCCAGGGATCCTGGGACTTTTTAAGGGATCCCCCCATTCCACCCCGATCCTCTGAGCAGTTGGATCTGCAAGGAAACGAGACCATTGCGGCGGCGATTCTGGCGGAGGCAGGATCCCAGGTAACATAAGAAACAGTTTTCCCGCTGCGGATCCCTATGACCAGTAGCTCCACCCCATCCCTCCAGCAGCTGTACGAAGAACTGCCTTATCCCAATGTTCCTATCTCCACCTCTGCACGGGGAGCGCTGGCTGGGTTGTATTGCGCCAGCCTGACCACCGCTCAATATGCCCGCAGCCGCGCCATTGTTTCCAGTGAGGGGGCTCTTATCTTAAATGCCGGTTGTGGCTCGGGGTGGGAAACCTTGATCCTGGCGGAGGCCAACCCGGGAGCACAGCTGGTGGTGTGTGATCTTTCTCCCGAATCGGTACGGGTGACGGAGCAGCGCTTGCGTTACCACGGTTTTGAGAATGTAGAGCTACACGCTCTCAACCTGCTGGATGTGGAGCAATTGGGGCTGCAGTTTGATTTCATCAGCCTCAACGATGTCCTCTATCTGCTGGAGGATCCGGTGGCCGGTCTTAAGGTCCTCAAGCGGGTCTTAAAACCCCAGGGGATCCTGCGGGCCAACCTGCACCATGCCTACCAGCGGGAGGTGATCTTCCGCATGCAAAAGGCCTTTCAGCTGTTAGGGTTGTTTGACCTGCCTACCGGGGAAGCCTGTGAGCGGGTACGGGAATTCATGCACAACCTCATCTCCGATGAGGCCCGAGCAGCTCTACGCTGGGATGCCACGATCTACCAAGACAACACCAACATGCGGGCCAACTACCTCTTACCCGGTGACAAGGGGTTTCTCATCCCTGATCTGATGCGTATGCTGCAAGAAGCAGAACTGGGCTTGGTCTGCTTGGTGGATTACGCCGACTGGGATCCCACCCTTCTGTTCAAAGAAATACCACAGTGGCTAAAACCCGAGTTGGATAAGCTCTCTCCTGCCGAGCAGAACCACTTTTACGAATTGATCTACCCCAATCACCGTCTTATTGACTTTTGGGCAGAGCACCCCGGCTCTTCCCTGGTTCTGCCCTGGAGCAATGCAGACTGGCTAGGGGGCAGGGTACAGCTAAACCCGATCTTGACCGATGATCCGGACTTTTGCCGGAGCTTGGCCAAGGCAGCCCAAAAGAAGGTGGAGTTTACCTGCAATTGGCCAGGGGCCAGTCGCAGACGCCTCAGGTTATCCCCTGCGCAAGTGGCTTGGCTGGGATCCCTGTTGCAGGGACCAACACCGGTGCAAACCTTGATTCAGCAAGCCAGCCAGGCCAATTCTCTTGAACCTGAGACCGCCCAAGAGCAGGTGCTCACCGACCTGATGGCCTTGGAGGAGTTTTTGTTTGTGATGTTGGATCCCACTCCTTCTGGCGAGGCCCTAGACTGTTCGTGGCAGCAGAACGGAGTTCTAGCCACAGGACAACAGTCTCTCGTGGATTAAGCTTGCAAATCTTGACACGGATTCCCTTCCCCCATGCGTTTTTTCCATTTCCACACCCCTGAACAGGTGCCTTTATCTGGGAGCCCAGAGTGTGCTGTAGCTATCGACGTTTTGCGGGCCACCACAACCATTGCCACAGCGTTGGCAGCAGGAGCAGAAGCAGTGCAGGTATTCGCCGATCTAGAGCATCTACAGGAGGTGAGCCAAAGCTGGCCAGCCCCCAAACGCCTCTTGGCCGGGGAACGCGGGGGCAAAGCTGTAGCCGGTTTTGATCTTGGCAATTCCCCCCTCGACTACACCCCCGACCGTGTCCGGGACAAACGTATCTTCATGAGCACCACCAACGGCACCCGCAGCCTACAACGCCTTGAAAAGATTCCCGTGGTAATCACAGCAGCCTTAGTGAACTTAGGAGCGGTGGTAGACTTCCTCAAGCAAGCGGCCTTTTCAGAAGTCTGGCTAGTGGGATCCGGCTGGGAGGGGGCTTTTGCCTTAGAAGATACCGCCTGTGCAGGGGCGATTCTGTACCGGCTTGGTTATCACATCCAGCTGGAGCAACTGGGCAATGATGAGGCGGTAGCAGCCCTGGCGCTTTATCAAACCTGGCAAACAGATCTCTTGACATTGTTGCGGCGTTCCAGTCATGGGCAGCGGCTTTTAGGCCTTGGGCCGGAAAACGACCAGGATCTGGCCTACTGCGCCGCGGTGGATCACCTGGCGGTGGTGCCCCGGCAGGTGCAACTGGGGGTCTTAACCCACACCGGCTAGACAACAAGCCCAATAAACAACAGCCCCTCAAGCAGTCTGAGCCTGATCGGGGGCAGCACTCAGAGCCTTCTGTTGCAACCACCCTTGCCAGTCCCCTGGGATGAGCTTGTTGTTAAACGCGTCACCCGATACAAACACATCCTGCTGATTTTGCGACAGGACAAAAATGGAGCGGCGATCGAAATGGGAAGTGAGCTTGTAGAGGGTATAGGGACCTTCTGAATAAAGGGTCAGGGTTTCTTGATCCAGCCCGTGGCGGCTGCTCCGGCCATAGGCCCGCAAGACAATGTTGATCAGTCGCTCATACTGCATAGGGCTCTTTTGTGGGTTACTGGCTCCTGTAGAAATTGTTGTTCGCGTCAGCGGTGCGGAGCGCCGTGGCAAGGCGACCGGGCTCTAGTTTTTGTAGAGCGCACAAAAGCCACAGCCCACTCTGCTCAAGTCGCCCTAGATGGGCTCAAGATAACAAATTCATTCACGAATCCCCTAAGAAGATCCTCTGAAGCAGTTAACCTGGGCAGCCCCCTCACCTGCCTCTGCGAATGGCCACCTGGCCAGGTGTTGGGGTTAATTGGAGAAATGACTGCACACATCAGTAGGGTTTCTCGGTTGCTCCACTTCTGCCGGGGTTTGGGCAGAGGGCGATCCACACTAATGAGAGAACAAATGAGAGAACAAATGAGAGAACAAGTGTGTTCCCGTGAGCGATGCGGAGCTCCATAGCGCTATAAATAGCACTATCAGAGTTCATCCATGCTGGAACTGTGGCTCAATCAAACCACGCGATCTAGCAGCAGCCCAAGTCATAAATGCCCGTGGGCAACGGGTACTCGAAAATGCCTGTGGAGTCGAGGCGGTGGGGGCTGGGGCAACTCAGTCTAGCTGGCCGGCGGTGAAGCAGGAAATCTTTGGGGCGACCCAAAGAATCTCCACGCATCATCTTTGATTTGCGTAGAGAGGATGCCAAAAAAGTAAGGCAATCTCTTTTACACAGGCGCCTCATCATGTCCAACAGTGCCCAAACGTCCTGTCTTTCCCGCCCAACCGAGCCTGTTCGTGTCGCCATTGTCGGTGCCTCTGGCTACGGGGGAGTACAGCTAGTGCGGCTGCTGAGTGAACACCCAGGTGTTCAGATGACTTACTTGGCCGGACAAGACAGCGCCGGCAAGCGGTATGGGGATCTCTACCCACAATTGGCTCAGGCGGTGAATTTATCCGTTCAGCCGGTGGATGTGAATCAGATCGCCGCCAGTAGTGATGTGGTGTTTTTGTCCTTGCCCAATGGACTGGCAGCGGAGCTGGCTCCACCCCTTCTGGCCAAAGGCTGTAGAGTCTTGGATCTGTCGGCGGATTATCGCTTCCGCAACTTGGCCACTTATCAATCTTGGTACCGCATGGGCCAGACGGATCCCAGCTGGCCTAGCCCAGAGTACCGCCAGGCCAATGAAGGGGCTGTCTATGGATTGCCGGAACTGTATCGGGAGGCGATTGCCCAGGCGCAACTGGTGGCTTGCCCCGGCTGTTACCCGACAGCTTCCCTGTTGGCGGTAGCCCCTCTGCTGCGGCAGGGATGGGTGGAACTGGACAGCCTCATTTTCGATGCCAAATCCGGTGTTTCTGGGGCAGGACGGGCGGCTAAGGTGGGATCCCTGTTTGCAGAGGTGGATGGTTCCTTTGCTGCTTACGGCGTGGTCCAACACCGCCATACCCCTGAGATTGAGCAAGCCTGTTCTGAGTTGGCCCACACTTCAGTTACGGTGCAATTTACTCCCCATTTGGTGCCAATGGTGCGAGGCATCCATGTCACTCTCTACGCTACCCTGCGGGATCCTTGCCTGGTAGGAGAAGATCTCCTCACCATTTACAACACCTTTTATCGTCAATCTCCTTGGGTGAGAGTGCTGCCGCGGGGTGTTTACCCGCAAACCAAGTGGGTCTCAGGGACCAACAACTGCCTGATCGGGGTGGAGGTGGATAGCCGCACCAATCGCGTCATTGTTCTTGCGGTGATCGACAACCTGATGAAAGGACAGGCAGGACAAGCGGTACAGTGCTTAAACCTGATGATGGGTTGGCCGGAAACCCTTGGCTTACCACGGCTGGCTTTCTACCCCTAGCTATAATGCCGATAGCCCTTCTGAGGCCGCTTTTGCCCATGCCTGAGTCTCTAGATCCCCCATCTGAGCCTTCATCCACTGCTACCCCCAACACAGCTGCCTCTGACTCTGTCCGGAATTCAGCCTCTGCTGCCGGTCTGAATTGGGAGCAGTTGCTGCGGCAGTTGGAGGCAAGCTGGCAGGAACTCCCCCAACGCTCGGAAGAAACGGTACAACAAGCCCTGGCACGGTTACAACTGGAGTGGGGTGGCTTGTGTCGAGAGGCCCGCGATCGGTTGCAAAAAGCCTTGGACACTGGCGAAGTAATCGCATCCCTGCAACCGGTTCGGGAGGAGATCCAGGCTTTGTTGCCGCTGCTCAACCCCAGTCAGTGGGAGGTGGTGATTGCCTCCCTGAAGCGGGCCTCCCACCGGGCTGCGGTGGCCAGCCTGATTTTTCACTGGAGGCAACTGCATCCAGAGACTGCCGGGATCCCGTTGAGTGAGGCCCAATTCTCAGGGCTAGAGGTCATGAGTGCGCGGGCCTATGGCAACAGCCGCATGCCCTTGGTGATGGACAAGTCGGGTCAAATCCAGGTGAAAGCTTCTGCGGCGCTGCTGGCCACTCTGATCGCCATCGAAATTGGCAGTGTCGGTTCGGCAGGAGCCTTGTCCCTGCTGGGCACTCCTGAGTTGCGTAAACTGTTGCATGCCGATGGCAAGTTGCGGCAAACGGGCCTGAAACAGGGTCGCTCTGCTCTGACGGAAGAGGAATGGCAAACCTTGCGCCGTTGGTTGGATCCCAAGGGATCCCCCCCTGCAGACGACTGGTATCTCAACCTCACCCAGGTGGGGATCCAAACCACCCAGGTGGGAGATTATGTAGCACGGCGGCTGCGGGAATTTTTCCAGAGCGAGTGGATCAAGCTCTTTATCCCTCCCTTATATCACCTGGTCATTGACGCGATGCGGTTACTCACCGGAGAAGTCTTTCTCAGTATGGGTACCACTCTGGAGGCTGCCCTAGAATCTGCCGAAGCAGGGCGCCGGCTGGAATTGGTGTTGCAGTCGCTCCCCCAGGCGCGCAACATCCCTACCCCAGATCGGATCCGGTCTGCTATTCCCGCTGTCACCGAAGCTGCCGAGAAAATCCTCAAGCCCCTCTTAGCGCGGCAGTTGATGGCGGTGGCCGATATTTTTGATCCACCGCTCCGGAACCAAGCCTTGAACGAATTGGGGCGGCAACTCAACCTTTGGAACCCCTTTCAGTTTTTACTCACCTGGGGCAGTGCCGGCTGGTTGGAGGCGCTTCTGGATCAGCTCCAGCAACTGCAGGCCACTTATCCGGAAATGCCCCTCTGGGAGAGCTATTGCCAGGGTGTTGAGGCAGCTGCAGAAGCCTCACGGGTGATGGATCAAGCAGAAGCTCTGCGCCTGGTTGCCAAGAACCTTGATCCTAAGCTGGAACAGTCCGAAGATTGACAGTCTAAAGGGATGAATAGGGATCAATGCGTGAATGCTCCGCTTATGACGCTTTGCCTGTATAAGCAGCTTCCCAATCCTGTTACCAGAGAGGGAGGCGGCATTCTCGCCTACTGCCAGGAACTTTTGCCTTTGCAGCACCCCAGGTCATTTCTGCCTGTGGGTTTTGGGTTGAAAGTGTTCATGCCAACTTCTGGCCTGTTCCCTACACTTATAAGTCGGGTGATGCCAGGACTTGCAGGTTCAGTTGTACCTTGCCAAGCAGGTCTCATGTTTGCCAAGGCCTCCAGAAGTCTTTTCTGGCGGGCAATAGTGCCATACTTGATTAGAAGAGTTGTGTCACATCCGCCCCTAACTAGCGAACGACGCTTCCCGTCCA
>CALFBB010000032.1 GCA_937944885.1 uncultured cyanobacterium
GGGAAAGAAACATGCCTATGTCTGCAGTTGGTGCGGATACGGGGCGCACGCCGATGCCAATGCTGCGAGGAAGATCCGGGACTGGCAGGGGCTGTGCTGCCTGCTTGAGCTTGATGTTCAGGCGGGCGGGCGGAATGACCCGGCCCTGAAGCGTGTAAGCCCAACCGCTGCGCAAGCGGCGGCGTAGCGAGAAGCGCAACCAACCCCCTTCGGGCGGGGGAGGAGGTCAAATAGGCTGATCCCTACTCTGAATCGGCACGCCAGGGATCCCTACAGAAGGTGGATAGCAGCCGTAGGGAGATTCATGGAGGGGGAAGCCCCTGTTCCAGGCAATCGTGATCATTACCGGAATTGAAGATCTGCGGGCACAGGAGAGCTACAGACTGGCTCTATACTAGAAACGTATCTAAATATTGAGCAGTCGGGGCGGTTAGCGTTGTGTTTGTTCTATCCGGCTACGAGTATTTACTGGTTTTCATTCTTCTGTGCTCCCTGCTACCGATTCTGGCCCTAGCGGCATCTGCCTTGCTGGCTCCGAAGCGGCGAGGGTCTCTGCGGCGAAGCACCTATGAGTCGGGTATGGAGCCGGTGGGACAAGCCTGGATCCAATTCAACATTCGCTATTACATGTTTGCTCTTGTCTTCGTCATCTTTGACGTAGAGACGGTCTTCCTCTATCCCTGGGCGGTGGCTTTTCATCGCTTGGGGCTATTGGCCTTTGTGGAGGCCCTGATTTTTATTGCCATCCTTGTGGTTGGCCTTGTGTACGCATGGAGAAAAGGAGCACTGGAATGGTCATGACCTCTCAGGAGTCGCGGGTCTTGTTTCCGGGGGCAGCCCCAGAGGTGACCACTGATCTTTCAAACAATGTCGTTCTCACCACCGTCAACGATCTCTACAACTGGGCCAAAATGTCCAGTCTCTGGCCTTTGCTCTACGGCACAGCCTGCTGCTTCATCGAGTTTGCAGCTATGCTTGGATCCCGGTTTGACTTTGACCGGTTTGGCCTTTTGCCCCGTTCTTCGCCGCGTACAGCAGATTTGATCATCACGGCGGGCACAGTGACCATGAAGATGGCACCTGCTCTGGTCAAGCTTTACCAGCAGATGCCTGAGCCCAAGTATGTCATTGCCATGGGAGCCTGCACCATTACTGGGGGTATGTTCAGCTCTGATTCCTACACGGCTGTGCGTGGTGTGGACAAGTTGATTCCGGTGGATGTGTATATCCCTGGCTGCCCGCCGCGTCCGGAGGCAATCATGGATGCCATTGTTAAGCTGCGCAAAAAGATTGCCGCCGAAGATATGCGGGAGCGCGGTAAGCTGCAGCAAACCCACCGCTACTACACGGTGAAGCACAAGCTCAAGCCGGTGCCTGAAATCATTACCGGTAAGTATTTGGAAAATGAGGCTCGTCAAGCTCCACCGCCGGAATTGGCTGCTGCTATTGGCTTGCCTGTTCCGCCTGCTTTGCAAACAGCTGATCTGAAACGGGCTGAACAGCAGCTCAAGGCGCTGCAGGGAGGGGTGTAACATGGCTGAAGAGAAGGATAAGCAGGTGCCAGGTTCTGAACAAGGGGTGAGTACAGAGCAGCCGGTTGTGGTGAAGCGAGGCCCTGTTTCTCAGTTCCTGACAGACAATGGTTTCGAGCATCAGTATCTGGGTCGAGATGTAGCAGGGGTTGAGCTATTGGAGGTGCAAAGGGAGTTTCTCTTACCTTTGTGTACTGCTCTTTATGCTTATGGCTTTAACTACCTGCAGTGCCAGTGTGGCTATGACTTGGGGGCAGGGCAACCCTTGGTCAGCCTTTACCATTTGATTAAGCTGGCGGACGGGGCGGATCGTCCGGAGGAGGTGCGGGTACAGGTGAAGTTGCCCCGTCAGGATCCGCGGCTGCCTTCGGTGTACTGGATCTGGAAGTCGGCAGACTGGCAGGAGCGGGAAACTTATGATATGTACGGCATTGTCTTTGAGGGACATCCAAACCTGAAGCGGATCCTGATGCCGGAAGATTGGATAGGCTGGCCGCTACGCAAAGATTACATTACTCCTGACTTCTATGAGTTGCAGGATGCCTACTGACGGGAGCCCTGTTGTTTTTCCGAGCTTCTTGCCGGTTTGCAAATCTGCACTCATGGTTCTAGATTTCTAGGATCTCCTGTTAATGTTGATGAGGAACCTGAGAAATGTGGCCTGTTGTGTTCTTGGCGATCTACGGTGGTGGAGTTTGGTACTCGGCTCGCAAGGCAGATCGCATCTATTCGGGATCCCAAAAGTGGGTGGTCTCTGCTCTCTGGCCGTTGCTGTTGGTCTCTAATCGGCGGTTTCGCCAGAACCTGCTCCACCCTCTGAACAAATGATCAACAATGATTAACAAATGATACAAAGTTGTTAGCTCAGTGGGATCCCTTTATCCTCTGATCTCTGCCCAACAGCAGGCCTCGCAGCAGTTGCAGCGGCTGATTGAGTCTCGCATTCGCCAGCAGGGGCGGGTCACCTTTGCCCAATTCATGGAGTGGGCCCTTTATGAACCGGAATTGGGCTACTACGAGCGGGGATCCCCAATTGGTCCTGATTACCTGACCTCCCCACATCTGGCTGCGGATTTTGCCCAGTTGTTGGCGGAGCAGATCCGGCAGTTCTGGCAGATTCTTGGCTGTCCATCGGGTTTTTCTGTGATTGAGATGGGGGCGGGCAGCGGCCAGTTGGCCTGGGACTGGCTCACTTATGTACAGGCTTCTGACCTGCAGTTCTGGCAAGTTTTGGACTATCGCATCTTGGAGCGTTCCGCCACTTTGCGGCAATTGCAACGGGAGCGGCTGGCGGTCTTCATGGACAAGGTGAGCTGGCTGGATTGGGAGGGGATCCCCGATAACTCGGTAACCGGCTGTTTTTTTTCCAATGAGCTGGTGGATGCCTTTCCGGTGCATCGGGTGCAGGTGCAGGATAGGGCGTTACGGGAGATCTATGTGCAGATGGGGGAGAGGGGCCTACAGGAGGTGTTGGGAGAGCTCTCGACTCCAGCATTACAGCAGTATTTTGTCCGCCTGGGGATCCCGATTGAGTCTTACCCGGAGGGCTACCAAACAGAGGTGAACCTGAAGGCATTGGACTGGTTACAGCTGCTGTCCCGAAAACTGCGGCGGGGCTATGTGCTGACGCTAGACTATGGCCATCGCGCCGACCGTTACTACAGTCCTCATCGTTCTCAAGGTACTCTCTTGGCCTATCGCCAGCACAGCAGCCATGCGGATCCCTATGTGCAAGTGGGATCCCAGGATCTAACGGCCCACGTGGATTTCACCACCCTAGAACAGGTGGGAGAATCCTTAGGCTTAGGCCGGCTGGGGTTCACCCGGCAAAGCAGCTTTTTGGCAGGGCTAGGGTTGATTGAGCGGTTGGCAGCCCTAAGCCAAGCCACAGCAGATATAGGCCAAGTTTTGCAGCGGCGACATGCCTTACAGGCGCTGCTGGATCCGATGGGGTTGGGAGGTTTTGGGGTGTTGTTACAAGGCAAGGGCCTGACGGACAAAGAACGCACCCATCCTTTGCGGGGCTTTCGTGAGCCGGAGCTAACCTCATGAATCTCACCCTTTGGATTGGCCTGCTGGCGGCTACCCTAACCACCTCCAGCTTTCTGCCGCAAGCGCTGAAAACCTGGCGTAGCCAACGGGCGGATGATTTCTCCTGGAGCTATTTGCTCTTGTTTGGGATTGGGATCCTCATGTGGGATGTGTATGGTTGGTTACGTCAAGATGCTGCCATCGTTATCGCCAACAGCATGACCTTGGCCTTGCTCAGTGTCATCATCTTTACGAAGTACCGCACCGAGCGCTGAGAAGCCCCCTCTCCTCACAACCTAAGCCGGAGGTTTTAGCCTAGCTCTAGACGAGATAAGCCTTGAGTGTGAGATCATACCCCTAAGCCTACCTTCTGGTACCCTATGACGGATCCCGGCCAACTGTTCCAACAGCAGCTTGAGGCACTCAAGGTAGCCTACCGAGAGCAACTGCCCAATCAAATCCACCAACTGGGACAACTTTGGCAGCAGTGTAAGCAGGGATCCCCAGACAATATTCGATTGCGAGCGTTTTATCGGGCTGCTCATACCTTGGCCGGTTCGAGTGGCATCTATGGATATGAGGATGTGAGTCGTGTTGCTCGCCACCTGGAACACCTCTGTAAGCCTTGGGTAGAAGCTGCCAATCTGCCGGATCCCGATACCCTAGAAGCAATTGAACTGGGCTTAGGACACCTGCAACATCAACCTATAGAACCTGCTAGTGAATTAGGACTAGGGACGGTCGAGCCAACCACCATCTATTGGGTGATCCAGGCGGAACGGGATCCCTTGGACTTGGCCAATACCCTGACCCGCCAAGGCTATCAGGTGATGGTCTGTTCTTCCCCGGCTGAGTTGCACTCACAATTGCCCGCTCTCCCCGCCCACTCATCCCCTAGTTTGGATGGGATCCTCCCCACGACAGGTGAACAAACAGATACCCCGGTCGATCGAGTCTTGGTGGTGGATGACGATGAGGATATCAATCGGCTGCTTTGCCGATGGTTAGAGGCTTCGGGGTTTCAGGTACAAGGGGTCCTCAGTGGTGAAGTGGCTTTGGCCTACTTGCAAGCCTGTACCCCAGCAGATGACCGCTCTTTTCTGCCGGATTTGGTCTTTTTGGATGTGCTGATGCCCGGCATCAGTGGCTTGCAGGTACTACAACACATTCGTCAGCAGCAGTGGGATATGGCAGTGATCATGACCACAGCCTTTGGTTCCGAGCAGGTGGCCATCGAGGCTTTGCGACAGGGAGCAGACGACTATTTGCGTAAACCCTTTGATCCACAAGAATTCCAGACGGTGTTGCAACGCACCATCGCCCGCGTGGAATTACACCGCCAAAATGCTGCTCTACGCAGACAACTGCAAATTGAATTGGCTCGTGCTGCTGAAATCCAACAGGAACTGTTGCCCCGCACCATACCGGAATTGCCGGGGTTTGATCTGGCAGCCCGTTGCCTGTCTGCCCGAGAGGTTGGGGGAGATTTTTATGATTGGCAAGCACCGGCTCCCGATTTGTTTAACCTTGTCTTAGGAGATGTCATGGGTAAGGGGTTACCC
Source organism: uncultured cyanobacterium (assembly GCA_937944885.1). GTDB lineage: Bacteria > Cyanobacteriota > Cyanobacteriia > Thermostichales > Thermostichaceae > Thermostichus. The sequence continues at coordinate 5,126 of CALFBB010000032.1, forward strand.
GCTGCCTTGATGATGGCGACGGTGCGGGCCTCCATCCGTGCTCTGGCACGACAAACCTCCCCCTTGGTGAATATTCAATACGCTACCAATGCCCTGGAACCCGATTTAATTCGCTCGGAAAGCTTCGTTACTCTATTTCACGCACAATTGTATATCCCGCAACGCCAGCTTACCTTTGTCGATGCAGGTCATGGCCATGCCCTCATGCTGCGCCGAACCGGTGAAGTTGAGGAGCTACACCCCCGCGGAATGCCTCTGGGATCCTTTTTTGGCAATGCCTATGAGCAAGGGGTAATCTATTTTCGGCCAGGGGATGCCTTGTTGCTTTTTAGTGATGGATTATTAGAGGCCAGACCTGATTTATCAAAAGATCGCTCACCGCTATTGAAGCCCTTTTTAGATCATGCTTCTGCTACAGAACTGATGGAATATACGCTCCAGTTGGCACTTCAGGAATTTGCCGAACATCAAACGGATGACTTGACGGTATTGGTGCTGCGCTGTCAAGCCTAGAGGAAATCAGGTAACCAGCTTCTGGCGCGAGAAAAAGGGATCCACTCCCACCTGAAGGGTTAGGATCAAGAAAGCAACCGAGATCCGACGGGGTGAACCAACGAAGCTGGATGGGAATAGTAAGCCTACTGATTTTGCTCAGTGGCCGGTGGGATGTGGCTTTGGCTTTGCCCCCAGCTGCTGAAATTCCAGAAGAGGTGTTGCGGGCACAACCCGATTTACGGGCTCGCTCTCCTATTGATAACCAACCCCTGTCGCCTACGGAGCTCCTAGCTTTACAGGAGGCTTTGTCTGCCCAAGATCCAGAGGGAGCGATCTCTCCAGAGTTGGAACAGTTAATTTTTCTACTGAAACTGCGCAAGGGCTTTCGAGATGTGTTTCCTTTCTTATTTTGATGACTACTACATCAGCTCAATCTGACGCGTAAGAATCCATCCACCCAAGAGGCGCAACCAGTGCGAGTAATGAGGCAAAAATGATGCTTACAAGTCCATACTGCCATCTCCTATCTCAATGGTGAGGAGAACCGTATCGGAGAGTTTCTAAACAGGCTGTAGTGGGGTAGCTTAGCTCACAAAAATCAATGTCTTTAATCCGGAGATCATGAGGTAATAGGTAGCGAACTTCTCGTTTCACCAACTTATTTAACAGAACCTCCAGAGCATTGAGATCTGCATCTGTACAAGGGTAATTACGGAGAAAATTATAGATAGCAACCTCCTGCTGCTCGGACAACACACCTGACTTCAAGGCGTCTTCAACAATCGCCCGAATGATCATAGAAAAATAGTTTGAAAACCTGATCTCCTCACCATCGCCTAGAGCGCGGAAATCCTACTTCCGCTAATGTGCTGAAGTCTCTAAGCCAATTGTAGAATCTACACCCACTCAGTCAAAAAAACCAGCCAGCAAAATCACCACTGCGCCTATGGCTGCCAAAATGGCCAGCACCCGCCCGGCATTGGGGCTACCTTTCCAGGAATAATTTTTCTCCGCTTTTTCGGGTTTTTCCGACATCCTCCGTCCTCCACAGGGATCCCATCTCTCCACTCTAGCGTTGCGACCTTTGACACTGTTGCCATTGTGTAATGCCTCTTAATAAGTAGGATTTGAACAAGAGGGGGCGCTGGGAACGAGAAGGAGCGCTGGCCCTTGCAGAGGTTTTTGGCAACAATACAAGCAGCAGTGGGTAGCCCCCTGCTTACAGCTTTGTAGGGTGGATTCTGAGGTCAGAGAATGAGGTACTTCAGTGGCATTGGCTTGATGACGGTTGCTCTTCTGGGTGGCTGGGTAGGGGGTCAACTTTTGTACGAAACTAACTTTGTTGCCGCTCAGCCTGCTTTTGAGACGCTTGCTCTACCCCAATTACCGGTGGGTGTGGATCAAAGGGTATTCGATCGCCCGGTGGCCCGCTTTAACCCCAACCTGCCTTCTGAGCTGGTAATCATCAATCGGACAGGATTTCCTTTAGAATACAGCTTTACCGATCCGCAGCAGAATGTGATTGAGTTTCCTACAGGAGAGACCCTGCGCCTCAGTAATTACCGCATCCCTAACTGCCTGGCCATCAATACTCCGATGCTGGCTCCTGTTGGCTATCAGGTGAGTGTGGATCCCATGAATGTGATCACCGTAGAGGTGCGTCTGGTGAATGATGTCTCCGGGGATCATTGCCTGGATCTGCAAGCAACAGGGGCGATTTTCGTGAACTGATTGGGTTGAACCGGTCAAAACGGATCCCTTCACATCATTTTCACGGCTGCTTTCTATACTTTGCAAGGATAGACGCGGGATCCCGCACGGCAGATGGCAACTGACTTTGCTCAAGCCTGACGCTGGGGTTGATCCGATAGGAGGGTCAATCTGTGGGTCGAGCGTATCGACAGAGAAGGTCTCCCGTGACAGGATGCGAACAGGATGATCGAGGTCGATGTCCTAGCAGCCCTTGTGTGCGTCATCTGTTGGTCTATCTGTTCTTTATTTTTTCTTTTGGATGGTCTCATGAGCGATAACTCTCTTTCCTGGTTTCCTCGTGCCTTGCTGATCGGCGCTGCAGTTGTGGGGTTGTCGGGTCTACCGGTGAGGGCCCAGCAAATTACGGATCCCAGCCCAGCTCAAGCGGCTACTAATGTGGAACCGACTTCTCCCATTTCAGCCTCCTTTCGTACCCAGGATGGTGTCAGTGTCCGCCCAGAAACGGTGAGGGTTTTTGTTGATGGTCAGGATGTCACTTCCCAGTCTGTCATCACTAAGGATTTCTTCACCTATCGTCCTGCTCAACCCCTACCTGCCGGTCGTCGGGAGGTTTTACTGGAGTTCACCAATACCCAAGGGGTAACCCGTCGCGTTACCTGGAGCTTTAATGTCGGTAGCCCAGTCCGTGCTTCTATCGATTTGGTGGATCACAATGCCGGTAATCGCCCCTTGGCTGCCGGCGAGATTCTTCTGGTGACGGTGCAGGGTACCCCCTCTAGTCGCGTCACGGTTTATTTGGTGCAAGATGGCCGGCAGGTGCAAACCCTACAAGCCCAGGAGGTTTCTAGGGGTACTTATGTAGTGAATGCGTTGATCGAGGCGAAAGATGCCACCCGTGAGGGGATTGTAATCGCTCGCTTAGAAAACAACGGTCAGGTACGCTTCATGACAGCGGAGCAACCGGTCCGGCTGATCGAAGGGGCCACTGGCGGTGTGCAGCGGCTAACCACCCAAGAAGTTTCTGCTACCGTCAGCACTGCTACCAACAATCTCTTGCCTCAGGTTACCAACGTGCGGGATGGGGATCGAGTGTCTGGATCCTCGTTTACTCTGCAAGGTACAACGGCTCCCAATGCTTCGGTGCGGGTCAACGTAACAGCTTCCACTTCTTTGGGGGGCATCATCAGTGCCCAACAGACTGTAGCTAACCAAACTGTACAGGCAGATGCTCAAGGTCGTTTCTCCGTTACCATCCGACCCGCCATTCCAGCCTCCGGCACGGTGTATCAGGTGAACCTCTCAGCTACCTCCGGCAGCCAAACCAGCCCAACCGTAACCTTACGACTGACCCAACAGTAGGTTGGTTCAGCCATAACTCTGACAGTCTGGAGGTTATGAACTCTGGTTTTACTCAAATTAAGCTCTCAATCTAAATCGGGTTGGGAGCTTTTTTCTGGCTCTGCTTCTTCGGCGGCAAGGGATCCCTTTTTTACTGGGGTAGCAGGGGACTGTTGTTGCCAGCGCCACAGGATCCCAGCTAGGACTAGGGCAGGCAGAAGGATCATGCCGATCACCACCGGCATTCTTTCCGGTAAAGCCAGGTAAGGGCCACCATATTTGATGGCTACACTGATCCCAGCAGCAGCCAACATTAACTTCAACCCAAACAAGGCTGTCTCTCGATTCATAGCTTTACTTTGTGGCATTTCCTGCCAAAATGGCAGTGAGAATGGCCGTGATGTTTTTTTAATTGTTCGGCACTCGATACAGGGCCAGCTCTTGCTGAATGTATAGTTCTTTGATCTTATGGCTCTTTGATCTGCGACGTTGCAAACTGCTAGAGATTTTTCTCCCCACCGCAGGCTACCCCTGTAAGCCTACTTCTATTTCTTGTAAGACTTGCAGAGCACGCCAAGAACTTTGTAGAGTTCGCAATTCTTGTTGAACTTGTGCTGCCTGCTGGGTCAGGTGATCTTGTTGTGAGCGGAGCTCTTGGTTTTCGACTTGGGTGCGCTGCAGGAGGCGCTTGAGTTTCCGCTGTTGCTTTTGCAGATGGACCCGCTCTGCCTCCGACTGCTGCAACTGCAGCTTTTGCCTTTCCAATTCCAGTTTGAGGTTGGTGATTTGAGATTGAAGCTGACGGATCTTGTGGCGCAGCTCTCGCTGCTGGTTGGATTTTGGCAAGGTTTGGGAACATAGTTTTCCCAGATGCTGTTGCATCTGTTGCGCTTGCGCTTGGAGTGCCTGAAACCACTGTTGTTCGCCGCGCAGCTGGGCCTGGGCCCGTTTACAGATTTGGATTTCTGCTTGTACCTGTTGTTCGATCCGGTTAAGAACCTTTTGCTGCTGTAGCTGGGTTTGTTGAATCTCTTGTGCGATTTGGCTGAGGCTGGAATGGCCTTGCCGCGGCTTACCGCCGTGATCTCCAGGATCAAAGGGGACCCAAGCTCTCAACAGTTCAGCGCGAAAGTCAGCCCAAGAAGCTGATCGCAGGGCCATCCTCAAGAGAACCCAGACCCCGTAGCTTGCAGCAGCACCCACTAGGCTCCCTGGGATCCAAGCCAGGGAGATGGAAAATCTGGGTAGTGTCGGTAGGATCCGATCCAACAGCACCACCACCACCCAGAACACAAGCAGGCCACTCCCTGAAGCAGCGGCAACGGAGACCCAAGAGGCGCGGGAAACCATCGTTAACCCTAATCAGTCAGGAACCAGACCGGTCAAGAGCCAGCCCATGTCCATCTTACTCTCGAGTTTGGTCTCGACTTGCGAGATCCGCTCTCCCTAGGGTACTTGCCAAGCCCGCTGGTGATAATCCTCTAGCTGAGCATAGGGATCCCCATGGCTGGGGTGGTGCCCATGGTGAGAGTGACTGTGGGAGTGATCAGGGTTGGCTAGGGGATGCGTCCCATTGTCGTGATCATGGCTGTGCTGACTACCTGCTGTTAGCAGGATAGAGTCCTTTGCACTCACCGCCAACCGAAACTTACACAAGTGACAATTCATTTGGGTTTGGCCCTGGCGGGCTTCCTGTTCCAGTTGACGCAAGCTCCACAGCACTGCATCGACAATGCCCAGTTCCGGTAAACCTAGCCAGTCAATCCCTGGATATTGGTATCGCTGTTTCTCCAGAGCAGCCTCGATTCTTTTCACCAACACCCCGGTAAATAGGAAATAGGGCAGAACAATCACCCGCCGGGGTTGCCAAGACAAAGCCCGCTCAAACCCCACGGGCAGACGCGGGTGGGTAATCCCGATAAAACAGGTTTCAACAGCCCGGTAGCCGGATCCCTCCCAAAGTAGCCGGGCCAGTTTACAGGTTTCGGCGTTGGCTTCCGGATCGCTAGATCCACGACCAACAAACAGGAGCACGGTCTCAGAAGCGGGGATCTCAACAGGTTGAGCAGCCAATAGGGCATGGAGACGATCTCGCAGCAGCTGCAGGATTTCAACGCGGATCCCTAGGGGCCCCCCGTAGTGGATATGTAGCTGAGGATACAGGGTTTGCAGCCGATCCAGTTCCACTGTTACATCAAACTTGTTGTGGCGGGCTCCAAACAACAGCAAGGGCAGCGCTACCACTTCCTGCCAGCCTTGAGCCACACACTGTTGGATCCCTTGGGCAATGCTGGGTTCTGTCAATTCCAAGAAGCAGGGAATGACAGGCCGCTGGGGGGTCAGAGCCTGATAGGTTTGGGCCAACTCCAGAAAGGCTTGTCGTCCTTCTGGATCCCGGGATCCATGACCGATTAATAACAGCGGCAGCTCAGAGGGCGCTGCTGCTAAGTCAAAGCTGGGATAGGGCGACGGCGAAGTACTAAGCAAATCCAACACAAAAACTCCGTTCCTTGTGAATCGCAAGGGGTACAGGACAAGGGCAGGTGGGTGTTCTGGCTGAGGGAGGGATCCCATCACAGTTGCGTCACAGTGGCGGAGTTGCACCGCACTTTCCCCACTCTGCCTGAGCTTCTCAGGCTAGCTTGTCCGCCGCCATTCACCAAGCCCCCTAGGGGGATAATGGCTCGAGTTGCCCCTAGATGTGATTTGGATCACTCTTGTATTCACGGTTGAGTGATGGAGAAGGTCAAAACGTCTTTGTCTGTTGAGGGGATATGGTTCTCCTCGAGGATGAGGATGCAGATTGCGGTTTTCCACCCCCAAGGGCTGCTCGAAGCAATTCGGTTTAACCACTGTTGCCGGGCTGAGCCCATGGGAAAAACCTACATTCTATCCTTGCTTGGGGTTGGCAAGGCATCACACAAAACGGGCAAAGCTTTTTATCAATTTTTTATCAGTCTTTAATCAATCTTTAATCAGCGTTGAATCAACAGTTGAGGATCCCATCAGACGGTAAACGCCGACGCCATAGGCCGGGATGGTAATCGGATCCCCTGCGGTCTGTAGAGGTAGGGAGGAACCGGAACCTAGCCATTGGGGATCCTGGCTATCCAGCAACTTTTGCCAAGAACCAGGAGGCCAGCCGGAATAGATGGCTGCCTGCTCTGGGCTGAAGTTTAACAGGGCGATGAGCTGTTCGGATCCCTGCCCTCGCTGCAGGGCTAGGCCAGATTCACTGAAAAGATAAGCTTGAACGGTGGCTCTCTCAAAGCTTTGCAGAGCTGGTAAAGTTTTGCGCAACTGAATTAGGGTTTGATACCAGCGCCAAAGGACTTGGTGTTGGCCTTCTGATTTGAGATGCCAATTGAGTTGGGAACGGTTAAAGGTTTCTTCCGATTGCGGATCGGGTACTTCTCCTTTCCAGGCAAAGGCACTGAACTCGCGTTTGCGCCCCTGTCGCACCGCTTCTACCAGATCTGGATCCCCGTGGCTGACAAAGTACTGGAAGGGGGCGGTTTCGCCGTATTCTTCCCCCATAAACAACATCGGCAGCATCGGGGCCAAAAGCAAAGCCGCTGCCGCTAGCTTGAGTCCCTCAAAGGAAGTAAGTTGACCGAGGCGTTCCCCCAACATGCGGTTACCAATCTGGTCGTGGTTTTGAATACAGACCACAAATTGATAGCCTGGCCGGGAAAGGGCCAAGTTGCCGTAGCGCCTAGCCCGGTAGCGGGAGTACTGGCCGGAGAAAACATAACTTTCTCGGTAGGATTTGGCCAATTGCTCTAACTGGCCGAAATCTTCGTAGTAGCCCTCTTTTTCGCCAGTGAGCAGAGTATGTATACAGTGGTGAAAATCATCACACCACTGGGCATCGATGCCATAGCCCCCCTGTTCCGGTGGCGAGATGATCTTGACATCATTTAGGTCGGTTTCCGCGATCAGGTAGCGCCTCCAACCGCTGCGTTGGCTCACAATCTCCACCCGTTCCGACAGTTCCCTCAAAAAAGGGCGGGCGCTGAAATCATAAATGGCATGGACAGCATCCAGACGCAGTCCATCCAGGTGAAACTCCTCTAGCCAATACTCGGCATTTTGCAGGAAAAACTCTCGCACACCGTCGCAGTAGCGGTCATCAAAGTTGAGGGCCGCTCCCCAAGGGGTGTGGTATTTGTCGGTGAAGTAGGGGCCAAATTCCCGGAGGTAATTGCCCTCCGGCCCCATGTGGTTGTAAACCACATCCAAAATCACGGCTATGCCCGCCCGATGGCAGGCGTCCACCAGCTGTTTTAGACCTGTTGCTCCCCCGTAGGCGGTTTGGACGGCATAGGGATAGACGCCGTCGTAACCCCAGTTACGGCCACCGGGACACTGGGCCACCGGCATCAGCTCAATCACATTTACCCCCAAGTCCACCAGATCCGGTAGCCGAGGGATGATGGCAGTAAAGGTGCCCTCTGGGGTAAAGGTGCCCACATGCAACTCGTAGAGGATCCACTGCGGCAAAGGGATCCCTTGCCAGTCTTGATCCTGCCAGTCAAAGTGGGGAGGCAAAACCCGCGAGGGGCCATGTACCCCATGGGGTTGCCAGCGGGAGGCGGGATCCGGTCGTTCCACTACCCCTTGCTCGTGGTGCAGCACAAACAGATACTCCAGCGGCCCTTCAGGGATCCCTTCTAGTTCCACTTGCCAGTAGCCCTCAGCGTTCTGCTGCAGAGGGACACACTGCTCGATGGGGTGGAGCAACTTTAGCTCCACCTGCGGCAGGAGGGGTGCCCACACGGAGAAGCAATAATGGCCAGGCCCGAGGGGATAGGCACCAATCCGTCTAGGAGAAGAGGGAAACGATGAGGTAGCGGTGGTGGCAACAGAATGAGTCACGACAGGAGGCCCCAAAAAGCAATTTCCAAGACCACGGAACACGGTCTCTACTATAACGGTGGGGTGGGCGGGCGCCGTTTTTGCCATAGTGGGATTGGCCTTTATTCTATGTCTCTATGCTCAGCTATCCCCCAACCCGTCAGGATCCCACAGCTGTTGAGGATTACCACGGCCAGCAGGTGGCGGATCCCTACCGTTGGCTGGAGGATCTGGACTCTGAAGAAACGCGGGCCTGGATAGAGGCGCAAAACCAGCTCACCTTTAGCTACCTACAGGGGATCCCAGCCCGGCAACGGCTGCTGGAGCGCCTCACTCAGCTCTGGAATTACGAAAAATACAGTCAGCCTTTCAAAGAAGGGGGGCGCTACTTCTACTTCAAAAACAGTGGCTTGCAAAACCAAAGTGTTCTGTACACTCAAAACAGTTTGGCAGAGGAAGGGCGGGTGTTGCTGGATCCCAACACCTTCTCGGAAGATGGCACAGTAGCTCTATCGGGGATTGCCATTAGCGAAAATGGGCGCTACCTGGCCTATGGCCTTTCCCAGTCCGGTTCCGACTGGCAAGAATGGCGGGTACGGGATATTGAAACCGGTGAGGATTTGCCGGATCACATCCGCTGGGTTAAGTTCTCAGGGGCAAGCTGGACTAAAGACAGTCAAGGGTTTTTCTACAGCCGCTACGATGAGCCGGCAGCAGGCAACGAGTACGAGGGAACCAACTATTTCCAAAAACTTTACTACCACCGCCTTGGCACCCCCCAGTCGGAAGACCAGCTGGTTTATCACCGTCCCGATCAAAAAGAGTGGGGATTTGCCGCAGGGGTTACCGAAGATGGCGTTTATCTCATCATCTCTGTCTGGCGGGGTACGGATCCCAAAAATCTCATCTTCTACAAGGATCTACGGGATCCCAACTCACCGGTCGTAGAGCTGATCCGCGAGTTTGAAGCAGAATACAGCTTTGTGGGCAATGAGGGATCCCGCTTTTGGCTGGTTACCGATTTTCAGGCGCCCCGCCGCCGTTTGTTGGCCATCGATATCCGGCAACCGGATCAGATTCAGGAGGTGGTCCCGCAAGCAGAGGAAACACTACAGGGGGTAAGCCTCATCCACAACCAGTTTGTGGCCTTTTACCTGAAAGATGCCCACACCGAGATTAAAACCTTCGCCCTCGATGGCACCTTTCTCGGGGAGATTCCCTTACCCGGCCTAGGTTCGGCGGGTGGGTTTGCCGGCAAACGCTACGATAGCGAAACTTTTTATACCTTCACCAGCTTTACCACCCCGCCTACTATCTACCGCTACGATTTCACCACCGGCAGCAGCAGTTTGTTTCGTCAGCCCAAGGTTGACTTTGACCCAGATGCCTATGAGGTGAAACAGGTTTTTTATACCAGCCACGACGGCACCCGCGTGCCTATGTTCATCACCCACAAAAAAGGGTTGGAGCTGACAGGGGATCTGCCCACGTTGCTCTACGGCTACGGCGGCTTTGGGGTGTCGTTGACCCCCAGTTTTTCCATTAGCCTGGTGGCTTGGCTGGAGATAGGGGGAGTTTATGCCCAACCCAATTTGCGGGGCGGGGGTGAGTACGGGGAAGAGTGGCACCAGGCAGGCACCAAACTTAACAAGCAAAGGGTATTTGAGGATTTCATTGCGGCGGCTGAGTGGTTGATTGCCAATGGCTATACCAATTCTTCCCGGCTGGCCATTTCTGGGGGGAGCAACGGCGGTCTTTTGGTGGGAGCCTGTATGACCCAGCGACCGGATCTCTTTGCAGCCGCTCTGCCGGCGGTCGGGGTGATGGATATGCTGCGCTTCCACAAGTTCACCATCGGCTGGGCCTGGACCTCTGAGTATGGATCCCCGGAAAACCCGGAGGAGTTTCAAGCCCTTTACGCCTATTCACCCCTGCACAACCTCAAGCCCGGTACGGCCTACCCTGCCACCCTGATCACCACTGCCGACCATGATGACCGGGTGGTGCCTGCCCATAGCTTCAAGTTTGCGGCGGCTTTACAAGCAGCTCAGCAGGGATCCCAACCAGTGCTGATTCGCATCGAAACCAAGGCTGGCCACGGGGCAGGTAAACCCACCACCAAGTTAATCGAGGAAGCCGCCGATCGCTGGGCCTTTTTGGTACAGGTGTTGGGGATCCCGTTAGCACAGGCCTGATTCCGAAGATCTGCCACAGATCCGAAGTAGATCTGGAGGATGACCATGGACTCGGGTATGAAACCGGAACTTTTGCTGTGGGCAGCAGAAACTGAACAGACAGCTTTGCTGAATTGGCTGCAACAGCAGCGGGGGGTTTTGACTCACTTTCAGGTGGTGGCAGCGGGATCCCTGGCGGCCCGTCTAGAAGGAGCAAAATGGCGGGGACAGTGGCTAGTTTCTCAGGCAGAACTGGCACAACGGGTGGGAAACCCGGTTGCCCAGATGGTGATTCTATTGCCGGGATCCGAGCTAGAACCTGAGCAGTTGCGGGAATGGGTGGCGCGCTGTGAAGCGGCTCAGGTGCCGCTGGCTTTGAATCTGACGACAGCCCAGATGCTGCTGCGCTCCTGGGCGGGGCAGCGATTTGGGTATTTGATCTTTAACCCCATTTCCGGACAAGGGGATGAGACGCAACAGTTGGCTTTGATCCGACAGCGATTGGGCGTGGGTATGCAGCTGCATGTACTGCTGACCCAGCCGGATCGGGATGCGAAGAGCCTAGCGGAGGAGGCTTTGGCGGCCCAGCCGGATTTAATCATCGCCTCTGGAGGAGATGGCACGGTTTCGGCAGTGGCGGGGGTGTTGTTTGGTTCCGGTATTCCCTTAGGGGTGATCCCTCGCGGAACGGCCAATGCCTTTGCGGCGGCACTAGGGATCCCCAATGACCTGGAAAAGGCCTGCGATCTGATCTTGGCCGGATCAACACGGGTGGTGGATGCTGCTCGCTGCAAGGGTCAACCGATGATCCTGCTAGCAGGAATTGGATTTGAAGCTGAAACCGTGGAGCGGGCTAGCCGTGAGCTGAAAACCCGTTTGGGCCCTTTGGCGTACCTGGTGGCAGGCTTGCAACAGCTGGGGGAACAAGAGCCTTTTCAGGTCACAATGCAGGTGGATGGCTCTGAGCCAGAGCACCTGCAGGCCACCGCCATAACCATTGCCAATGCAGCACCGGCTACTTCTGTTTTGGCTCAGGGGCGAGGGCGAGTGAACCCGGGGGATGGGCGACTGGATGTGACTTTGGTGCTTAAGCAAGATGAATCTAACCCCGGTAAGTTGCCTCAGGTTTTGGCCCGACGAGTGCAGCCGCTAGGGGATATGGTGCATCTGTTGGGAGCTTCTCTGGCCAAACAAGTTCCAAAACTGGAAGGGATCCTCTCCTTCAAAGCTACCCATATCCGTGTCGAGACTAGCCCACCCCAAAAGGTGGTTATCGATGGAGAGGTGGTGGGCACAACCCCTGTGGAGATTGAGGTGATTCCAGCAGGGCTGACGGTGATTGCACCCCCTGTCCGCAAGCCCAACTCTGCCGAGAAAATTGCCATCTTTTGGGTCAAGCGGGTTTCTCCCAGTTTGACGATGCTAACGGCAACGGTTGGCTTGGGTGGGATCCTCGGTTCTGCGGTTGCCCTCTGGGGGTTAAGCAAAGCCCTAGAAGGCTTGCAGTCCCCCAGCCAAACCATTGATGCTTGGATTTTGAGAGTGTTGCATCGGGCTAGCCCTTGGCTAGATCCCTTGGCTCTGGTAGGGTGGGCATTAGGACATCCAATAGGGTTGGTTAGTTTGCTGGTTTGTGGGTATGCCTTGCTCTGGAGCAAACAAGAAAAGCGTACAGCTTGGGGGCTTGTCGTTGCAGGCTTAGGTGCTGCTGTGATTGCCGGAGTGTTAAAGCCAACCTTTTCCCGGCAGCGTCCGGATTTGTGGGATCCCATTCTTTCAGAGTCAGGCTACAGCTTTCCCAGTGGGCAGGTGATCGGGGCAACGGTAATCTATGGCCTGCTGGGTTATCTGCTGGTCAAGTATTGGCCTGAGAAACGGCGGTGGATTCGCTGGAGTGTGTTGACCATTTTGCTTTTTGTCGGTCTGAGCCGTGCCTACTTGGGATTGAACTGGCCGAGTGATCTGCTGGCGGGGTACAGCCTGGGAGCCTTGTGGTTGATTTCCTGTATTACAGTGCTGCGAATCCAAAGAATAAGTCAATCGGATCCCAGTTAAAAGTGTGGGAAACACTTTTTCAGAGTTGAAGTTTTGCATCCCTGTTCATGTTAACGTCCTTCAGGCTCGATGAGGAAACCCACAGATGAGTGCTATTTCCCTGTCTTCTTTTGAGAGAAAGTTGAAGCAATGGATTGCTTACCCATTTTATCGTTTGCTCAATGTCCATTTGCTTTTTCCTATTCGCCAAAGTATCTTAACAAAAAAACTCTCCAAATATCTAACCGAGAACTGCTTAATACTTGATTTGGGTTCCTCAGATGGAGCATTGGCCTATTCTATTCAAACCCACTTAGCCAAGCAAGGGATCCAGGCTGAGTTTACAGGTTGTGATGTGCATATTCAGCCCAACTGTAAAATCCCAGTGATTCCCTATGATGGAGAGCGCCTGCCCTTTGCCACCAATCAATTTGATGTGGTAACCATTGTGGACGTACTGCACCATGCTAAAAGCCCGTTAGCTGTCTTAAAAGAAGCCATTCGAGTTGCCAAAAAGCAAGTGCTGATCAAAGATCACTACTGGACAAACCAATGCGATCTACTGGGGCTAAGGTTTTCCGACTATATCGGTAATCGCCCTTTTAATATCCACTTGCCCTACAACTACTTTCGAGAGTCTGAATGGCTAACCTTGCTTGACAAACTGAATGTAAAGCTAGAGCACATCGAGAAGTTTCGCTATGCCCTTGGGGATCCCTGTAAACATATCCTCATGAACTTATCTGTCTGAGCAGAGCCATTCGGGGTGCAGTCCAAGAACTATCCGGTTCTAGGTGCAACTGGGGATAGCCTCCTGCAGATCGACCAGTTGGGTCTATCTGATCCATCCACCGGCTTCAAGGGGAGAACCCCTTCTCCTGCTCAACCGGCAGCGGCGGACGATCCTGTCCGGTTGCAAACCAGTTCTGTAGGCGCTCCCACTCAATTTGGTTGTAGCGATCCACAACCCAGTTGGCCCGCCGTTGCAACATGTGCAAAGGGAACAAAGTTGCCACAGTCAACACCGGGATCCCAACCGAACGGGCAGCACGAATACCAGGATAGGTAGCTTCAATGCTCAAGCACTCAGCCGCCTGCAACCCCATCCGCTCCAGAAGCAGCCGGTGCAAATACCCAGGGGACAAGCGCGGATCCCCCTCCCCATCATCCCCCGTCACCATGGTAGGGAAATAATCCTTCAAGTGGCAGCGACTCAAGACACAATTGACCTCCGCCGCTGATTGCCCACAGACCAACCCCACAGATACCCGCAACTGGGCTAGCTTCTCCAGGGTTTCCACCAAATCGGAAACCAGCGGGAAACGCTTTTGGGATCCCACAGCCTCTCGGTAATAGAGGGCTTTGCGCTCTAGTAGCTCCGCCAGTTGTTTGGGGTTGAGCACCCGCCCCTGCTCTCTCCAGAGGTTGAGCAAGCATTCCCGATCCGGTTGGCCCAGGTACTGCAGGCGGTAAAGCTGCTTTTGCTCAGATGTTGGCCCGCTCAGATCCCAGGGGCGTAGGTTTTCTTCCACCAGCAAGCGGTTAATCGCCTCAAGGTGTAGGGCTTCATCCTCAGCCACCACCCCACTCCAGCTCAGTATCACCCCTCGCAGCGCCATATCAGCCAAGATCACCCCACTCTGGTTGGGTGCAGCTTGAGAGCCGCTCCTTTTTGATCAAAGCAGAAAAGCAGGGGATGCACAGGAGGAGCCCTAAAACTAGGAGGAATCGACTCGGGCATACAGGCTTGCAAAATCCTGTCAACAGTCCGCCTGGCTGCTTCAGCCAACAACCAGCCCCATACTCCCGCCACCGTGATGGAGTTTGCGTGCACCCCATAAGGCCACTCCTGCTCGATCCAGTCTCCAGCCCAGCTGAGACAGGCCAGAATTGCGCACCCTTGTGTTACCAGCCCAGTCCAAGCCAGTGATGGGAGTACAGCAGCCGGAGTCTTTGATGACTTGCCCCACCACCTCTTCCAACAGACCAAAGCCGTACATAGGGGCCGTATCAAAGGTAGGAATACCCAGGTCCATCCCTTTGCAAACCGTAGCCCAGGAGCCTTGTCGATCGGAAGGCCCCCAGCAACCGCCAGTGCCCAAACCAGCGCGGCTCAACCGTAGCCCTGTATCCGCAAGTGTCCCAAACCCCATCGCCGTACCTCTCAAAATACCTGATCAGCGTTATTTTCCGAGACTCTCTCAGCACTAGAGCACGAAAAGCTTGCAATTATTCAACCCATATTCAACCCACCCACTGGGGCAGGGGATCCAGCGGGAAAGCGTAACGGACACTACTTTTTCTCGGTTGTGGCAAAGACGGCTGCGCAGATACCCCAGACATTTGGCCGTAGCCGGAAGGAGCTGACAGGCTTTTAACTCTGCTTGTCAGGGCAACCGCATCGATAGGATCGGTTCAGGATAGATAACCAAGGAATGACCCAATGAAACGCTTTTCTGTCTTTGTCCTTTTGAACAGTATGACTGTGCTGTTGCTAGGGGGATCCGTTGCTCAGGCGCAGGTGGTCACCCCAATTTTCCCGGAAACTTCGACAGCACCTGTACCGGTTGAACCTTTGCCCCCTAGCCAAGATATTCCCACCTTGCCAATTGTGCCGGATGTTCAACCCTTGCCGGTGACACCGGGCCGCAACCGCCCCCTACCTAGAGGTAGCTTTGAAGAGATCAGCCGCTACTTCCGGGATCTGAACCGGGCCAAAAACCTGGCTCGCCAAACCGCCGAGATTGCCAATGGGGGGCTGCAAAATTATCGGGCCGAAGCTTCAATGCACGGGGCAGCTATTGATTCTCCCTTTGAAGAGTTTGAGGACTATTGGATCTTCACCTTTCGAGGTGGAGAACCCGGCTTTGTCCAGCCCACCATTGAAAGTCAGGTGCGGGTTGACCGGAATACCTTCCAAACCACCCTGCTCTACAACGGCCCCCTGCGCTGACTTTACAGGTACAGCGCCGCTCCTCCTCATGTCTTAGCTAAGGGGATCCCTGTCATAATCAAGAGGACTGGAGGGAGGGGATCCAAGCTATGACTAAGTTTATCTTCGTCACGGGTGGAGTGGTATCCAGCATTGGCAAAGGCATTGTGGCTGCCAGTTTGGGGCGCTTGCTCAAATCCCGTGACTACACCGTGTCCATCCTGAAGCTGGATCCCTACATCAATGTGGATCCCGGCACCATGAGCCCCTACCAACATGGGGAGGTATTTGTTACCGACGATGGTGCCGAGACTGACCTGGACTTGGGCCATTACGAGCGCTTCACCGACACCAACATGTCGAAGCTGAACAACGTCACCACCGGCGCCATCTATCAGGCGGTCATCCACAAAGAGCGGCGCGGCGATTACCAAGGCAGTACGGTCCAGGTGATCCCACATGTAACCCAGGAAATCAAAGAACGGATCCGCCGTGTGGCCCGCGAGACTACCCCCGATGTGGTGCTGGTGGAAGTGGGCGGTACGGTTGGAGACATCGAGTCTTTGCCCTTTCTGGAGGCAATTCGCCAGTTTCGCAAGGATGTCGGGCGGGGCAATGTTGCTTACATTCATGTCACCTTGGTGCCCTTGATCAAGGCGGCAGGCGAGATGAAAACCAAGCCCACCCAGCATTCTGTGAAGGAGTTGCGCTCCATCGGTATCCAGCCGGATATCCTGGTGTGTCGGTGCGAGCAGCCCCTACCCCGTGGCTTGAAGGAGAAAATCTCCGAGTTCTGTGATGTGCCGGTCAGCTGTGTTATTCAAGCCCAAGATGCCCCCAGTATCTACGATGTGCCCCTGGTGCTGGAGCAGGAGGGCCTGGCCCAACAGGTGCTGGAGATTTTGCACCTGGATCCGCGACAACCAGATCTGCGGGGATGGGAGGTGCTGGTGGATCGTCTGCATCATCCCCAAGAGTGGGTGGAAATTGCTATTGTCGGTAAGTACGTGCGCCTCACGGATGCTTATCTTTCGGTGGCAGAAGCCCTCCGCCATGCTGGCTTGGCCTTGAATGCAGGGGTGAATCTGCGTTGGATTTCCTCCGAAGAAATCGAGGAACGCGGGCCAGAGACACTGCTGTCGCAAGTGGATGGGGTGGTGGTGCCGGGTGGGTTCGGCAGCCGAGGTGTGGAAGGCAAGATCAAAACAGTTCAATATGTACGGGAACAACAGATTCCCTTCTTGGGCCTGTGCTTGGGTATGCAATGTGCGGTGATTGACTGGGGATGCCACATTGCTCATCTGGAGCGGGCCAACAGTTCTGAGTTTGACCCGGATACACCCAATCCCGTGATCAGCCTTTTGCCAGAACAAAAGGATGTAGAAGATTTAGGGGGAACATTGCGGCTAGGTCTTTACCCCTGCCGCATTGTGCCCGACACTCTAGCTGCCAAATTGTATGGCGATGCCATCATCTATGAGCGCCACCGCCACCGCTACGAATTTAACAACGCCTATCGCAATTTGCTCTTGGATTCAGGCTATGTGGTCAGCGGTGTTTCCCCAGATAACCGCTTGGTGGAGATTATTGAATTACCTAGCCACCCCTTTTTTATTGCCACCCAGTTTCACCCAGAGTTTCGCTCTCGCCCGAATCGCCCTCATCCCCTCTTTCTGGGTTTGATTGACGCGGCACTGCGCATTCACTCCCAAGCTCAACCGTTGCAATTGCAAAACGTTGGCTAGATTAAGATCAACTGCAAAGGGATCCCTGACTCGACGAGTTCCCTATGAGCAGCTTTCCATTTTGACACTCCCACGGCTCTCACCAATAGGGAAGTTGGTCACTGGGCTGGGCTTAGACAATCACAGGGATCCCTGACCGAGTCAGGGCTTCCACCAAGGCGCGCACCTGAGCCACCATGGCCACTTCGTCCTCAAGTTGGTTGATGGCTTTGCCCACACCCACACCGGAGGCACCCGCCGCAATGGCCATTCGCACCGTCACCACCGATAGCCCAGAAGCACAAATGACCGGGATAGACACGGCACGGCTAATTTCATAAGCCGCAGCCAAGGTGGGAGCAGCCTTTTCAATCAGGCCCAGGGATCCACCATGCAGGGGTTCGGCGCTAGTTCCCCCCTCAGTTTGGATCAGATCCGCACCCAGATCCTCCAGTTTTTCCGCCAATTCCGCCTGTTGATCCAAGGGCAAGGTGTGGGGAACCGTTACCGAGAGTAGGGTGCGAGGTAAAAGGGCACGGGTTTGCCGGGTGAGCTCCAGCACCTCTTCAGGCGAGAAAATGCGCCCGGAAGCATAAAAGCTGTCGTAATTGCCGATTTCGGCAACTGTTGCCCCGGCCTGGACAGCAGCAGCCAACTGTTGCGGATCTACAGCAGAAACACAGATGGGCAGCTCAATCTGCGCCCGCACCTGCTGCACCAATTCCGGGCTAGCGGCAATATCCACCCAGGTGGCTCCTCCTTGCTGGGCAGCACGGGTAATCTTTAAGACCGATGGCAGATGAAAGTTTTGCAAGCCACTGATCACCTTAAGGGCTCGGCCCTGGGCCAGGGCATCAAAGAGTGCGGAGTGTAGAAGGCTGGTCATGGATAGTTGATCGGCACTTTCATTGCTCAGTGTGACATACTTCCGACCCCAGTGCTATCCGGCGTGGTCTGTATTCTGGGCAGGCTTAGGAGGGACATGAGCAGTCTCCTGGCAGCCTGCTAAATCTTAAGAGAACATCAAAGCTCAATTAGGCGGTCACACACTTGGCTGAGCAAATGCTGATCATGGCTAATCACCAGCAATCCAATCTGTTGAGTTTGAGCCTGCTTGAGCAAAGATTCCCAGATCACCGCCTGAGTGAGAGCATCCAACATGGCAGTGATCTCGTCACAGATAAGGTAACGGATCCGGGATCCCCAAGCCCGTGCCAAGGCCACCCGTTGCAATTCTCCGCCACTCAGCTCATGGGGCCAACGGTTCAGCCAACTTGGATCTACCCCCTGTTGGGCCAAGGCCTCCAAGTTCAGGGGTTGGCCCTCGGGTAAGGCTTCACTGAGCACTTGCCGGATCCGCCAACGGGGATTAATAGCCAATTCCGGGTTCTGAAAAACCAGCTGTACCGGAGAAAATCCCTTACTGGGCAAGGGCTTGCCATTCAAGTAAACCTCCCCAGCCACCGGCTTGAGATAGCCTGCCAAGATCTTGGCTAGGGTGGTCTTACCTCGCCCACTGGGGCCCCAAAGGCCGAGGCGTTCTCCAGGCTTAATCTCCAGATTCACCCTCTCCAGGATGTAGGGTAGATAAGGCGCGTACCGATAGGAAATCCCTTTAGCTAAATCAGCAGAAGCCCCCACTGAGATTCAGTGTCGGGATGAATGCTGTATTATTTGGGTATGGCCTAACGGCGGAAGCGTGTCCCGCAAGGGAATTGGAGACATCCATCAGACAGTAGACACTCCTTGATGAGAAACAGCACTGAATCTGGAACTGTAAACAAAACAGCAATTGCAATACTCTGCGGTGGTGCATCCCGTGGAGTCTAAGCAAAGCTCGTGGAGGTATTGGGATATCAAACCTGTGAAGCGAGTAGCCAATGTTTCGGAAGCCCGCACTCTAATCTTTGATTGAGTGTCGGGTAGGCGAAGACAGAGGATATGTCACGCGCAACTCCACTTCATAGTCCCCGGTAACCACCGCCTCTGCAAAACCACTCATATCCACCAATCCACCGCTGCTGGCGGCTGTATTGAAGGTATAGGCCACATCCTTGGCGGTCAGGGGTTGGCCATCGCTGAACTTGAC
>CALFBB010000033.1 GCA_937944885.1 uncultured cyanobacterium
GGGAGGGAAATCTGGCCAGAGAAGGGCGGGGCACGTCCGGATGACCCGTGGTTCGAACCGCGTGGGCGGTCGGAAGCAGGAACCTGTCGTTTGCTTCAGCGGGAGGGAGTCCCTAGCGACTCAGGAGTGGCTCAATACCACCGCAGTAGGAATCTCCGACCTTTAGGTCAGGGAGGATGTCAATTGCTCACTGCTGGGGCGAGGGAAAAAGTTCCCCCAGCTTGGCTTATGCTTTGCTTGCAAAACTTGCATGTAGCCAGAAAGAGCCATGTCCGAGCAGGTTACTCCTTTCTTTATCTTGCCGCTGTGCCGTTAGTTTTCGCTTTTCTCAGCAAAAAAGCCGGGCACCGGAGAAGGGCTATAAAGCAGGCGGACCCTTTGCAGCTGAACGGAGAACATCAACACCCAGTAGGGGAATAGGTTCATGATTGAAGATTCTCTTGGCCGGAAATCAATCTGGCGCTCAGAATCCGGTCACCTAACTTAATTTTGTGCAGCACTTCTGTTCCTTCTGTTACATAGCCAAATACTGCATAGCGACCATCCATCAGGTTCAGCCCTGCCGGGGTTAGATCCGGCTCCGCCATGAAAATGAAAAATTGGGAAGAGGCGCTG
Organism: uncultured cyanobacterium; assembly: GCA_937944885.1. GTDB lineage: Bacteria > Cyanobacteriota > Cyanobacteriia > Thermostichales > Thermostichaceae > Thermostichus. The sequence goes on from CALFBB010000033.1 coordinate 616, forward strand.
TTGGGATCCTCCGGGTAACGGGCCATGGCCACCGTTCCCTCTGCTGAAAAAGGCAGAACGGGTTCCACATCCCACATCCCCAATTGCTCAAAGGTCTGTCCGTAGCGGGGCATGATCTCGCCCTTGGCACGAATTTCCAGGGGAATGGTGCGGGTTGTGCCGGTGTCCGGATCCACATACCCATCGGCAGGACCGGGGGGATCCCCGGCTTGAATCACATAAAAATCCTCCACCCGGTCAAAACTCAGGCCATCGTAGAAGCCCCGCTGCACCAGATCGGCAAAATTGCCGGCAGTAATCGGGGCGCTGTAGCCATCTAGGGTAATCACCATGTCGCCGGCGGTGGTTTTTAGTTCCACCTCAGCCCGCCCCAGCAGCTTTGGCCTATCGGCATACTCAGCAGGGATCTGGTAGGGGAAAGGCCCTAACCAGTTTTCCTCCAGGGATTCCAAGGTGGCCAGCAACTGGTCGTAGGCAGCACGGGCGGCATCCTTACCCTTAGATTTACGTTGAGTTTCCTGGTTAATCCTCTGGAGTTGCTGGCGCAGGCTAGCCATTTGTTCAGAAGCTATCGGCAGCTTGGCTTCGGGCAACCCGGCCAGCAATGGAGCCGCATAGCGATCCAGCAAGCGCTCCACCGAACGGATATCCCCCCGCACTGCAGACCAGCGGTTGTACTTCAGATCGGCATCAATTTTCCAGATGGCCTCATCCAGTTCCAGCAAGCCGGGCTCCTGAATCGGTAAAGCTTGCCGTAGCAGGGTACGTGCATCGGTAATGGCATCGCCTTGGGGAAGGGCCGCTGCCTGGGTAGCCCAGAAAAGCACCCCTACCAAACCGATCCCCCAGAGACTGAGCTGCAGCCAGGAGAATACCCGTTTTAGAATCATCATTGCCACAAAAAGTACTTTTTTCTTAGCCTGACATCCCTGCGTCACCGGCGGCAAGCGCTAAACCGGTGGATTTCAATGTTGGGATCCACTTAGGGTCGTGGCCGGCAGAGGGACTTTGCTACACTCAGGATTGATTTTTGCTTGGGATCCCTGGTTCACCCGGCTTAGAGAGGATCCCGGTTACCAGATGGCAGGCTCTGCAGGATGGGAATGGGTTGAAAAGGGATCCCTGGGGTGAGGAGGAGGCTATGGTGGCGAAGCAACTGAAGTTTTACTGGAGCCCACAGTACCAGCTTTTTAGCTGTGACGGTGCCAAGCTGGAGGGGCATGGCTACATTCAAACCAACCCATCCCATGATTTGGTTCATTTGCTGATTGCTGCGAATGGCAACATGCCCTGGCAACCGGTGGATACCCGTGAGCAAACCTGCTTTGCTGAATACAACGCGGTGATGCTGGAGCATCTCTTGGTGAATTGTTTTAATACAGCTGCCGTCGGATCCATGAGTGCTGAGCAAATCATTCCAGAAGCACGGAAGTTCTTGAAGTGGTTTGTCTCGGATCACTATGCTCCTTTCCCGGTTTCTGAAGAAGAAGCCTTTCGTTGCTTTGCCCAGCACCTGGATATCGAGTGTATTGTGCGCCTATTTCCCTATTTTTACAACTTGCGAGCCTGGGAATGGCTCAGTCCTGACTATCGCAATGAAATCTATGATCTTGAGTTTACTTCTGAAGATGATCCTGTCCGAGACTCGCCAGAATGGGCAGCAGAAGAGAATATTCTAGAAACCCAAGCATTGGTGAGGCAAAAGCTCACAGAGGCTGTGGCCGAGGTAAGAGTACTCAAGCCCAAGCCGGAGCCTGTAGCTGTTGGAATACAGTCCGGTTCAAAGAATACTTCCAAGCAATGGAAATCAGGAACCGGTTTTAAGTCCGTTTAGTTTAGCAACTGCTTTTTCACAGGAGTTTTTCAGAGCTTTCTCCATACATTGGAAACATATCGGATTAGCTCCTGAGGGAGAAGGGGGAGCTTTCTAGAGCAACCAAATCAATTTCTCCAACTTTTATCGCTATCCAATTTGAAAACACATTTGCCCAAAAAAGATGACCTTGAAAAGGTTTTAGCCCCCTACCTCCTAATCGGCCATTCTAACCAGACGACGGAAGAATTTTTTGCCCACCTGTAGAATCTTCCCTTCTAGCTGCTCTGAGCTGAGAAACTCAATTTCTGGATCCTCGATTTTCTGGCCATCCAAACGTACGGCACCCCCTTGAATTTGTCGGCGGGCATCGGCGGCACTTTTACACAAGCCCGATTCCCGCAGAATGTAGCTGAGCTTAGCTGGATATTGCAGTTGAGCAAGAGAAAATTCCGGAATGGATCCCGTCTCTTGAGGGATCCCTTGCAGCACCAAAGATTGGGCAGCCCGCTGAGCTGCTTCTGCCACTGCAGCAGAGTGAAACTGGGTAACAATGGTCTTGGCCAAAAGGACTTGGCGTTCCCTAGGGTTCTCGGGCAACTCAGCAAGGGGAACCTGAGTCAGCAGCTCAAAATAGCGCTCCACCAGATGATCCGGCACCTTCTCCAGCTTGGAGTACATGGTCAGGGGATCCTCGGTCAGCCCCACGTAGTTGTTTTTGGACTTGGACATTTTCTGGTAGCCATCCAAGCCCTCCAGCAGCGGTACAGTTAAGCAAAACTGGGGAGGTTGCCCCTTCCAAAGCTGGAGATCCCGACCTGTGAGCAGATTAAACCGTTGGTCGGTTCCCCCTAGCTCTACATCTGCTTGCAGAACTACCGAGTCATAGCCCTGCAAAAGCGGATAGAGAAACTCGTGCAGATACACTGGCGTGCCAGCTTGGTAGCGCTGGGCAAAATCCTCCTTAGCCAACATTTGCCCCAAGGTCATCTGGGCCTGCAGCTCGATGATCTCGGTTAGGGTTAGCCCTGCTAGCCACTCACTGTTGCGGCGCAACTCCAAGCGACCAGGAGTATCAAAGTCCAAAATCTGGCCAGCTTGATCCAGGTAGGTGCGGGCATTTTCCTCAACTTCTGCCGGTGTCAGGCGGGGGCGTGCTTCCGATTGCCCGGTGGGATCCCCAACCAAGGCTGTAAAGTCCCCGATCAGCAAAATCGCTACGTGACCGGCATCCTGAAACTGCCGTAGCTTGCGCAAAACAACAGAATGACCCAGATGCAAATCAGGCCGAGTGGGATCAATCCCCAGCTTAATACGTAGGGGACGATCCGTCCGGGCCAGACGCTCAGCCAAGGCTGCCGCCCCCCCTGGAAAGATCTCCGCCACTCCTCGCTCAACGATTGCAGCAATCAAGGGATCCCAGTTACCCATAGCAACGGCTTGCAGAACGGATGTTGGCGATGTCCTCTAGGCCAACTCTAGCGGTCTCAACTCTCATCATTTTCCCCCGGGCAAGCCTTCTGGAAAAGCCTGCTCAGAAGCCGAGAGACTGCCCTTTGGCCACAACCCAAATTGGGTTAGGCCCACGTTGCCTGGGATCAACCAACCTCCTACCGGCTGGCGGGCAACCAGCTGCAGTCTGGGGCATCCAACAAACCCCAGGAGGCAGAGAGAGGCTTGGGATCCAGGCTAGGCCCTTGTTCCCCTGGCAAACACTTGATGCACCAAGCCGCTGACTAGCGAAAGCACAATTGCTCCTACAAAAGCCCAGCCAAAGTTGTCGATGTTAAAAGCATCACCGGCAAGAACATCGGCAAGCGCCAGACAAATGCCGTTCAAAATCAGCCAAAACAGACCCAGGGTAAGGATGGTAATTGGTAAGGTGATCAACTGCAAAAAGGGCCTCACCAGGCCATTCACAAACCCAATCACCAGAGCTGCCACCAACGCCCCCCCAAAGCCAGAAACATGGATCCCGGGTAGGAGCCAAGCCAGGATCATGACACTTAGAGCAGACATGAGCCAAGTGGCCAATAGACGTGCCATGCTTCCTCCTTCGCTGCGCAACTTAATCAGCAGTAACCTGCGGCTCCATGGTAACCGAAGTGGGCAGGGATCCCCTCCACTGTTCCGGACTGTAGGTTCGTAGCACTAAGGCGTGAATGGTGCTGCCCATCTGCTCTGCCAAAGCCTCATAGACCAAGCGGTGCTGCTGCAAAGTGGTTTTGCCTGAAAACAGAGGAGAGACAATCTCAACTCGGTAATGCCCGCCGGAAACCAAGGGATCCTGCCGGTGACCAGCGTGGCGATGAGATTCATCTTCCACCTGCACATGAAGTGCTTGCAGTTGGCTGATCAGGCGTAGCCGCAGTTGCTCAGGAACAATCATGCCCACAGACCTAGAGGAGCGATCCGCTGCAAAGGAGAAACTGCCCACTAGAGGGTTAAGGCTGGACAGCAGTGTCGGCAAAGGCCGCCTCCAGGAGAGGGCGCAACTCGTTGCGAGCGTGCATCTCCTGAATGATATCGCACCCCCCGATGAATTCACCGTTGATATACACTTGGGGAATGGTGGGCCAGTTGGAAAATTCCTTGATCCCCTGGCGAATCTCAGGATCCTCTAGCACATTGATAGCCGCGTAGGGGAAGCCCAAGCTATCCAAGACCCGCACGGTGGCATAGGAGAAGCCACACTGGGGCATCTCCGGGGTGCCCTTCATGTAGATCAGCACTTTGTGGGCACGGATTTGGTCGCGAATTTTTTCTTCCAAAAGGGGATCCAACATGATGGTCAAGCCAACAGAACAGCAACAGGGAACGGGAAAGCCATTATCCCGTTGTGATCTCATTCTCATCCACTTCTGCTCAACGTCAACCGGTCTGGCTAGGTTCGGTAATCCTCTACCTCCTGCTTTTACCAAAAAATGCTAGAAGGGGAAGCAGTGGAGGTATCTGACCCAAGGTCGTTCATGCTCACAGAAGTCAAACACTCGGTGGTCGAAGACCCCAGCTCAACTGCACCCTCAGGCAAGATCGGTTCTCTACCCAAATCGGCACAAGAGCAAAATCTGGGGTTTTGGCAACAGGTGTGGGAAGACGTCAACTGTGTTTTTGACCGGGATCCGGCGGCACGTAATCGCTGGGAAGTGATCTGCACCTATCCAGGGGTGCACGCCATCTTTCTGCATCGGATTGCCCATCGTTTGTGGAAACGGCGCTGGTTTTTCTTAGCCCGCTTGCTGAGCTTTTTTGCCCGTTCCTTCACCTTAATTGAGATCCATCCGGCAGCCCAGATTGGACGACGCTTTTTTATTGATCACGGCTGTGGGGTGGTGATCGGCGAGACGGCGGAAATTGGAGATGATGTGACGCTCTATCATGGGGTGACTTTGGGAGGAACCTCCTGGAATAAAGGCAAACGCCACCCCACCCTAGAAAATGGCGTCATCGTTGGCACCGGAGCAAAAATCTTGGGGCCGGTGCGCATCGGTCAGGGAGCCCGCATTGGTGCAAATGCGGTAGTGATTCAGGATGTAGCTGCCGAAATGACAGTGGTCGGGATCCCAGGGCGGGCGGTCATTCCTCCCCATCAACGGCACATCCCTGCCCATGGGATTGACCTGAATCACCATCTCATGCCTGACCCGGTGGGGCGAGCCATCGAGCGCCTGTTGCAGCGCATCCAGGATTTGGAGGAGCAAGTGGCCCGTCTGACTCAAGAACGAGAAGAAAATCGGCCAGAACAAGTTAGGGACAGATCGGAGTGCCCCTAGCTCAGGACAGAGACAACACCGCCTCAGGGAAGGAGAGTGTCCAGGAAGCCGCTACCCCTGCTCTGAGCCACCAAACTGGGGAAAAGAAGTTCGATCCGCAACCTGCCAACTTGTCGGCCCCCAGTTGGCGGCTTGGGCGGTTGGAAAACCCAGGAAGGGACTTTGCTCCACTGCCTGGGTGGACAAGCTAAACAGGGGACTGGAGAGGATGCCGGCAAAGATAGTAGCCACCAAAGTCAACACCATACCCACCCGCAGAGCCTGCATGCCTTCTTCTTGCCAGTTGGTTTCAGGGTAGTTTTGCACCGAAACCGACATCTCTTGCGGCTCTTTCACCACAATCGTTTTCACCACCCGCACGTAGTAGTAGATGGAAATCACACTGGTGACCAACCCCACCAACACCAACGTATAGGCCCCTGCTTGCCAACCGGCCCAAAACAAATACAGTTTGCCGAAGAAACCCGCCAAGGGGGGTAACCCACCCAAGGAGAGCAAACAAATGCTCAAACATAGGGTCAGGAAGGGATCCTTCTGGTAAAGGCCGCTGTACTCACTGATTTCATCGGTGCCGGTCTTGAGACTGAACAGGGTGATACACAGGAAGGCCCCCAAGTTCATAACCAAATAGACCAGCAGATAAAAGATCAAGCTGGCATAGCCGGCTTCTGTGCCCGCCACCAGCCCAATCATGACAAAGCCTGCCTGCCCAATCGAGGAATAGGCCAACAGCCGCTTCAGGCGGGTCTGGGTAATCGCCACCACATTTCCCAGCACCATGGTTAAAATCGCCAGCACTGCAAATACAGCTTGCCACTCCTCGCTCATGGCCAGGAACACCGTGGCCAAAAAGCGCACCGCCAAGGCAAAGCCTGCCGCCTTGGATCCCACTGACAGAAAGGCCACTACCGGCGTCGGGGATCCCTCATAAACATCGGGAGTCCACTGGTGAAAGGGCACCGCTGCCAACTTAAAGCCAATACCCGCAATGCAGAGCACCAAAGCAATGATCCCCACCAGGCCTGTCTCCCCTACGTGCAGCGCAATTGCCTGTAGCTGGGTTTGCCCCCCCGACAGACCGTAGAGAAGGGACATGCCATACAGAAAAATCGCTGTGCTGCTGGCCCCAATCAAGAGATACTTGAGAGCTGCCTCAGAAGAGCGCGGATCCCTTTTGGTGTAACCAGCCATCAGGTAGCTGGCGATGCCTAGCGTCTCTAAAGACACAAAGACCATGATCAAATCCGTGGCCCCGGAGAGGAACATACCCCCGAGGGTGGCTGTGAGCAGCAGCACATAGAACTCGCCGGTAGCTGCCCCCGATTGAGCAATGTAGCGCTCCGCCATCATCACCGTGAGGAGGGCTGTAGCCACCACCAGGCCGCGGAACAGAATGCTCATGGGATCCGCTGCAAAGCTACCCAAAAAGCTCTCCGGCTGCGGCTGCTGCCACTGCAAAACCAGAGTAACCAAGGCCCCGACTAGGCCTAAGATCGAAAGAACCGGCAGGCTTTTGCGAACGGAGGAACCGCCCACCAAGTCCACCAATAGCACCAGCAGGAGAGTTAGGGTAACAACCACCTCCGGCCAGATAGCACCGGCATTGAGATTCGCGGTTGGGGCAAAGACATCCATAAGGGGAATCTATGAAGAGAAATGACAGGTAGCCTGAAGCCAGCATACCGCGATTTATTTCTCCTTCTCATCTGTTCTGGCAATCGTCTCAATAGAGCTTGGCACTGGAGGTAAGCACCAATTTCAGGCGGGCATGGATTAGATCCAACTGGGCCAACCCCAGATCAATCTCTCCGTCGATGACAATGCCGGTGTTGATCAGCCGATCCAACAGTTCCAGTAGGGATCCCTCCCGCTGGGGTTGTCCGGGGTAGTAGTCCCCTTGGCGGGGCAGCAGCGTGCCAAGATCACCAAGATCCACATTTAACTCGGCAGGATCAATCTGAAATAGGTCACAAAGGTGCAAAATCTGCTCTCGTAGGCTTTGCAGGCTGGTCCCGGCCTGTTCGATCTGTTCGGGAGAGAGACGCTCCGCCTCCATTTGACGAACCACCTGCGCTTCCATCAATTGCCGCAGCAGTTCCACCAAAGTCAACACCAAGGAGGCCAAACCAGCCTGCGCAGGTTTTTGGGCGGGGAGGAGTGGGGATCCGGAGGCGGTCATCTGGCTCCATGCTTCCGGCTCAGCAGGAGCAATGGAAAGACGGGGCGGAGCGGCAATCCACTGCTGAAAGGGCTGAGACAGTTGTGTCAAATTCAACAGGTGCAGACGCGGATCGCGGGCGGCCTGCTGTCGTTCCTCCGGCAGGTTGTAACCCCACCCAGCCAGAAACAAAACCGCATCCTGCAGAGCGGGTACGGCTTTAACTTGTTCCAGGGTTTGCAGGCGATCCTCCACAAACCACAGGTCCGCAGCCGGCAATTGGGCTGCCGAGAGCAACCGCTGCAAAGTTGTCGGTTTATCAGCCCGCACCTCCTTACCCAAAATGCGGTGGCGCGGTAGCCGGATCCCTTCCCCTTCCAGAAGCTGCCGGATAAACCGCCCCTCCTTGGTGCTGAGGATCACCAGTCGCGGCTCTGCTGCTGTGGTGAGCTGGCGTAACCAAGCCCCCACCCCAGGGTAAAAGCGATGCAACCCCAGCCAACCCTGCAAATCTGTGCGGATCCAGGCATCTCGTACCTGATCCAGTCCCTCGGCCAAGTGTTGGGCAGGGATCCCCGACTGCTGCAACAGTTGCTGCCGCCAACTAGGCCAATCCCGGCGCAGGTCCCCCTCCGCTACCCCCTGCTGCAGCCCCCAGAGAAGTAGAGGCATTTCCCAGCCTGTCTCGATCAGGGGCCGCAAGCGCTCAAAAGCCAGACGGCAGGGCTCCAACTCGGCCGGAGTCAGACCCCAAATCCGCTGACAAACCTGACAAGCGGTGGCGAAGTATTCCGCCAGCCCATCGCAGATCACCCCGTCAAAATCCAGAGCCAAAAGGCGGGGGTACATGGGTGAAGCCCCCTCAAGCAGCCAACTTAGGATTCTGAGATGGTAACGGACTTGATTTGCACCGGCTGCAGCGGACGATCCTGTGGCCCTGTACGGGCAGTAGCAATGGCATCCAGCACCTCTTCTCCCTCAATCAGCTGCCCAAAAATGGTGTAACTGGGCGGCAAGGGGTAGTCGGCATGCATGATGAAAAACTGGCTGCCATTGGTATTGGGGCCGGCATTGGCCATGGCCAAAGTACCGCGGGTGTAGGGACGTTTCACCGGTTCATCCTGAAAGCGGTACCCCGGCCCACCTCGGCCTGTGCCTGTGGGATCCCCGCCCTGAATCATAAAACCGCGAATGACCCGATGGAAAATGACCCCATCATAAAAATGGTCATTGGCCAAGAAGACAAAATTGTTGACCGTAAGAGGAGCTTCCTGAGGAAACAGTTCTAGGACCATTGTGCCGGCAGTGGTCTCCAAAGTCGCTGTGTAGGACTTCTGGGGATCAATGATCATCGGCGGGGGACTGTCGTAGGTTTTCACGTCTTTGCCCAAGTGTTGTGCCAGGAGCAAGTCATAGGAAGAGTGAGGGTGGGCCAAGGCGGGGATCCCACTCCAGCCCACCCAAAGCAGCACCATTAGCACAGTCAGGTGGAACAGGTTGAGTCGGTGGGGGATTCCGGATCGCACACGCATAGCTCTTGCCAGAAAGCTCCGTGATTATCCTACCCTCTCTTAAGGTTTTCTGGAGGCTGATGGGATCCGGTGCAGGGATCTACTAACCTAGGGGGAAGTCTGGTTTGGATCAGACGGCTTTAGGTAAGCACTGAGGTGGAACTGTGGAAACGGCCATTGAGTGGATCACTGCCCATGAAATCCTCGACTCCCGCGGGCGTCCGACTCTAGAAGCCATGGTGGGTTTGGCCAATGGAGCGACCGGCTTGGCACAGGTACCCAGCGGTGCTTCCACCGGTACTTTTGAAGCCCATGAACTGCGAGATGGGGATCCCGACCGATACGAGGGCAAAGGGGTCTTGCGGGCGGTAGAGAATATCCTCAGTGAAATTCAGCCAGAGCTGCAGGGGGAAGATGCCCTACAACAAGCCCAAATCGACCGGCTGATGATTGAGCTAGACGGCACCCCCAACAAGTCTCGTCTTGGGGCCAACGCCATTTTGGCGGTTTCTTTGGCTACAGCCAAAGCTGCAGCCGATGCGGTCGGTCTCCCCCTTTACAAATACTTGGGTGGGCCCTTTGCCAATTTGCTGCCGGTACCCCTAATGAATGTCCTTAACGGCGGTGCCCATGCCGACAACAATGTCGATATTCAGGAATTCATGATCGTGCCTGTTGGGGCAACCAGCTTTCGGGAGGCGCTGCGCTACGGGGCGGAAGTGTTTGCGGTGCTAAAAAAAGTGCTGCAGCAAAGGGGGCTCACCACCAGTGTTGGCGATGAAGGTGGCTTTGCCCCCAACCTGGATTCCAACGCCGCTGCTTTGGATCTGTTAATTACCGCCATCGAACAAGCGGGCTACAGACCTGGAGAAGACATTGCTTTGGCTTTGGATGTAGCCGCCAATGAGCTGTTTGAAGATGGCCAGTACTACCTGGAAGGACAGGCCCGCAGTGCCGCCGAGATGGTAGCCTACTACGAGCAACTGCTGGCCAGTTACCCCATTGTCTCTATTGAAGATGGCTTGGCAGAAGAGGATTGGGCCGGCTGGCAAGCCCTGACGGCTCAACTGGGATCCCGGCTGCAACTGGTGGGGGATGATCTGTTTGTAACCAATCTTACCCGCCTGCAAAAGGGGATTGACAGCGCTGCGGCCAACGCTATTTTGATCAAGCTCAACCAGATCGGTACCCTCACCGAAACCATCTCCGCCATTCACCTGGCCACCCAAGCGGGTTTTCGCTCGGTGATCAGCCATCGCTCCGGAGAAACAGAAGACACCACCATTGCCGATCTGGCGGTGGCCACCCGCACCGGCCAGATCAAAACCGGATCCCTCTGTCGGAGTGAACGCACTGCCAAGTACAACCAGTTGCTGCGCATCGAAGACGAGCTAGGGGCAGCGGCCATCTATGCCGGTCGAACCGGATTAGGCCTGAAAAACACCTAACCGCAGCCGCGGGAAGGAGGTCAGGGGGCTAGAGCAAATAGGGTAGCCATGCTTCCACCACCTCAGGACTGCCATACCAGCGCCGCCCACCTCGCCCGGAGTGGTAACAATCGGGCACAGTAAGGTTGGTGGCTCCCGACAAATGGGCAGCCTCGATGGGGGTAATGCCATCCCCCCACAGCTCCCCTTGGCCGGCGGTGAGCAGGTAGCTGTTGTAGGCCAGCCAGCTTAGGTAGTTCCCCTGTCTCCAACCCAAGCGCTGCCCCTGAATGGCCTTACCCGCTACACAAACGTACCGCACCTGTGGCCAAAAAGCCCCCGGATAGTGATCGTTAACAAAGTCTAGGTTACGTTTTGTCCAGCGCTCCTGGCTGGTGTGAGGGGATCCAAGGCTGATCAAGGTAGCCACCTGAGTGCGTCCCTGCCACACCCGCCCCCCATAGGGCACGGATCCCAGATAGATGCGGGCAATCCAGCCACCTGCCGAATGGGCTACCAAGTTAACCTGTTCAGTACCAAGCTCCCGTAGCATCTGCTGCAGGGTGGTGTGCAAAGCCTGCAGGATGGGGGTGATCGGCCTTCCCCCTACTGTCGGCAGCCAACTGCGCACCCGCAACGGCACCACCCAAGTTGGGAAGCCCCGTGCTTCTAGGATTTGGCGTAAAGGCTCGTACTCCAGGGCACCCGCTAGGTAACCGGGCAAAATCAGAGTGGGCAAAGGACTCATGGGCTAGCGCGGGTACCAGAACATGCCTTTGATGCCCTCTGGGTCGGGGGTGAACCCTAGCCGTTCATAGAAGCTAACCACGCCTTGATCGGCAAACAGAGTGATATTACTGATATCCTGAGCACGCAGTTCCTGGATCACCTTCCCCATCAGTGCTTTACCCAACCCTCTGCCTTGAAAATCAGGGTGCACCACCACATCCCAAATGGTGGCATTAAAGGCGTGGTCGGAAGTGGCGCGAGCAAAACCAATCAAGCGGCGATAGCTGCCCCGCTTCTGCCACATCGACACCACCAAAAAACTGTGCTGCAGGGCTTTTTTGACCTTGTGAATCGGTCGGCGAGACCAGCCAACCGCATCACAAAGCTCCTCTAGCTCATACAGATCCAGATCCGGATCAAAACTGAACAGAATCGACTCTCCATTAACCGCCACCGCCTCCTGGCGATGACTGGCTTTGGCTGTTCGCGTCAATTCCTTTGAGGAGACTGTTTCTGTTGCCCCGAACAGGCCCTTCCAAAAGCTCATCTGGGTAATGCGGAATGAAAGCCTACATCTGAGGTCAGTAGGCGTGTCATCAGTATAGCCAGGATTGGGGTGCATGAGCGGATCTTCTAGGAGGCAACTGGCCATTGATAGGGCAGTAGGACTGCAGGGAGAGGGAAGATGGTAAAGTCTGATCCAGCTTACCGGCCGCTCTCTATTTCCTCTCTGCTGCTATGGCTCCTCCTGGCACCGGCACACTTGTGAATACTCTGGCCATTGGGATGGGGAGTGTCATTGGCTGGAGGGTGGGCTGCCATTTGCCTAGGGGAACCACCGAAACCCTTTTGCAAACCTTAGGCTCCCTGGTGGTGGTTTTAGGGATCCAGATGGCTCTTACCCTCAGCAGTGCGGCCCAATCGGTGATCGTCTTGGTTGCCCTTGTTTTGGGGGCGGTACTGGGGGAGTGGATCAACCTTGAAGCCGCCTGTGAACGCCTCGGACAGGCTCTGGAAAAACAAGTCAGCCGCTGGCTTGGCCCTAGCCCCATCACCCAGGCTTTCGTCTCCACCAGCATCCTATTTGTGGTCGGGCCCATGACCCTCCTGGGATCCATTCAAGATGGGTTAGGGGATCCCTCCCTGTTGCTGGTGAAGGCTGCTCTGGATGGCATCGCCACGGTTGCTTTCACCGCTAGTCTGGGCTGGGGCACCCTGTTTTCTGCAGTGCCAGTATTCCTGGTTCAGGGAGGAGTAGCGCTGTTGGCACGGCAGTTGCAACCTCTCTTGCGCCCAGAGATGCTGGCGGCCTTGGAAGCCACCGGCGGGATCTTAGTCCTGGGTATTGGCATCAATCTCCTCGGCCTAGCTCGGTTGCGGGTGGGCAATCTCTTGCCGGCTTTGCTGATTGTGGAACTGTTGGTGGGATGGTTCCCCATTTGGGAGCTGAACTTCTAAGGGGCTGGGATCCGGCTCCATCTCCGGTTTATGGTAAGAACATCGAGTTGGATCCCACATGAATTTGCAGTGGTTGACTTGGGCCCAACAACTTCAGGCGATTGCCCAAAATGGTCTTACCTACAGCCAAAACCCCTTTGATATTGAGCGTTACCAAAAGCTGCAACAGATCGCGGCCCAGATTTTGGCCCACCACACGGATTTGAAGGCGGAAGCCATCTTGAAAGGTTTTGAACAAGAGCTGGGCTATGCCACACCAAAGGTGGATGTACGGGCTGCTATCTTTCGAGATGACCAAATCCTACTGGTAAAAGAGCGCATCGATGGCCGTTGGACGCTACCGGGGGGGTGGGCAGATGTGGGAGACTCTCCTAGCGAGGCGGTAGAACGAGAGGTGTGGGAAGAGTCGGGGTACCGGGCCAAAGCGGTGAAATTGCTGGCGGTTTATGACAAAAGTCGCCACAATCACCCCGCCTACCAAGACTACTCCTACAAGTTGTTCTTCCACTGCCAGCTCATCGGGGGATCCCCTTCTAGCAGACTAGAAACCGATGGCGTCGAGTTTTTCCCAGAAGACCAACTGCCTCCCCTCTCTTTGCCACGGGTGACCCCGGCTCAGATCAGCCGTTTGTTTGAACACTACCGCCACCCCGATTGGCCCACTGATTTCGACTGATTGCCGTTTATAGCTCTTTTTCCTAGGGGAAACCGGTACTTGTTTCTACTTAGACTTTCCCCTATTTCTGGAGGGGGATCCCTCGGTGCAGAGAGACCTTGAGAAAAGTTTTCCCTTTGAGAAATCCTGAGTTAAAATAACCACTCAAATTGTTGGGGTCTTGCGGCCTCTTTTTCTAGCTTTCCTATGGCAGCCTCACTACAGCGCATTCTTTTGGTAGAGGATGACCCCGACATTCAGGCGGTAACTCGCTTGGCTTTGGAGGCGGTGGGCGGCTTTACCGTAGGGATTTGTAGCTGCGGTAAACAGGCTCTAGAGGAAGCGGTGGGCTTTTCTCCTGACTTGATTTTGCTGGATGTGATGATGCCGGTCATGGATGGGCCGACCACCCTCAAGGCGCTGCGGGAGTTATCTCCCCTAAGGGATACCCCGGTTATCTTTATGACAGCGAAAGTCCAAACCCATGAGGTAGAAAATTATAAGCAATTGGGAGCAGTGGATGTTATCTGCAAACCTTTTGATCCTATGAACCTGTCCAGCACGATTCGCACCATCTGGGCAACTCACCATGCCTAGCTCTCCGGTCAACCCCGACCAAATTCAAGAACAGATGCAAGCTCTACAGGCCGCCTATGCTGAAAAAATTGGCAAGCGAGTGCTAGAGATCAAGCAATCTTGGGAGCAACTGGTGCAGGATGAGTGGAGTCCAGAGAACTTGCGCACTCTGCATCGTAGGGTGCACAGTTTAGCCGGCTCGGGAGCTACCTTTGGCTTTGCCTACCTGAGTACAATCGCTCGGACACTGGAAATTCTGTTGACCTCGATTCTAGAAACCGGGAACCCTCCCATTGCTCTGCAACGGATTCAGGTGCAGGCGCTATTGTCCTCCCTAAATCAAGCCATTCAAGAACCGGAGCAAGCCTTACCGGAACTGTCGGCCTTGGTGGCGTTGCACAGTTCCCCTACTAAGAGCAACAGCAGTCACCTGATTTATCTGGTGGAAGATGAACCTGAGTTGGCGAGAGACTTGGCCCTGCAAATTGGCTACTTCGGTTATGAGGTGGTCTGTTTCGACAACAGTAGTGACTTGAAACAGGCGGTCTTACAACAATCGCCTGCTGTGATTCTAACTGACATCATTTTCTCAGAAGGATACTCGGCTGGCCTTGAGATGATCACCGCTTTGGGCCGGCAACTGGGATCCAACATGCCGCCGGTGGTGTTCATGTCGGTGCGGGAAGACTTAACTGCCCGCTTACAGGCTGTCCGCGCCGGTGGCAAGGCCTATTTCACCAAGCCGGTACATGTACCCAGTTTGCTGGATAAGCTGGATGAGCTGACCCGAGCTCGCCCCCAAGAAGCCTACCGTGTCTTGATCGTGGATGACGAGTCTCATCTGGCAGTTTACTATTCCCTGATTCTGCAGCGCATGGGCATGGTAACCCAGGTGGTAACGGATCCTTTTGATTTGATCGCGGTGATGGCGGAGTTTAACCCAGACTTAATCCTGATGGATGTCTACATGCCCCATTGCAGCGGCCTAGAGTTGGGGGCAGTTATTCGGCAAGAACCTGCTTACGTTGGGATCCCGATTGTTTTTCTCTCCACCGAGACCGACCTGAGCAAACAACTGAATGTCATCAATCTTGGGGGTGGAGATGAATTTCTCACCAAGCCGATCCAGCCGGATCACCTGATTATGGCAGTCTACGCCCGCGCTCAGCGGGCTAGAACTCTACGCTCCCTTATGGCCACTGATAGCCTGACAGGGCTACTCAACCACACCACCAGCAAAGAGCAGTTGCTACAGGAACTGCTGCGGGCAGAGCGCACCCAGAGCAGCTTAGCCTTTGCCATGCTTGATTTGGATCACTTTAAAGGTGTGAACGACACCTATGGTCATGCTGTTGGGGATCGGGTGATCAAGAGCTTATCCCGTCTGTTGCAGCAGCGCTTGCGCCGTACCGATACCGTTGGTCGCTATGGGGGAGAAGAGTTTGTCGTTATCCTTCCCAATACGGATGGTGATGCCGCCTACAAAATTATGGATAATATTCGTCAACGCTTTGCTCAAGTTCGCCAACAAGCGGAGGACAAAAAACTTTTTGCCACCTTTAGTTGCGGCATTGCTGTCTACCCTGAGTTCCCCGATATGGACTCCCTCATGGTAGCAGCGGATAAGGCCCTCTATCGCGCCAAACATCAGGGTCGCAATCAAGTGGTTTTGGCAGGAAAACCATAGGTCATCCCGGCGCTGTGAGCCTCCAACCGGCTTTGGGAAATCCTTACAAGGGCAGCTCAACCCTGGCCAGAGCAGCCTCTGGGCCTACCAAGGCTACTACAGGGGTAACCAGGTAGGTTCGCACCGCTTGATGGAGGTGTGGGGCAGTGAGCTGAGCAATCTGTTGCCGATACTCTTGGTCGAACTCCATGCCCAAGCCCAAGGTTTCGTACCAGCCCGCCAATTGGGCCACCTGGGCATTGGTTTGCTTGCTGAGGGCATATTGCCCCAACAGCTTACGCCGGGCAAGCTCTAGCTCTTCTTGGGTTAAAGGGTGCTCGTGCAGGCGGTGGATCTCCGCCTGTAGCCGCTCCAAAGCCATCACCGTATTGTCTGCAGCAGTAGCCATGTAGGCAACGAAAGGAGCTGGGTCCTGACGGGTGGCATAAAAGGCAGACACCTCATACGCCAGGCTACAGCGCTCCCGCAACTCCACAAACAGGCGGCTGGAAAGACCGTTGCCTAGGTAGGTACAAAGCAGTTTCAAAGCCGCATAATCAGGGGTTCCGGCGGTAGCGCCCCGAAAACCAACCATTATCGTTGTTTGTTGGGTCGGCTGGGCTTGCTTCAGGAGTTGGGGCTGCTCTACAGGTGGCAGGGAAGGCAGGATGGGATCCAAAGGGGACCGGGCAGGAACAGACCAGCCTGCTAAAGCCGCTTCGATGCGCTCAGCCATCTGTTGCGGTGGCTCAGGGCCAATTACTGCCATCACCATCCGGTCGGGGCGGCAATAGGTGGCGTGATACGCCCGCAAGTCCTCACGGGTTAGGGAGGCCACCGTCTCTGGCCAACCAAGCCCCGGCAAAGCATAGGGATGTTTCCCATAGAGGGCTTGCCGCACCTGCTCAAATGCCAAATGAAAGGGGCGCTCCTGTTGGGCGCGAATCGATTGCAACATCAGCGCCCGTTCCCGTTCCACTTCCGCCTCAGGGAAACTGGGATCCTGCAAAATTTCCGAGAGCAACCCCAGGAGTGCGGGGAAGTCTGCCGCAACACACCGCAGACCCACTTCAAAGTAATCGGCAGCACTATCAACAGAGAGGGAGGCCCCTAGAGATTCCACCCAAGCAGCAATGGCTTGTGCATCCCGTTGCTGAGTGCCCTTGGCGAGGACAGCGGCCATCAGGTTGCTCAGCCCCGCTTGCTCTGGCCGCTCCATGCGTCTACCGCCCCGAAAAAAACAATAGGCGGCCAGAATCTCCACCGTTGGGTTTTGCCCCAACAACAGGGTGGCACCATTGGCCAAGACAACACGCTGTAGATGGCCACGCTGGGCAGCAGAGAGGGTGGAGGTCATGAATGCTCCCAGAGGATCCCGTTGGCAAAGACTTATTGGCAAAGACTTAACGGTAGGCCAGTTGCAGTTGCGGCGAAGAGGCTGAACTGAAAGCAGCAGGCCGGAGGGTGGTGACCACGTAGGCCTGGGGAGAAAGATATTGCTGGGCTAGCTCCCGCACTTGGATTGGGCTGAAAGACTGCAACAGCTCCAGATACTCGTGAAGGCGCTGCACCCCCCCCAAAGTTTCGTAGTAGCCGTAGATGCCCGCCAACTGACTGGGGGATTCCGCCGAAAAGAGCAACTCATGGGTAAGAATGCGACGGGTGCGATCCAACTCCGCCTGCCCGATGCCATCCTGCTGCAGCTTTTCAATCTCATGCAGGAGGGTAGCCTCCACCCGAGACAGATGCTCCGGATCCAGTTGGGCGCTGATGCAGAATAGTCCCCCCTCCTTCAGCACCATCGAAGAGCACCCAATACCCCTGACCCAACCGCGCTGCTCCCGCAGCAGATGCACCAAGCGGGAGGTACGTCCATCCCCAAGAATCGAGGCCAGAATCTCCAGACCACAGGCCTCTTGCCAGTGATGGGCACTAACGCTCGGCCAGGCCAGGAATAACCGGGCCTGCTCCAAACGCGGGTGGGTCCCCTCTTGCCGCAGGATCCCTTGGAGCTGCGGCTGTACAGAGGCATCAGGGATCCCCAAAGGTGTACCGCTAGGCGGTTGGCCAAATTGCTCCTCCACTAGGGCCAAAGCCCGGTCTGGATCGATACCCCCTGTCACCACCACGGTCATTTGCTCAGGTCGGTACCAGCCTTGATGGTAGGTACGCATCACCTCTGGGGTCAGGTTCATCAAGCTGGCAGGGGTACCCAGTACCGGTCGAGCATAGGGATGATCCCCGTAGGCCGTTTGCATCAACTGCTGATAGGCGTTGTAGTCCGGGTTATCCTCTGCCCGACGAATTTCTTCCAGCACCACCTGGCGCTCCCGCTCAAATTCATCCTCAGGGATCCCGGCCCGTAGCACAACCTCGGCTAGGTAAGGTAGGCTCTCAGGCAGATCGGCGGTAGCAACGGTGATGTAGTAGTGGGTGTAGTCTTGGCTGGTGGCCGCGTTGGTGACTCCCCCTCGCCCTTCTATGGCTCGATCTAGCTCCCCTGGAGCCAACCGCTCACTGCCCTTGAACACCATGTGTTCTAAAAAGTGGGACAGACCTGACCATTCGCGGGGTTCGTTGCGTCCGCCCGTCTGTACCCAAACATCGACAGTGACAGAATCGGCAATTGGAATTGGATGAAGAATAACCCTTAACCCATTGCTTAGGTGGTGGGTATAAGCAGGCAAAAGACGAAGGAGGCGATTCAAAATTCTTAATTGATCTAGAACTCTCTTATTGTAGTCAGGGGAGGCCCCCAGAGGACAGTATTTGTGATGACTTTTCAGCAGGTCAGGACTTGGGGTGAAGCTCTCCCTGCAAAGACAACCCGGAAGAGGATCCCTCACCGGCCAGGGTTTCTTCCACTTGAAAGCCGGGGGGCCACTCCTGGCTGTCACGAATGCGTTCCACAACTTCCTGGGGCAACATCACCCCGAGTTGCCGGGCCGCCATCGCCACCACATCGCCGCGGTCGATTAACCCGGCAATCGCCCCGGTAGGTGTCAATACCAGAACGCGACGCAGCTCCGACCGGCCCATCATGCGAATGACCTGTGGAATGGGGGTTTCTTCCCGTACCCCTTGCAGTTGCTCCATCGGCTGTAGGATTGCCTTGAGACTGAGGCGATCCCACTGGCTGCGCTCGATATCGCTGAGCAGCTCTGGCTTAACCAGCCCCCGGTAGCGGCCATCTTCTTCCGCAAAATAGACCTCGGGTTCAGTCTGGGCTCCTCCCAGCTCCGTCTTTAGGGAGGAGGGCACCACATACCGATCGACAAATTCTCGCAGACTCATGCTGGCATCCAGAACCCGGAAACGGCGGGTCATCACATCTCCGGCTTTCAAGCGGCTCAACACCTGCTGGAGCTGGGCGTATTGGCTGTAGCGACGGGCATTGTTGGCAATAAACAGCCCGATCAACCCCAACCACAGACCGTCCAAGCTACCGGCAAACACCACCAGCAACCCTAAGCCCAGCAGGCCAAAACCCACCCACTGACCGGTGCGAGCCGCCCAGATTAAACCCTGCTGTCGATCCCCGGTTATCCCCCAAATGGCTGCCTTGAGCATTTGCCCACCATCCAGGGGTAGACCCGGCAACAGGTTAAATAGAGCCAGCGTCAGGTTGATGGTGGCCAAACTGGTTAAGGTGGAGGCCAGTAGGGTCTCTGGATTGGCCCAAGCCAGCGCCCAACTGAGAAGAGCAAACACACTCAAGTTGAGTAGAGGACCGGCCACCGCCACCCAGAAGGCCCCCAGTGGATGAGGGACTTCTCGTTCAATCGCCGCCATGCCCCCGAAAATGAACAGGGTAATGGAGTTGACGCGGATGCCGTGGGCGCGTGCCACCAAGCTGTGGGCCAGCTCGTGAGCCAGCAAAGAGAAAAACAGCCCCAAAGCTGTCAACCCCCCGTAGGAGAAGATGAGTAACAGCGCTACCGGGAACCAGGTGTAGTCGATGAAGAAGGGGATCCCCCAAAGGCTACCGATGCGCAGGCGACTGTTCATAATGATTAAAACTCCTTCTTGTGATCCACACAGGGCATCACGTCGTGGGCCAATGGTCAGTCCGATCCACTACTCAGGACAGCAACAGGGACCCAAACCCCATCTCATTTGCGGAATTTCCGCTGCCAAGTGGGCTTAGCCCCGCTAGTACCCCTCTGTTTCACTGTAGCCCTCCTGCTGTTTCTCTGCTTGCTTTGCATAGATTTCTGTGGATTGACAGCAGGAAGATAACAGAGGAGGACGGTCCGGACAGGGATCCCGACAAGGTAGCCGGTTGGCTTGGGTTTTCTCTAGCCCTGGGGGTTCTTGAAGAGAAGGACATGGAAGAGCACTAGATGTATACGCATACCATCCTGAAGAGTGTGATAGCCTGATGATGCCCATTGGGATGGGGATGCTCTTGGGTAACTCTCACAGGGTCAAGGAATGGGTTTGTGCTCCTCGGAGTGGTCATTGCAGAAGGGGTATGGATATGCTTCAAAGCCAAGAAATGGGTTTTGCGGGATCCCTGGGCCAAGGGGAGTTTCCTGTTTCTGCTCCGGCTGCCAACCCTGTTTTTTATCGCACCTACAGCCGCCGCACGGACAAAGGGCGCGAAACCTGGCAGCAAGTCTGTGATCGGACTTTGACGGACCTTGCTGCCCTAGGCCGGTTCACCCCTGAGGAGGAGCGCATACTCAACCGTATGCAGCGGCAGCTTAAGACCCTGATCGCGGGGCGGGCCTTGTGGGTGATGGGCACCGACTGGATCCACAAACCGGAGAACTTTTCCGGGGCTTACAACTGCACCAGTACCCAGGTGGTGGACTGGGCTGCCTTTGGCCTGATGATGGATCTGGCCATGATGGGCTGTGGCACAGGGGCCGTGTTGGAGCCCCAGTTTATTAACCGCTTGCCCCCGATTGTGAACCGCCTGCAAGTCCGGATCCAAGGAGCCATCGGGGCTACGCCCCCAGAACAAAGACAGGAAAAAACCCGGATAACACGGCAGGGATCCCAAGTTTTGATGCAAGTGGGGGATAGCCGCCGCGGTTGGGTGGATTCTTATCAAGCGCTGATGGAGCTGGCTTCGGATCCCAGTTTGGGCGGCCAAGTGCAGCTTGTGGTGGATCTCAGTGATGTCCGTCCTGCCGGTGAGGTTTTGAAAGGGTTTGGCGGAGTGGCCAACCCGATTAAATTACCCGGTCTGTATGAGCGCTGCGCGGCCATTTTGAACAAGGCAGTCGGTCGGCAGCTCAATTCTGTCGAGTGTTGCTTACTGATTGACGAAGCCGCCTCCTGTATCGTGGCCGGGAACATCCGTCGCAGCGCCGGGATGCGCCAGTTCAACCAGGCGGATCCCTTAGGTTCTACAGCCAAGGACAACCTCTGGCAGCAGGACGAAAACGGGAATTGGCGCATTGATCCCGAAAGGGATGCTCTGCGCATGGCCAACCATACGCGGGTATTTCACCGCAAACCCACCCTGGAGGAAACGGTCGAGGCAGTCCGCAAGCAATTCTATTCTGGGGAGGGAGCCATCCAATGGGCCGGGGAAGCTGTGGCCCGGGCCAACTGTGATCTCATTTCTCCAGAAGCAAAGAAAGATTTTCTTCAGGCTTACGAGGCCGGCTCTGCCAAAGATTGGTTACGCCAACAGGCTCCCCACCTGAGCGAAGAGGAACTGGAAGATAGGGTCAGCCGCTACGGTCTGAACCCTTGCGGTGAAATTATCGGGACAAACTACCATTGCAACCTGTCGGAGATCCACCTCAACCGGTTGGATCCCTGGGATTTTAAGGAACAGGAGGAAGCGTTTACGGCTGGGGCATTGGCTGTAGCGGCTCTGCTGCACCACCGTTTCCAGGAGCCTCGCTACCAGCGCTCCCGCGAATGGGATCCGATTGTGGGGGTATCCTTTACCGGTTTATTTGATTTTTTTGTTAAGGCCTTTGGGGTGGATTGGTTGCGCTGGTGGCAGGAAGGACGACCGCAAACCATGGCCGGCCTCACTTTCAAGCGCAAAGAGCAAGAATACCTCAGCCGCTGGCGAGAAGTGGTGCATCAAGGGGTTTGGGAATACTGCGACCGCCATGGGTTGCGACGACCCAACCGCTGTACCACGGTGCAACCGGCAGGGACCAAGTCCCTTTTGACCGGGGCCTCCCCTGGTTGGCACCCACCCAAGGCGCAGCGTTACATCCGCCGCATCACCTTTGGCAAAAATGACCCGGTGGCACTGGCCTGTATTGATTATGGTTACTCGGTGGTGCCTTCCCAATCGGACAAGGATGAACAGGGTAACCTGCTCAATGATCCATTTGATCCCCGCTGCACCGAGTGGTTGGTAGAAATCCCGGTAGAAGTACCCTGGGCCAATTTGCCCGGGGCCGACCAGATCCAGATTGAGCAGTTTTCTGCCCTAGCTCAGTTTGACTTCTATATGCAGGTGCAAAAGTACTACACCACCCACAACACTTCGGCCACCCTTGAGCTACGGGAGGATGAGGTGGAAGCATTGGGATCCCGGATTTACCAAGCAATCCGGGATGATGAAGGCTACATCAGCGCCGCTTTGCTCGCCCGATTTGATGCCCCGTTCCCGCGGTTGCCTTTCGAGAAAATCGATAAACCAACCTATGAACGCCTGTCGGCTGAAGTGCTCCGCCGCAGACGTACCCATGATTTCTTTGAGGCGCTGATGCGCTACGACCAGGGGTTGCTGAAGACTGAAGGGCCGGCGGGCTGTGATGCCTTGGGCTGTCTGCTCCCAGAGGCAACTCCCAAAACCCAGTAATTGCCACCTAGAGGGATCCCTCTGGCTTTATCGGAACAGGGAAGAGTCCCCCAAATCCGGTTAAGCCTTGTGATACTTTTGTAAAGGTGTCAAGGTTGGTTCTGGCCTAGCCGGAGGCCGAGCACAGTGTTCTGAGAGGACGTGGCATCATCAGGATTGGATGACATGCAAGATCAGCTTCTCACCTTACAAAGCGAAGCGCTCTCCCGAGTGGAGCAAGTCGCTGACCTTGAGGCCCTAGAACAGTTGCGCATTGATTACCTCGGCAAAAAGGGCAAGCTCTCCAAAATCTTGGGGGGAATGGGGAAGTTACCGCCTGAGGAACGGCCTGTGATTGGTGCGCTGGCCAATACCTTCAAAGAAGCTTTGCAATCTAGCCTGGATCAACGCAAGCAAGCCCTTCTGGAAGCGCAGCTACAGCAGCGACTCGAGACAGAGCGGCTGGATGTCACCATGCCGGGATCCTATCGGCCCTTGGGGCGAATCCATCCTCTGCAGGCAACCATCGACCGCATGTTGGATATTTTTGTGGGTATGGGCTACACAGTGGTGCACGGCCCTGAGATTGAGACAGAATACTACAACTTCGAAGCTCTAAATACCCCTGCCGACCATCCGGCGCGGGATATGCAAGATACCCTTTATCTGGAAAAGGGTTATCTGATGCGCACCCAAACCTCTTCGGTTCAGGTGCGTTACATGGAGCAGCACCAACCGCCGCTGCGTATCGTTCATGCCGGGCGGGTAATGCGCCGCGATACTGTTGATGCTACCCACTCAGCCGTGTTTCATCAGATGGAAATTTTGGCGGTGGGAGAAGACCTTACCTTCTCTGATCTGAAAGGCACGCTTAAGGAGTTTATCACCCGTTTGTTGGGGGAACGGGAAACCCGCTTTCGGCCTAGCTACTTTCCTTTTACCGAGCCTTCTGCCGAGATGGATGTGCGCTTTGGTTCTAAGTGGCTAGAAATTTTTGGCTGCGGCATGGTGGATCCGAATGTATTTCAGGCGGTAGGCTACGATCCAGAACGTTACACCGGCTTTGCGGCAGGGATCGGCATTGAACGGATGGCCATGCTGTTGCATGGCATTCAAGATATTCGCCTGTTTTATACCAGCGATTTGCGTTTTCTATCCCAGTTTTAGCCGCTTCTGGTTTAGGTAAAGGTTTGCTTGTAAATGAGCTGTAGCTGCTCTAGCTCATCCTTACGAGCAGCTCGACGCATCAGGCGCATCTGTTCTTCGATTAGCTGGCGGGCTTCGTTACGGCTAATCGGGTCAAAGATCAGCTCTTCCGGGCTGTTGGGATCCGCATGATTATTGCCAAAATAAACCCGAAAGAAGAGCCTTTGCGCGTAAAGGGTGGTGAAAATAGCCTGGTTTTCACTAACCTGACACAGGCTGTAGAGCAAACCAAAAGTGGGGTGATTCAGGTAAGACTCTCTCATGCTCAATAGCGTATCACCCTTGGGGGAGAGAAGAGGCTGGCCCTTGACATCAGAGAAGATCGAGAGTGATACCACGGTTGCTCTCTAGACCAAGGGATTAAATCATAAGCTCCATCCAAGCGGATTTTTGTGACCTCGATTGGATTTAACCGGGATTTAACAAAGTTTTTAGTCTGGAGTCTATGCTGAAAGAACAGAGCCCTTCGATCGCTGTCAACTCATGCCCAGAAACTGTACGATCTATCGCCGTGCTCAATTTGCCGCTAGCCATCGTTATTGGCTACCAGAGCTGTCAGAAGCAGAAAATCTCGCTCGCTTTGGCCCTAGTGCTCGTTTCCCCGGCCATGGGCACAATTATGTGTTACACGTTGGTATGCAAGGAGAAGTTGATGAGTACGGCATGGTCTTGAACCTCTCAGAGGTGAAGCAAGTGCTGCACCAACGGGTGATTCAGGATCTCAACTTTACCTACCTGAATCAGGCTTGGCCGGAGTTTGCCCAAACTCTACCTACCACTGAGTTTATTGCCTACGCCATTTGGCAGCGCTTGGCCGATGCTCTGCCATTGACTAGCGTTCGTTTGTATGAAGATCCTGAGCTTTGGTCCGATTATCGAGGAGAAGGTATGGAAGCTTATCTAACTGTGGCCACCCATTTCAGCGCCGCTCATCGCTTGGCGTTGGATCACCTCAGCTTGGAGGAAAACAGCGAGATCTACGGGCTGTGTGCGCGCCCCCATGGTCATGGACACAACTACGGCCTAGAGGTGACCGTTAAAGGATCCATCCACCCGCGCACCGGCATGATTGTGGATTTGGCCGCTTTGCAGCAGGTGATCGACCACTGGGTAGTCAAGCCTTTTGACCACACCTTCTTGAACAAAGACATTGAATACTTTGCCCGGGTAGTGCCCACTGCCGAAAATATTGCTCTGCGCATTCAACAGTTGCTCACCTTGCCGGTGCGGGAGTTGGGGGTACAGCTGCATCGCATTCGTTTGCAAGAAAGCCCCAACAACAGCAGTGAGGTATATGGGGAGTTTCCACTAGAGGAGCTAGCAGCGACGGCTGTTCCTGCTGCTCAACTAGCCTAGCAGGAGTGCCGCGCTCTCATCTTGGATTGAGTGTGGGGAGGAATGCACGGCAGATTGAAGGATTCGATGCTCAATGCCTTTGCAAAATGCGGTGCGTATCTAAACCAAAACACCCCTGAGAAGCTGACGAACCAAATTG
>CALFBB010000034.1 GCA_937944885.1 uncultured cyanobacterium
AGAACTTGACAGGCATTCGAGAGAGCCTAAACAAGAAACAACGCTGCTCAAATAATTTCTCTCCTTGGGGTTGTTGTTGTAAATCAGCCCGAAATTCCGAAACTTAGCTGCTCTATTGCAGTCGAGGATTGGGATAAAGCCTGCACTGTAGCGTAAGCTCAGTGTCGGGTAATTTACGTAAAAAACTTACTCCAGCACCGCATCCTCATTCTCAACGGGGGATGACCCGCGCACACCCCAAAGGTTGCTGCCCAGGATCAGCCCTAACCCGACCACCGATGCCGGCGCAATTGCCTCCCCCAATATCCAGGCAATCAACCCCAAAGACAAAAAGGGGGTCACATACACCCAGTTGGCCAGGGATCCCCGGTGGTCCGACAGCTCCAAGGCCCGTAACCAAAACACAAACGTTAGTCCCATCTCCGCCAAACCAATGTAGACTGCCCACCCCAGCCCCGCCCCACTCCACTGCAGCGTCTGGAACGGGAGCAACGTCAGGCAGTAGAGACTCCCAAAAACAAACCCCATCCACAACTTCAGCACCCCATCCCGCCCATCCCGGACATTCAGCAGCCAGTAGAGGGCCCAGATCCCAGCACTGCCCACCGCCAGCAGCACCCCTAAGGGATCCCCTGCCCGCAAACTGTCCCAAGCTCCCCCCGTTGCTACCAGCACCACCCCCAGCAAGCTGACGCCCAATGCCAGCAGCAACCGCCAACGGAAGCGCTCCCGCAGCAGAGGAACCGCCAAAAGAGCCAGAACCAAAGGCCAAGTGTAGTTCAGAGCCAGAGCCGCCTGAGCCGGTAGGCGAGCATAGGCCTGCAACAACACTAGGTAGTAGCCAAAAGGGTTCAGCAGCCCTTGCACAGCCGAAAGCCGAATCTGGCCGCGACTTTGCTGCCGCACTAACCTAGCTCGTCCGCTCAGCAACAAAACCATCCACAAGATCCCACAGGAACTGAGGGCGGAAAAGATTAACAAAACCGTCGGCGAGAAATACTGCAGCCCCAGCTTAAAAGCACTGGCAGCTGTGGCCCAGCCCAAAATAGCCGCTACTAAGTATGGGTAGGCGTGCCAGGGATCCCCTTCCCTCCTGGGCAAAGGACAGCTCACCTATCAAAACCTGTCGAGATCCCAGCCTTCCTGCTTTGACCGTTTCGCCTTGGCCGCAGCACCGAAGCCCAACCGCGGTGCCACCACCACAGCATAAAGCAGGTAGCCCAACCCTGCTATCAGCACCAACTGCAGGAGAGTACCAAGGACCCGAAAAAACAGCCCCACCCCTAGCATACAAGCCAAGATAGCCAAGGCCGTCAGCAAGGGCCGCCCCCAAGTCTTAACCCAAGCTCCAAGAGTGCCTTCTGCCTGAGATACACCTGGAGATGTTGCAGCCCTAGAGGCCGCAGCCGCTTGCTCCACTTCACGCTCAAGCTGCTTTAGCCGTTCTTGTTCTGAGAAGGAGAGATTAGACATAAGCAGCAATTTCCACCATCGTCACCTTTATCATAAGCCGTGGGACAAGAGTTAACCGATCTTCCCGGTGCCAGTCTGATGCCAGACTTTCACCCTAAGCCCGCACAGAGGGAAGCTCCTGAACCATTGCTCGAAACATCTCCAACGCCGGGCCGGGGCGACGATTGGGGCGGGGTGCAGGGATCTCATTGGGCACAAAAGGCTTTTCAATGACCACCTTAGGTTTGCGGACGGGAGCAGGGTTGGCCACAGGGCTAGCCCCAGCAGCCTTCACCACCTCAGGGGTTGCCGATTGAATTGGGGTGCTGGCCACCTGCGCTGGATCTGGCGCCGGACGGAACGGGCCGGTCACAAAATCCCAAAGGCCCCCAAACAGGATGCCAAAGAAGGAGAAAAAACCACCAAAAAGCTTTTTCAAAATACTCATAGCCGATTGCAATCAGGATGGGTCAAGGGTCATGAAGTTGTGCAACTTGCTCTTCATTATTGTTAAAAACTGCCCTCTTGGCTATGGGTAAATATGCTTTTTGTCAGCATCTTGGGGAATGGGTCTGCTCCACAGACGCCGACCCTGGGCATCAATGCCTTGAATCGGTACCTGCCAATCCAATTCCTGGAGCTCTAAGGGTTGAGCAGTTCCACCCCTACGCCCCAGACTAAAACGGTCAGCAGCCGATAGATCGACCTCATATCCTAGATCGGCCATAGATCCAATGGTGAGAATGCTAAGGGGGTTGGCCACCTCTCGGTCGATGCGTGTGGTCATCAGCTCACGGCCCAAAATGCTCTCCCGCCAGTGGGAATCTCGGGATCCCACTCCAAACTGGTCTTCCAACGGGACAGATGGAGCATTGCCCCCCAGGATGTTGAAGCTGTTAACGGCGTTAGGGCCGATAAACCGCGGATCGTAACCCACAGGGGTAAGCTGCTCTCGCCCCACCAAACCCACTGTCAACCCCTTGAGCTGCCAAACACTGGGTAAAAAGCCAAGGGCATGGCCCAGCTCATGCAGGGCAGTAACCGGCAAATCACCGCGTCCTTCCAAGTCCGATAGATTCTGGCTATTGAGCAAAACAACAGAATAGAAAGGCAAGCCATTGGAGGCACGCACAAAACAGGGGGTAGCACCCCCCAACACACGCTCGTCGTTTAGATTCCTCGCCCGCACTTCCACCAACAGATCATCAATCGGAAAATTGAGAGCAGTACTGGGAAAGCCCTGGTCACATTCATTGGCCCGAATGTCGGTGGGGGGCAGATCCGGTTGATCACCGACGATGACCTGCTGCCAGCGCAGCGCGGCCCTGCGGACGATCAACTGCTGACTGGGCGTAAGGCTACTGTCCGGAAAACGAACCTCAAGGGTGAACCGATCACTCGATGGCAAAGTTGGAGCAGGAGCTGCTACCGGGACCGGTCTAGGAACGATGCTCACCGCTGGAGAACCACTGCCCCCACCACAAGCCTTGAGAGCCATAACCAGAAGCAAAGCCGCAAGGGATCCCACAATCCAGGAGCCGGCCATGAGCCGTTGCCACATCCGAAAACCATTCATCTGGAGACCCCATTTCAGGTCAGGTCACTCGTTACCCAGAGGGATCATACGGAGCTTTTACCCCACAAATTAGAGATTAGCCTCACAGAATCCAGGGCCGCTCTCTCGATCAACAGAGGCTCCCACAGATTGCCCGGCTTAACAGCTCTTAACCGCGTGAGTTGGAGGAGTGGCCTTCTTCTCCCCAGCCGGCAACCCAAACATCTACGGCCGCAGCCCGCAATGCCTCGGTGTCGGCCAACAGGTGAAAAGGATCCGACAGAGGATCCGACAAAGGAACCAAGCGCAGAATACGATTCTCCTGTACCAGATCAATGACAACACTCGGCTCATCCCCGTCGGGATGGGCTGCTTCCAACACAGAGGGATCCCGTAAACAAACGTAATCGAAGCTCTCCAGGTTCAGGTACAAGCTACGATTGACCACCAATGTGGCCGCCGCGGGATCCTGAAACACCTCCATGACGTAGCCTTCCCCTTGCTTTCGCACAAAGCCATCGACAATATCAAAATAGAGAACACGCCCCAAGTCTGCCAGAAGCCGGTAAATATCTCGCTTGCTAACCAAGATTCCAGTATCGACAATGCAAGGGGCACAGGGGCGAACATCTGCCATAGAGTCATTGATCTTAAACAGTGAACGGGATGATCAAGGAACCAATTGAATAATAAAGATAGTTCTGGCAAAACCAAATCGAGACTAGGCTAACGACCTCATACAAAGACCTATCAGCAAGAACCTACAGCCATGAACCGAGGCAGCTTCCTCAACCTAAAAACCAAACCCTTAAATCCATACAGGTCCTTCCATCTGCCAACACACCTATGGCTTGCAGGAGAAGGCTGGCTCTAGCTTTCATTAACTCTCATTGAATGTATCACAATCCTCTCAAAAGGGGCATATGTCCCCTTTGTTCAGCATAAGTCTCAGAGGCCTACAAGAGAACCTCATCGATGTTGTCAAAAGGCTTAACTATATATTGTGGTAAATCAAATAAATAAACAGCTTTAGACTCTAGGTATTGTAGATCTATTTGTCAGGCTGACTGGACTCAAGCCTCAAGTGCAAGGTCCTGTCGGGTTTGGGAGCAACGGGACTGGGCGGATTCGAACCGCCGACCTAGCGCTTAGGAGGCGCTTGCTCTATCCATCTGAGCCACAGCCCCAAGGAGTCTAGCCTATGCCAAAGGGATCGCACCCCACCTGGGTTACCTCACCGGCCAGACAAGCCCAACCCTGCCCCAAGCAATGGGTGGAGAGGCAGGATGATAGGCAAGCTAAGGCCAGGAGAAGCCGCTGGTAAACGACTGAACGACTCTTGCGTCAGTTTATCTCAAATCGGTATTGCCCATCCTCTCGGAGGGAGAGCTTCCTCCATCTGAGAGGCCCATTCTGATGCAAATAGCAGCAGATTCCCCCTTCACAGAGTCTGGGCTAGAGTGAGCAGCTCTACCCTCTGGCAGAACCTTTCCAGGGGTGTTTTAGCCTAACCTCCACGCTGCGGCAGACCTACTCGAGCAACGCCGCCGTGCACCCTACGAATGGACGGGAAGCCTGATTCGCTAGTTAGCGGCGGGCGGAGTTTACGCGGCTCATCCTGGTTCTGGATGTACTTCAGGAGAGTTTCAATGCTGGCCCTGCCGCCCGTGGTTATCAGCCCATAGGCCCGATTCCAAAAATAGGGCTTCCAACAATAAGGGCAGAGCTGTTCAGCAAACTCTTGGCGCATTTTCCGGACTGATACTGACTTCAAGTTTTTCACCAAGTCAGAAAGTCGAACCGTTGGATCGACCTCGAACAATAGATAAGACCTCGCCACCAAACTCAATCAGTTCCCCGCCCCACTTCACCAGGAGGTCACGGAATAGTACCTCTAGCCTATCAAGCATCTCTGCGGTCAGGCATTTATGCCGATACTTCATTTACTTCATTGACAAAACCAGATGGTAACAAAGCCTGTAGGCGCTATCATTCCTGGTTTTTAGGGTAGGAAATTCCTGCTCCATGCCCTAACATTTTCATTATGGGTAAATCAGCTATTATACGCACTGACAAGTGGGGCTTGAATCCGTTGCCAGAGGTGAAACTTCACCTTCTAGAGACGGTTGATGAGTACCGAGCTTACTGCAAGGCGCTGAGCTATCTGGTCATGGGTCATTGGCCTAACCTGGTAGCCGCGCCTAGTTTTTGTGCGGCAGTAGAGAAGCTAATCCATCCCACCAGTAAGAACTCATCGCCAAGGTACCGCTACTTCCAGACACGATTCTACAAGTTCCCCTCTTACCTAAGGCGGGCGGCGATTGAATTTGTGAAGGGTCAGGTTTCGTCCTACCTAACTCGATACCGGGATTGGCAAGCAGGGATTAGAAACCGCCGTGACGCAAAGCCACCTGTCTTTAACGTAGGGGCAGGGTGCTACCCGGCCCTCTACAAAGGGCAATTGGTCAAGTTCGACGACGACTTACTGGTGGCCTCCATTAAGGTGTGGAACGGCTCTGATTGGGTTTGGGCTGAGGTGCCCATTGCTAGCAAGCGAAAACGGCACCTAACCGGCGCAATCAAGTCACCCTACCTGGTGATTTCTGAGAAGCACTGCCCCTTGGCGGTGCCCTTCAGCATCAGTCCACCAACTCTAAAAATAGAAAGTGATGTTGAGTGTGGTGTGGACGTAGGGATTAACACCCTGGCCACAGCCTCAATTGTTTGTCCTGACGGCACTGTATTGGCGCGGAGATTCATCCACCCGGCCTCTGACATAGACCGTCGAGACAAGCAGGCCAACCTCATTCGCCAAAAGGCGAGAAAGACCAAAACGTTGCACCGTGGGTTTGCCAAGACTCCCTACCGCAAGGCGAGAGGCATCCAGGCCAACATCGCGCAGCAAGTGTCGCGGCAGATTGTCAACTTCGCCCTGGAGCATGGAGCCAGCACGATTGTCTTTGAACATCTCGAGGGCTGGCGTCCCAAAGGGGGCAAAAAGCGGTCAAGACTGAAACAAAAGTTTCACGGTTGGCTGCATCGCCGCCTGGTGAGGCTCACTGAGCAGAAGTTCCAAGAAGAGGGCGGTAAGGTCGTCTACGTCTACGCTCGGGGCACATCGTCTTGGGCCTATGACGGCAGTGGCAAGGTGCGGCGGTCTAGGACCCAGTACGAGCTAGCGACGTTTGCTAATGGCAAGCAGTACTCGGCGGATTTGTCGGCCTCGTACAACATCGCGGTTCGATACCTGGCGTATAAACTGAAGCTGACCCACCGAAAGGATGGGCAGGTAGCAAAAGGCAGAAGTTCCTGCGCTACACCGGGAATGCCGGTCACCCTCTCTCTGCTATGGGATTGGGAAGCCGCTTGTGGACGCGAAGCGTCATGAGCGGAGCATTCACGATAGGCACCCTCTACTGGAACTGGGCTGGAGGACCGGAGAAGCAGTTGCAGCATTAAGGGTTTCTCATCCTTGGCAAGAGTGTATCTTTGGGTAGCTAATGGGTCAACAACCTCCCCGAGAGAGACAGCCATGATGGATGAACCTATCCCCCTTTTGGATCTAACCCTGCAATACCGTGCTTTGGCCAGGGAAATTCAGCCTCAGGTGGAAGCGCTGCTGGCCTCTGGTCAATACATCGGTGGGGCGGCTGTCCGACATTTTGAGGAGTTGTTTTCCCGCTTTTTGGGGGGTGGGGAGCTGGAGACCATTAGCTGTAACTCTGGAACGGATGCACTGGTGCTGGCCTTGCGGGCCCTTGGGATCCAAGCCGGGGATGAGGTGATCACCACTGCCTTTAGCTTTTTTGCCTCTGCAGAGGTGATCGATCTGGTGGGGGCACGTCCGGTCTTTGTGGATGTGGATCCCCATACTTTTAACCTTGACCCGGCTCTTGTGAAGGCCAAGATCTCTGCGCGAACCAAGGCCATCATCCCGGTGCATCTGTTTGGTCAGGCAGCCAACATGACCGAGATTCTGGCGATTGCCCGGCGGTATGGATTGGCGGTCATCGAAGATTGTGCCCAGGCAGTTGGAGCCTGCTGGGGAGGCAAACCGGTGGGTACTTGGGGGGATGTGGGCTGTTTTAGCTTTTTTCCTACCAAAAATCTCGGTGCTGCTGGGGATGGGGGGGCAGTGGTTACCCGTAGTCCAGAATTGGCCCGACAAATACGCATCCTTAAGGAACACGGCCAAGCCCGCCAGTACCAACATGAGTACATTGGTATCAACAGCCGCCTCGATGCGCTGCAGGCGGTGATTTTGTCGGTTAAACTGTCCTATTTGCGAGAGTGGAACTGGCGCCGACAGGGGATCGCGGAGGTTTACCATCGCCTCTTACAAGGGATCCCTGGTCTGATTTTGCCCAAGGTAGCAGCAGGGGGGAACTCTGTCTGGCATCAATACACAGTGCGGGTTGTGGGTAGTGATCCAACGGATCCCCATCGCCGCAATTCGTTACAACAGCACCTGAAAGAGCGGGGAATTGGCAGCCGTGTTTATTACCCTATCCCTTTACATCGGCAGCCAGTGTACCAAAAGTTGGGGTATGGACCTGGGGATCTGCCTCATGCAGAAACCTGTGCTGCGCAGGTTTTATCCTTGCCTTGCTTCCCTGAGCTGACCTGCCAACAACAAGAACGTGTGGCAAAGGCCATTGCCGAGATTCTCACTCAGGAAAACAACTGACAAGATTTTCTGAGAATGCTTTCCCGAAACAGGAATGTTCAGTTCAATAGGAATGTCTGCCACTTGTTATTCTGTGAACAGCAACTCAAGCTGATCCACAATCAGATCCATGAGAATCTATCTATCCAATCATTACGACTGGTTGGGAGTGAAAAGAACAGTTAACCCAAAACAGTTCTTGAAGCTGAGTAGGGTGTCGTTTTACTATCTAACTCTTGAGTCATAACAGTGTGGATCAACATATCTCAGCTTTTGTCTCGACTGGGATCACACCTCACCTCCTCCCTCGTTCCAACCCAACCCGAGTCTAGGGTTCGTTTTCCCCGTCGTTTTCGCTCAACCCGAATTGGAAGGTGGTTTATTGGGATCACCCTCTTGGTGAGCATTGCTGCTTTTAATACCGGCAACAACCCGCTTTATTTATTGTTGGGGATGCTGCTCAGCTTGATCTTGATCAGTGGGATCCTCTCGGATGCTACTCTCAAAGACTTGGAAGTTAGCCGGCAGTTACCCAATCGTATTTTTGCCGGTCAACCTATTTTGGTCGGTCTGACCCTCAGCAATCGCAAACGGCATCTACCTAGCTTTTCTTTGCAAGTTAGAGAAAGAATCGAAGGCCTAAAACGGGAAGACTGGCCTTCTAGTTACATCTTGCGGGTAGATGCTCAATCAAGTGTGAACACCTTCTATCGACATACCTTTCCTCGACGGGGTATATGGAACTTACAGGGTTTTGAGATCGCCAGCAGCTTTCCATTTGAGTTGTTCTACAAGGCGGTTGAGATCGCGGATCCCCAGCCCATCATTGTCTTTCCTCAGCCGGCTCCTGTTCAAGGTTTGAGAGTGTTGGATTATCTCAGCAGTGGCAGCCAGTTGCGCCCACAACCGGGCCAAGAAGGTGACTACCTGAGTTTGCGGCCCTATCGCCCGCAGGATGATATTCGTTCTGTCCATTGGAAGATCTCTGCCAAACGGGATCAACTGGTTACACGAGAATTGGAACAACCACGTTCTCAAGCCATCACCCTCTGTTTTGAAAATCGCTGGTACCCTCAAGGAGAGAAGCCTGAGATCCATCAGGAGCGATTAGAACGAGCCGTGGAACGTTGTGCCGGTATCCTCTCTCTCTTGATTCAAGAAGGGCATCCGGTTGCATTGGTCACTTTGCAGGAGCGAACCCATTTTGGATCAGATTTGGCCCATCAAGATCACCTTTTGACGGTGTTAGCCCGGCTAACTTTTGTCGGGGATCCCCAATTGGAAAGGGAATCGGACCAATCTCATCCCAAGGCGACATTTAACCTCAACCCTCACGATCGCTGTTTGTTGATAGCTCATCGGGTTGCAGGCGGGGATGCGCTGCCGGCTCATTTGATTCCAATGGGATCCCTGTTGCAATTCATTCCGATTGAGTAGTAGCCAGCGTAGAGTTGCTCAATATTTAATTTAGATCATTTAGATCCCTTAGCTTTCCAATTTTTTACACAGCTCTGGAATTGCCCTGCGCATTTGACGATAGCCTTCTCGAATAATAGCATCTGCCTCATGAAAATCAAAAATACTGTACTGACTGAGCTTAGGTTGCAACAGTAAATCCGGTGGATACTGAGTCAGAATACTTTGGGTGATTCTCTGCTCCAGCACATTCAAAGTAATACCAATCACATCGAAAATATTTGGACCGCTGGGTTCATCTGGAAACCACTGGCTAATTTTTTCTTTGATTCCCTCTTGTAAAGACTGGTACCGCCTGCGAATACGAGTGATGAAGTTAGTTTCTTCTTCAATCACCTCCCCATCAGCATTCAGCCGTTGACGCCGCTGAAAGGTTTCTTCAATTTCTGTTTCCTCTACTTGTTCCTCAGCCACTGGGAGGTCTACATGGTTCAGGTTAACTGCAACCACAATATCTGCCCCCATATCTCGCACCACCTGCACTGGTACCGGATTCACAATGCCTCCATCCCCTAAGTAGCGTCCTTCGTACTGAAAGGGGGTGAAGATAACGGGGATAGAAATACTGGCTCGCACCGCATCAGCCATTTTACCAGAACGCAGTTGAACTTCTTGCCCTGTAATCAGATCGGTGGCAACACAACAAAACGGGATCCCGGCTTCTTCGATGTACAATTCTTGCAAATGTTCGGTGAGCAACTCGTAAATCTTATTGCCATCCAGCAGTCCACAGGTGGGGAATACCACATCAAAGAGAGATAGAATCATCTTCCAATTGAGATCCCGGACAAATTCTTCCAGTTCATCCAGTTCCCCTGCGGCATAAATGGCCCCCACAAAAGCCCCAATACTGGCTCCGGCAATGTAGTCGATCGGGATCCCCGCCCGTTCTAGCGCACGAATCACGCCAATGTGAGCCCATCCTCTCGCTCCACCACTACCTAGGGCCAAGCCAAGTTTCTTACCCATACTGCACCTCATGTTCTAGGGGTTGCAAAAATTCTCCCACAGCCGTATGTACTCTGCTTCTAGCTGGGTGGTAAAGGCCTTAGCTTGAGTCAAAGGAGAGTTTAGCATTCTCGGCCTCAGTGTTTGCCGTAGCTCCTGAATTCTCTCCCTATTTGCCGAAAGCTCAATAGCAATCTGAATATATTCCTCAATGGAATGGGCAATAAGTTCTGGAAGGCCTAGTCTGGATAGAATGCTAACACCAACACGGGAGCGATGATCACTTCCCGCCAGTGTAATGACAGGAACACCCATCCATAAAGCTTCATGTGTAGAAGTAGTTCCATTATAGGGGAAAGGATCTAGGGCAATGTCTATACATCGATAACAGTCTAAGTGATCAGAATACAAAGGTTGAAAGTCAAGAAATTGAATGCGGCTGGTTTCGATACCGTTATCTGAAAATCGCTCCAAGAAAGCAGATCGAATATCTACGCTCTGAAAATACTTGTATTTTAGACATAGCTTGCTATCTTTGACATTCTTGAGGACTAGAGACCAAGCCTTGATAACCTCAGGGGTTATTTTCCCTTGGAATGTAAAGCAACCAAATGTTATATAACTGTTGGACTGACAAGGAGCATCGCATATTTGAGGAGAATCTGGCTCCGGCTGATAGCAAAGGAAGCCTTGAGGGAGACGAATTAGCTCTTCTGTATGGTAAGTTTCGGTCATCCCAATCGGATCAGCCCACTGATCGGTGATTCGATAGTCAATGGTTCTAAGTCCAGTGGTTGCAGGATAGGCAAGCCAGCTCATTTGAATGGGAGCAGGTTTGTAGGCAAATGTCAGTAACTTATTATTTTTCGATCCCGGTGCAGTGTGACCGGTTACATCGACAAGAATGTCAATCTTATCCTGATAAATAATCTCTGCTATCTCCTTTTCTTCAAGAGAACTTACATTTCTCCAACAATCAACATGGGTCTTAAGTCCCTGTGCATAAGCATCTTCTTTTGGATAGGTTGCATAAACTGTGATATGAAACTTTAAACGATCGCTATTCTTTATGACCGGTTCAAAGAAAAAGCTAACTGATTGTTTGAAAGTATCATGACAGACATATCCAATTTTAATCTTTTCGTCTAAAGATTTATTTTCTCTAACTCTAGGCTTCAATGGAAGAATAGAGTTGAGCTGTCGATTTGACCAATCTAGGTGTAATTCGAATATCTCTCTGGGGTGCAGATAGCTACAATAAAGACTAATTATAAGTTGCTGTTGGCTAATGGCTCTGTTTTCGGGTTCTAGAGAAGCAGCTTTCCTAGAGTAAGAGTATGCTTTTTCGGTAGAGCCAGATAAAAGATAAATAACTGAGAGTTTATGATAAGAAGTAGCATCTTCCTTGATTGATAAAATATATTCAAAATAGTCTTTAGCCATTCTATACTCTTTCTTTTCTGAGAAGAAAAGCCCTAAGTAGCGAATTGCTCCGATTGCTCTTGGATTAAGCTCGACACACTGGTTGAAGTAGACGGCAGCTTCTTCTTTGTTTTCCAGCATCCAGAGGATTTGTCCAAGCAAAAATAGTGCATGTATATTGTCTGGCTCTTTCTTGAGAATCTCTCTACATTCGTTTTCTGCTTCTCTGTATTTACTTGAGTGGAAAAGTTGTTGAGCAATATCTAGAGAATTTGATGAGGATTTCATATCTACAAGCTCTTTTCCTTGTAAACTGACTTAAGATTGAATGGAATAGCTATGCTCTGCAGTTTTTGTTAGGTGCCAGCTCGTTCTCGCAGTGGTAGAGGTAGATAGTTGCGTTCTCCCAAAACTTCCAGAAGAGGGCCGTAGCGGTCAAACTTGATCACACTGATAGAGGCGGCTAGGACTTCAATCCGATCCCGATAACGGCCCAAGTCAATTCCCAATAAGCTACAAAGAATGATACGGATGGTAGCTTTGTGGGAAACAATCAAGACATTCCCATTGGAATATTTCTCCTCAATCTCGGCAATAACTGGCATAGCTCGATTGGCAATTTGCACTGCTGTTT
The DNA here is from genome assembly GCA_937944885.1 of uncultured cyanobacterium. Classification (GTDB taxonomy): domain Bacteria; phylum Cyanobacteriota; class Cyanobacteriia; order Thermostichales; family Thermostichaceae; genus Thermostichus. The sequence continues at coordinate 12,154 of CALFBB010000034.1, forward strand.
CACCACCGGTGGGGGGGTTCCAAGCAGGTTCGGTCATCCAGCGCAGATAATCTTCAGTGTAAGACTCGCGTACCTCTGGATGGGTTTTACCCTCCCATTCTCCATAGTGAATTTCTCGCAATCCCTCCCGTATTTGCATCTCTAATCCTGTCTTTTCTGCTAGGGGCTGGAGAGTGGTTAGGGTACGCTTCATGGGGCTGGTGTAAAGGGCTTGCCAAGGGATCCCTGCATAGGCAGCAGCAAAGGCATGGGCCATTTGTTCACCTTCTGGGGTGAGGTCGGGATCCAAAATTCCACAAAACCCCCCTGAACGGCTGTAAGGGGTTTCACCATGTCTCAAAAGATAAAGTCTTAGGCTCATGGAATTGACTCCAAAAGGGATCCCGGCTGAACTCTGCTACTTTAACTTGCCCATTTTAAGATTCCCTTATCCCTAATCAGGGCGGTGATTGGTGGTGGGGATGTAAATGCGGCTACCTGCCCACTGCAATTTTTCTCGTAGGGTGCGAAAGTAGGAGAGGTTCTCTTCTAAGATGACCAGCTTGGCTACATTGGGAGCCCGTTGAATTTCCACCCACTGGCCGGGATTAACCGATTGAGCCAACACCCCGTCCGTCCAGAGACGGGTTAATCCCTCCGCATCTGATAGCGGCCAAATTTCTACCTTGGCTGAACCATCAATGACAATTGGACGACTAGACAGGCTTAAGGGACAAATAGGAGTAATGGTGATCACCTCCAGCTTGGGATCGATAATCGGGCCATTGGCTGCCAGTGTGTAGGATGTGGATCCCGTTGGTGTAGCAACCAAAACTCCATCCCCGTGGTACTGATCCAGAATCTCCCCATCTACCTCAATTTCCATAATCGCGGCAGGTAACCGCTCCCGGTTAATTGGTTTAAGGCACATTTCGTTGAGGGCGTAATACACTTCGCTCACCGGGCGGCTTTGTTTTTTCCCCTCTCCGTGAGTGGGCAAGGGATCCCCCAGTTGGGGCTGTGCCAGTATCTGGGCTTGCAACATCATGCGGGGCTGCACAATAAAATCCCCGGCTTGGATGCGATCCCAGGGATCCTGCCGCAGCACTCGTTCCGACTGGGCTAAAAACCCCAACCTGCCCCCCGATTTAATCGGTAAAATCGGGATCCCATGTGGGGCCAGATAACGAGCTGCTGCCAGGACAGACCCATCTCCTCCCAAAACCACTGCCAAATCAATAGGCTGGGAGGTAGCCTCCAGAAACACTGGGTAAGGGTTGTGGTGCAAACCGGTTGGAGCGGTTAACACGGTTACTCCGCGATGGCGCAACTGCTCTGCGCACATCTGACAGGCAGCTTTGCTCTCTCGATCCCCTTCTTTGTAGGCGACGACCACCAAACCCAAATCCATGGTTACCTCGCAAAGGGATCCCTAACGGCTAGGATCGATCATCTCCTTGCTACTTGCCTAATGACCAGCGTAAACACTGAATTCCCCTTAGCCCAACAAACAACTGTCAACAGAGCAATGAGGGGGAGCAAAGTGGCTCCTCCTCCCCTGTCACCATTGATGATTCGGTATCTTTTTATAACTGAAAGGGTGGGGAATGCCTAAAAACAAACTGGATCCGCCCCTATTGGGTTTGCCCACCCAGATGGGTAGGATAGGGCCACTTATTCGGTTTATTGTATGGACATCCTCACTAAAACTAAACTGCTCCTCCCAAAACCTTCAAAGCCATGACCTCTGAGCTAACCAACCGCATTTTGGGCGACCGCTATCTACTGCAACAGGAGATTGGTGGCGGTGGCATGGGATCCGTCTTTCGCGCCCTAGATTTGCAGAAGAATCGGCAAGAAGTTGCCATCAAGGTGTTGTATGTCCCGCTGATGGTGGGTCGGGGGGATTCTCAAGCCGACTTGCGTCGCCGTTTTGCCGAAGAAATTCGCGTCAGCTCTCTGCTGGGGCAACATCCTCACATCATCAAGGTTTTGGATCATGGGCAAGAGGGGGAGCAGGCCTACTTGGTCATGGAATACCTCAAGGGGCAGGATCTGGCCAGATGGATCCAAGCCAAAGGGGCCTTACCGATTCAACAGGCCATTCGGCTGGCCCTACAGGCTTGTGACGCTCTAGAGTACGCCCACACGTTTCAAGCCAAGTTAGGTGACCGTGAAATTCATGGAGTGATTCACCGCGATATCAAGCCTAGCAATCTATTCATCGAGCAAAGCCTTCAAGGTGACAAACCCACTACCCGACTAAAAGTCCTCGACTTTGGGGTAGCCAAGACTCTGGCGGATCAAACCCTCAGCCTCGGTACCCAGAAAGGAGGCGGGTTTATTGGTACTGCCCGCTATGCTTCTCCGGAACAAATACGGGGTAAATCCTTGGATGCCCGCTCTGATATTTACTCTTTTGGGGTAGTGCTTTATGAAATGCTCACGGGATCCATGCCTTTCCGGTTGGAAACGGATTCTTTACACAGTTGGATCCACGCTCATTGCTACGAAACCCCGATAGAAATTAACCCAAACACCACTTCTCAGGCAATTCCTCCTGCCCTAGCAGAAGTGGTGATGGATTGCCTGAAGAAAAACCCGGATGAACGGCCGCAAACCATGCGGGAGTTGGGGTCACGATTGTTGCAAGCCTACACCCTGACTGTTACCCAAGTTTCTCCGAGTTCCACGGAAATACTGCCTAGCGGCTCAGCCGCTCCCAGTGTTCAAGTTAACCCAACTCCCCCTCCCTCTAACAAAGGGAAGCTGCCATTCCGAATGACAGGATCTCCTGCCAGGGAATTTGAAGATATCCGCGATCAGGATCTGGATCTGATTGAGGATGAACCTGTCGTTGCTCCCCCTGCAGAGCCAGGGATCCCTTACTACATTACCGAGCGGAATCTTCCCCCTGTGGATCCGCCCGTAGTGCCAGAAACCGAGGCTCTTGTATCTCAAGCTGGAGATCAGCCCGAATCTAAAGAATCAACCCTCGTCCTGAGGAGTAGCACTGTTGCTCAAGTTCCGTCATCCCCACCCCCACCTGTACCGAAAGTACCGGCCATCTCAAGTAGTCCTCCGACTCAACTGCTGCGTCAAACTCCGGGCCAAACGGTTTTACAGTCCTCTGACCATGGCCTGAAGTGGCTCTTGGCAGCCGGATCCCTAGGTATTGGGGCTCTGTTGGCGGCCTTTTTCCTATGGCCACGCCCTACTGTCATCGATATCGCGGATGAAGCAGAATCCACCCCGACTCCAGTTGTCACACCTTCTCCCACTCCAACACCTGAAGTCACCCTAGCCCCTACACCAGAACCCGAAATTACACTGACCCCCACTCCGACGCCTACACCGGTACCAGCGCCCACCCCTACACCAGTACTGACCTCAACGCCCTTAGCTGAGTACTATCAGCGTCTCGCTCAGTTGGCCAACGAGGCGGTGACCAACGGAAATTGTCAGCCTGCACTGGATTTCATGCAGCGGATTTTACAGGATTACCCAGATCAGCAAGCTCGATTGGAGGAGTATCGCCAGCAACTTGTGCCTCGCTGTACTCCAACCCCGACTCCAGCACCCACTCCAACACCTACACCTACGCCGGTTCCCAAATTTACTCCACTTCTTCCCCCTACTCCTCCTCCCCCTCCAATGCCCACACCTGCCATCACACCTACCCCCGCAACGCCTACCCCTGTGGCAGAACTGGCCCTAAGCGGTCAGTGGGTTTATGAGGGAGGATCCTTTGCCTGGCAGGGATCCAACTGCCAAGTCAATGCCGTAAGCGGGGTACGGGAAACGGTATCCATCAACCACCATGGAGATCAGCTCAGCATTACTTCCCCTGGCTTTCGAGAGCGCAGTGGTCAGATCAGAAACAACCAATTTTCAGTTACCGGCAGAGCAGGAGGTGTGGGTACCCCCAACATCACCTGGAGTGGTACTGTCAGTGCAGATGGGCGTTCCATTCGGGGAACGGCCACCTGCGGTGGTGCCAGCTTCTCGATCACCCTGACTCGGCAGAGCTAAATCCCAATACCGCCCCCTCGGTCTCCACCCCCGCCGGCTTCACTGGGGGGTTTCTGCTGCTGTTGAGGACGTGGCGGAGGAGTGGCAAAGGTTTCACTGACAACTTGCAGGGTATAAGCACCCCGTCCTGGACTACCGGGGCCGGCCGTTGGAGAAGCATTTTGTGCCCAGTAACTTTGTACCTGAGCGAGATAGCACCGGTCTTGACGCACGGGAATGGTCAACTCAGAAGTGGTGAAGTTTCCGGGAGCCGCATCGTCATTAATAAAAAGGAGATTTTGATCAAGGGTGCGATTGCCGTCAAAGCCACCAATCACCAACAATGGATCAAAAACAGGACTGGTCAGGCGGATCGTTACCCCTGTAACGTTAGCAGCAGAAGGGAAATAGAGAAAAGCATCAGAAAAAAAGGTGAAGGTACCTGCAGGTGGAGGAGCATTCCGCACACTTCGAGGATTACCCGCATCATCAAAATAAAACTCCAGCAGGCTACCTGGCCCCAAAGATCCGCTGCGGCTATCCCCCGCCCTTTGTAAACCAATTGAGGAGAAAAACTCGGGACTAAAGGCCTGGGCACAAACATTAACCAAAGGTGGTGGCACCGTACTCCCACCGCCGCCACCACAACCAGCCAAAACTAGCGTTGAAGCCACAAGACCCAAGAAGAGCTTATGCTCTCTCTGCAGGGATCCCTGGTACTCTCCGAACATCAGCACTCCTTCGAAAAAAAGCTTGGATACGGTGATCCTCCCTTGCACATTATGATGATTTGCGGATCCATAGCAAGACCCAGAACACTGACAGAAAAATTGGCAGCCAGCTCTAGGCTTCCCAGTCCACATCATCGGGCTGTGGAGTTTGCAGAGCTTGACGGCTCTGTCGTCGTGAGGGGCGTCGATGACGGGCAGGCAGAAGCGGGATCCCTGCTGTGCCAGAGTCATGGCCGGGCCGCAAAGGTTGGGCTTCCTGAATTTCTCGCAAAAGCTGTAGGTAAAACGGTCGTCGTTCCCAGTCGGGATCCCGGATAGCACATCCTGGCTCTTGATCGTGGAGACAATCGCGAAACTGACAGTTGCCAAGGCGATCCCGTACCTCCGGGAAACAGCGGATCAACTGCGAAGGCTGGACAGGTGGGATCTCTTCTAGGGCATTAAAACCGGGAGAATCGGCGATCCAGCCGCCCTGTGGCAGAGGAAACAGCTCCACATGGCGTGTGGTGTGGCGTCCATGTCGCAACCGCCCCGAAACAGCCTGAGTTGCCAAGCAAGCATCCGGCAGCATCTCATTCAGCAAACTGGATTTGCCTACCCCCGAAGGGCCTGTCACCACCGAGATATGCTGCCGACACCGCTCCAACAGCTCTGGGATCCCCAATCGAGTGCGGGCACTAACCAGCAAAGGAGCATATCCCCAACCCTGCAAGCGATTTATCCAAATCATAGCCACGGAAGGATCCACACAATCGGCCTTGTTCAGGACCACCTGCACCCGTAACTGACTGGCCTCCGCCTGCACCAGCAGACGGTTGAGCAGATAGCAATCTGGATCAGGCTCCGCCAACGCCATCACCACCAAAGCTTGAGTCAAGTTGGCAATAGGCGGTCGTTGCAACTGGGTGCGACGGGGCAGAATCGACTCAATCACACCCCGCTCTGGCTGACAACCGGCAGCTCCAGGAGGCAGGCTCACCGTTACCCAGTCCCCCACCATCACCTGCTGCCCGGTTTTCTTTAACTTGGCCCGACAGGTACAGAGCATCTCACCTGAGAAGGAGGTGTTGCCAAGGGGAGGCAAATGGAAAAGTTCAGAAAAGGTAGCTACCAGATCAGGATCAATCCGCACCCGATAAAAATTGGCCTGTGACGCCTGTACCCAGCCCACGTGGGCACTGTGGGTAGAACTCTCACCCTGAGATGGGTGGGATTGAACAGAGGGTGCAAGGCTCATGCCGACTCAGGCATACCTCGACGTACCCAGAGGATGTGATGTCCTTCTGGCGCTGCTTGTTGCTTCTCAATCTGGTGTCCAGCCAGGGTCAGGCTCCTGGGTACTTGCTCCAGGGGTTCCCCAGCGTCCAACCACAGTTCCAAGAGCTCCCCCGGGGCCATCCGTTCTAAACGCAACTTCGCCCGCACATAGTTGAGCGGACAAGGGATCCCCCGTTGATCGAGAACCAGCTTGACAGAAGATAAGGACTCTCTCTCGCTGTCGCAAACAGAAGAAAAACCAGTCTCTGATGTCATTCTTCCTCACGCTCCCGGTTACCGGGCATTTGGGCCAATCCCCGCAGCAAACCTCCTAAGAAACCATCCCGTTTGTTAATCCGTTCACCGTGCAACTCCGCCAAGCGCATCAGCAGCTCCCGCTCTTCCGCACTGATGCGGGTGGGGATCTCCACCACCAGCGTGATCTGGTGATCGCCACGAGAGACGGGGTTACCGATCCGGGGCACTCCCTTACCCTCTAGGGTCAGCACAGTCCCCGGCTGGGATCCAGCGGGGATGGTCAGCTCCACCTCCTCCTCCAAGCCTGCCTTCGAGTCTACAGTAGGCACTGGCACCTTGGCTCCCAAAATGGCCTGCAGATAGCTCACACGCACCTCAGAGAGAATAGTAAGGCCATCCCGCTGGAAGTCCGCATCCGCTTCCACAAACAAGTAAACATACAGATCCCCTGGTGGACCACCACGGCGACCGGCATCCCCTTCCCCTGATACCCGCAAACGGGTACCACTATCTACCCCTGCTGGGATATTGATGCGCAGCTTCTTGGTGGTTTGCACCAAGCCTTCTCCCTTGCAGTTGTAGCAAACCTCCTCGATCACCTGACCAGCGCCAGAGCAAGTTGGGCAAACCGACACTTGGGTAAAGCTACCAAAGGGAGTGCGAGTAGCCCGCCGCACCTGTCCACTGCCCCCACAGGTTGGACAGGTCTTCGGCTCGGTACCGGGTTTTGCGCCGGTGCCCCCACAGACGCTACAGGTTTCCAGGTGGCTGATGCGAATCTGCTTTTCACCCCCAAAGATGGCCTCAAGAAACTCTAACTTCAGGTCAAAGCGCAGATCATCCCCCCGCACCGGGCCATTGCGGCTGCGGGCGTAACCGGTACCTGCCCCGGCAAAGTTGGTGAAGAAGGTCTCGAAAATATCGGCAAAGCCACCCATACCGGAAAAATCTTGGAAACCACCTGCTCCGGCAGCCGCTGCTGCTCCACCCAAGCCCGCTTCGCCAAAGCGATCGTAGCGAGCTTTCAACTCGTTGTCGGAGAGAACTTCATAGGCGCGGTTAATCTCCTTAAAGCGATCTTCGGCACCGGGCTCCTTATTCACATCCGGGTGATACTTACGGGCCAAACGTCGATAAGCTCGCTTGATCTCTTCTTTGGAGCTATCGCGGCTAACCCCCAGGATTTCGTAGTAGTCACGAGCCATAGAAGCGCTTCAGAGGGATAAGGATCAAATACACTCAACAAGGCAACTGGGCAGGCAGCAAAATAGAGCTCTTGTCAGAGCAAGCCCACAAGCAAGGAATTAGGGGTGGATCTTCTCTTCACAATCGACTTTAGCGAGCCCCATAGATCTCGCTACCCATCTCCAAGAGAACCACCCGCAGATCTTCCATTGCATTCCGTAAAGTTGCTAAGTCTACGTTATCATTTACCAGCAATGCTCTCAACGCACTTGCCATCTGGGATCCCCGCTCTAGCCGAGCTTGGCTGAGGCGATTACCGTGTTCTTCGAGGGTCTTTTCGTAGTTGTAGAGCAGAGCGTCGGATTGGTTGCGGGCTTCCACCAGCTGTCGTCGCCGTTGATCCTCTTCGGCGTAGGCGTCAGCTTCCCGGCGCATGCGCTCAATCTCGCTGCTGCTCAGGCCACCATTGTTGGTGATTTTGACACTTTGCTCGATGCCCGTGCCTTTTTCGCGAGCGGAGACCTTGAGAATGCCATTGGCATCGATGTCAAAGGAGACCTCAATTTGAGGAACACCGCGGGGGGCAGGTGGGATCCCGGTCAGTTGAAAGCGGCCCAGAGTTTTGTTGTCGCGAGCCATAGCCCGTTCCCCCTGTAGCACGTGGATCTCCACTACACTTTGACCATCGGTGGCCGTAGAGAAAATTTGGGTTTTGCTGGTGGGTACAGTGGTGTTACGTTCAATGATGCGGGTAAAGACACCCCCTAAGGTTTCCACGCCAATGGAAAGAGGGATCACATCTAGCAAAAGCAGATCTTTAACTTCTCCTCCTATCACCCCCGCTTGGATAGCAGCTCCGAGGGCCACTGCCTCGTCTGGGTTAACAGACCGATCCGGAGTTTTGCCTTTGAAGATTTGTTTGATTTTCTCTTGAATGGCCGGAATACGGGTGGATCCCCCTACCAACAACACTTTGTCAATACTCTCAGGGGACATTCCGGCATCTTTCAAAGCTTGCTCGGTGGGTTCAACTGTCGCCTCCACCAGATCCCGCACCAATTCCTCAAACTTTGCCCGGGTTAACTCCACTTCTAGATGCTTGGGACCAGAGTCGTCGGCAGTGATAAAAGGCAGGTTAATAAGGGTAACCTGGGTGCTAGATAGTTCAATCTTGGCTTTCTCAGCAGCCTCCCGCATCCGTTGCAGGGCCATACGATCCTGAGAGAGATCAATCCCCTCCATGCGCATAAATTCGCGGTTGAGCCAATCGACAATTTTTTGGTCAAAGTCGTCGCCGCCTAGATGGTTATTGCCGGCGGTGGCCCTCACTTCAAAGACACCGCTGCCTAGCTGCAACACCGACACATCAAAGGTGCCGCCACCCAAGTCAAACACCAAGATACTGAGATCCTGATCTTGCTTATCTAAGCCATAGGCCAGAGAGGCTGCTGTCGGCTCATTGATGATACGTAGGACTTCTAGCCCGGCAATGGTACCGGCATCTTTGGTGGCCTGTCGCTGAGCATCCGTAAAATAAGCAGGCACAGTGATCACCGCCTGGGTGACCGGTTCCCCCAGATAGGCCTCTGCATCTGCTTTTAACTTCTGCAGAATCATGGCCGAGATCTCCTGTGGGGTGTAGGCCCGATCTTGAATGGCCACTTCCACCATGTTGTCGCGGCCAGGGATTACCTTGTAGGGAACCCGCAGACGCTCGGCTTCTGTCTCGGCAAAGGTACGCCCAATGAAGCGCTTGATGCTGAACACAGTATTTTCGGCATTGGTGACTGCCTGCCGCTTGGCCAGTTGCCCCACTAGGCGGACGTTGTTCTTAGCAAACCCAACGATGCTAGGGGTAGTACGACCTCCCTCTGCATTGGTGATCACGACAGGTTTTCCACCTTCCAAAACTGCCACGCAACTGTTGGTGGTTCCCAGGTCAATCCCGATGACTTTGCCCATAGTTCCCTGTCCTAGTGCGTTAAGGCTCAGCCCAAGAGCGTAATTCCACCAAGCTTAGAACCATTTTGCCCAAAAAACCCGCAGAAACCTTCAGCCGCTACTCTCATTTGCGTAGCTTCAGCGTAGCACTTCAGATGTCGATCAAGCCTTGATTTGTCAAGGTGATTAAGCACCTAGTCTCACAGTCTCTACCCAGACTCTAACCAGAATGTGGAGTCTGAGGCCATCCCAGTAGGCCAGCCCCGACCAAGGACTGAGTTGACAAAGCAGACTGTGGGATCAGCCTTCGGAGGGAAGACCGGGTTCAACTTCGGGCTGAGGTTGAGAGGTCGCCTCTGGGGTCGGGTGGCCTTCACCGGCCGGGATCCCTTCGGATACTGCTACCATGGCGTGCCGAATCACCCAATCTCCCAGTTTGTAGCCGGCCTGATACTCTGTTATAACCACATCTTCTGGGTATTCACTGCTGGGTTGACGGGCAATAGCTTCGTGTAGATTGGGGTCGAAGGGCTGCCCCACTGCTTTCATGCGGGATACCCCCATCTTTTTCAGAGATTCCACCAGCAGACGATAGACACTCTGGTAACTGTTGTGCAATTCTCGCTCGCGGTCGGTTTCTAGCTTGATCTGCTGTTGGGCTCGCTCGAAGCTATCCACAACCGGCAAAATCTCCAACACAAATTTTTGTCGTTCTTTCTGGCTAAACTCCTCTTTTTCCCGTTGGGTGCGGCGCCGGTAGTTTTCAAAGTCGGCGTAGAGGCGCACATAGGATTCTTCCTTCTCTTTAAGTTGCTGCCGCATCACTTCCAGTTCGTGCTGCAGCTGCTTGAGAGCTTCACTTTGGGCCAGGCCAGCTTCGGCTCCGGCTTCCCCTGGGGTAGCACCGCCTTCTGCCTCGCTGTCTTCTAGGATCAGCTTTTCCAGCTCTGCCTCCACGTTGATTTCCTCTTCCTGAAGCTCAGGGTAAGTATCTTCTGGGGCCATCGGTTGCTTTTCTTCAGAAGTCATAGGTTCAATAGGCAGAATGTGAGCAATTCAACAGTTGGTTTGGCCGAACGAAACCGCCGCGCTGATTGTATTCTAGCGAGTTCCGGCAAAGCTCGTTGAATGGGTAGGGATCCCTAAGACCCAACCTCTCGGTTATTGCGGGCTTTCTCTAGCCTACCAGCAGACTTTCCTGGATTTGCTGGTTGGGAAAGTAGATTTGGGCCAAGTCGGGAATTAAGCTCCAATTACGGCTGTAGAGGGGTTGCAAGGGAGAGTGGGTGTGGATGTAGTGGACAAGAAAATCACGGATGCTATCGGCTGAGATCCAGAGGGTTTTTGCTTCTTGGAACATGCTGTAACCCCCACCGCCACCAGCTCGATAATGGTTGATAGCCAGGCGGAAGGTTTGACTGGGTTCAACGGGCCGGCCCTGAAACTGTAAGTAGACCAGCCGCTCTCCCACAGGCCGGGTGAGATCAAAGCAATAGTCAATACCATGGTAAAGGTCGAAGGTATAGCCCCGCGCATCAGGGGCAACCACAGCAGCCGGATCGGCAGGCAGATGCTCGGGATCCAATTGCTGAAAGTAGCCTGCTGTTTGCTCTAGAGCCCGCCGCAGAATATCGCCGGTGACTTCCAGAACACAGAGGGTATTGTCGTAAACGGTGATGCCATAGGCATCCTGGAGGTAAATCGGGCCTGCAGCTAAGCCGGTACTGCTACAGATGTTGACCAAGGAGAGCTCCGCCGAGAAACCGGCTGCCCGTACCGCTTCTAACTGGGCTTGATGGAGAAGTTCGGCCAGAGGGTTGGATCCTAGCCGTGCCGCTAACCCACCCAGATAGGGAGCACCGGCATGTCCAACCGGTTGATGGATATAACGCAAGGTCGCTTGATGATAAGGATCCGTGAGGGCCAACAGCTCTGGATCCGGTGGGATCCCTGCTGCTGCAAGAAGCTGCACCTCTCCTCCAGTAATCCGCCAACCTTGCCCCTGCGGTTCTAAGTCTAGGATGACTTGGGATAGGTGGGATCCCCAAAAGCCGGGTTGCGCCACCAGAGGCTTGGCCTGCTCTAGTCCGGCAATGGTTTGGTGGGTGTGGCCCGAGAGGATGACATCGATATCCTCTAGTTGGGCAAGACTGAGGAGCTCATTCTCGCCTTTCAGGCTTTTGTTGCTGCGCCAACCGGAGCGATCCGATGTGCGCCAATGCTCAGGGCTGCGTTGGGGGGGCAACAGGGCAGGGCCGCTGTGCAGGATCACCACCAACACATCCACCTGAGGTCGCAGCAGGGGCAAATACTGATGGGCGGTTTCTAGGATGGGGGCAAATCGCAAGCCGACGATGTAATCTGGGCGTTCCCAGGTGTCGATGCGGGGGGTGGTCAAGCCCAAAAGACCAACACGGATGCCGCTCAGGTTGCGGATCAAGTAGGGCTGAAAGAGAGGCTCCCCGTTGGGGCGGAGGATGTTGGCACAGAGCACCGGACAGTGTAAACCCCTCACAAAGTCCTGTAGCACCTGTGGGCCAAAGTTGAAATCGTGGTTGCCAGGGGTAAAAGCATCGTAGGCTAGAGCGTTGAAGGCATGGGCCAAGGGATGAGAAGAAACCCGTTCCACCTGAGCATAGTAGGTGCCTAGTGGGGATCCCTGAATGGTGTCGCCACTGTCAATCAACAACACCGGGTCTGGGGTCGCAGCCCGGACTCGCTTAATCAGAGTAGCCAATTTAACCAGACCATGCTCTGCAGGTTTCCCGGTGAAGTAGTTCCAGGGATGGAGATTGGCATGCAGGTCGGAAGTGTGCAGAATTGTTAACTTCATTCCCCTATCATAGAACTACCCAGGAACTCCTCAAAAGGAGGGAGTTCTCTACCGCTGACAGCAGTACCCCTGCTCTCGAGACTTGAGAGCCCAGTTGGGGAGGGGATCCCCCTCACAGCAGCAGAAACAACACCTGTATGCAGCCCACGATAAAGCCCAGGATCCCTCCCAAGTTGACAATGGCCTGTAGCTCCTGGCGTACGATCTGCTGGATGGCCTGCTCCAAGTCGGCAGGGGAAGTGGCATTTACCTTATCAGTAATCACCTGATCCAAGTTCAAGACGGGAATCACCTGCGCCATTAACGACTCCAGATCCCGCTCTAGGTAGCGCTCCAAGACCAAGGCCAGATCAGCACTGATTTGCTCGATAGAGGTCATCAACACTTTGGAGTTACGCAGACGCCCTAGCACCAAACTGGCTACCTTTTCCCAATCGATGCCGAGGCCCAATCCCTGAAGCAGCTCTGGTCCCTCTGTCCGTAGGTAATCTTGGATCCCGTCGCGCAGGGTACGGCGCAGCTGGCGTACTGCAGAAACCGGCAAGTTTTGTAAAGAGAGATTCTCCAAGATCTCCGTCAGACGACGATTGGCGCTCATGTCCTTCAGTAGGCCCTCCAAAACAGCTTCGGCTCCTTCCGGATCTTCCAGACAATAGGTACGCAGCCGCAGTAGAGCATTCTTCAGACCAAACAGGTTGGCCACCACCCAGTAGGATCCCGTTGCCCGTTCCCGAAACTCTTCATCTAGTGCCTCAATGTTGCGGTCGGTGAGAAAATCCACCAGGTTTTGCCGCAACACCTTCGGCGGGATTGCTTGTTCTAAAATCCACTCTGAAAGCTGCTTGGCTTGCTCACGGCTGAGGCGCAAATCCAGCAGCACTTGGTCGAATAGCTGGTTGATGGGTCCTTCCAGAAACCCCTCCTGGCGAGCCAGCACCTTGATTAAACGGGGTAATGACTCATTGAATAGATCTGCCAGAATGCGGGCCAACACCTGAGCGGTTTGCTGTTGTTGTTCCGGGTTTTGCAGCCGATCCAGTGCTACCCCTAGCAGCCAGCGGATCCCGGCTTGCATTCGCTCAGTTTGGAGCAGCTTGCGAGCTAAGTTGTGCAGCTCCTCCGGCGTCAGCAGGGATCCCATGATCGTGTTGGCGATCTGCTTAGCTAGGCGAGGCTGATTCTGAGGGATCAAGCCAGGCGTAAAAGGGATACGCCACCCCAACACCCGATAGGGGCGGTAGGGCCGAAACAGCATCTTAATAGCGATGTCATTGGTGAAATAGCCGATCACCAGCCCGGCCAGAGGGGGCACAATGTAGATCCAGAGGGCCATGAGGAAACCAAGGGGGCTCTCTTCTACTCTACCGACCGGCCCAAAGCTCTTCCCAAGAGGATTGCCGGTTCATTGGATGATCAAGCTATCTGCCAATTCCAGCTGTACGAGGGTATTTGGCTGTAGGGTAACTACGCGATCAATATTGGTACTACCTGCAGCTGCCCCGGCCAAGCTCCCGGCAAGGATTGGCAAGAAGCCCACCCCACCTGTGAGCACTCCCAAGGCCAAACCACCGGCTGCGCCATAGCCTGCTCCCCGCGCCACCGTTGTACCGACATGAGCATTGGGATCCAACCCCACCCGTAGCAGGGGGGAGCGGCCCCTTAGTAGATAGGTGGAAGGGCCGATAGTGATGCGGTTGGCCACAAAACGAGTGCCAACGATCCGTTCTCGGGGATCATCATTTTCTTCGACTCGATTGAGGGAAGTGATCTCCCGGTAAACTGGCTCAAAGGTACCCCACACCACACTGCCTGCTGGGATCACCACTTGACCAAACCGATCCACCACCGGATCGGAGACTTCCAGGTTGCCGTTGATGGCTTGGTAGGGCTGAAAAGTCATTTCGCGGTATACCGTCAGAGGAATGATGGTGCCAGGCGGCAGCTCCCCTCGCGTTGTTCCCAAGAGATCTCCCCCAGGACTCAAGCCGGGCTGACGCTGATAGGAGTAGGCTTCCCCAAAAGGGGCTTGGGGACCAGGAGCAGCCTGGAGGGGTACAACCGGAATTGGGACTGTATTCCCATCTAACGCGGGAGCAGTCGGTTCTAGCGGCATCTGAGGTACCTGGGGTACCGCGGGCAAAGCAGGGGGAGCAGCAGAAGTTTCCGGGGCTGTGAGCAAGGGCAAGGTTGGAATAGATTCTCCCCCTGCCGGTTGAACAGGTTGTGCTTGGGGTGTGAACTCAAACTCCTGGGCAGCAGCCGGAGCAACCACACAGGTCAAAAGCACTCCGCCCAACAGCAAAGAGGGCCAAGGCAAAACAGTCGGCAGCAACTGCATCCATTTGGCTTGAGTCATGGATCCCACCAGCTCACAACTGGCAGTAGCTTAACATCCCACCTGAGACTTGCCCACTAGCTATAGTACCTAACAGGGGATGAAAGGCTCTTGAGACACTATTAAGCTCACGATAACCCAAATCAACCTTCTCCCTTAAGGGGTAGGAGAGGGGGAAGGAGTTGGTTCGCTGGCTTCCTCCTCTTCTGCTCCAGTATCCTCCTCGGATGCGGAGGAAGACTCTTCAGCCTCTGCAGAGGCAGGGGTCTCGGTTGCAGGCGAGGGAGCCTCAGCCGGCTCGGCTGTCGGTGTCTCTTCAGTAGTTGGGGTGGGTGTGGCAGCAGGGGTTGGAGTAGGGGTGGGTGTAGCTGCTGCGGGTTGCACCCGGAAAGACCATTGCTGAATGGCAGTGTTACCGCTGGTGTCGGAGATCTGGAGGGCAACTAGGGTGGGCTGGTCACTGGGCAGAGGCTCAGTGGGGGTATAGCTAAAACTAGTCTGGGTGAGCTGGGCCTGTGCTGTGACATCCACATTGTTCACCAACAGGGTGAAGCTGTTCAGGTCAATCCCTTGATCATCTTGAAAACGGGCGGAAATCACCGGGCGGGGATTGTCCACAGTGGCCCCATTTGCAGGGGTAAGTTCGCTAATGGTAGGAAAGGTGGTATCGGTAACCCGACCAATGGAGATGGTTCTATCGGGCAATTGCACCAGCGTCACCAAGCCCCCTCGTTCTAGGCGAGCAAAGACGGGCACTCCCGAAGCTTGGTCTTGGCTACGGAAGGTGTAGGACCCCTCGTATTGGCCGGGACGGGTTTCCCGCAAAGGAATGTTATAGGCAATACCGGGAATGGAGAAGGACCCCTGGGCCCCTGGGGATCCCAATAAAAAGACCGTAAAGGTATCCCCCGGATTAACGGATCCCAGCTCTTCTCGGGTGAAGAAGGTAGTAACCTCTGGAGCAGTAGGCAGGGTTTCCACCAGAGGCTCTATGGGAATGTCAGGTGTGGCCAGAGGCTCAGGAGTAGGCGTGACTTCTGCGATGAGCTCGGTACTGATACCGGGGCCGGGAATAGCAGCTCCCACCGGTGGATCGAGATTGGGAACCCGCCCTACCTTAGCCAGAGCTTGGTAAGTCAGGGCTGCTACTTCCCCCCGCGTTGCTACCGCTTGAGCATTTAGCTGCACAGGGCTAGGGTAGAGCACCAAGAGACTTTCTTGAACAGCGGTGGCGATGGGAGCACGAGCAAAGTTAGGAACCAAGCCAGCATCGGTAAAACCAGACAAGATCTGGTCAATTTGATTGGCATCCTGGATGAAATTACCGTTGGTGGCCGCTTTGGTAAGAACAGTAATTGCCTGGGCGCGAGTCAAGACATCGTTGGGACGAAAGGTGCCATCGGGAAAGCCAGATACAAGTCCTGCTGCTGCTGCTGCCCCAATAGCCGGTGCTGCCCAACTGGGAATGGGATCCGCAAAGGGACGAGAAGGAACGTTAGTATCCAACCCAAAGGCTTTGGTAACAATGACGGCAAACTGGGCGCGGGTCACCGATTCGTTGGGACGGAAGGTCCCATCGGGAAAACCGCCGATCACTTGTCGCTCATACAAGCCGGTGATGTACTGAGCACCCCAGTAGGTGCTGATATCGGAAAGTTGTCCCCAGGCGGGATCCCCTACCAGAGCTAAGCTACCACAGCTCATCACCAGGGCCGCTGTCTTCCAACCATGCCAAAGAGAAAACTCGCGCATCGCTCGCACCTCAAGTTCTACTCGGTTAGTAAGGGAATCCCTCACCCATCCAAAGAATATAGGAATAGATCCAACTGACGAAGCCCTGGACGAGCATAAAGCAGAAAAAGTTCTCGCTGCTGCTCCATTTTTCAAGCAACTCAGCTGAAGTTAACAGAAGGTTAATGGTGAGGAGGACAAACTCCTGATACCTAAGGAGCAGGGTTGGGATAACGCTGGTGTACAGCTTCAATCTCGGCCAGGATCTCCGCCGACAGCTCCACCTGTAAACAGCTGAGGTTTTCCTTCAGTTGGGCCAGGCTGGTGGCACCGATAAGGGTGCTGGTTACAAACCAGCGGCTACGCACAAAAGCCAAAGCCAATTGCGCCGGGGTTAATCCATATTTCTGGGCGATGCTCACATAGGCTGCCACCGCTTCTGCGACATTGGGCTTGAGGTAGCGCTGACCAAAGCCCTCAAATAAGGCCAAACGGGATCCCGCCGGTCTTGCTCCTGCCAAGTATTTCCCCGTCAGCATCCCAAAAGCAAGTGGGCTGTAGGCCAGTAGCCCGACATGTTCATGCCGGCATACCTCCGCCAATCCCACCTCAAACAGGCGGTTGAGCAAGTTGTAGGCATTTTGGATAGAAACCACCTTCGGCAGGCCCATCTGTTCGGCAATGTGGCAAAACTCAGTCACTCCCCAAGGGGTTTCGTTGCTCAGGCCAATATAGCGGATCAAGCCTGCTTGCACCAGTTCTCCTAAAGCTTCTAACTGCTCAACAATCGGAACAGTAGGTCGCTCCTGGCTAGGATCATAGGAAACTGCCCCAAACTGGGGGACGTAGCGATCCGGCCAGTGGATTTGGTAAAGGTCAATATAGTCGGTTTTCAGGCGTGTCAGGCTGCCGGCCACAGCTTGTTTGATGTTGTTACGGTTGATAGACAGGGATCCATTGCGAATCCAATGCCAAGGCCGACCGGGACCTGTAATTTTGGTAGCAATCACCAGCCGATCCCGCTGCTGATGCTGTAGCCATTCGCCGATGTAGCATTCAGTGGCTCCCTGGGTTTCTGCTCGGGCAGGCACAGGGTACATCTCGGCAGTGTCGATGAAGTTGATCCCCTGGGCTACGGCATAGTCCAACTGCTCATGGGCTTGGGCCATTGTGTTTTGTTGCCCAAAAGTCATGGTACCCAAACCCATCTCTGAGATGGTGAGCGAGCTATGACCAAGAGGAAGGTAGCGCATAGAAGTTGCACCCAATCCGGCTCAGAGTCGAGAAACCAGGAATCTCCAGGAATCTCTATTTATGCTCGGCAGAGTTGGAGGAGGAGCGTCAGTTCGGTACCTGCTGCAGGATGGGAACGTACTCACGGTAAAGTTGGTTCAAAATCTCAAGCCCGATGCGGGTGCGGCCATCGGGGGGACGAGCCTCGATCGCTGCTCTCACCCGTAAAATCGTGCCCACCGGATAGGGGGAGGGCAGCTCCTGCCGCTTACCCAAAAACACATCGGTGAAATGATGAATCAGACGCTTCACCTCTCCCACATCTCTGCGGGAGATATCCATATCCAAAACCGTTGTCAGTTTGGCCCGCATTGCCTGAAAGCTTTGTTGGCTGGTGTTAATAGCTACTCGTTTGGCCAGGCTATCCACGACAATTCGGGTAATTCTTTCTACGTTTTGTTCTGTAATTTCTCGATGACGAGCAGCAAAGCGCAACTGCACCTCTTCTAAAAACCGTTCTCGCTCCATGATAGGGATACCACTTTGCTCTAGATCAATCCCATAGCCCTGTAGCTGCTTGTACTGATTCAAAACCCACTGATGATAAAAAGAGTCAGCGAGCACATGCCAGTAGCCAATAAGTGTGGCTTCTGTAATCGGAATGCTAACCAGATAGGTTTCGTCGGTGATCAGGCGCAAATGCTTTAGTAGGTTGTCTCGCTCCTTCTCATCCAAATAGGAGGAACGCGGCACCCAAGTGTCTCCATACTCATTTTTGACTTCAATGGGTAGGGATCCGAAAACATTATCAAAAAATTGATGGATGCTAAAGAGCAAAAACTTATCCGCATCCTGAAGACGCTTGAGGAGTTCTTGTTTTTCTTCTTCTTGATATCGAGCTACCAATTGCTGAGCTTGGGTCATCTCTTCCCGCACTGTTTCTACATCCTGTCGCAGCTTGTGAATCTCTTCAGTGCTCACCATTTCTATAGCGGAGGTTTCCCAGAGCCCACTAAAGTAGCTGCCTGCCAAACCTGTCCCACCAACACCCACTAGGGGCTCATCGCTGTCGTTGTCCATGGTGAGAAGGCGAGAAAGAGCCCTTACCCTTACCCTATGACTAGAAGAACGGAGGGATCCCACCTCAATCGGATCCCAGTTCTGCAGATCGGATAGCCCACCAATGCGATAAAGAGTGTAAAAGTACTTGCTCAGTAACGTGGCTAACAGGTGCTTATTTTTGATCTCGTTGTACTCCAAATAGGCTCGCAAACAAAGCTGGAAGGCAATGTTGGGTAAGCTGCGACAGGTTGCCATGATCTTTTCATACACCCTCTGGAGGTGCGGACGGAAGCTACGTGGAATGGCCTCTGGTCGTAAGCCACGTAAGAGAAACTCCTCCTGACGTAAATCCTGGGCTGTAAAGAAAAAAGCTTCCTGCCAGAGAGGCTCATCCAGATCACGGGCAAAAATAAGCTTTAGGTGATCAATAATCTGCACCACAATCAACTCAGTGAAAGTGTCCACGATCTTTTCGATATGTAGTTGCTCATAGATGGAACGCAGCCGCTCCCCACGAAAATCCTCGATAGAGATTAGCCCTTTCATCGTTCCGATGCGACCATTACTCAAGAGAAACTTGTAGACGATCTCAGCTGTAGCCCCCTGAGAGAGAATCGGGGTGCCCGTCAGTTGGGGGCAAATTTGTAATGGACGCAGTAGGCGGCTGGTCTCGCTAATACTGAAACAGCTCCAAGCAGATTGGTTCAAAACCACCAGAGACAAACTAGCCAGCAGTTGCTTCTCATCCAAATCTTGCAGACGAACTTCCCCATCCGGCAACTTCGTCGGTAGAGGTGGCAGGCTGGCACGGGAATCCGGCATCCCTGGCGGTGGAGAGGATTCCGAAAGAGGAGATGCACTCATGCGCCAAAGCCCCCTGCAAACACAACGGAACTCGGTAGGAGGGATCCCTGAACACCATCAAAACTCATCTGTACGCTCTTCAAGTGCAGGGTCAAACTCCATCCTTCAAGCCGTAGGGAATCATCCTCTCCTACCAGTATCCTGAGGCTGCCTCTTTCTGTGTATCGTGCAACCACGGTTCTTGTAGCTATATAAACTTCTTTGCAACCCTGGAAATAGGGGAAACCGCTGAAGCTTTTCCTATCATCGCTAACTGGCCTGGCTGGCGCAAGGCTTCTGACTCCCACTCTCGAGGGGAGTCTTCTATCCTTTCAGCAGTGAGCCCAGCTGACAAGCCACAACATCGTGCTGCAAGACATCAACCCCTCCGCTGCTTGCTAAACTGCCCTTCAATGGATATTTGGTTGGGAGAGGGGGATTATGGCTACCATTTTGATTGTTGACGACGATCCCACCATTCGACTGGTGCTGAAGCGCTGCTTGGAGCGTCAAGGATACACCGTTGAGATGGCCACCAGTGGTCTGGAGGGTATAGAACAGGCGCACCTTATCTCTCCTGGACTGATCATCTGCGATTGGATGATGCCGGATATTGATGGTCTTGAGGTGTGCCGACGGATTAAGGCGGATCCCAAGTTTTCCACCACTTTTTTTATTTTGCTCACGGCTCGCACCGAAGTGGAGGACAGGGTGCAGGGTCTAGATGCCGGAGCCGATGAATTCTTAAGTAAGCCGATTGACCCCAATGAGTTGCAAGCCCGGGTTCGGGCTGGGTTGCGACTGCACCAACTGAGCCACGATCTGCAACAGCAAACCTCCAGATTGCGGGCAGAGTTGGCAGAAGCTGCTCGCTACGTTGAATCCCTCTTGCCCAAACCGGACTTCTTCCCCGAGTGCAAAATCAAGACCGATTGGTGTTTTTTGCCCTCACAGGAGTTGGGGGGAGATTCTTTTAACTACCACTGGTTGGATGCTGAGCATTTGGCCATTTATCTGTTGGATGTGTCAGGACACGGAGTAGGCGCAGCCCTCCTATCGGTTTCGGTAATGAACCAGCTGCGCACCCAGGGATTGCCGGATACCGATCCTCGTCAGCCAGAGGCTGTGTTACAGGCTCTCAATCACTCGTTTCAAATGCAATCCCACAATGAAATGTATTTCACCCTTTGGTATGGAGTTTATCATTCGGGATCCCGTCTGCTTTCTTTTGCCAGCGCTGGGCACCCTCCGGCCTTGCTAATTGATCCAACCCATAGGACCTCGATAGAACTGAGAACCCTCAACTTGCCTATTGGAATTTTGCCGAACCAGAACTTCCAGAGGGATAAGGTGCGGATCCCGTCCCCTAGCTACCTTTACCTGTTTAGTGATGGAGTTTATGAAGTGGTCAATCGAGAAAAAGAGATCTGGGGGTTAAAGAATTTGATCGCTCTGCTTAGTGATGATGCCACTGTCAGTTTAGATCAAGTCGCTCAGCAGGTCCAAGCCTTCCGCGGTCAACCAGACTTTGAAGATGACTTTTCACTGCTACGGGTCAGCTTTGGTTAAACCTTGGTTGAAGTCTCCACTAATAAAGCCCGAACCCTACTGCAAAAAAAGAAAGCTCTCTAACGGCACAGGAGGCAAGACATCTAGCCTGACCATAAGCAGGTGCCCAAGAAAAACCACCATCCCCACAGGAGTCGCCCCTTTTTGATACAAACTGCAACTACATCTCAACATCAAGACACATCAAGGTACACCAGGATATGTGAGCCGCAACACAAAGTTGTATCTGTTGCTGCGAAATTGGACAAGGTCCTATCATGGGAGTGGGAAGACAAGTCGAGATTTGTATTGCCAGGCCCTTGGCGCAGCGCCCCAGTTACACGTTCCGGTAAAGTTTTAGGTAGAGTTATGCCCACTTTACAAGCCCCTCGCTACGCAGTTGAGGCTATCCAGGAGGAAGCCCGTCGTCTCATCCAGCAGGGATCCCTGCGTCGCTCGGAAGCCATTTCCTGTCTGCAACCCTTTTTCCCCGAGCGGGAATGGCAGTCGATTGCTGAAGAGCTAGAGCTGCAGGACTACCGCCCCTCTGATCCGATCTGCGATTTGATCGGCGGCTGTGAAGAGTGGCGGGAAGATTGAGGATTTTAGATGGATTTTAGCTTTGATTTTAGCTTTCTGGGCTCTCTGAACTTGGGTTAGAGCTTAAGGCTTGGTTTGAGGGCTGTACCAGATGAGTAGCAGATGATGTAGACAAGTGAACTCTGGGGGTGAGCCAAGAGCTTTGGTTTCCTCTAGGGGCTTAGTTCCTTGGATACTTCTTGGTTTTTCTCTTTGTCGTCAGCGGACTGAACCGTTTCCTCCCTGTTAGCGGTAAGCTGGCTGAATGGATTATAGTCAATAGTTAATTACTCCTTTCCCCTCGGTTCGCATGGGTCAGACTGCTGTCGCTGCTACCTCAGATAGAGGTCTTGACCTAAACAATCTCGATTTTGAGGTGCCGGCATGGCTGCAGGCTTTGCTTTCGGGGGCTACTGACCTTGGGGATGGGCTACGGCCCTACACCCCTGAAGAAGCCGATCTACTGCGACGGGCGTTTGAGTTTTCCTATTGTCTGCATCAGGGCCAGAAACGTAGGTCGGGGGAGCCCTACATTGCCCATCCGGTAGCCGTTGCTGGTTTGTTGCGAGAGCTAGGGGGGGATGCAGTCACAGTGGCTGCCGGCTTCCTCCATGATGTTGTTGAAGATACAGAAGTTACCCTAGAAGCTCTAGAGGCTGAGTTTGGCTCTGAAGTGCGTCTGTTAGTGGAGGGGGTAACCAAGCTTTCTAAGTTTAATTTCTCGAGCAAAACAGAGCAGCAAGCAGAAAACTTCCGTCGCATGTTTGTGGCCATGGCCAAGGATATTCGTGTGATCGTGGTCAAGCTGGCGGATCGCTTGCACAACATGCGTACATTGCAATATCTAGCTCCGAGTAAACAAAGACAAATTGCCGCAGAAACCATGGAGATTTTTGCTCCATTGGCCAATCGCTTGGGGATCTGGCGCTTTAAGTGGGAACTGGAGGATTTAGCTTTTAAGTATTTGGACTATGAAGCCTATCGGCAGATCCAAGAACTGGTCAATGCCAAACGTGCGGAACGGGAAGCTGAGATACAAGTCTTTATTGAAATGTTGCGACAGCAACTGATTCAGGCTGGGATCGAGCACTTTGAGATCAGTGGTAGACCGAAGCATCTTTATGGCATCTATCGCAAGATGCAGCAACAGCACAAAGAATTTCACGAAATTTACGATCTGTCGGCGGTACGGGTGATCGTGCAGAGCAACAGTGAGTGTTACCGGGTGCTGGCAGTGGTGCACAACTGTTTTCGTCCCATTCCCGGTCGGTTTAAGGACTACATCGGCTTACCTAAGCCCAACCGCTATCAATCCCTACACACGGCGGTGATAGGGCCACAGGGCAAACCAGTGGAAGTACAGCTGCGCACGGAAGAGATGCACCGGGTGGCAGAATACGGGATTGCCGCCCACTGGAAATACAAGGAGGCCGGCAGTACGGCGGTCAGGCCGGACGAGGAACGCTTTACTTGGCTGCGACAACTGTTGGAGTGGCAAAACGACCTCAAAGACGACAAGGAGTACCTGGATACAATCCGGGAAAATTTGTTCGAGAGTGAGGTATATGTTTTTACGCCCAAGGGAGATCTGTTGGCCCTACCTCAGGGATCCTGCCCTGTGGACTTTGCCTATCGTATTCACTCGGAAGTGGGGGATCACTGTGCCGGTGCACGGGTAAACAATAAGATCGTGCCCCTCGACACCCGCTTGCGCAACGGCGACATTGTTCAGATCATCACCCAAAAGAATGCCCATCCCAGCCTCGACTGGATTAACTTTGTTGCCACCAGTACGGCTCGTAATCGCATCCGTCAGTGGTTTAAGCGCTCCAACCGGGAACAAAATCTGCTGCGAGGCCGACATTTGCTGGAGCGGGAGTTGGGCAAAACCGGTTTTGATGCCCTCCTTAAATCGGAGCGCATGCAGAAGGTTGCCGAAAAGCTTAACTACGCCACTGTTGATGATTTGTTGGCTGCCCTGGGCTATGGAGAAATCACCGCAACCTTAGTCATCAACCGTCTCCAGGAGGGTACTAAACCAGAATCCACTCCCTTAGAGATTACTCAGGCTTTATTACCTCGCTCGACTTCCACAACCAGCCGTAGCAAAACAAAATCCCCCATTTTGGGTGTGGAAGGTCTGAAATATCAGTTGGCCAAGTGTTGCAACCCACTGCCAGGGGATCCCATCTTGGGGGTGGTGACCCGCTTCAAGGGTATCACCATTCATCATCAAGAGTGTCCACGGGTGGCCCAGATTTCAGGAGAGCGGCTTGTACCGGTGCGCTGGAACGAGGAGCAACTGCAGCAACATGGCCAGACTTACCCGGTGGAGCTGCGCCTAGAGGTGATCGATCGCGTCGGAGTGCTGCGGGATATTCTGTCCCGCCTTTCGGATCAAAGCATCAATGTGCGCAATGCCAAGGTACAGACTTTTGCCAATCGTACTGCTTTGATCGATCTGTGCATCGATGTGCGCGACAAAAAACAACTGACCCAGATTCAGAGTCAACTGCGCCAGCTATCGGATGTGATTGTATTGCGCTCCCGCCACCCGAATGGATCCCGTTAGCGCTGCTCAAGGGATCCGCAAGGAGAATAATCGGGTTGAAGGATCTAACGTGATCTGGAACCCTGGTGGTAAAAGGGCTTAGATTCTCTGGGCTGTAGTTCAGTACTGCCCAGTACTGCTGGAGCAAGCAACAGGAATCTTTTGTCGATGGTTTGAGCGGATGCGCCCATACTACCTCTCCGCGCCATGAAGCCCCGCCGTACCGCTGCGCGGGAGCAAGCCAATAGGGCGGGGAGATAAGGCGCATCTTTCATCGTGAGGCAAGAGATTGTATCCTGATTTGCATGGCAACACTCACCAAGACGCTCAAGCTGCCGTTCCTTCGGCTCAACCGGTCGAAGACGGAGATATTTGAGTTTGAGCGGCTGCAGAAACTGAATACCGAGGTTGCCCATTCGATCCTGGCTCTGCCGAAAACACAGCGGCGCACCTTGACGACCAAGGCGTTCGCCAATATCGAGTCGGTTCGGCCTGGATCAACCAGACCATTCGTAACGCCAATGCCCGCACAAAAATCAAGCGCTTCTCGTGCTTGCCCTCGGAGACCAACACCCAGAACTGGTCTTTGCACCGTGTGGGCGACACCTTCAGTAGCGGCTCTGGGTTGCTA
>CALFBB010000035.1 GCA_937944885.1 uncultured cyanobacterium
GCCTTAAACTACCTAAGGGAGCAACTGGGTCAACCCCAAACCCTCTCCCCTGATCTACGAGCCTATGTTATCTACAGCCTTGCCCTCTGGGATCCCTCTGGTTCTTCATCGGCAATGCCTGCTTTGGAACAGCTTTCCACCTGGGGTTTGGCTTACCAAGGCTTAGCTGCCCTGCAACGGGGTGAAGCGAACCTGGCCCAAATTGCCTTAGATCAGGCCCTAGAACGGCACCAACTAGACCCGCAAGGGCGCTGGTTTATTCCCCTAAGCTTGGCCGCAGCCTTCAACGAGCGCTCCACCTATGACGAGATGGAAGTGGTGGGGCCCTTGTTACAGTTGGCCACCCGATTGCAGGATGCGCGGGCAGCAGAAATAGCAACAGCTATTCTGCAACAGCGGCAAAACAACCGTTGGAGCACCACCAAAGCCACCGCCGATGCCCTCCTTGGCCTCACCGCCTACTACCAAGCCCAGCTGCAGCAAACCCCTGGCCCCGGGGAAGTCTTGGTTTTTAACGGCACAAGCGGATCCCTGGTGGGCCGCTGGCAAGCCACTGCAGACAATCCTCGCCGGGTCATCGAGCTGGCAGATAGGGATGTGGATGGGCTGAGCAGTCTCCGCCTAGAAACATCCGGTCCTGGCCCCCTTTACTACAGCCTGACGGGAGAAGCCTTTACCCCCACTCCTGAGCAACCCCAAAGTCAGGGGTTTACCGTAGCCCGCAGCTACTTCCGCCTGCAACCGCAGCGCCAAGCCAATGGGCAAATCCTTTATCGCGAACAGCTCCTGCAAGCGGGGGACTCTGTGCCAGCCGGAGAAATGCTCTTGGCCCGCCTGACGGTGGTGGCCGCCCAAGACAGCCACTATGTGCTGATTGAGGATCCCTTACCCAGTGGAGCGGAGATTACCTCTCAGGATCCGCGACTGCTCACCGGCTCTGAACCCGACTATTGGTGGGACTGGTTCTGGACCCACCAAGAAAATCGGGAGGATCGGGTGGCCTTCTTCAGCACCTTCCTAGAGAAAGGCAGCCACGAGTTTGTCTATCTTTTCCGCCCCGAAATTCCCGGTCAATTGCAAATCTCACCGGCTTTTGCCGAAGAGATGTACACCCCCGGTCGCTACGGCCGCAGCAGCAGCCATGTCCTCAGGGTTGTTCCATAAAGGATGTTCCACAAAGGATCCAGCAGCAAAGCCCAAGGCTGGCCCCTAGCCCTCTGCTCCTAAAGATTTAGCTGTTATTTTTTTACAATTATTACAAGACCTTATTCTTGAGCCGTTTGGGCGGTCCTAGGGAAATGAATGCAGCCGTCTTGCCTTCGCGACATGTTTGCTCCCGACTCTAACCGGTGCTACCGACCTCTCCTGAGCCATGAAGAAGCTATTCTTCAGCCCATTTTTCAATAAAACCGCAACACTTCGTCAAAGTTCGCAAGGCTTCCTAAGAGCTATGGTAGGATGCCTGCTGTGAATCCGACAGATTGCATTTGCATCGAGGAGAGAGCTTTGAGCCTGAGAGTTGCTGTCGTGGGAGGTGGGCCAGCCGGATCTTCTGCCGCTGAAGTTCTAGCCCGAGCCGGAATTGAAACCTTCTTATTCGAGCGCAAATTGGATAATGCGAAGCCTTGCGGAGGTGCTATTCCCCTCTGCATGGTGTCAGAGTTTGATATTCCACCGCAGATCATCGACCGCAAAGTGCGCAAGATGAAGATGATCTCCCCCTCCAACTACGAGGTGGATATCCAGCTGGATAATGAAAATGAATACATCGGCATGTGCCGCCGCGAGATTTTAGATAGCTTTTTACGCAACCGCGCCCACGAGAAAGGGGCAGAAGTGATTAACGGGAAAGTAATGCATCTGGAGATCCCCAAAAATGGCCGGGATCCCTATATTTTGCACTACAACGATTTTTCCGACGGTTCCAAACAGGGGTTACCTCGCGCTTTGGCTGTGGATCTAGTTATCGGTGCCGATGGTTTTCACTCCAAGGTGGCAGCGGCAATTGATGCCGGAGACTACAATTATGCCTTAGCCTTTCAAGAGCGGATTCAAATCCCTGATGACAAAATGGCCTACTACGAAGAGCGGGCGGAAATGTACGTAGGAGATGATGTTTCCCCCGACTTTTATGCTTGGGTCTTTCCCAAATCCAATCATGTGGCTGTGGGTACCGGCACCATGAAGGTCAACCAAGCCAATATCCAGAAGTTGCAAGCTGGGATCCGGGCTCGGGCTGCCGAACGAATTCGGGGAGGGCGGGTAATCAAGGTGGAGGCCCACCCTATTCCTGAGCATCCGCGTCCACGCCGGGTGGTGGGTCGTGCGGCCTTGGTAGGGGATGCAGCAGGCTATGTCACCAAATCCAGTGGGGAGGGGATTTACTTTGCTGCTAAGTCAGGCCGTATGTGCGCAGAAACCATCGTTGAAGTTTCCAATCATGGAACTCGTATCCCCAGTGAGGAGGACCTGAAGCTGTATCTCAAGCGTTGGGATCGCCAATACGGTATGACCTACAAAGTGCTTGATATTCTGCAACGGGTGTTCTACCGCTCCAATGCCACCCGCGAAGCCTTTGTGGAAATGTGTGCTGACAAAGATGTTCAGAAGATAACTTTTGACAGTTATCTCTACAAAACAGTGGTACCCATGAATCCTTGGGTGCAGTTAAAGATTACGGCCAAAACCCTAGGTAGCCTGATTCGGGGTAATGCTCTAGCGCCCTAAGTTTACTCCCACCTGGGTTCAGCGCACTCGACTCAGCAAGGGCACGGCTGCTTTTCCCTTTACCCATCAAGCTGTCCTGAAGGAGGGGACTTGTCTGTCATTTTCGCAGCCATGCTTTTGCTCAGGCAATCCAGTTCCTTGCGCCAGCAGCAGCCTGCAAGTCAAGGAGGGTGTTGCACCCTAAAAAAATCTCATTGGTGTACAGCTCAACCTCCAGAACCCGCTTATCCAAGTCTTGTAGCACCTGCTGCAAGCCCAAGGTTTCTTCTTTCAGGTGCAGCAGTTCCTCCCGCAGCCGACCATCCATGAGGGGGGGATGGCCACGACGACCCCGATGCACCGGTACAGTCACCCAGGAGCGATGGCGCAAATGGTACTCCAGCAAACTGTGGTAGATCCAAGCAGGACGAGGTTGATCCACTGCGGAAATACCCAAAACCCGAAAATTAGCCGGGATCCCTTCTATCCCAACTCGAATGGAATGGGCTTCCCCCGCTTCGGGAGCTGGGTTAATCAGCACCTGGGCCCCCTGCAAATGAGGTTTAGCAGTCTCCAACTGATGGGATCCCAGCACCACCCAGGGCCGGAACCCCGCCTGTTGCCATTGAGAGACCTGATAAGATAACAGGCTTTGTTCTTCCTTCCAGGGTAGAAAGGCTTTTTGCTCTCCCATGTAAGTGGAAGACTCAGCCGCCAAAATCAGTGCGTGCAGCGTATGTTCACTTGCCAAGTAGCTTCACCAGAAGGATACCCAATAAGTAGAGAAAAGTTACTGCTCCTGCCAAGAGACTTTGGGTCAGGGGATCTGTTGAGGGCGTAAGAATGGCCCCGGCTACCACCGAGCCCAAAACAACGTATCGCCAGCCCTTGAACATTTGCTCGGCACTGACCAATCCTAGCCCTCCCAGCAAAGCTTGCAAAACCGGCACCTGGAAAGCCAGGCCGGTGCTAAACAGCAGCAGCAGCACAAACTCAAAGTAGCGATCGATGGACCAAGCTTGATCCACCACTCCCTCACCATAGCGAATGAAGAAATTCAGCGCTGCCGGTATCAGTAAGTAGTAGGCAAAAACCAAACCTGCCACAAACAGGAAGCTAGAGCCAAACACCACCGGCCCTAGTAGCTTCCGCTCTTTCACACTCAGCCCCGGTAAAACAAAACGGGCAATCTGATACACCACAAATGGGGTGGCCAGCAGCAGCCCTGAGTAGGCAGCCACCTTCATGGATACAAAGAAGTACTCCCCAGGTGCCAGTTGCAAAAAGGTTACCCCTTGGGCGGGCACCTCCAGCAGGGCCACAATAGGATTCACCACCAAAAAACAGGCAAGGATGCACACCCCCACCGCAATGACACTGGCAAACAGGCGGCTGCGCAGCTCCTCTAGATGCTCCATCAAGGTCATCTCGACCTCATAAGGAAACTCCGGATCCACTGCTGTGGTGGGGGTAGCTGTCTTGGAGGCTTGCTCCAGGGACTCTGTCTCAGAGGCAAGGGGCATAGGCCAAGTGTGAGAACTGTTCTTGGCTATCTTAGCGCTACCGGAAAAGCGCTACCAACTCAGCAACCAGCGGATCCCGGGCAAGAGCCTAGGTGATCTCCATCAGGGGGATCCGCCCTCTAATATAGTTCTGGAGAGATTTACCACTTATCCATGACTACTGTTGCCGCTCCTAACCTAACCGGTCGCCTGATCAATGTTCTCCTGTCGATTCGGCCTCTATTTAATTGGGCCAAGGGGCAGGCTCGCCAGATGATGATCCGACGGGCCGCCGAAATTGGTGTGGACTGGTTGGGTCGGGTTGAAGCACTGATGGCCCAGGATTTGGCAGCAGAATTGCCAACTGTACAAAATCCCAGTCTGGTTTACCCGGACTATTACCTGCGCCCTTTCCATGCTTATGAGGCTGGTAACTTGAGTTGGGAAGCTGCTACGGAAGTGGAAGTGGCTGCTTATGCTGTTCATGCTCGTATCTGGCCGGAGGCCGGTGCCCAAGGGGATGCCCGTCTGCGTCAGAGCTACCATCAGGTGTTGCAGGAGCGGATCCCGGCCTCACCGCAACGCATTTTGGACTTGGGCTGTAGCGTTGGCATGAGCACCTTTGCCCTTCAGGATCTCTACCCAGAAGCTGAGGTGGTGGGGTTGGATCTTTCTCCTTACTTTTTGGCGGTGGGCAATATCCGAGCTAAGGAGCAGCAGCGGCAGGTGCAGTGGATCCATGCTGCAGCAGAATCCAGTGGCTTACCGGCAGCCAGCTTTGATTTGGTTTCCGCCTGTCTGCTGTTTCACGAGTTACCTCAGTCGGCAGCTCGGGCTGTTTTGGCAGAGGCTCGCCGTTTGCTTAAACCCGGCGGCTACTTTGCCCTTATGGATATGAACCCGGCCTCACCAGTGTACGCCCAGATGTCCCCAGCCATTCTCACCCTCCTGAAAAGCACAGAGCCTTACCTGGACCAATACTTCAGCCTGGATATGGCTGCAACTTTGGCACAAGAGGGGTTTACAGACATTACCCTTCAGCCCAATACACCTCGCCATCGGGTTCTTCTTGCGCGGGCATGCTGATGGATCGGTACAGGTGGATCTGTTTCTGTTTAGGGAATTTGATTGTCAAGTTGATTGGTCTGCTTGATCTTGGCTCAGTTGACCTAAAAATAATGGGATGCAAGCCCTGCCCTTTTAGGGCGGCTTTTCTTGTTGCTGGATGTATTGCTTCAAGATTTCCAGGGGCGCTCCGCCTACCGATACTGAGAAATGAGCAGGCGCCCATAGCGATACCTTCCCTTTTGGCTTAGGTAGCCCAGCCTGCCCATACCGCCGACTAGAGACCCCTTTCAGCGCATTCACCATCCGCGAGATGGAAAGTTTAGGCGGATACTCTACCAGCAGGTGAACATGGTCGTCCTCGCCATTGAACTCAAGAATCTGGAAGCCCATCTTCAGGGACACGTCCCGACAGGCAGCCTCAATGACCGCCAACCCATCGGCACTCAGCACCTTCTGTCGGTACTTGGTTACAAAAATGAGGTGTGCTCTCAGGTCTGAAACACTATGATTTTCTCGCCGATATCGCATTGCTATTAGCACTACGACCAACCTATAGTAGTGTGCATGAAAGTACGATACCAGTACAGAATCTACCCCACCGACCAACAATGCAGGGACTTGGCCAAAGTCTTTGGATGTTGCCGTGTCGTGTGGAATGATGCGCTGGCGCTCATCCAGTCCCTGCCCAAGGGCGAGAAGTGGCCGAGCTGCGCTGAACTACAAAAGCGCTGCATCACCCAAGCAAAAAAGATAGAGGGTCGAAAATGGCTGGCTGAAGTCAGCAACATTCCGCTGCAGCAGTCCATCCGAGACCTCGGAACAGCGTTTAAGAACTTCTTTGAGTCAAGGAAGGGTAAACGGAAGGGGCGGCGTGTTGGGTTCCCGCAGTTCAAAAAGAAGGCAAATCGGCAATCAGCCCGTTTCTGCAGGGGGGGATTTTCGATAAAGTCGGCAAAGGTATATCTAGCCAAGATTGGAAATATCAAAACCAAATGGTCTAGACTGTTGCCTGCCGAACCAAGTTCTGCGACGGTCATCAAAGATTGTGCTGGACGACATTTCATAAGCTTTGCGGTGGAGATTCAGCCCGTCAGCATTGAGCCTAAGAACCAAGGGGTCGGTGTTGATTTTGGGTTAGAAACCCTTGCCACATTGAGCACTGGCGAAAAGGTGAAAGCACCTGATACCAGTGCGTTATACCAGTGCGTTGGACCGCAAAATCCGTAAAGGGAAACGCAAACTCTCAAGGGCCATAAAAGGCTCGAAGCGGCGTGAACGGTTACGGAGAGCAATTGCTCGAATTGAAGCCAAGCAACGCGATATTCGTCGAGACTTCAACCAAAAGCTGGCTGCTCGCCTAGTGCGGGAAAACAGCGTAGTGGTGCTGGAAGACTTGAACGTGTCCGGCATGATGAAGAATCGGAAACTCGCCAGGGCGATTAGTCGAGCGGGATGGCGGCAAATCAGGGCGATGTGTGAAGCTAAGTCCGGCATGATTGCGGATCGGGAAGTGAGAACCATCAACCGATGGGAGCCAACTTCTCAAACGTGTTCGTGTTGCGGTTATCGGTGGGGCAAGTTAGACCTGTCGGTGCGGTCTGTACTGTGTCTCAACTGCGGGGCTGAACACGACCGAGATGTGAACGCCGGAGCAAACATTTTGGCGGCAGGACTTGCCGACCCGAATGGGCAGGCGTTAAGCAGTGTAAGACCCCAGTCCGGGGCGGTTGCTTGTCTGTCAACCCATCAGGAGGCTGTGTAATGCAGTCAGACTGGAAATCCCCGTCGCTTCAGCGCGGGGAGGATGTCAAAGCAAAGTTATCGTTTGCCCAAACCCAGCGCCTTTTCCACCTGCTTGGCGGCATAGGCCATGGCAAAGCAGCAGATGAAGTAGACCACCCCAATGAAGAACAGCACTTCTTTTTGGGTGCCCAGCCAGTTGGGATTGGTAAACACCACCCGACCCGCCTGCAACAGATCGATCAGTCAGACCGATGATGAACACCAGCGAAGTGTCTTTGAACAGGGTGAGAAACTCATTCACCAATGCCGGAACCGAGGCTCGCAAGGCTTGGGGCAGGATAACCAAGGCTGTGATCTGAAACGGGTTGAGGCCCACAGCCCGTGCCGCCTCCACCTGACCTCGTGATACCGCCTGCAAACCACCGCGCACATCCTCCGCCACGTACACAGCCGTAAAGAGGATGAAGGCCACCTCAGCACGGATGATCAGGTTAACCGTGATCCCCCCCAAAAAGAAAGGCACCAACAGCCAGGCAGCGAACAAAATGGTGGTTAAGGGAACACCCCGAATGAGCTCGATCAATAGAGTACAGAAAATCCTAACCACCGGCAGCGCGTGATTGGCACGTCCCAAAGCCAGCAGTACCCCGATGGGAAAAGCGATGATCAAGGCCGCTGCCGCCAGCATCAAAGTCAGCAGCAAACCCGACAGCTGCTCTGCCCGCACCCCTGGCAAGTTGGGGGAAAGATTGCCCAACAACAACTCCAAACAAAGAGGCAGCACCAAAGCCCAGATCCAGATCGAGGCTAGTCGCCAGGATTCCCGTCCGCGACTGATGGCAACAGCTACCAAGGTTACCCCGGCACAGCCTGCCAGCCACCCCCGAGATTGCCCCAAAGGCAAGAGAGCTGCCAACCCCATGCAAATTCCTAAACCAAAGCGCCTGCGGCACAATCACCAGTTGAAAGGTGGCCAATTCTGTTAGGCCAATGGCTCGCGAGGCCTCCCATTGTCCCCGCTGCACCGCTAAGAAGGAGCCCCGTACCACTTCGGCAATGTAGCAGCCGGTGTAGGTGACCAGACCCAGCATCATGGCGGTAAACTCTGCCGAAAGCTGGGTTCCACCCCGAAAGTTAAAGCGATCCAGCACCGGAATATCCACGCGTAACGGCGACTCAGGGAAAAGAATCCAACAGGCGACCGCCAGCAGCAGCACCCCTAACCCTACCAGGCTGTTTCGCTGGATTGGCCCCACATCCGGGCGGCGAGCCAAGAGCAGTTTGCGGATCCCCCGAGCGGCTCCGGCCAAGATGATTACTGTCGGGAGCAGCCACCCACTGGGATCCAAACTGGGCAGGTTAATCCCCCGCTGACTGATGAAGAAAAAGCCCCCAATTGAATAGCTGTTGCGTACCGCGGGCAAAGTCAGGATCACCCCTTGGTACCAGAAGATGACGATCAAGAGCACCGGGATATTACGAAAGATCTCTGTGATGATTGTGGCCAGTTGACGGGCCAGCCAGTTGCTGGAGAGGCGAGCCACCCCCAAGATCATCCCCATCACCGTCGCCAAGACAATGCTGATGGAGGAGAGCCAAAGGGTATTCACTACACCGACCACAAAGGCCTTCAAGTAGCTCTCGGAGGGGTCGTAAGGGATCCCTTCGGTGATGCCAAAGTTGGCGGAATTGCCCAAGAATCGAAACCCAAAGGTTATCCCCAAGCGGCGCAGACTACTGGTCAGGTTCTGGGTAAGGATCCCGAACACTATCAGCACGGCAATGACAAAAGCCACTTGCAGGACAATTTTGAGGATGCGTTCGTCTCGCCACCAGGGGGGCTGAATATGGGGTTGGCTGGAAAGGGAAGTCATGAGCATCTAAGCAGTTCAAACAGAGAAAGCTCTAAATCCAGCCTAGGGATCCCCATCCAGTCAACAACAGACGGGATCCCTGGGGTGGGGGTCAGATCAGCAGCATGGGATCAGGGTTCGGAATTAGCGGAAGGGGGGCGCGTACTGGATCCCACCCTGGGTATAGGGCTGATTCAAACCACGGGCCACCCCCAACGGAGTTAGATGGCGGTCGAAGATCTCGCCGTAGTTACCGACTGCCTTGATCACATTCACCGTCCAATCCGGTTCCAATCCCAGCACTTCCCCGAGGTTGCCGTCTTGACCCAAGAACCGCAGGATATCGGGATCCTCAGAGCTGAGGAACTCCTCGACATTGGCGCTGGTAATTCCCCTTTCTCCTGCGTAGAACAGAGCGAAGACTGTCCAGTTCATGATGTCGGAGAAGCTCTCATCCCCTTGGGAAACCAAGCGACCTAGCGGTTCTTTAGAAATCACATCCCCCAAGATGACCTGATCCTCAGGGTTTTGCAGGGTTGCCCGGCGGGAGATCAGAGCACTTTGATCGGAGGTGATAGCATCGCAGCGCCCTTCATCGTAGGCATTGTAGGAGGAATCGTCTAGAGGGGCGTCAGCCGCGCCAGAAAGGCTCCCTCGGGATCTTGGTAGATAATTTGCCCTTGCCAACCGGTGGCTTGGGCATGTCGGAGAAGCGTTTCCGGATCCACAAACAACCAAGGGAAGGGATCCCCCCGTTGCCCCTGGTACTCTGCTGTAAAGTAAATTACTTGTTCAGGGTCAGCCGCAGGGTCGGTAAACTCCTCTTCTGCCTGCAGGTCCTCTTTTGGGGGATCCCTGAGGTCGGTGGAGTCCAGGAGCAGTTGCCCGGTCGGTTGAATCCAGTCCTTGGCCAAGGTTAACAATCGATCCAGCCCCACCAGGGATCCCACCAAGCCCACCCCATTCATCAACAGCAGCAGCGTGTCGAAGCGAAATTCCGGCCCTGGCCACTGAAAAATATCCGCCTGAATACGGTTGAGGACGCCTCGCTCTTTCATAATCTGCTGGGCCAAAGGGGAGCGATCCAGGGCCCAAACTGACAGACCCCGTTCCTGCAACAACAAAGCATGCCGGCCCGTACCCGCTCCGATATCCAACACCCGCCCGCGACACAGATCCAAGGCCAAGGCTTCCGTTTCTGGCAAGTCCTGAGTGAAAAACACTTCCGCTGAGATCACCTGAACCGGCTCAACCGGGATCCCCTGTGGGGAGTGGGCATGCATCAAAACTGGCCCCTTGGGCTGCCCCCGATGCCAATCCCATAGCGCCTGATCCAACGGATCCCAGCCCTGATCTTTTTCGCCAGCCTCTATCATGGTGAGGAAAGCTAGAACATTGACCCGATGGCCATCATCGCATTTCTCTACGCTGCCGCTCTTGTGCTTTTGCTAACCGGGCTGGTCGTTTGGGCTGCCTCCAAGCAGCTTCCCCCGGATGCACCAGACTCTGGGGTGCCCGATGGCGGGCCGATGGGGGAAAGCTCTGAAGCTCTACCTGCTTCTATTCTGGAACAGTTGGAACGTCAGTACCGCAACAGCCCCTCCTACAACCCAGACCCCACTGATTCCTCACACTGATTCGTAAAGTTCTTGAGCTTCTGGCCCTAAGCTGAGCTCTCAAGGGTTGTTGACCTGTCCATTGCCGGCAGGTGCTCATGCATCTGTTTAATCTGACTTAATTAACACTTAATTACACTTATACACTTAATTAACTTGTAGTTCAACTAAGTTGGTAAAGAGCCACCCCAACTGGGCCATTTTATAAGTCATTTTATAAGTAAGTTAGTTTGCTAAGTTTTTACAGGTTCGGCTTCATGACTGCTAAATCCCCGCCACCTATTGTTTACATCACCCTGGGTCTATTGCTGATCGGCGGGGGCTGGTATGGTTTACGTTCCGGTTATATTCGCTGGCCTGAGAACCTGCCCCAGCTTCTGCAGCCAAAAGATCCGCAGCCCAAAGCAAGCCCAGGGGTAGGGGCTAGCCCCGTGGTTCTCAGCCGCGGTGAACGCACCCTCTTTGCCGACAGCAGCCCCATGACAACAGCTGCTGCAGAGTTATTGCGGCAGGGCAACCTCACCGCTGCCATTCCAGTCTTGGAGACAACTTTACAAAACAACCGCAACGATCCGGAGGCACGCATTTTTTTGAACAATGCCCGTGCCCGGCAGCAAGGCAATCCCCTCAGCTTGGCGGTAGTGGTGCCCATCTCCAGCAATCCCAACCGGGCCAAGGAGACCCTGCGGGGGGTGGCCCAAGCCCAGGAGGAGTTTAGACAGCGGGGCGGCCTCTCCGGTCGCCTGCTGGAGGTGGTGATTGTCGATGATGGGGATGATGCTGAGCGGGCTGCTGCTGCGGCCAAAGCCTTGGTGGAGCAACCTGAGGTTCTCGGAGTGGTGGGGCACAACGCCAGTGATGCCACGATTGCTGCTGCTGCTGTTTATCAGGCTGCCGGGTTAGCGATGATCTCTTCCACCTCCACCAGCACCCAAATTAGCACCCTGGGCAACGCCATTTTCCGCACAGTACCTTCCGACCAAATTGCCGGTACCCAACTGGCCCGCTATGCTCTCAACACCCTGCGCCTACAGAGGGCAGCCATTTTTTACAATCCCAACAGTGCCTATAGCTCCAGCTTGCGCAATGCCTTTGCTACCACCCTAGCCAGTGAAGGTGGGCAGATCACCACTGAGTTTGATCTCTCGGCAGCCGACTTCAACCCCCAGTCCAGCTTCAAGATGGCAATTGGCCAAGGCGCTGAGTTGGCATTTTTGGCCCCCACTGCGGCAGTGACCACCCAAGCTTTGGCTGTAGCTCAGGAAAATGCCCGCCATGGAAAACCTCTCACCCTCCTGGGCGGAGATGTGCTGTTTAGCCTCAATACCCTACAACAGGGAGGAGCTGCGGTGGAGGGTCTGGTGGTGGCGGTGCCCTGGCACCCGGATGTGCCCCGCAACCGTGAGTTTGCCCAGGCGGCAGCTCAACTGTGGGGGGGACAGGTAAGTTGGCGCACGGCTTTAGCCTACGATGCCACCCGTGCTTTTTTGCAGGCTCTGGAATCGGGAGCCACCCGCACAGCGGTCCTGTCTGCTTTGGGTAGTCCCAATTTCTTGCTGAACAACGGAGCTTCGGGGCAGGTGCGCTTCTTGCCCTCCGGCGACCGGGATGCCCCAAATGTCCTGGTGCGCGTTCAACCGGGAAACCGCTCCGGTACCGGCTACGATTTTGTGCCCCTCCCCTAGGGATCCCGGCTAACGCTACAGTGGGTGGTACTCTGGACTCGACGGATGCCTATCTATGCCCAGCCGGATTACTAACCGCTTTCAAGACCTGCACCAGCGAGGGAAAAAAGCCCTTATCCCCTACCTTACGGCTGGGGATCCGGATTTATCCACCACCTTCGAGGCTCTGCGGGTTTTGGATCAGAGCGGTGCAGACTTAATCGAGTTGGGGGTGCCCTATTCGGATCCTCTGGCAGATGGCCCCGTTATTCAAGCGGCAGCCACCCGTGCTCTCAAACGGGGGGTTACCCTACAGGCTATCCTGCAAGGCTTAAGTCAGCTTTCCTTGCAAGCCCCCCTTATTCTGTTTACTTACTACAACCCCATCTACCAAGTTGGCATCCCGAAATTTATGCAACAACTGCGGCAGGCAGGCTGTGCAGGCTTGGTTGTCCCGGATTTGCCCCTAGAGGAGGCCGAACCCCTACGACAGGCAGCCCAGGCTGAACACCTCGATCTCATCCTGTTGGTGGCCCCCACCAGCCCTGTGGAGCGCATGCAACAGATTGCCCGGCATTCCAGCGGTTTTGTTTACTTGGTCAGTACCACCGGTGTTACCGGTCAACGATCCACTCTGGCAGAACGGATCCCAACTTTAATACAGCAGCTGCGCCAACAAACCCCCTTGCCGATTGGGGTGGGCTTTGGCATTTCCAGTCCGGAACAAGCCCGTCAAATTGCTCTCTGGGGAGCCGATGCCGCTATTGTCGGCAGTGCCTTTGTGCAGCGCCTAGCCCAAGCAGCCACCCCGGCCCAAGGGTTAGAACAGATCGGTGAGTTCTGCCGAGAGCTGAAAGCGGCTCTCCCAGATACTGCAAGGCTTTAGTGCAGGGGAGCTGGATACTCAGCCTGACCAGCTCTCAAAACAAATGTTTACAATTTATAAGCTCAGCCCCCTCAAAATTTCCTGCTTTTTCCTGCCTAAGGCCCATGAACCTCAAGTGAGCAGGGATTTCG
Organism: uncultured cyanobacterium; assembly: GCA_937944885.1. Lineage (GTDB taxonomy): Bacteria > Cyanobacteriota > Cyanobacteriia > Thermostichales > Thermostichaceae > Thermostichus. Next base: position 13,170 of record CALFBB010000035.1, read on the forward strand.
ATGGATATTCTTTTGTAAATCTTTACAAAATACTCATCCATCCCAGGCTATAAAATTAACCTGGGTGCTCGGCTGTCTGAAAGTCGCAGAAGTTCTTGACCTGTCTAAAAATTTGGGGTTTCGGTGGGGGTAGAGTTCAGTTGAACCTGCTGCCACAGGATCCCCGGTTTTTGGAGGGCAAAGGGGATCCCTGCACGAGGGTTGGTTTGGGATCCGGCTTCTGGGAAGTTTAGCCAGTCGCTCATTCGGTTTTTGGAAAGACCAGAAGGAGATCAATCATGCAAGACGCCTTTACCCGGGTGATTGCTCAGGCAGATACACGCGGTGCTTTTTTAAGTGATCAAGAGTTTGACCGTTTGGCAGCCTTAGTGGCTGAGGGCAACAAGCGCCTCGACGCCGTCAACCGTATTACCAGCAACGCCGCACAAATTGTGTCCAATGCGGCCCGTTCTTTGTTTGCCCAAGAACCGGATCTGATCGCTCCGGGTGGCAATGCCTACACCAACCGTCGCATGGCTGCCTGCTTGCGCGACATGGAAATCATCTTGCGCTACATCAGCTATGCCACTCTGGCCGGTGACAGCTCTGTGTTGGAAGATCGCTGCTTGAACGGTCTACGGGAAACCTACATTGCTCTGGGCGTACCTACCACCTCTGTGGCCAACGGCATTGCGGCCATGAAGAAAGAAGCTTTGGCCAAGATCATGGATCCGGCAGGCATTACCCCTGGCGACTGCTCGGCGTTACAAAGCGAAGTGGCCAGCTACTTCGACAAGGCTGCTGCTGCTATTGTGTGAATTTTGGGTTAGGACCTGTTTGGTCATTCCCGAATGCTCTTTGATCCACAGTCTTTATTCTGCTGAGGGTAAGTGCTGAGGCGGGATATCGTGCCTCCAGCGGGCTTTTCCCTACAGAGATTCCCTTAACAACAGAGCTGATTTAACTTAAGGAGTTGCAAGGTGAAAACCGTCATCACTGAAGCGATTGCTGCTGCTGACAATCAGGGGCGTTTCCTCAATGCCAGTGAGTTGCAGTCTGTTTATGGCCGCTACCAGCGTGCTGCTGCCTCCCTGGAAGCTGCCCGCGTCTTGACCAATAACCAACAAACATTGGTGCGGGAAGCGGTGCAGGAAGTGTTTAGAAAGTATCCTTACTTAACCCAACCTGGGGAAATGGGCCATGGCGATGTGTTCCAGGCCAAGTGTGCCCGGGATATCGGCTACTATCTCCGCTTCATCACCTACTCTTTGGTTGCCGGTGGTACTGGGCCTCTGGATGACTACTTGGTGGCTGGGTTGCGGGAAGTGAACCGCTCCTTCAACCTCTCCCCTAGCTGGTACATTGTAGCCCTGCAATACATGAAGGGTCGTGCCCTGGGTATGTTGAGCGGCCAAGCGGCAAACGAAGCCAGCATCTACTTCGATTACGCCATTAACGCCCTCAGCTGAAAGATCCCATTGTAGGGATCCCCGCTATTTGAGTGGATGATCTCTTTTTCCTGTCAACGGGATCTAGTCCTTAACAGAGCAGGCGGCGGCTCGGGGGTTGTTGGTCTACCTGTTTTCGGGTTGCTCTGCTGACTTGACTTCTCAGTCAGCTAGATAGGTTTTTAATATCCTGAGGAATCCGCAGCTGTAGCCGTCTGTCTGCTCTCTGGTTTCTGTTTTGGGCTGCTACTTGGGGCAAGGGATCCCTGTACTCTGGGGAACTTTCTTGAGTTGGTCTGGAGTTGGGGTGTCACCCAGAGCAGTCGTTCCTAGCCAGTGGAATCAGTGGAATCAATAGAATCAATTTTTGGGGGAAGCGATGTTTGGTCAAAGCACCACCGGTCCCGAAGCCCTAACGGAAGCCGGCAGCCGGGTTTACAAAATTGAGTACACCGGCCTGCGCAACCCTCCTGAGGCTCTGGCCACCTCTGACAAGGTTCGTCGCAGTACCGTCAGTACTACCGTTCCCTATGGGCGTTTGTCGGCTGAGATGCAGCGCATCCTGCGCATGGGGGGCAAAGTTGTGCGGGTCGCTGCGGTTTCGGGGGTGAATGGGGCTCCTACCCAGAGCAACAATGCTGCCGAGTAGGAAACTTGCTCTATTGCAGAGTTTATCCAGAGTTCCTCAGGGTTCATGAACGGTTCTCCAACCCGCATAGCATCCAATACAGCCGTGTTGCCGCAGCAGCTCACCTGGGAGCAGGCGGTGGCGAAGCTGCAGGGTGCTGATTTACAGGATCGTTACTATGCCGCTTGGTACCTGGGTACGGTTCGGGATCCGCGCGGGGTAGAACCGCTCCTCTTGGCCTTGCAAGATGAGAGGGATCGCACTGCCTTGGGAGGCTATCCTTTGCGGCGTAATGCTGCCAAGGCGCTGGGGCAGATTGGGGACGCACGAGCCTTACCCGGCTTGGTTGCAGCCCTCACCTGTACAGATCTGCATGTACGGGAGGAGGCTGCCTATGCCCTGGCTCAGTTGCAGGATGCACGGGCTGTGGATCCCTTGCTGGCTCTTTTGCGGTCACCGGAGGAGCAGCCTTGGGAGGCGATTATCGAGGCTTTGGGGCAGCTCAATGCTCGTCAGGCGGAGGAAGCTATTCGCCCCTTTCTCGGCCATGCTTCAAGGCGAGTTCAGTCGGCAGCAGCTTGGGTTCTCTATCGGTTTACCCAGGCAGAAGAGCTGACGCAGATCCTGACAAGGTTGTTGGCGGATCCCAACTCCAGCCTGCGACAGGCGGCACTCTTCGATCTGGCCGAGTCCGGTTGGGTCGCAGGGGCGCCGCTATTGGCAACGGCGGATGTGGCTTTGAATCTGCGCATCAACGCTTTGAAGCGGTTGTTTGACGTGGCTCTGCAGTTGGGGCAACTGCCTCTTGTGCAAGTGGCGGAGTTGATCATCCCGGAGCTGGATCGGTTGCTCTAGTGGTCCTGCTTTCACCCCTTGCCGAACGTTGCCGAACCGAGTTCTGTGATCTTGCCTATGTCTTCTTTACCTGCTGCTCAAGTGCCTTCTACCACTGTTGCTCAACTGGCGGCAGAGCTGGAGCAAGCTACTTCTCCAGAGGACTTGCTGCGGCTTGTGAGAGCGCTGGGAGCTTTGGGACAGGTGGAAGGGATCCCGTTGTTGATCCGGGCTTTTGGATTCAACCGGCCGGCAGTGGGAGAGGCTGCTCTTGAGGAGGTGCTCCGCTTTGGCGAGTTGGCGGTCAAGCCACTCCTAGAGCAAGTGGATAGCTTCGACTACGGGGCACGGGCCTACTCTGTGCGGGCCTTGGCTCGCATTGGCCATGGGGATGCCTATGCTTTTCTGGTTGAGGCCATTCGATCCGACTTTGCTCCTAGTGTGCGGCGGGCGGCAGTGCGCGGTCTAGGGCGGGTGGCAGCCCGACGGCCCCTATCTGATCAAGAGCAGGCTTTGCAGCTGTTGCACCAGTGCTTGAGCGACTCGGATTGGGGAGTACGCTACGCTGCGCTGGGAGCCCTGACAGATTTGGCCCGCTCTGGCTTGCCTGAATTACGTGCTCAAGCCGAAGCGGGGATCCAAACCGCTTTGGCCGATGCAGAACCTTTGATCTCGCTACGTGCCCAGATGAGCCAGCAGGAGTTAGCTACCGACCTCTAACCTCTGCCCCACTCTGTTTTTCTTGTATCTTCAGGAGCACAACCGATGTCTCTTCCTTTGCTTGCCGATCGTCCAACCACTCAGAACGAGCGGGTACCCCGCTACTTTGTGCCCAGTGACGAAACCCCACCCGTCTATCGTCCTGATGATCCAACCGGTGTAGACAATGTCATTCGTGCTGCCTACCGCCAGATTTTCAGTGAGCACCTGATGTTGGAGTCCTTTCGCCAGAAGGCCCTAGAATCGCAGCTACGCAACGGGGCCATCTCGGTGAAAGAGTTTATCCGCGGCTTGGGTAAGTCGGAGGTGTACCGGGATCTGGTCATGGTTCCCAACGACAACTACCGCTTCATTGAGGTGACTTTCCAGCGCTTTCTAGGTCGGGCCACCTACAATCAGCAGGAGCGCATCAAGTATTCCATCATCATTGCCACCAAGGGGCTAGATGGTTTTATTGATGCTGTGGTGGATAGCGAAGAGTACAACGCTGCTTTCGGAGATGATGTGGTGCCCTACCAGCGGCGTCGCCTTTCCGAAACCCCTGCCAATTTGGTTACTCCTCGCTATGGAGCTCGTTGGCGGGATGTTTCAGGCGTGAAACGGTCGACCCGGGAGGTGGTGCGCACCTATCGCCTGACCCGCCCCCCCAAGGCCGGCGACCCCGAAAACTTCCTCAACATGGCGCGTATGTTGAATCCTCAGCCTGCGGCCCGTCAAAACATCAGTGTGTTCGACCTGAAGATTCCCGATATGACCACCAATCGTCGTTAGATCTGTGGGGTTAAAGGGATCCTGGCCCAAGACGGCCTACGGCGGGAAACAGCGGAAGTTACGCCTGCAAAGATACGAGTGGCCGTTGTGCGCTCGGCCCACCGGTCGCAGCAGCAGGCGGAGACTCTAGGCAACTCAGGGGTGAGCGGCTAGCACGCCTGAGCGCCGTAGGCATCTCCAGCCTTCAGGGCGGGGAGGATATCGATGAAGCAGGTGGTTCGGTATGGACAGATGCGGACCGGTCGATCCGAAGCTTTTCGGGTAGGTCGGTTTCTTGTCTTTTCGGTTGGCACAGCTCAGTCCTTGCAGTCAGATTCGTTATAATCCTGGTGACGCTTCTTAACGTTTCAGGTCGCATGAATAATCGGGTGGTTCGGGCTTTTTTTGTCGGTAAAGCCGTGGGAGACATTCTACGGGAGCGTTCGGAGAGAACCCTCACTGATCTTGCCGGGGAAGTAGGGAAAGCTTGGGCTGAGCTACAGGAGGGTTGGCACACCTTTGCGGAGGATGTTATGGCTCGAGCCGAAGCCGAAGCTTCGCTGACGGCGCGCCAGCTCACTCCTCCTCCCTTGGGCACCGAAGATCTGCAGGCGACCTTAGACGATTTACGGGCGGAAGTGGCGCAGTTGCGCTCCGAATTACAGAAATATCGGGGTCAAAAGCTTGAGTGCTAGCACCCTTACTTCCCGGAGGGGAGGAGGACCTGTTAAGTCTTATACAGCCTACCGTTGGGCGCGGGAAGACTACACTCGCCGGGGTCGGCTGCTGGACATTTGGCGCTTTGTCCTCACCTGGCTCTTTTATCTGTGGCTAGATCAGCAGGCTTGGAGTTACGGCGGGCAACCTACACCGGAGCAGAAGGCCAAACGTCGACGGGCCAGGGCCATCTGGATCCGGGAAACGATGCTCAATTTGGGTCCAACCTTCATTAAGGTGGGACAATTTTTCTCCACCCGCGCCGATCTATTTCCGGCTGAGTTTGTGGAGGAGTTATCTAAGCTACAGGATCGGGTACCCTCTTTCGGCTATGAGCAAGTGGCTGCCATTGTGCAGCAGGAGCTGGGCAAACCCATTAGCGAGATTTACGCCTACTTTGACCCGACTCCCTTGGCTGCCGCCAGTTTGGGGCAGGTACACCGGGCCAAGCTGAAAACCGGCGAAGAGGTGGTGGTCAAGGTACAGCGACCGGGACTGACCCGTCTGTTCAGCATTGATTTACAGATCTGTCGGGGTATTGCCGAGTTTTTTCAGTACCGCACCCGCTGGGGGGGAGCCGGTCGCGATTGGATCGGCATTTATGAAGAGTGTCGGCGTACCCTTTGGGAGGAGGTGGACTACTTGAATGAAGGGCGCAATGCCGATGCCTTCCGCCGTAATTTTCGTGATATGCCGCAAATTGCGGTGCCCAGAGTCTATTGGCGCTACACTTCTCATCGTTTGCTGACGCTGGAATATTTGCCCGGCATTAAAATTAGCGACTATGAAGCCTTAAGCGCGGCGGGGTTAAATCGCAAAGCCTTGGCCCGTTTGGGGGCGGAATCTTACCTGCGGCAACTGCTCAAGGACGGGTTTTTTCACGCCGATCCTCACCCCGGTAATATCGCCGTTAAGCCGGACGGCACTTTGATCTTCTACGACTTTGGCATGATGGGCCGGATTCGCCCTGGCATTAAAGAAAAGCTGATGGGCACTCTGGCGGGCGTGGTTTCCAAAAATGCTGACCTGGTGGTGGAATCCCTGGTGGAACTGGGGGTACTGGTGCCTACTGCCGATATGGTGCCTGTGCGCCGCTCGGTGCAGTATATGCTGGATCACTTTATGGATAAGCCCTTTTCCAGCAACCCAGGACAGCTCTCGGTGGCAGCGATCAGCGAAGATCTCTACGAACTGGTTTACGATCAACCCTTTCGTTTTCCGGCTACCTTTACCTTTGTCATGCGGGCACTCACCACCCTAGAGGGGTTGGGCAAGGGGTTGGATCCCGAGTTTGACTTTATGGAAGTGGCCAAGCCCTTTCTGGAGGAGTTCATGAGTTTGAACAGAGCAGAAACCGAAACCCTGCTTGCCCAAGTCAGTCGCCAGGCGGCAGAATTTACCAGCACCAGCCTCAGCTTGCCCCGCCGCATTGAGTCTACCCTGAGCAAGTTGGAACAGGGAGAGCTGCGCCTAAGGGTGCGCTCCAGTGAAGCAGAGCGCTTGATTCGTCAGTTAAACCACATAAGCCTAGGAACCATTTATGCGCTTTTGTTCGCAACTTTTTTTCTCAGTGCCACTCAGCTGTTTTTAGCCGGACATGCTACTTTAACGGTTATCATCTTGGTTTTGGCTGCCCTCGCTGCTCTTGCTTTAACTAGGGTACTCTTGAAGTTGAATCGTTCAGAGCGATTGATGTGATGCGACGATATGCCAGTGCTACGGATCCCGGCAAGATTCGCAGCAGTAATCAGGACGCCTATTATTGCGATCCTGAGGGACGCTACTTTATTGTTGCTGACGGTATGGGAGGCCACGCTGCTGGTGCCACTGCCAGCCTGTTGGCAGTTGAGGCCATTCGAGAGTGCATAGATCGCGGCTGGAAGACGGTGCCGGCGCCTAAGTTGCTGAGCGAGGCTGTGGAAGCTGCCAACGACGCTATTCTCAGGGATCAGCGGGAGAATCCGGAGCGGGCGGACATGGGTACCACCGTGGTGATGGTGATGGTGGATCCCAAGGACAACTGCTGGAGCGCCCACATTGGCGATTCTCGCCTCTATCGCATACGGGGATCCGAGATGCAACAAATGACGGAGGATCACACCTTGGTGGCCCGCTCCATTCGACAGGGGGAGCTAACCTACGAGCAGGCACGTATCCATCCTTGGCGACATATCCTGGAGCGCTGTTTGGGTCGGCCGGATACAGGAGCTCCCTCGGTGCAGCCGATTACGGTGCGCCCAGGGGATCGCCTGCTGTTGTGTAGTGATGGGCTGACAGAAGAGCTAGAGGACGAATTGATTGCCGAGTATTGTCTGAAGATCACAGAGCTGGAGGAGCTCCCCAAGCAATTGATTGCGGCTGCCAAAGAACGGGGTGGACGAGACAACATCACGGTGGTGGTTGCCGAGTACGAGTAGGGGCGCAAACTGTTCCTGTTGTTCCTACAGACGGTACTGGCGATACACTTCGCTGGCCGCGCGGTGCAACAGAGAGTGACGGTAGACAAGGCTACTCAGATCTTGGCTGTAGCCACCCCCGATGACACAGGCCACGGGATATCCCCGTTTGAGGCAGGTATCCAGCACCTGCATGTCCCGCCGAAACAGCCCCTGATCGCTGAGGGCCAATTTTCCCAACAAATCCTCTCGATGGGGATCCACGCCGGCATCGTAAAGCACCAGATCCGGGCGCACTTGCGTCAACAGATCCGGCAGGTAGTCTGCCAAGGTTTGCAAATAAGCTTCATCCTCCATGCCGATGGGTAGGGGCACATCCAAATCGCTGACCTGCTTGATGGCCGGGAAGTTGGCCTCACAGTGCATAGAAAAGGTGAACACCCGTGCTTCTGAGCGGAAGATCCAGGCGGTGCCATCCCCTTGATGGACATCCAAATCTACAATCAGCAGCCGTTGTACCCATCCCTGCTGCAACAAGACTTGAGCTGCAATCGCCAGATCGTTAAAGATGCAAAACCCGGAGCCGTAGCTGGGAAAAGCATGGTGAGTGCCGCCGGCAGTGTTACAGGCTAGGCCATGGCGCAGAGCCAGTTGGGCCGTCAACACAGTCCCCCCCACTGCCCGACAGGTGCGCCGTACCAATTCTGGACTCCAGGGTAAGCCGATGCGCCGTTGCAGCTTGGCCTCCAGGGATCCCTCACAGTAGGCCTGCACGTATTCAGGGGTATGGACGGCTTCGATCCAGGCCATGGGGGGCAGTTCCGGCTGGTATAGGTGTTCTGGGCGAATTACCTGATCCCGCAGCAGTTGCTCCTGCAGCAGGCAGAACTTTTGCATCGGAAAGCGATGACCTACCGGCAGGGGTGCACTGTAGTCAGGGTGGTAAACAACGGGCAAAGACATCCAAAGACATCAAAGTACAGCTTTTTTGGGCAGTATCTGGCTTGCCCAGATGAGTGTAATCCTTACCAAGGAGCTTGCCCAGGGTGCGTGCCGTCGGAAAAAACTGTAGCCGGATTGACGGGGATGAGCATGGTCTATTACCGCTCCAGTGCTTATGTTAGAGTAGCCTGCTTTTGTTGGATCCACTTGTGATCCCTTGCTTGTGTTCTGTACTGCCGCGCTCCCCTATGTTTACATCATCGGATCCCTTTTTGGATCGTCTCCTAGCTCAGCGCTACCGGCTCACACATCTGCTCGGACAAGGGGGGATGGGGCGGGTCTATTTGGCCCAAGATTTGCTCTTTGGTGGGATGGAGGTGGCCGTGAAGCTGCTCTCCCATCCGCTGGTGGATGAAGGTGCCCGTTTGCGCTTTGAACGAGAAGCAAAATCCTGTGCTGCTTTGGGTCAAAAAAGCCTGCACATCGTTAAGGTGAATGACTATGGCATTACCCCTGATGAGGTGCCCTTTTATGTGATGGAGTATCTCAACGGGCAGACCTTGAAGGAGATATTGGCGGCGGGTGCCCTGCCGTTGCAGCGCTTCTTTCGGTTGGCGCGTCAGATTGGCTTGGGTCTGAAAGCCGCCCACGAAGGGATCCTGATGGAGGGGCAATTGGTGCAGGTGATCCACCGCGATCTAAAACCGGCCAACGTCATTGTGGTGGCCAACGACAGCCTTGGAGAACTGGCCAAGTTGGTGGATTTTGGCATTGCCAAACTGCTCAACAACAGCAGTTCTCTGAGTGTGACCCACGCTTATTTGGGCACACTGGCTTACTCTTCGCCGGAGCAACTGGAGGGATCCCCTTTGGATGCCCGCTCCGATATCTACAGCTTCGGGATCATGCTCTACGAGATGGTGTCAGGGGAAATGCCCCTCAAACCCACGACCGATTCTTTTCCCGGCTGGTACCAAGCTCACCACAAGCGCCGTCCCATTCCTTTGGAAGATCTGGAGGCAAACCTAGACTTACCTGCCGGTCTGTCGGAGTTGATCCTCAGCTGTCTGGCTAAGGATCCGGCTCATCGACCGCAATCGGTAAGCCAGGTGTTGGCAGAACTGGAGCGGATTCAAGCCAAAGCAGAACGACCGGGAGGTGCTGGGGTAGGGACTAGCCCAACCCTTTTCCCGGCCACTGCTTCGATCCCAGTTTGCGGGCAACCTTTTTCCACAGTTGGTACTCTACGATTAAGTCCCTCTTCTGCAACGGTTGCAGGGAGGGGATCCCCACTTTGGCTGCGCCTGGTTCTCTTGCTGGTAGGAGGGTTGTTGGGGTTGGTACTGATGAGCTGGGTGTTGCGGCCCTTTCGCCAGCGCCCTGCGGCCCCGATCTTTTCTGGTGCGCCTACCGAGGTGGAGGAGCTGCCTACCGCTGGCTCTGATCACTCCAATACGGCTCCGGCTATCGGTTCTGCCGATGCCGACCCGGAGTCTGAGACGGGGATCTTGGGTCAGAAGCGGGATCCGGCACCGGAATTAGAACCCTACACAGACAGTACCCCTGAGCCAGCATTCCGCACCTTTCCCCTCAACACCTTGCGGGAGAGGGTACGGGCCAGTTTGGGATCCCCGACTGCCCAGGGTCAGGGCTACTGGCCCAATACGGTGTATGACCTGTATCGCCTGGGCCAGGTTGATCTGGGTCTGATCTACGACGCGTCCAGCTTGCTGCTGCGCCAGACAGAGGCTACGGTTGATGACAGCCTGCCTGATCCTCAAGTGGAAGGGTTACTGGAGGATATGTTGCAAGCTCCCCTACCTGCGGAACTGCAACAGGAGCTGCAAGCAGTGCGGCAAGGACGCTCACAAGGGGTGGAATTTCGCGTTGGCCCCTTGGTTGGCCTGATTGAACGCCGTGCCCAAGGGCGCGTCTACATAGCCCTCTGGGATCCCGCTCTCCACCGTGGGGTCCCACCTGCCCCCCTTACTCCTCCGGCCCTGGCCCCGCAACCCGCCCCTCCTGCCCAAAACGCCAACCCTGCCGGCAATCCTCGCCCTGGCCAAGCCCTGAGGGAGCAGCTGCGCCGCGCACGCGAATTGCGGGGGAACTAGGCCATGTCTGCCGCAAAGGACAAAAAGTCTCTTTTGGGTACCATCACCCGCTTCTTCAAAACCTTATCCGTCTGGCGATCTTCCCCCGCCGGAGCTACCGCCCTGCTGAAACCCGCCGAACCGGCAGCTTCCAAGCGGCCAGTACGCCTGCGCATCACCTGTCCGGGCGAAGTTCCCCAAGTGTTTGTCCTCAAAGGGGGGGAGATTCTGGGTCGCAGTCGAACGGTAGCGACGATCCGCATTCCTGCTGCTTCGGTTAGCCATTTACACGCCCGTATTCGCCCCCGTCTGGATTGGTGTATTCCCAAGCTAGGTTGGCGGATCCCCTTGCCGGCCCTACTCTACTGGTTGGGCTGGAATGCCGGGCGTTACCAACTGGAGGATCAAGATTCCACCAACGGGGTTTTTCGCCGCAAGTGGTTTGGCGGCTCAGAACGGGTGCAGCGGGTGATTTTGCGCCATGGGCAGCAACTGAGCTTTGGGCCACCTGAGGATCCCGGCAGTGTGTTCATTCAGGTGCTGGATCCGCCGCCACCGCAGGTGCATGGGGTGCGCGGCTGTCTGGCGCTGGTGGTGGCTTTAACCGTGGGGTTGCGCATCTGGATAGGCCATGAGTGGAGCAAATTCTCGGTGGAGCCACCCCTTGCGGTGGAGCGCAGCCCCTTGGTGGTGCTGGCGGGCGATCAACAAACCGAGCTGCGGCGCACCCAGGCCGATTCCTACCGCGTTTTGAATCGCTTGGAAGATTTTGGCCCGATCCTACCCAAGGTGGTGGTAGCAGCAGAAGATCACCGGTTCTATTCCCACTTTGGAGTGGATGTGCTGGGCATTGTACGGGCCTTTTGGGTGAACCTGCGCTCAGGGGAAGTGCAGCAGGGGGGTAGCTCTATCAGCCAACAGCTGGCTCGTACCGTTTTGCGCGACTACACCGGCTCGGGCAACACCTTTGGCCGCAAGTTGCGGGAGGCGGTGGCTGCCCTAAAACTGGAAAGACACTACAGCAAAAAGCAAATCCTTACCCTTTACTTGAACAATGTCTACCTGGGCAATGGCATCTACGGCTTTGAAACCGCTGCCCAGTTTTACTTTGGCATCCCCAGCCAGCAACTGAGCCTTGCGGAAGCAGCAACCTTAGCAGGAATTTTGCCGGCCCCCAATGCTTTTAACCCAGTTACCAACTATGATGCGGCGGTGCGGGCTCGGGATCGGGTGTTGGATCGCCTCAGTGAGCTGAGGGTCTTTTCAGAAGAGGAAATTCGTCGTGCCCGTCGCAGCCGCCTCACCCTCAACCCCAATTTGCGTTCCCAGATATCCACGGTGGCTCCCTATTTTTACAGCACCGTTTTTGAGGAAATGCGGCAGCTTCTGGGTGAGGATCTCTCGGCGGAGGGCAATTTTATTCTTGAGACCACGCTGCACTTGCCCTACCAACAGGTTGCTGAGCAAGTCCTAGCCCAAACCGTCCGCGAGGCAGGATCCACCTTTGGGTTTCGCCAGGGATCCCTAGTTAGCCTCGATAGCCGCAATGGGGAGGTACTGGCCTTAGTGGGAGGGAGCGACTATGGCTCCAGTCAGTTTAACCGAGCCACCCAAGCCCGGCGGCAACCGGGTTCCACCTTTAAGGTGTTTACCTATGCGGCGGCCTTGAGTCAGGGCATTTCCCCTAACCTGGTCCTCTCCTGTGAGCCACTCACCTGGGGTAACCTCACCTTCAACGGCTGCCGTTCCGGTTCTGCCCCGATGGATCTGGCCCGCGGCTTCATCCTTTCCGAAAACGTGATTGCTCTGCGCTTGGCACAACAGGTGGGGTTGGAGCGGGTGGTGAGCATGGCCCGCCAAATGGGGATCCAAGCGCCATTGCAACCTTACCCCTCAATGGTGATCGGCACGATGGAGGTGAATCTGCTGGAGCTGACGGCGGCTTTTGCTCCCTTTGCCAATCAGGGGATTTGGTCCAAGCCTCACACAATTCGCCGCATTTTGGATAGCAGCGATTGTGCTGACCGCAGCGATTTTCGCACCTGCCGCGAGATCTACCCGGGTCGAGAGGATCCCCGTGCCCAGCGACGGGTGCTGCCGGCATCGGTAGCCCAACAGATGACAGGGCTCCTGCAGGGGGTCATCAGTTCCGGTACCGGCAGGGCAGCTCGTTTGGGGATTGGGGAAGCAGGCAAAACCGGTACCACCACTGCCAACCGGGACTTGCTCTTTGTGGGCTACACCCCCAATCCTCCCTTGGTGACTGGCATCTGGCTGGGCAACGACGATGCCAGCCCTAGCCGCGGCCACAGTGGCCTTGCTGCTCAGGCTTGGGGAAACTACATGCGCCAGCTGATCCGCTGACGTTACTCCCAACAGCTTTGGCTGAGCCTGCCCTTGCTAGCATAGGAGGTGGACTACTCTGGTACGCTTTTCTAGTACGCTTCTAGTACGCTTTACGGACTTTACGTTTTACCCTCAACCGGGATCCTTGCCTTACCGCTCAAAGAGAAAGCCCGGGTAGCAGTAATCTCTACCGGTACCAGGGATCCCTTGAGTTGGGTGGGATCCCCCTCGAAAAAGACCAAGCGATTGCCCCGGGTACGCCCCATCACCTGGCCCGGCTGTTTGGGGTTGGGTCCTTCTACCAATACTTCTTGCACTTGGCCCAAGAGACGGGCGCTGCGAGCTGCTGCTACTTCTGTGACCAGGCGGTTTAACCGTTGCAGGCGATCACTTTTTTCTTCTTCCGGCACTTGATCTGGCCAATCGGCAGCCGGGGTACCGGGGCGGGGGGAGTAGGCAGCTGTGTTTAGCAGGTCAAAGCCAATGTCTTGCACCAGTTGCAGAGTGTCTTGAAACTGGGCTTCCGTCTCTCCTGGAAAGCCCACGATGGCATCGGCACTGAGGGTTGCTTCCGGCATGTATTGACGGATCAAATCGATGATCTGGCGATACCGCTCGTGGGTGTAGCCGCGCCGCATCCGTTTGAGCACCTCATTGTTACCAGACTGAAAAGGAATGTGGAAGTGCTCGCAAACCTTGGGTAGCTCGGCACAGGTGGCGATCAGCTCCTCCGTAAAGTAGCGGGGATGACTGGTAGCAAAGCGGATCCGTTCAATCCCTTCCACCCCATGGATGAAGCGCAACAGGCTGGCCAAGTTGGTTTTGGCATCCAGGTCACGCCCGTAGGCATCAATGTTTTGCCCCAATAAAGTCACTTCCCGATATCCAGCCTGGGCTAGCTCCTCAATCTCAGCACGGATGGCCTCTGGCCGGCGGGATTGCTCCAGACCGCGCACCTTGGGAACAATGCAGTAGGTACACCGCTCATTGCAGCCGTAGATAACATTGACCCAGGCGGTCACTTGGCTCTCACGCCGAGGTTTGGTCATATCTTCCGGGATCTCGATGGGATCGGTGGCCACCACCTGATTGCCCGCCTCCACCTGGGCCAGCAAATCCCCCAGACGATTCACATACTGCGGCCCCATGACCAGATCCAGCTCCGGTACCCGCCGCAACAGCTTTTCCCCTTCCTGTTGAGCCACACAGCCCGCCACAATGAGCTTCAGGGCCGGATTTTGCCGTTTACGCTGTGCTTGAATGCCTAGGTAAGAATAGACCTTTTGCTCAGCATTGTCGCGAATGCTGCAGGTGTTGTAGAGCACCAAGTCCGCTTGCAGTGGGTCGTCAGTGGCCACATAGCCCAGAGATTCCAGGATCCCGGCCATCCGTTCGCTATCGGCTCGGTTCATTTGACAGCCGAAGGTAATGGTGTGGTAAGTAGGAGCAGACATCGGGGAAGACAGGAATCGGTATCCTTGAGCTTAACTTATCCTCTATCTTCTCAGGGATGCAAAGTGAACAGGCTATCTTAAAAGGGATCCCTCTTGGTCAAGGTGAATGTTGCCGAAGCACCGACCCAAGCAACTGTCGCTGGGTCCTTTGGAATCAGAAATTCTCAATATCCTCTGGGATTTGGGCAGTGCCAGCACCCGCCAGATCCACGAGCGGATCTTAGCCGATCCGGATCGAGAGCTGGCCTATGCCTCTGTGACCACCGTGCTGCAGCGCCTCAGCCAAAAGGGGTGGGTTAGCTGTGAGCGCCGCACTGGTGCCGATGGCCGGCCTCTGCCAATGGTGTGGCGGCCCCGTCTTTCTCGGCAGGAGGCCACCAGCCTGAGGGCCTTTACCCAGTTGCAACAGTTTTTGGCTGTCGGGGATCCAGACACCGTAGCTGCCTTTGCCGATAGCTTGGATCAGGCCAGTGTATCTCAGTTGCAGGCTATTGCCGAACGCTTACAAGCGGCCCGCCGCGCCAGGAGGGATCCCCAATGACTCACTTGGGCATATTGTTGCTGGGGTTCGGCTTGAGCTGGCTGTGGCGAGCCCAGGTGCGTATTGATGCTCGAGGCACTTGGTCAGAGCGCTGGCAATGGGCTTGGATCCACTTTCTGGTACCGCCTCTGTTTTTGGGTATGACGGCTCTGGCCCTGGCCTGGATGGGGCCGAAGGGGCAAATGGCAGGGACAGGAGGTTGGTTTTGCTATGGCTGTGCCTTAGCGTTGCTGGTGTTGGCGGTGGGCGTCGCTCTGCAGTGGGCTTGGGAGTACGGTCGCTCCTGTCGGCGGACCCGTCAGCAAGCCCTGGCGCAGGTGGAGGTGCAGGGATCCCCTGCCTATGTCTTGGATCTGGAGGCCCCTTTCGCTGCGCAGGTGGGGGTATGGGATCCGCAGCTGGTGGTGAGTCGTGGCTTGTTGCAGCAATTGGATCAGGACCATCTGCAGGCGGTGCTGGCCCATGAGGAAGCCCATTGCTACTACCGCGATACCCTGTGGATGTTTGGCGTCGGTTGGCTGCGACGTCTCACCGGCTGGTTACCGCAAACAGAGGCCCTCTGGCAGGAATTACTTATCTTGCGGGAGTTGCGGGCGGATCGCTGGGCAGCGCAACGGGTGGATCCCTTGCTGTTGGGGGAGGCCCTGCTACAAGTGGTAGGCTATGGCGTGGTTCCACCTTCAACAGTACGGTGGGTGGGTTTTGCCCTGGAAATGCAACCTGACATCGGACAACGGCTGCAGGAGCGCATCGAGGCTCTGTTGCAGGAACCCCTGGCAGAACCCTTACCTGCTTTTTCAATGGGGGGATGGGCTTGGTTAAGCTTGGCGTTGCTACCCCTGCTGGTCATCCCGTTTCATGCTTAGAGATCCTGTTTATGGAGCCATACTGCTCAGGCCAGCTGACTTTGGGCTAACAGCACCCCCAGCAGCCAGTTGGCAGCCGTGGCCCGGCGAGTCCTCTGGGGCGTGAGCTCATGAATCAATCCTGTAGCAAAACCCAACACCTGCTTCGGTGACTGCTTGTTTTCTGGAGCAATGGAACAGCTCGGTTTCACCGTTTCATCAGGCAGCTCGCCCCTGAGAATGGCCTGAATCGTCTCTAGGTTGAGAGGGGGAAGATGCATAGGTTCCGGGTCCGCCGAAAAAGCAGGTATCTCCAGCAGGTGGAGGTGGGATAAATAAACAGGGGAGCTATCGGCCCCTAGCCTAAACCAGTTCGCAGGGGCAGTAGCGCTGCCGCCGCTCCATCCAACAACCACAGCAAGCGCCCCTTAGGGTTGACCCGCTGGCAAGGCAAATGAGCCTCGCCGGTCAGCGCCTCCTTCAAAATTGAGGCCTTGTTGGCTCCAGTTACCAAAAACATCACCTGCACCGCTTGGTTAAGAACAGGGTAGGTTAAGGTCAGGCGAGGCTCCCCCTCTTTTTGCCCCACTGTGACCCAGCGATCTTGCACCTGCAGAGCGGCTGTACCGGGAAATAACGAGGCCGTATGACCATCCTCCCCAACTCCCAGCAGCACGAGATCCAGTTGCGGCCATTCTCCAGCCAGTACCTGCCTCAGTTGGGCCTCATACCGGTTGGCATCCTGGGCCGGATCCCCAGCTTGGGTAGGCATCGGTAAGACCTGCCCTACCGGCATGGGCAGCCGCTCAAGCAGCGCCTCCCGCACCATCCGGTAATTGCTATCCGGGTGGTCAGGGGGGACATAGCGCTCATCCCCCCAAATCAACAGGGTCTGCGGCCAGGGGATCCCTTCTGCTGCCGCCAAGGCAGCATACAACCTCTTGGGGGTACTGCCTCCCGCCAAGGCCACCGTGAAGCGCCCCTGCTCCTGAACCGCTGCCGCTGCCCGTTGTTGCCAGATTTGTACAGCTCGCTCGATCAGGGCCGTTGTCTCTAGGAAAATCTCCAACTGGAAACCCTGCATACCCACTCCTGCTGACAAGCCCCATCGCCGGCAATCAGTTTACCTGCATCAATTCAGCCGAGAAAGGGATCCCGGCAGCAGAGAAGAAACAAGGTTGCCCGTGACCCAGGGAAGCCCTAGTTGGCTACCCAACAGGATTCGAGAGTTAAGAAGTCACCGCCAGCTCTTTGGCTTCCGCCCGAATCTGCTCGTAGAGAGCACGCAGCTTCAGACCCACCAACACCTGAATCAAGCCAGAACCATTCCGGGATCCCGGGTATTCCGGATGCTTGCGTAGCAGCTCCGTCAGCTCACCGTAGTAATGGGTGGAAAGGTTGCTCAGGTGATTCTCGATGTAGACCACTTCTTCCAGTTTGTCGAAGCTGCCGTCGATTTCCAAGATCGAGACAGGATGACCAAAGTAGGTGGAAGGGCCGTAGTGCAGCCGAATACCCGGATAGGAGCAGGTGAGTTTTTTGCCACAAGGGATCCAGTCGATGGTGGAACCTTCATCGAACAAGTAAACGTGATCAAAGTATTTCACCCCCTCCCGCTGCACAAGCCGTACTCGCAACACCTTGTGCTCCGGATCCAACTCTGATAGCAGCTGGGTGGGCAAAACCTCAATCACCGCATCGGCATACTGCTTCTGCACATCAATATAGGCTTCAAAATCAGGGCGACGCGCCTCAATCGAGCGCAACACATCCTCATAAGTGTGGCCTCGCTCGGCCATATCTCGCTGGACTTTCCAGGCGACTTTGATCTCGGGGGCCAGATCCAGATACACCTTGAAATCGAGCAGCTCCCGCACCCGCTCGTCGTACAGAGGATGCAAACCCTCCAGAACAATAATCCGATTCGGCTCTACCAACTCAGGCGGGTCGATCAGGCCAGTCTCGTGGTTATATATAGGCTTCATGACACTTTGGCCGTTTTTCAGGGCCTTGGCCTGCTCATACATGAGGTCAAAGTTGTTAGCCCGCGGATCCAACGCCGTAATGCCCTTCTCTTTGCGCTGATAGCGATCCAAGGAGTGATAATCGTCTAGGCAAATGGTTGTGATCAGATCTCGACCAAACAAATCCCCCAGCCTACGCAAGAATGTGGACTTACCGCAGCCAGAATCTCCGGCGACACCAATCATTACAACTCGATCAGGACTGTTTGCCATGAGAACTCCTTGGGGACGGGCAGGGCGAAAATGAAAAGGGGCACCCAAAAAAGTTACACTCCGTTATGGTTTCGTATACTATCAAACGGAGCGGTTACCCTACAACCCACTGAGGGGTAGCAGAGGGAAGTAACCCCAAGGACAATTTAACAAAAAATGCATATTTTCTGCTGCTGGATTAGGTTGGGAGGTTTCCTGGGGGGATCTGCTTCTCAGGAGCGGTCAGGAATTGCCTGCTAGGGGCTGTTGCCCCTGCCTCTGTGACGGCATCAGGCTGCTACGCATTAGGAGCCGTTACGGCGAAGAGACTGCTAAGGTGTTACCTATGGAAAATTTGCTCCCAATGCCAGGAGAAGATCGCAGTTATGGTTGCTAGCGCAGAAAAGCGAGAGGTTGTTGTCAATCTGTATCGGCCCAACGCGCCCATGATTGGCCGATGTGTAGAGACCTACTCAATTGTGGGCGAAGGGGCCCCCGGCTTGACCAAACACATCGTGCTGAGCCTGCCGGATCCGGAGTACAAGTATCTGGAAGGTCAAAGCGTTGGCATTATTCCCCCTGGCGAAGATGCCAAAGGTAAACCCCACAAACCCCGTCTCTACTCGATTGCTTCCACTCGATTTGGAGATGATGGCCAAGGGCGAACTGTTTCTTTGAGTGTAAAACGGGCCGAGCATGTAGATAAAGATACGGGCCAACCTGGGGTTGGCGTTTGCTCTGGCTTTCTTACCGATCTGAAAGCGGGCGATGAGGTGATGATCACCGGCCCTTCTGGCAAAACCTTCCTGCTACCTGAGGATGAGAATGCCAACTTGATCCTGATTGCTACAGGAACCGGCATTGCCCCTTTTCGTGCCTTTATCAAGCACCTGTTTGAGGAGGATCCCAACTTTAAGGGCAGCATTTGGCTGTTCTTCGGTGTGCCCACTACCTCCACGCTGCTTTACCACGGGGATCTAGAAGCCTGGAAAGCTCAGTACAGAGATCGCTTCCGGGTAGATTACGCCATTAGCCGTGAACAACAAACGGCTGATGGCAAGAAAATGTATGTGCAGAATCGCATGGCGGAATACGGCGCCGAGCTGTGGGACATGCTGCAGAAGCCCAATACTTACACCTACATCTGCGGCCTCAAGGGAATGGAAGATGGCATCAACGCCTTCATGGGTCCTTTGGCAGAACAAGCGGGTCAGGACTGGAGTAAGTTCCAAAAGGAACTTAAGAAAGCCGACAAATGGCACGAGGAGACCTACTGATTGGCATTGCTGCGGCATTGCTGCTTCGGGTTTTGGCTTTGATGGTTGCTAGTGGGTATCTTAGCTCCCTCGGTCTGGGGGAGCTTTTTAGCCGTAACCGTTACAATGCTTTTATTCCCCGCAACAGGGATCCCAAGAGCCTTTCTCTCCAGGAGCGTTGAACGTGGACGCGCGGTACAATCCCCAAGCCATCGAGGCCAAGTGGCAGGTGCATTGGCGTGAAACTGGCTTAGATCGCACCCCTGAGCTGAGGGAGGGAATCCCCAAGTTTTATGCCCTGTCCATGTTTCCCTACCCCAGTGGCAGGCTGCACATGGGGCATGTGCGCAACTACACCATCACTGACGTCATTGCCCGCCACAAACGGATGCAGGGGTACGCAGTGTTGCACCCGATGGGGTGGGATGCCTTTGGTCTGCCTGCTGAAAATGCTGCCATCGACCGCGGGATCCCACCTGCCAAGTGGACATACGAGAATATTGCCCAGATGCGGGATCAGCTGCAGCGCTTGGGTTTTTCCTACGACTGGGAGCGGGAGATCACCACTTGTTCGCCGGACTATTACAAGTGGACGCAGTGGATTTTTTTGCAGTTTTTGGCGGCGGGGCTGGCCTACCAAAAGGAGGCGGCGGTGAACTGGGATCCGGTGGATCAAACGGTGCTGGCGAATGAGCAGGTGGATGCCGAGGGTCGTTCTTGGCGATCCGGGGCGTTGGTGGAAAAGCGCATGCTGAAGCAGTGGTTTTTCAAAATCACCGCCTACGCCGATCAGCTGTTGGCGGATCTGGAGAAGCTCTCCGGCTGGCCGGAGCGGGTGCGCACCATGCAAGAGAACTGGATCGGTCAATCCGTCGGGGCCAAGGTGATCTTCACAACCGAAGCGGGGGATGAGCTGCCGGTGTTTACCACCCGACCGGATACCCTCTGGGGAGCCACCTTCATGGTGCTGGCGCCGGAGCATCCTTTGGTGGAGAAGCTAACCACTCCCACCCAATCGCAGGCGGTTCAAGCTTACCAAAAACAAGCGGCTGCCCAAACGGAGATTGACCGCACCGCTGAAGACCGGGAGAAAACAGGAGTTTGGACGGGATCCTACGCCATCAATCCGGTGAACCAAGAGCGCATCCCCATCTGGATTGCCGACTACGTGTTGATGGGCTACGGTACCGGGGCAATCATGGCCGTTCCTGCCCATGACCAACGGGATTTCGAGTTTGCCCGCAAGTTTGCTCTGCCCATCAAGCAGGTGGTGCAACCTCCCTCCCTTGCTTCCGTTGAGGAGCTGGGGGCTGCCTGGCCGGGGGAAGGGGTGATGATCAACTCCGGCCCCCTAGATGGGATCCCTGCCGGCAAGGGCCCCGGCCAAAGTGTGGAAAAAGCCATTGCTTGGTTGGAAGAACAAGGTTTGGGGGAAAAGCAAATCAACTACCGCCTGCGGGACTGGTTGATCTCGCGGCAGCGCTACTGGGGCTGCCCGATTCCTGTAATTCATTGCCCCCACTGCGGCATTGTGCCGGTACCAGAGGCGGATCTGCCGGTGCTGCTGCCGGAGGATGTGCAGCTGAGTGGTCGGGGGGGATCCCCCTTGGCCCAGATGGAAGAGTGGGTTAAGGTGAAGTGCCCTACCTGTGGCACAGAAGCCCGTCGGGAAACCGACACAATGGATACCTTCATCTGCTCCTCCTGGTACTTTTTGCGCTTCAGCGATCCCCGGAATGAACGGGAGATTTTCCGCAAAGACCAGGTGAACGGTTGGCTACCGGTGGATCAATACGTGGGCGGCATTGAACACGCCATTTTGCACCTGCTCTATTCTCGTTTCTTTACCAAGGTGTTGCGGGATCGGGGCCTGCTGGATTTTGACGAGCCCTTTTCCCGCCTCTTGACCCAGGGGATGGTCCAGGGGTTAACCTACTTTAACCCTAGCAAATCCGGCAAAGATAGGTGGATCCCTGCGGCTCTGGTTGAGGATCCCCATGATCCCAGGGATCCGGAAACCGGGGAACCTTTGCAGGTTATCTACGCTGCCATGTCCAAGTCCAAGGGCAACGGCGTGGATCCCGAGGATGTCTTGGCCCACTACGGTGCCGACACCGCCCGTATGTTCATCCTGTTCAAGGCCCCACCGGAGAAGGATTTGGAATGGGATGATGCCGATGTGGAGGGGCAGTTCCGCTTTCTCAATCGCGTCTGGCGGCAGGTCTACGAGTTTGTGCAGCAGCCCAACTGTCAAGATCTGCTCCAGGAGGAGATTAGGCCTGCCACCCTAACCAAACCAGAAAGGGATTTGCGCCGTGCGGTACACACTGCCATCAAGGAAATTAGCGAGGATATCGAAGAGGGCTATCAGTTTAATACCGCCATTTCTGAGCTGATGAAGCTGAGCAATGCTCTCGGCGAGTCGGCCCTTCTCAGTTCTCCGGTCTATGCCGATGGGATCCGCACTTTGGTGTTGCTCATGGCTCCTTTTGCTCCTCACATTGCCGAGGAATTGTGGCAGGAGCTAGGTGGCACAGATTCAGTACACAAACAAAGCTGGCCCGGTTATGATTCGGCAGCTTTGGTGGCGGACACCGTGACCATTGTGGTTCAGGTGAATGGCAAGCTGCGTGGTTCCTTTGAAGCTCCTGCAGAGGTAACCCAAGAGGAGCAGGAGAAGCTGGCTCTGGCCTCAGAGGTAGCCCAGAAATATCTAGAGGGAGCCACACCCAAAAAGGTAATCGTGGTGCCTAAAAAATTGGTCAATTTTGTGGTTTAGCAGCCGATACTCAGCCGATACTTATCTGATCAACTTCTTCTATCTCAAAGAGCCGAATGCCCTGTTGCTGAGCAAGTTACCGAAAGATTGGGTCTAAAGCCCCATCCCACCGCTAGCGCGGAAGCAAGCTAATAGAACGGCTTTTATTATTCATTAATTATTATTCCATAGTTTTATCCGTAGTTTTGTGCGATAAAATAAACCCATGTTAGTTGACCCATGTTAGTTAGAGAAGCCAAGCCACTAAATGGCTCTAAGGAGCAGTACCAAGCTCTTGACCAAGCCATTCGTACCGCACAGTTTATCAGGAACAAGTGCGTGCCCTACTGGATGGACAATCAAGGGGTAGGGAAAGCTGGTTTGTGTTCCCTGTGCAAAGA
>CALFBB010000036.1 GCA_937944885.1 uncultured cyanobacterium
TCCCCGTTCACAGGCACTTGACTAGGTATCCTGTCGGCAACCCAAGTGCAGTCTATGGAACGGCTATAGCGGGGTAGCGCCCTTTTACTTAGGTTGGATAGGGGCCTCAACCATACCCTAGCCCTACAACAGAAGCAGTCACTGTATTCCATGTACGTACATGCCCAGCCATATTCTGTTTTCCCAACATGGCCTCACCGACACCAACTGCACCATGCTGGCCCTGGCTCAACGGCTGGCACCGCAAATGCATATTGTCGCGCCGGACTTGGGCTACCTGCGTACCTTGCTTCATATTGAACCTCTTCTGCAGACTATAGAAGCTGCTGCCGAGGAAGCTTTTTACGCCTATCCCAACTGCCCTGCCCGGATTGTGGCCACGTCTTTGGGGGGTGTCCTGTGGGTTGAGCTGCTGTCGCGCCATCGCCAGTGGTGGCCGCGCATTGAGTCCATAGTGCTGCTGGGGGCACCCATCGGTGGAGCTGACTATGCCCGCTTGGTGGATCCTCTAGGGTTGGGGATTGGGATTGCCAAACACCTCGGCCAAAATCGTCGTCCCTTAGCAGAAGCAATCGCTGCAACAATTCCGACACTGGTGATTGCTTCTGAAACCCAAGATGGACGCGACGGCACGGTACCCATCACCGCCACCCGGATTAACCATGCCTATTTTGTTTGCCTCTCGGGAGTAACCCATCCCCAACTGCGCTACCATCCCAAGGTGGTGGAAACCATTCGGGCCTTTTGGGCTGAGCCGCGCTCACCTCTCCCTGCCCCGGAGGAGACCCCGCTGACCCGGCTGCTGACCCAGGTACGCCAATTGCCTGGCATAACCGATACCAGCACTGAGCATTTTCCTTTGGCCAAGGTCGTTTATACCCTCTCCGATGGCAGTACCCTACGCTGTTGGAAAAATCTGCTCGGGATAGATCACGTATATGTGGCCAATGCTCAGGGGCAGTGTGAATATGCCGGATTTTGCGGCTGGATCCATTCAGACTCGCTCCATGCTGCAATCGCTCGCCTGAAGCAATCTGGTCTATAGGTTACAGGTTGATACCTTGCCACTGCCTTTGGGTTGATAACCACCGCCTGCTAAAGAGTGGACAGTTTCTCATGTTTTACAGGGATAAGTTGCTCAACGGATCTGCAGTATTTGACCACCTTGGTCCCATTAAGAAGAGCTTGTCCCTCCACGTCTGTCTAAGGGCGCTAGTTCCTAACGCCCAACCCAACATCTGTAGCGGTACAGGCCGTTGAGCTGAAGAGAGCCTAAGCAGTTGTGTCGTCCGGTAGTCCTCCAAAACGGTTCCCTCCACTTTCCCCACCCCCAGAGGTAGGGGACTGACGCGGTTACGTTCACCCCACCTCGTTGGCAGAGGCAGAACCTCCCATTTTCTGTGTGATGAAGAAGGGGGACACGTCGTTAAAATAGGTTGTAACCTTGGCAGCAAGTTCTTAGAGCAGTGGCACAAGTTCTGCAATATCCCTTTCAGATCTGCCATCATCGCCTACGGGTCGGCATTAGAAATGGTGAGTTTTCTGGATGCCGCAAAAAAGCTTCTGACTGGATGGGCAATGCAGAGGTGAAGGGTAGCCAAGGGATGAGAGTTTTGGGGTTGGGTGTAGACCAGCCTGAAGACTTAGGTCTATCGGCTTGTCCGGTAGATTTGAAGCTACTGGAAGCTCCCGGCTTGAGGGTCGCGCAGTCGGGGGATGCTGACTTGATGAGGCCCCAGCGTGAGCAAAATTGAGTTTGAGAGGGTATCGCTGCGCTTTCCCCACAGTTTGCACCCTGCGGTGGATTCGTGCAGCTTTTCGGTGGAATCAGGCCAGTTTGTCGTGATTTTGGGTCCTTCTGGCTGTGGCAAGACGACCCTTCTGAAAATGGTGAACCGGTTAGTGGATCCCACTCAGGGGCAAATTCGCCTGGAGGGGAAAGATATTCACCAGTTTCCGGTGACGGCGCTGCGGCAGCGAATTGGCTACGTTATCCAGCAATCGGGGTTATTTCCTCACATGACAGTGGCCCAAAATATAGCAGTAGTACCCCGTCTTCTCGGCTGGAGAAAGGAGCGCATTCGGGCGCGGGTGGATGAGCTGCTGGAGTTGGTCAATTTATCCCCCCACGAATATCGCCACCGTTACCCTGCTCAATTGTCGGGTGGGCAGCAACAGCGAGTGGGTTTGGCCCGCGCCTTGGCCGGGGATCCGGGGCTACTGCTGATGGATGAACCTTTTGGTGCTATTGATGCCATTACTCGCAGCAAGCTGCAGGAGGAGATCCTGCGCCTGCACCGGCAGTTGAAGAAGACGATCCTTTTCGTCTCTCACGATGTGGAAGAGGCGTTGCGTCTGGCGGACCGGATTTTGGTGATGCACAAGGGACAGGTTGTCCAGTTTGATACTCCCTTTCGGCTTCTCACCCAACCGGCTAATCCTTTTGTCAGGGAGTTGCTGGGGGCAGATGACATGGTGCGACAACTGAGTGTGTTGCGGGTGGAAACCGCTATGGCCAAGATCCCCCATAATCACAAAATTCAGGAAGGAGCGGTGGTTAAACCGCAGGAGAGTTTGCGGCGGGCCTTGTCGGTATTGCTGCGAACTGGGGCAGCGGCCCTGACGGTGTGGGAGGATGGACGTGCTATTGGCATTCTCACCTTGGATCACATTCGGGATTTGGCAGTACTGGAGGCTACACCTGCCTACGAGGGATCCGCATGAGTTATATTCTTAACAATCCTGGTCTGGTGTGGCAGCTGACCCAAGAGCACATGGTGATGACCGCGGTTACTTTGGCAATTGCCGTGGTTTTGGCCTTGCCCGTTGCTTTGCTAATCCACCATGTTCGTTGGCTAACGGTGCCGGTGATGGGCACATTAAGTATCCTCTACACCGTGCCCAGTTTGGCTTTGATTATCTTATTGGTGCCTTTCTTTGGTCTCAATGCTCGCTCGGTGATCGTGGCCATGGTGCTTTACACCCAAGTGATCTTGGTGCGCCATATTTCTGTAGGGTTGGATTCCATTCAGCCGGCAATTTTGGAAGCTGCCAGGGGTATGGGTATGAACCTCTGGCAGCGCTGGTGGCAGGTGCAGGTCCCGCTGATGCTGCCGATCTTTTTGGCAGGGTTACGTCTTTCGGCAGTTGTTGCCATTGCCATTGCTACCATTGGAGCCAAGTTTGGGGCTGGCGGCTTGGGAACTCTCTTGTTTGACGGTATTGCTCAAGCCGGTCGCTACGACAAGATCTGGGCCGGATCCCTGGCGGTGGGATCCCTGGCTTTACTGGTGAATACGGCTTTGCTGGCTTTGGAGTGGGCGGCCCGCCGGAGTTGATGCACACTCGCTGGAGATTATTTCTAGAGGGTATCTTGGGTGTTCCTGGGTGTGGAGGAAACCCCAACAGAACTTTTAGCGGAGGCTGAGGTGACCGCTTTTCCCAAACTGCCTGCATATTTCCCGGGCACCGGAGCAGAGTATCATCCTTAGTCCAACTTGTGGATTTTGGGGTTGCTGGATGTCTGTGCCCTGCCATCCCATGGTGCGGCTGACCAGCTTCGTAAGGGCTTGATCCAAGCGGGACCAAGGGCAGAAGCAGGAGGTTTCGTCCTACAGGACAGAAGAGGGGTCAATCCTCCAACTGCCAGGGATCCTGAGCCACGACCTCATCCAAGATCCGGGGTGGACGCAGTGCCATCAGCACCCGACCGAGGAGGGAATCTGCTCCTGGACTTTCTTGCCATTCCACCTGCAGGGAGCCTGAGCGATCAACCAAGAAGAACCCTTCTGACTGCCACTGACGCACAGCCCGATCAACCACCAGGAGCACTGGATCCGAGGCTTCTTCTGCCGGTATCTGCTGGTTGAGCAGTGTACCCAGCAGCCCATTTTCAATTTGAATGGCCACCGGATCGGTTGCGGATTGGATCACCGGCCAAGCCGGCAAGGCTACCCAAGTTTGCCAACCCTGGCTGTGAATCAAACGATAGGGTCCTTTGGGTTCAAAGGTGCTCAGTTGTTCCCATTCGGCCCGGGAGAGGGGGAAGGACTCCACCACCGGCAGCAGGCGGGGCAGATCTTCCTCTGGGCGATAGACCGATAATTTGGGTAAGACCTTGGGTTGGGAACTGGCGGCAACCGTGGACAGGAGCCGTTCAATGTGTTGCCGGGCTCCCTCGCTATGGACGTACTGAAAGGCTCGACCAAGGGCACGGGTGCGCTCTTGCAGGTCTCTGGTTTGCTGGGCGGTTTTCCAGGCTTGATAGGCTACGGCATCACCGGGATGATCCGTAAACCCCTCCGGTCGCTCCCGCAGTTGGGCATAATTTTTCACAGCACGTGCAATGTCGTGGGCATCGTCAGCCTTCAAGTTGCGGTTGAGGATCAGTTCCGCCACTTGTACCCGGTCTTTGGGGGAGAGAATACGCAGCTCATAGAGAATGTCGCTGCCTTTGCGGCCAAAGTACTCCAGGACAGCCTGAGCAGCTCCGGCCTTGACCATCCCTTCATACACCTGGGCTGCAACAATAATCTGGTTCTGGTGAATCGGCTCAAACCCGGTTGCCTCAAAGATGGCCTGGGGGGTGATTTTCTGCTGTTGCAAGATCTGACAGGCTTGTGCCCAATCGAGCCAGCTGCCTTCTTTGCGGCGGAGCTGCGTGAACAAGGCCTCAGTATTTTCTCCCATCCCGGGGTTTTCCGGCTCGTACTGGCTCATCAAGGGTTTTCCTTACTACACAACTGACCGGACAAGGTTAAGCCCCGTTCCTTGAGCAGCAACGAGGCTAAGAATGATCTTTAAGTAATGATCTTAAGGACTATCGGTCAAAGTCAAATGGCCGGGTTTTCTGACCACTATTCTCTTTATGGCTGCAGCAGCTAAGCGCTAGGATAAAGCCTGCTCAGGAATGTGTCAGTCAGGGGAGGCAGGAGATGAGATGGGACAAGATGACCACCTACTTGGGCCTGGCCTTGGTGTTGCTGGGATCCGGACTGGGATGTTCTGGTAAGGGTGGTTCTGCCCAGGTACAGGTGGCGGAAGCCGTGGCCCGTCCGGCGGCCGGACAACCTCAAAAATTGCCGGTTGAGGCGGAAGTCACCCTTGCCGGGGAGCGATTTGAGCTAGAGGTGGCCCGTACCCCTGAGCAACAGCGTATTGGGTTGATGTTTCGGACGGATTTACCGGAAAACCGGGGTATGTGGTTTCCTTTCGATCCGCCCCAGCCTGCTTCCTTTTGGATGTTTAACACCCTGATGAACCTAGATATCATTTTTCTCTACCGGGGGGAGGTGGTGGACATTGCCGCTGATGTGCCTGGCTGCCCCAGCCAACCTTGCCCTATCTATGGGCCACCCCGTTCCCAGTTGGTGGATGGTGTTCTGGAGTTTCGGGGGGGCACGGCTGCTCGTCTTGGCTTGCAGGTGGGAGATAGGGTTGAAATCCGGCTTCTATCTCGCTGAAGCTGTTGGGCTTTAGCCCCAAAGGGCGCCCAGCGAGCGCCACAGAAGCATTCCCCCAATACCCACCAACGATACCAGGACCAAACGACGAAACTGTACCGGATTAATCCAATGGGATAACCACAGCCCCACGACAAAGCCGATCAGAATGGCTGGCATTCCTATCCTCAGTAACTGAAACACCTGTGGCGTGTAGTTGCCCTGTAGGGTGTGGCTTAGGATAACAGTGCCCAGATTGCTTAGAAAAAGTCCCTGCAGATTGCCCTTAAATCGCTCCGGATCCCAGCGGCGACAGTTGGCATAAAGAATGGCAGGCGGACCACCGATATTGGCCATTCCTGAAAGAAAACCGGATAACCCACCAAAGAACCAAGCCCAGTGGGGAGATCTCAACTCCGGTAACCGCAAGCCCAGGAGCCCATAAGCGGCATACACCAGCAGCACAATCCCTAGGATGAGGGTAATCCACCGTTCATCCCAGCGGGTAGCTGCCCATACCCCTAGGGGGATAGTAGCTGTAGCTCCTCCTGCCAAGCGCAGCAGGGATCCCCACTCCAAGGCACTGCGGTAGTGCATCCCCATGGCAACCACGATTATCCCTGAAACCAAGGAGATTAAGGGTGTTGCCACCTGTAGGCTGACCAGCGGTTGCAGGAGGGGTACCGCCACCAACGCCAGTCCAAAGCCCGACAGCCCATGGGTGAGGGTGGCGAAAAACAGAATCAGGCAAACCCATCCCTCAAGCATTGCGTTGTTTTCCCCTTTTCATCTCCAATCTATAGGGATCCCTAGAGAGTGAGAAATGGAGCAGTAGGGCAAGCAAAATCCTGCTGTGGATGCCCGTTCGCCATGGGTTGGTAAAGTCAGCCCTCTTGCCTCAGCTACCTCAGCCACTTTTTTCCAGTCTCTCACTTTGGGTTCTGCGCCCTTAGGCCGGCCTCAAACTGAGCGGGACGACTCAAGCCATCCGGCAATGGCAAGGACCGTCGAGATAGAGAATATCATCCGCTGGCAAAACTCGAGCAGCGCCGGCCATCAACCCCAAGCAACTGACCTAAGGGCTGATGGGAATCATGTTGATGCTGCTGTAATGGGGGGATCCGGACTTGAGGTTTCTACCAGCCAGCTGGGATCCCGGACATGCAGTGCTATGGGGGCGCAGGTTGGCTGCCGGCAACTCCTGTTGCCAAGTACGCAGCCGCTTCGGATCCGGCTTGCTCGGTTACCAGACCGGGCAGACGCGGGGCCAGGTAGAGGGCAGGTTCTCCCGTGCCCCTGCCGACTTGCAAACAGTACTCCTGCTGGGTAGTTGAGCAGCTTGAGAATGGGATCCCCCGGTTGCGCGGCGTTGCCGGCGTAGAGCGAGGACCTGCCGGTTTCCCCCCATCTGTTGGGCCATCGGGTGAGGCTGATTCCCTATTTAACCTTGAATACCAATATCACCGCTTTTGCCAGAGGCTTTAGAAGATGTGAAGGTTCTGCCCTTTCAACAGCGGCCCTTCTAGCATACAAGCAGCGCACCCAAAGTCCCTGGGTGGGAATTTCGTCTAGTGGGAACCTTTGTTGCATGAGTGAAGCCATCCGCTACGACCTTTTGTTGGTGGGCGGGAGTTCCTCCAACCTGATCCTGGCCCATCGCCTTTTGGATCTAGCCAAGCTATCCGGCCTCAAGATCTCCATTGCCATTCTGGAAAAAGCCCGGCAATTCGGTGGGCACATCGTTAGCGGTGCCATCTGCAATCCCCAGATCATTTCTAAGCTCTTTCCCGACTTTGAAAATCAGGGCTTCCCTATTGAAGGGCGGGTGGAAATCAATCATCTCAGTGTCCTGGGATCGGAGCAGCGCTGGGATTTACCGGAAGCAGTGATTCCAGTAGGGTTACGCAAACAGGGGCAGGTTATCCTCACCCTCAGCCACGTTATTCGGTGGTTAGCCGAACAATTGCAAGAAAAAGCCAAAGGGATCCCCAACGTTACGCTGGATCTGTTTCCGGGTTTTGCTGCCCATGAGATTTTGTACGACGGAGAACGGGTAATCGGGGTGCGAGTCAGTGACTCCGGCCAAATTGACGAAGACTGCATTTTTGCCGACCTCACCTGCTTTGGTGACAAAGGCTTTATTTCCAAAGACTTGGTTGAGAAGTTTCAACTGCGACCCAATCCGCAGCTGTGGTCGGTGGGGGTGAAAGAAGTCTGGCAGATTCCCGGATCCCTGCAAGGACAGGTGTGGCACACCCTCGGTTACCCAGTTTTGGACGGTAGCTTCAGTGGTGGCTTTGTTTACGGCCTCAAAGATAATCGTCTTGCCCTTGGCTTGATCATCGGCCTGGATAGCAAAAACCCGAATCTCAACCCCCAGCAGCGTTTGCAAGAGTTCAAAGGCCACCCTTGGATTCAATCTCTGCTACAGGGGGGCAAGTTGCTCAAATACGGGGCTGCCGTGATCCCAGAGGGAGGCTACTACAGTTTGCCCACCCGCTTTGGTGTAGAGGGATCCCTATTGTTGGGAGATGCACTTGGGGTATTGGATGTGGGCAGCTTGGCCGGGGTAGATAAGGCCATGGAAACCGGCTATGTGGCGGCAGGCTTGATTCACGATGGCTTTTTGCAAGGCAATCTGCAGATTCAGGAGGCCTACCAACAAGAAGTGATGCAAAGCTCGGTTGGTCAAGATCTGTACCGCAGCCGCTACTTCCGTGAAGCCTTTTTGGAGAACTCTCGCCTGTTGGAGGAGTACTTACCCAAAGTGTGCAGTAGTGTGGATGCCGGCCACCCTTGGCTGGGATCCCTGCAACTGGGTCTGCAAGACCCGGTTCGCCGTGGGCGGGAAGCCCTGCGCGCCTACACGCTCCTCACCGGGCGGGTAAGCGACAGTGCCCCTCCACCCAAAGGATACAAGGCTCCCCAGGCAGTCATTCAGGCGGATTTTGTCTCTCCTACTTCTGTTGCTGTGCCCCAACTCGAGTCTTTACCCAGCTATTTCTCTCGACCAGATGCGGTCTTTTTTGCCGAGCCGCGTTACCACGAAGGGAACCATCACATCGTCGAATGGGATGCCGAAACCTGTCGTCGCTGCATCGCCACCTATGACAAACTTCATCGCCCCACCCCCTGCATTTCTGACTGCACCGCGGAAGTTCACCACATCCAAGAACAGCAGGGGATCCGTTTCCATGCCATGTCCTTAGAAAATTGCATTCAGTGCCGCACCTGTGAAATTATCTGTCCTCAATTCAACCTGCGGGTTAACCCCAGCTACGAGGGATCCGGCCCTGATTTTTTTGGGTTGTAGCCCTATCTAATACAAGTTCTCTCAGTTCTAGACTTGCTGTTCAGCTCAGCTTGAGGCTTTGGATCCCTCGATATATTCTTCATGTCTTTTTTGCCCCTCGTTAACTATGTTTTTGTCAAGTCTGCTCCCCTGTGAGGTAGTTGTTCCCTCGAACCGATGCAAGGATGCAAGTTGGCACAGGTAAAAAGCATGTGAATAAATATGCAGCACCAGGAGGATTGAGAGCACAAGACTAGGTAGATTTACTAGACTAGGTAGATTTACTAAGATGACGAGGGCGACCCCCTGCCGAGCAGGAGGTGGAACTGGAAGCTTTGGCAGGACAAGTTGCATGGGTTCAGTCTCGCTGTTGTTCACCACTTTCTAAAGATGCAAAACAAAGAACGCTTCGACCAGATTGACTTCCGCCTAGACCGCCTTGTGAGTGCGGTACTGACCTTAACCGACAGCATGAACTTGATTAGGGATGACCTAGCCAAATTGAAAGATATTGTCCAAAGACAGGTGCTGGCGGCGCAGGAGCACCACGCTTGGATAGAACAGTTCAAGCTCATCTGTCAACAGCAAGCCGATACGGCTCGCCAACAGTCCAACACAATCGAGTACCTCATCACCTACCTGATAACAGGCACAACAGGCTTACCCAATTTCAGCCCATCCCCCTTGCAAGAGTCCGGCCACAACACCAAGGGCATGTCAGAATGACACCAGAGCTGAGGTTGTTCGGGGTTGGAGTTCCAGGTTACAACAATCCAGCCGCCTTCCATCGAGGCGGAGGAGCTGCTGGCTTTTTTTCGGTGTCGGCGCCTTCCCTATTTGGATCGGCTGGGTCCTATCCAGGCTAAGCTTCCTCCAGAAGATCTGCTGGAGCAGTGGCGGCGGGATCGCCAGGCTCTGGTGGCCAAAATAGCTGAGCAATTCCCTGGAAAACAGGTTGCCCCCGGAAATGAGGCCGTACTGGCAGCTATGTCCCAGGGTCTGCGGTACATCTACGGTGGACAAATTGAGGCAGAACTTTTTATCGAGCGGGAAGCAGCGGTAGATATAACCGCCCTTGAATTGGAAACTGAGCTTTCAAAGGATCCCCGTCATTTGCCAAGGATCCCAGACTTTACAGATAGTGCAGACCCAACTACTGCAACTCCAGATTCCTTCCTCACCTCAGAGTTTCAGGCAATCCGGGTGAGCAGCTGCTTCGATTTGATCCTTCAGGATCAACCTCTACCGGCCAAAGGCCAACGCTACCTAAGATATCTACCGGCACAAATTCGTATCGGCAAACGCCCTAAGCCCGAGTATGAGTTGCTGCTGGCTTTACAAGCAGAATTGCTGGGCACTCTGCAAGGGAGTACCCCGAAACGGGGAATTTTAATTCTGCAAGGTGGCAAGTGGCACACCCTCTATCTGGGTCGGCGACAACAGCAGCTACGGCAGTTGATCCGCGAGTATCTGCTCACTTTAGACCAGCCTGATCCGCCGCAGGTGTTTATGGCTCGTAGCCGTTGCCACCTTTGCCATTGGCGGGCACATTGTCGGCAGCTCAATGCCGCTAGCCAACCCCTGAGCTTACTGCCGGGTGTCACGGGATCCCGTTATCCACTCCTCCAAGAAGCGGGAATCGAGTCGGTGGAAGATCTGGCCAATGCTCACCTAGAAACCCTGCAAGCCATTCCCAAGCTGGGATCCGCTGTCGCCCTGCAACTGAAACGACAGGCCTGTGCCACCCTTACCCAGCAACCCGTCTGGATTCAACGGGAACCTTTGCCAAAAGCCCCTGTTGAGATTTACTTTGATATTGAGGCGGATCCCCGTCACAATGTTGCCTATCTACTGGGCCTGCTGGTGGTAGAGCCGGCTGAGGGTACCGATGTGTTTCGCTATCACAGTTGCTTGGCTACAACTCCGGCAGAAGAAGGAGATATATGGCAACAATTTTTGCACCTGATAGAGCAGTATCCTGAGGCACCCATCTATCACTTTCACGGATTTGAGGTACAAACCTGTCAACGCCTTGGTCAGCAGTACAATACCAATCCGCGCCGGCTACGACAACTGTTGAACCGTTTTGTGGATTTGCACGACCGGGTGCAGCGCTCCGTAGTTTTGCCAATCGAGAGTTACTCTCTGAAAAACATTGCCCGCTGGCTAGGGTTTGAGTGGCGACTCCCCGATGCCAATGGGGCACAGTCGATTTACTGGTACAGCCGCTGGCTAGAAACCCAAGATCGAGAGTTCTTGGAGCGCTCCCTCATCTACAACGAGGATGACTGCCGAGCAACCCACCGCCTCAAGGATTGGCTGGGCAAGAGTGCAGATTTGAACCCCTAAGCGGTTCTCCGCAAAAAAGATCAACCCGGTTTGGATTAGGATCACCCATAGAACACCGGACTCTGAGGGATCCCGTGTAACTCAAATCCCATGCATCCCCTCGCCAACAGGGCAGAAACCGCCGTGGCTAGGGAGGAGCAGCCCGTAAGCGCAACCAGACAAACGCAACCGTACCTTGATACAGCAACTGCAACAGGGTGAGTGTTCTCTATCTCCTTTATCCTTAAAGCAGGGTCAAATCAACCCTGCTCTTTTGTGGCCGCTATTTCTGCACACCCCAGAATTTTAGGGTTGGATCCCTTCAGAGCTGAGATCCCAACCGACTGTTTCGGCCACCTGATCCGCCAACTTGGTCGCATCAAAGGGTTTGGTAATGACCCCACATACCCCCATCGGTAAAAATTGCTCCTTGACCAGCCGCGCCCGTACCTTCGCGGTTAGGAGAATAACGGGAATATCTTGAGTTTTGGGATTGGCTTGCAATTGACGGAAAGTGGTTGGGCCGTCCATATCTGGCATCATCACATCCAGCAAAATCACATCCGGGCGGGTTGTTTCCGCAATGCGAATCCCTTCTTTGCCGGAAGGCGCACCCCACACCTCCCAACCGGCCATAATCTCCAGGCTAAGCTGAGCCACTTCACGAATATCATCCTCATCATCCACCACTAAAACCCGACGGGTTAGCGTGGTATCCCCAGAAGTTAAAGTTTGCATGGTCTTAGCCCATTGAGTCACTACAAAATGGATGCCTCATTCAGGAGCAGAAAGAGGCAATGTGAAAAAGAAAGTACTGCCCTTGCCCACTTCGCTTTCTGCCCAAATCCGCCCCCCATGTTGGCGAACAATACTGCGGCAAATAGCCAGTCCTAAGCCGGTACCGCCCTTCTTGCGGGAGTCGGAACTATCCACCTGTTTGAAGCGGTGAAAGATCGTTTCTAAATTCGCCGCCGGGATCCCTCGCCCTTGATCCCGCACCCAAAAGATTACCTGATGGGCATGGCGTTGTTTCACCCCCACCTCCACGGTTGCCCCGGCGGGCGAGAATTTAATCGCATTACTGAGTAGGTTGGTCAGAGTCTGGATAATGCGGTCAGGATCTGCCTGCACCATTACCGATAGCGGTTGCGTTACCAGATGCACCTGCGCTTGCTCCGCCATCGAGCGCATCGTTTCCGCAGCATGGCAGATAAGTTCCCCCGCATCGCAGGGTTTTTTCTCCATGCTCAGGCTGCCTGCTTCTATCCGATCCAGATCCAGGATATCGTTCACCAGGCGTACCAAGCGTTCGGTATTGGTGACCGCAATTTGTAGCAAGCGCTCCCCCTTGGGCAACAGGGATCCCAGCTTGCCAGTGGCCATCAGGCTCAATGCCCCGTGAATGGACGTCAGAGGGGTACGCAACTCGTGGCTGACAATCGAGATAAACTCATCCTTCATGCTCTCCAGAACTTGTCGTTCCGTGATGTCCTCCACCATCACTAGGCCATAGCCCTCCTCCTTGGCTTGCGAGTCAGAGGTGGAGATACGACCAAAGGTTAGTTGTGTCCAAACCCAACGGCCATCCCGCCTCAAAAGTCGCCTCACCTGCCGATAACTTTGAATTTCCCCTTGGGCAAGACGCTCCTGTTGCTCTTGCTCCTCCTGCCGTTCTTCCGGGGTCAACTCAGGACCGGCTTGGGCTAGGGATCCCAGGTGCACCCCCACCAGCTCAGAAGCATTGACATACCCCAACATTTCCGCCAGCGCCCGGTTTGCCGTCAGAATATGACCCTGTTGTTGGATCAGGGCAATCCCAATCGGTGCCTCCGTAAAAATACTGCGAAACCGTTCCTCACTTTCGGCCAAGGCACGGTTAGCCTGTATCCATTCTGCGGTGCGGGCTTCCACCCGTCGTTCCAATTCTTCGTTAACCTGCCGCAGTTGCGCCTCTGCTTCCTTGCGTAAACTGATATCAATCACCATACACAAGGTACCCAAAAATCCTCCCTCCTGTTCAGCCTCCAGCATCGGACTGGTGGACACCAAACTCCAGAGCCGGGATCCATCCTTACGCCGCCAGCAAATCTCCAGTTGCTCGGGGGAAAATTGATTGGAGCTCGCTAACAGCCGTTCCACCATCTGCTGCTGATCCGGCTCGACAAATTCCATCAAGCTACGCCCCAACATTTCCGGAGCGGTGTAGCCCAACAATTGCCCTAAACGACGATTGACAAAGCAAGTTTTTCCCTGCTCATCCAATACCCAAATCCCCTCTTGGGCCGTATCCACGATGCGGCGATACAGGTGTTCGTGGGCCCGCCGCACATCCGGATGAACCTGTGGATAGGTGGGATCCCAAGCCTTTCGGCCCTGACTAACCTCTTGATTGCCATTTACCGAGGGCGATCCAGGAACTGTAGGAGGATACACAGTCGGCTCCTCCACCTGCCAGAAGCGGCGTAGCTGCAATTGCGCCATCACCTGCTCCGCCACCGTTTGTAATCCCCGCAACTGCGACAAACTAAACTGCCGTGACCGCCAATCCATGACACTTAACGTGCCCAGCACAAAGCCCTCCTCATCGATCAAAGGCTGACTGGCATAGGCACGAATATGGGGATCCCTGGCCACCAGGGGATGCTCCTGATAGCGAGGATCCTGATCCAAATCAGTTAGCAGCAGCGGCTCGGGGCGACAAATAGCCTGCGCGCACCAGGACTGTTCCCGTGGCAAGGCTTCAACCTTCCAACCATAAGTAGCTTTAAACCAATGCCGGGACTGATCGATAAAACCAATCAAGGCAATCGGTGCCTCACAAACTTGAGCCGCCAACTGACACAAGTTGTCCCACACAGGCTCTGCAGCAGTATCCAAGATCCCATAGCGATGGAGAGCTGCTAACCGAGCCGCCTCATAAACTTCCGCAACATCAACTTCTGTAGACACCATGAGATTCGCTAGAGTGCAGCGAATGAAACCATTCAAAAAAAGTAACTGTGCATAGCAAACTGTATCAAGAGACAGAATAACTGCTGATTAGCTCCCTCATCTGGTCAAGGTCAATAAACCGGAGCCGCAACAAAATCACCAGTAATGGCCCCACCTGTTGTTGCTGTAGCTTCTTTGCCAAGGCCAACTGCCTTTGATTGACCATACCCTTGGCAAGCAATTGCTGCTCGAGGGCTCTCCCATTGAACAGAGACATCGACAAACCATCCTTGCGTGCAACCTCTGCATACCGGCACAGCACTGCAACCCCCAATTTCCCCTAGCCTACTGAACCCAGATCCAGATGAGTTTCCCTAAAACTAGGGTCAAACCCCTCTGAAACGATTACGGCAGACCAGAATCAGGTATGTACAGTGACTCTAAAGTAGAAAATAGATGTGAAGGACTTGTGAAACTCTACCCCCAGGGATCCCGGCGTGAAGCTCCTTTTGGTCGAAGATGAAGCCAGCTTGGCCACCGCTGTTGTCGATGCCCTCAGCGCAGATTACTACGTGGTGGATGTTGCCCGTGATGCTCAAGAGGCTCAAGACTACCTAGAGATCTACCCCTACGACCTGTTGATGTTGGATGTCGGTCTCCCCGACCAAAATGGCATTGAACTGTGCCGAGCCCTACGCGCCCAAGGGTACACTCAGCCTATTCTGCTCTTAACCGCCCACAACCACAGTCAGACGAAAGTAGAAGGCTTAGATGCCGGAGCCGACGATTACCTAGTTAAGCCCTTTGAAATGGCAGAATTGGCCGCCCGCATTCGTGCCCTCCTACGGCGCGGTCAAATTGCCCAACAACCAATTCTGAGCTGGGGAGAGCTATGGTTGGATCCCAGCAGTTGTGAAGTTGGCTTTGCCGATACCCCCCTTCACCTCACCCCCAAGGAATACGCTCTTCTAGAACTGTTTCTGCGCAATCCACAGCGAGTCTTCAGCCAAAGTGCCATCCTCGATCACCTCTGGACCTATGAGGATCCCCCAGGGACAGATACCGTGCGTGCCCACATTAAGGGCTTACGACACAAATTAAAGTCAGCCGCTGCACCGGATGTCATTGAAACAGTCTATGGCTTGGGGTACCGCCTTAAGGCTCCACCGGAGAACTCAAGCACCACCGAACAAGCACAGCAACAGCAAAATCAAACTTCCAAACAGCAACGTACCCAACAGGCCTTGGCCAAAACTTGGCAACGGTATCGTACCCAGCACCGGCAGCGGCTAGAAACCTTAGAAGATTATCTTGCCCAGCTTTCTAGTGATATCGGCCAGAATCCCAAACTAGAAATAATTCGCCAGAAAGCCGCAGCAGAAGCTCACAAATTGGCAGGTTCTTTGGGCACCTTTGGTTTTATTCAAGGCTCAGATCTAGCTCACCAGATTGAAGAACAATTGCACACCAAACAACTCAGTGGATCCCAGCTTAAACATTTAAGAAAAACAATAACAGCTCTTAGGCAAACCTTTGAATCATTTGACGCTACTCACAGCAATTTCCCTGTGATTGCAGCCTATTGGAGCGAAGCCACATCCTCTCCTTTCCAAACCTTAGCTACAGAACACGGCTTTAAGCTCAAGCCCATCTCAAACCTTGAAGCTTTAAACCATCCTCAGGCCTTCACCCCCCCACCTTCCGCCTGGATCATTGACTTAGACCAAATCCCTGATACTGACCCTATAACTGTTCTCACCCACTTCAAGCAGAGCAGATCCCACATCTCGCATGCCCCTATACCCCTAATTTTGTTAGCAGAGAGAGCCGATCTACTCACGCGAATCGAAACTTCCCGTCTTGGACAACACATTCTCCTGGAAAAGCCTATTTCCTTTGAGAGAATCTTGGATACCCTGAAAGCCCAACTAGATCCACTAAATCCCCAAACAAATGAGAAAGACAAAAGCTCAAACCTAAGAAAGGTTAAAATTCTCGCTGTCGACGATGATAAATCCATTTTAGCTGCCCTAGACGGGCTTTTGAATCCCTGGGGATTAGAGGTTCATACTCTCTCTGAATCAAAAGACTTTTGGAAGCAGCTCAATCAAATCCAGCCAGAACTTCTAATTTTGGATATAGAGATACCAGAATTTAGTGGAATTGAACTTTGCCAGGTTGTGCGCAACGATCCCTATTGGAGCTGGATTCCAGTCCTATTTCTAACAGCCCACACAGAACCTCAGACGGTTGAACAAGTTTTTTCAGCAGGAGGAGATGATTTCGTCAGCAAACCGATTGTGGGGCCAGAACTAATCACCCGCATCTTCAACCGCCTTGAGCGCACAGCACTCTTACGTAGAGCTCAACAGAAGAGGAGTACGGAGAGGAATCAATGAGGGGGGAGTGGGGAAGTGTAGCTAAAGAGGACTCCCCGCCTTTGGGGGCAGGGAGTGAAGTGAGATAGGGTCTGAGATAGGGTCCTGGCACCGAGCTAGGTTACCGGAGGGTCACCCCTCAAGTATGT
>CALFBB010000037.1 GCA_937944885.1 uncultured cyanobacterium
GTTGCATGGTTTGACCATACCAGCAGACGCCAGGCTGAAAAACCAAAGACAAGGACGGCTACGCTGTCCGCGCTATCCTTCCTCGCCCTGTTAGCTTGCTCCCGCGCAGCAGTAGAGCGGGGCTTGCCGCGCACCGGGTCAGGCAATCGCCTGGGCAGTGCTAAAATAGGGTGCCGTCTTCGGATGTCATCGTGCTGGTCGTCATCGACAATTACGACAGCTTTACTTACAACTTGGTGCAATACTTGGGGGAGTTGGGAGCCGATCTACAGGTTTTCCGCAACGATCAGCTCTCGGTTGCCGAGCTAAGGGAGATGCAGCCGCAAGCGGTGGTGATTTCTCCGGGGCCAGGACGCCCCGAAGAGGCTGGTATCTCGCTGGATCTGATTCGGGAGCTGGGGCCATTCTTACCGATTCTGGGAGTGTGTTTGGGGCACCAATGTATTGGGCAGGTGTATGGAGGCCGGATCGTGTCTGCTCCGCAGCTGATGCACGGCAAAACCTCAGAGATTTACCATCAGGGGGTAGGGGTGTTTGAGGGCTTAAGCCAACCCTTCACGGCCACTCGCTACCACAGCTTGGTGATTGAGCCGTCTACCTGCCCTGCCGAGCTGGAAGTTACAGCCCAAACTGCCGATGGAATCATCATGGGGGTGCGCCACTGTCTCTATCCCCACATCCAGGGGGTGCAATTTCATCCGGAGAGTATCTTGACTGGAGAAGGCAAACGGCTGTTGCACAACTTTCTGCGCACAGCCAAAGTTGCAGCTTCTACTCAGGAAGACCGAAGAAAGCTAAGGAACCCATCGGAGGCACCCTCCCAAGTAGCTGTTGTTCCGTCAGGGATCCCTTGCCCATGAATCGCCGTCAATTGTTACAAGCCGGGGCTGCCCTGCTGGGATCAATGACAGGGGGGCTAAGGGTCGCTGCCCAAACGGGTGGGCAAGAAGTACCGGCACCCATAGAATTCACCTCTGCCCCTAGCTTGGAGGGGCTGCAACTGACCTGGCTCCACCACAGTTGTGTCCTGTTTGAGGCGGAGGGAAGGCGCTTTTTGGTGAATCCCTTTCGCCCCCTTGGCTGTACAGCCGGCTACCCTGCCCCGCAAGTTCCTGCCGATCTGGTGCTACTCAGCAGCCGCCTCTTGGATGAGGGAGCTTTGGATGTGGTGCCCGGCAACCCCAAGGTGCTCTTCCAACCAGGGGACTATCGGATTGAGGGGATCCGGGTGCAAGGGGTGCGCATGCCGCGTGGGCCTCGCTTTGGGGTGAATGTGGGTTGGCGCTGGACCATGGCCGGGATTGACATTGTCCATTTGGGGGGAGCAGCAGCCCCGATTACACGGGAACAGTTGATCTTATTGTCTCGGCCTGATGTGATGCTGGTGCCGGTTGGCGGTGGTCCGAAAAACTACGACCCGGCCGCAGCCAAAGCTGCTATTGAGGCACTGCAACCGAAGCTGGTGATCCCCACTATGTATCGCACTGCAGCTGCAGACGAGCAATGTGAGCTGGTGCCGCTGCAGGAGTTTTTCAGCCTATTTCCTGCCGCTGCTATCCAGCCTGCGGTCAGTAACCCCCTGATTCTCTCGGCTCAGGCACTGCCCCCGCGGGGAGTGATCATTCTTTCTTTTGGGGAGTAGCAACCATGGGGCGCCGGGGCTGGGGTTGCAGTATGGGCTTGGGATCCCTGTTGGTGGGCGGGTTGATGGTTTACGGTTATACCCTAGCGGAGGATCCCGTTGTTTTTGCTCAAACCAACCTGTTGCGCTTACAACTGGCCCTTTGGCTGGGTAAAGATGCCAATAGGGTGGATGAGCAGGGCAAAAACGCCTTGTTTTTTGTAGAAAGCGGCCGCAAGGCTCAACTGCTGCTCAAGCATGGGGCCCAGGTCAACCAACCCGACTGGGGCGGGGCTTATCCGCTGCACCAAGCTGCTCGTAGAGGTAATCCGGAGGTCACAAAGGTTCTCCTACAGGCAGGGGCTGAGGTCAATGCGCGCTTTGGAGCGGGTGGGATCCCCTTGCATTTTGCGGCATGGTCGGGCAACCCAGAAGTTGTCAAACTGTTGCTGGAGCAGGGTGCGGCAATTGATGAGCAGGATGGCTACGGCCTTACCCCTCTAGACATTGCTCGAGATTTGCGGCGTTGGGAAGCAGCAAGGGTGCTCTCCCGCGGGTCCTCCACCAGCTCCGGCGATTGACACCCGTGAGGGTATTCGGAAAAGCTTGCTCAGGGCCTAAAGGGCTTCCTCACCCATGTCAGAATGGTGGCGACATTATTCTCCATGTTTGCTTACTTTCGGTTCATCTTAGGTTCATGCCTTCTGTCAGCACCTCTGAGCCAACGGTCAAAACTGCTGAGCCGGCCTCTGTTGCTTCTGCAGAACCCTTGCCTGCACAAGCAGGGATCCCGACAGCAGAGGGTATTGGATCCCTGCGACGCTGGTGGGGGCAATGGAAACAAAAGCTGCGCTTAGAGACCCAGCTGCTCTTTGTGGCAACCTTGGTAGTGTCGTTAGTGGTGAGCAGTTTCACCTTCTGGGCCATCAGCAATGTGCAGCAGGATGCTCAGTTTAATGAGACCCGCTTTGGTCGAGATCTGGGCTTACTCCTGGCAGCCAATGTGGCGCCTTTGATTGCCGAGGATCGCATGGGTGAAGTGGCCCAACTCTCCCGGCAATACTTCGAGAGCACCAGCAGCATTCGCTATTTGCTCTATGCCGATCCGAATGGGGACATTTACTATGGCATCCCCTTTTCCAATCAAGAGGTCAAAACCTCCCTCAGCCTGACCCGGCGCATTCAACTGCCGGACAATCGCCCCCCTGCAGAGGGTCAGCCGTTGGTTCGCACCCACCTCAGTCCTGCCGGGCGTGTCACGGATATTTTTGTCGGTATCTATCAGGATGGGCAATTTTTGGGGACCCTGGGCCTGGGTATCAATCCTAACCCTACCTTGATGCGCTCCAGTCAGCTGGCGCGGGAAGTCTCCATTGGGGTGTTTTTGGCGGTATGGGTCTTGGCCATCCTGGGTTCGGTGGTGAATGCTCTCACCATCACCCAACCCATCAAGGAATTGGTCAGAGGCGTTCAGGAGATTACCAAGGGTAACTTCAGACAGCGCATTGATCTGCCCTTTGGCGGCGAGCTAGCCCAGCTGATCGATAGCTTTAATGAGATGGCAGAGCGGTTGCAGAGCTACGAAGAACAGAATATCGAAGAACTGACAGCCGCCAAGGCCAAGTTAGAAACCTTGGTCTCCTCGATTGTCGATGCAGCCATTCTTCTGGATGCCGAGTTCCGGGTACTTTTACTCAACCCGGCGGCCTCACACATGTTTGGCTGGGAAGGAGAGCCGGTACTGGGAAAAACATTGCCGGAGCTGCTGCCAGAAGATTTGCGCATGCAACTGGCGCGCCCCCTGCTGCAAATTGCCCGTGGGGAGCAAGAAGCAGAGGAAATTCGCGTTAACCTCAGTGGCCCTACCACCCGCATCATTCGAGTGATGCTCTCGCCGGTTTCAGATCCGCGGCGGCAAAATCTCAAGGGGATTGTGATGACGGTACAAGACATCACCCGTGAGGCAGAGTTGAACGAGGCAAAAGCACAATTTATCAGCAACATCAGCCACGAGCTGCGCACCCCCCTCTCCAGCATCAAATCCTTTATCGAAACCCTCTATGAATACGGCGAGCAACTTTCCCCGGCCGAGCGGCAAAATTACCTGGAAATTGCCAACCGTGAGACGGATCGCCTCACCCGCTTAGTCAATGATGTTCTGGATCTTTCCCGCCTGGAATCTGGCAAACAGTACCATTTCGAGGCCATTGACATTTCGGCAGTGATTGAGCAAACTCTGCGCACCCACCAGCTCCAGGCCCGCGACAAAGGCATTCACCTGCGGAAATTCGTGGATCCAGCTCTGCCGCTGGTGTGGGGCAACTACGATCTGCTGCTGCAGGTGCTCACCAATTTGCTGGGGAATGCCCTCAAGTTCACCCCTTCAGGTGGGTCCGTCAGTTTACATGCCCATGTGGTCACTCAGCCGGATGGATCCCTGCAGGCAGTACGGGTGGCGGTAGCCGACACGGGGATTGGCATTGCCCCCGAAGACCAAGAGCGTATTTTCGATCGTTTTGTCCGAGTGGAAAACCGCGTCCACACGTTAGAAGGCACCGGCTTGGGGCTAGCTATTGTCCGTAATATCTTGGAGAAACACCACAGCCGCATTCATCTGGAAAGCAAGCTGGAACAGGGCTCTACCTTTTGGTTTGATCTGCATCTGTACGCTGATGGCTTGCCCATGGAGTTTGCGGCCCCGCCAGAGGAGATGAATCCTCCCAGCTGTGGTTGGCGAGATGGCCCCACAAGTCTGTCCCAACCTCCCTGTGAAGCATCCCAATGGGAAAAGCATGGGCAGGAATCCTCAACACCTCAGCCACAGTAGGGGAGGGCAAGCAGAGCATTCCTGTAACGAGAGGCCGTTGGATGGAAAGCCTACTAACACTTTTCTTAGGATTGGGGCTGAGTGCCGCCTGTGGATTTCGCATTTTTGTCCCCCTCTTGGTGATGAGCGTGGCCGTTCGCTCTGGGCATTTGCAGCTGGCCGAGGATTTGCACTGGATTGGCTCGGATACGGCTTTAATGGTTGTTGCGGTGGCTACCTTTCTGGAGGTGTCTGCCTACTATGTACCTTGGGTGGATAACTTCCTGGATGTCGTTGCAACACCGGTGGCGATAGTGGCCGGGATCCTCGTCATGTCGGCGACCATCGGCGATATCGAGGCAATCAGCCCCCTACTGCGCTGGACTTTGGCGGCCATCCTGGGGGGTGGGGCTGCCGGCATCACCCAGGGGACAACCGATGTGCTGCGTTTGGTTTCCACCACAACCACTGCAGGCTTGGGCAATCCGTTGCTGGCCACCACGGAAAATATCACGTCTGTGCTGCTAGCGGTGGTGGCGGTGCTGGCCCCGTGGCTGGCGGTACTTTTGCTGGGCCTGTTGCTCTACTGGCTGGGTAAACGGGTAGTACGACTATGGTTTCGCCCAAACAGCCAAGCATCCGGTGCAAGCGGCTCCCCTTCAAAGCTAGGGTTAGGGATCCCTGGAATAGCTCCTCTCGACCGGAGAATCTAGACTAGAGAGAGTTTGCGTTGTTGGATTGCTGCTCTCATGCCTCCTCGCTGGCCCCGTAAACCTTCCCGCCAAGACCCCGAGTTTCGCAAGTTG
Source organism: uncultured cyanobacterium (assembly GCA_937944885.1). Taxonomy (GTDB): domain Bacteria; phylum Cyanobacteriota; class Cyanobacteriia; order Thermostichales; family Thermostichaceae; genus Thermostichus. The sequence continues at coordinate 5,234 of CALFBB010000037.1, forward strand.
GATGACCGCTATACCTATGCTGCTCATATTGCGGTGTTTCTTTGCGTAGGTTCTGGGTTGGTCTTTTTTCAGCAGCTTTACCAAGCAGACTGGCCGTGGTTGGTGCCCCTCTTGGGGGGATGGGCTTTGGCCCTTGGCCTCCACAGCCTCTGGATCTTTTTTGTGGCTCGTTACCCCGTCAATCCTGGCTACGTCGAGTTAACCCCGCTCGAATCTGCAGACACGCCAACAGGGGAGCCCCCAGAGATGGGGTGAGCCCTTGGCGTGGGATATCCAGGTGGCTGGAATTTCAAGAGGAGTTTTGTCGCCGCTGTCGTTGCAACAGCAGCGGGGATAGGTCGCTCTCGTCGTAGATATCTCCCACCAATTCTTCCAAGATATCCTCCAGCGTAATCAAGCCGGTAGTACCGCCAAACTCATCCACCACAATGCCCAGATGTTGGCGAGAACGCAGCATTTCTTTAAGTAACAGGCTAATCCGCTTGGTATCCGGCACAAAAAAGGGCGGTGACATAGCCTTGGTCACGGCTTCGTTCCCCTTTTGCTCCAGATGGCGTAGGGCTTGCTTCAGATGAATGACGCCAACGATTTCATCCTTAGATTCTCCCTGCACCGGGATGCGGGAATAACCCGTTTCTAGGCATAGCTTCACCACATCTTGCAGGGTTTTATCGTGGGAGATTGTCTCCATCTTGACCCTCGGCTTGGCCACATCCCGCGCCTGGATCAGATCCAACGCTAGGGCTCCCCGAAACAAGCGCCGTTTTTGCCAATCCAATAGCCCCCGCTGCCCTAACACATCGATCAAAAGCTCCAAATCCTTGAGGGAAGCTGTTGCTGTCAAGGGGGACAATTCCAACAGATTAAAGAACTTACCGACAATCCACTCAAATGCTTGAGTAAAAGGGCGCAGTAGCACCGACAGGGTATGTACGGGCCACACCACCCAGCGGAGTACAGCCAGGGGATGGCTCACCGCCAAAGATTTGGGGGTTATCTCTCCGAATAAAAGCACCAGAATGGTTACTGGCACGGTTGCCACCAAGGCCCCCAACTGGGGTCCTAGCAGTTGAATGGAAATCGTCGTGGCCAAGGCGGCAATGGCAATATTGACAAAATTATTCAGCAGTAGCAGGGTGGTAATCAGCCGTGAGCGCTGCTGCTGGGCCAAGCGGTACAAACCTTGGGGGTCCCCTTGTTCCTCGATTAGGGATTCCAAGCGCAAGTTGTCCATGGCCGTGATGGCTGTTTCTGCCCCAGAACAGACCCCTGAAAGAATGAGCAGGAAGACCAACAGAAGTGTGTTAACCATGCAGGTTGTTCAGGGCAGATCAAGACAGATGTGGCCAGCTCGACACAGACACACCTCAACACCTTAGCGGCTTTGCCAGGACAGGGCACTCAACCTGGGATCAGAGCTGAACCCTACTGATCAAAACAGGGTGTGCCGGAGCGGGCCAACAGCTGCCGATAGAGGCTGACAATCTTGTCTTGAACCTCTGTCTGGCTGAGGTGATCGGTATCGATCAAAATCGCATCCGGGGCAGGGCGCAGGGGAGAAATCGACCGTTCACTATCACGGCGATCCCGCTGCTGGATTTGCACTTCCAATTCTTCCAAGGTCACCTGTTGCCCCTGAGCCCGTAGCTGATTGTGTCGCCGTTGTGCTCGTTCTTCCACGGAAGCCGTTAAAAAGACCTTTAATTCCGCGTCGGGGAAGACATAGGTGCCAATATCCCGCCCTTCCAAGACAGCTCCTCCATCCCGTCCGATGCTGCGCTGCCGCTTCACCAATTCCTGTCGTACCCCTGGCACTGCTGCCACCTGCGATACCCAGTGGGTGACTTCTGGTGAACGGATGGCTTGGGTAATCTCTTCTCCATTGGCCCAAATGCGGGTGGGTTCTACAGCAGAGTCACCACTTTTGAGGGAAAGCTGGGTTTGGGCAGCCAGTTGGGTCAGTTGCTCAGCATCATCCAAGGGGATCCCTCGTTGTAGTGCCAGCCAAGTGATGGCTCGATACATCGCGCCTGTATCCAGGTACAACAGCTGCAACTGGGCAGCTACGGCACGGGCTACCGTAGATTTTCCGGCTCCCGCCGGGCCATCGATGGCAATCAAAGGGCGGCGGGGGGGAGCAGAAGTACCGGATAGCTCTCTGGGGTGGGTGGTAGCAAAAGGTGGTGTTTCCTCTGCTGGGGTAACGGCCAGCAAGAGGTTATCGATGAGGCGGGTTTGCCCCACATAGGCGGCAATGGCCAGCAGGCCCTTGTCATCCACCTTTTGCAAGGGCTGCAGGGTTTGTGGATGCACCAATTCTAGATATTGCAGTTGCAAGTGCGGGTAGCGGCTCAGTTCCGCTTGGGCTGCAGCTAGGATCCCTGCTGCCGAGGGATCCCCAGATCGCCAGTGGTCGTATCCCCGCCGCAAGGCTCGGTAAAGCCCCAAAGCCTCCTGCCGCTCAGCAGCGGAGAGGTACTGATTGCGGGAGCTGAAGGCCAAGCCATCGGGGTCTCGCACAGTTGGGCAGGGGACAATAGTAATGGGCAGCTGCAGATCCTGTACCATGCGCTGCAGGATAACCAGTTGCTGAGCATCCTTTTGGCCAAAGTAGGCCCGCTGCGGTTGAACCAAATGGAACAGTTGCAGAACAATGGTGGCCACCCCGCGAAAATGACCTGGACGATGGGGGGCACACAAGGTTTGCAACAGAGAGTCCGGCGGTATCACCCAGGTGCGATCGGCGGCACTGCTTTGCTCTGCCCCCATTTCCTCCGCAGTGGGCGCAAACACAGCATCAACACCGGCAGCTTCACACAAAGCGCGATCTGCTTCCAGGGTGCGAGGGTAGCGTTCTAAGTCTTCGCTAGGACCGAATTGCAGCGGATTGACGAAAATACTGACGACCGTAATGTCACACTCTTGCCGACAACGCCGGATCAAGCTGAGATGACCTTTGTGCAGGGATCCCATCGTGGGTACCAACCCGACTGTGGATCCCCGCCAGGCAGCCACCTGCTCCCGCAAAGCAGCAACAGTGTGCAGCCAGTGCATTGCCATGCCACCTCACTCAACACTCAATCTCCCAACCAGGACTTAAATGCTCTCAGCAGGCCAAGTCAGTCTCTACAAACCCAGCTTATTGCCGCGCTGATACTGCCTGTAAGCGGCCACAAACAGTCCGGCCAAGGTGACCACCACCATTCCCAGAACAATCCCCAACAAAATTGGCTCGATCATGACATAGATCTCTCCGTTAGAACCTAGATCATCATAAGCCAAGCCTAGGCTCATCCTCAGGGTTTTGGCTGGGATCCCTCTTCCAAGGCTTCGCGGCACCGACACAACCAGTTACAGTTAAGAAGCAAACCTTGTTCTGGTATTGCCCTTTTCTTGCTGCATGGTGACCCTCAACCCCCTCCATCCCCCTCGCATGGGTGGGCCCCAGTCTCAAGTCGGACTTTGGCCTGGCCTGATCCAGCACTATCGGGAATGGCTGCCTGTTGGTGCTGCTACCCCTATTGTCACCCTGCACGAAGGTAATACCCCTCTGATTCCTTCTCCTGCTTTGAGCCAGCGCATCGGACGAGACGTCCAGGTGTATTTGAAATTGGAGGGCCTCAACCCTACCGGCAGTTTCAAAGATCGGGGCATGACCCTGGCTGTCTCCAAAGCCAAGGAGGCAGGGGCAGAAGCCATCCTCTGTGCCAGCACCGGCAATACCTCGGCGGCGGCGGCGGCTTTTGCGGCCAAGGGCCGGATGCGAGCTTATGTGTTGATCCCGGATGGTTATGTGGCTAAGGGCAAGCTGGCGCAAACGTTGATGTACGGCGCGGAGATCATCGCCATCCGGGGCAACTTTGACCAAGCCCTGGCTATGGTGCGCCAAATCTCGGAACACTATCCGATTGCTTTGGTGAACTCCGTCAACCGTTTCCGTTTGGAAGGCCAAAAAACCGCTGCTTTTGAAGTGGTGGATGCCCTGGGGGATGCCCCCGATTGGCTCTGTATTCCGGTTGGCAATGCCGGCAACATCACTGCTTACTGGATGGGGTTTAGCCAGTATTTTCAGCAGGGTAAGGCAAGCCAACGCCCTCGGCTGTATGGTTTCGAAGCAGCAGGGGCTGCTCCTATTGTGTTGAATCGGGTAGTGGAGCACCCGGAGACAGTGGCCACTGCCATTCGCATCGGCAACCCCGCCAGTTGGGTAAAAGCCAAGGCTGCTGTGCAGGTCAGTGGTGGACGGGTAGATAGTGTAACCGATGAAGAGATTTTGGCCGCCTACCGGCTGTTGGCCACAGAAGAAGGGATCTTTTGTGAGCCGGCCAGTGCGGCTTCCGTAGCCGGATTGTTGAAATGGCGGGATCAGGTGCCGGTAGGGGCACGGGTGGTGTGTGTTCTGACGGGGAATGGTCTCAAAGATCCGGATACAGCTACTCAACAGGGGCAAACCCAAATTCACCCAGGAGTTGAGGCCGATCCGGCCACAGTGGCGCGCTTAATGGGCTTCTAACCCGATCAGCCAGTCTGAGGAGAGGACATAAGCCATGCAATCTGTGGATTTAACCACACTGCGGGCTGTGCAGGCGGATCTCACCCGTGTTGAGGAAAATCGGGATCCCCTCCTACCGGCCCGTGTGGAGTGGATTCAACAGACGGATCTGTGGACCGTTATCCTGGGTCTGCGTACCCTCAAGGCCCGTTTGTGTCTGTTGCTGTGTTGGCATCCCCAGGCAGCGCGGATTCATCTCTGTCAACCCCCTGCCAAGGGGCCGGATCCCTTTCAATTCAGCCAACCGCTGCAACGGCAGCTGAAGGGGTTGGCCCTGACGGAACTGGTTTTGCTGGAGGAATGGGAACGGGTGGTGGATTGCCGCTTTGCCCCACGACCCGGGGATCCACCGCGACGCCACCTCTATTTGGAGGTGATGGGGAAATACAGCAACGCCGTGTTGGTGGATGAAGCCGGGATCATCTTGGCCAGTGGTCATGGGGTGAGTGAACGCCAGTCCCGGGTCCGGCCGGTGCAGCCGGGCTTACCCTATGAGGCTCCCCCTGCCCTTACCGACCCTATTCCAACCTCTGCAGAACCCTTTGGACAATGGCAGGAACGGGTAGCCTTGATCCCTGGTCCCATCAGCCAGCGATTATTCCGTTCCTATCGCGGCCTGAGTCGACACTTGGCAGAAGCCATGTGCTGGCAAGCTGGGATCCCACCGGAAACCCCCAGTGATCGGCTGACCTCAGAAGCTTGGCAAGCCCTGTTTCGGATGTGGCAGGACTGGCTGATTCGTCTGGAGCAGAACCGTTTTGAACCGGCCCTAACTCCGACAGGTTATACCGTCCTGGGCTGGAGAGGGCAAGGGAGTTCAACTGGCAGGGATCCCTTGGCTGCTGCCCCCCAAGAGAATTTGCACCGGCTGCTGGAAACCTACTATCAAACTCAGCTGGAGCGAGAATCTTTTGAGCGAGAACGCCACCGGCTGCTGCAAAAGCTCTCCGCTCTGCTCAAAAAGCTCTACCAACGGCGTCAGCAATTCCAAGCCATGCTGGCCGGCTCTGCCGAGGCGGAAAAAGCAAAACAGGCAGCCGATCTGCTGATGGCCCACCTCCACCTGTGGCAACCAGGCCTGGATTCCATCCAATTGCCGGACTTTGAAACGGGTCAAACCATTCGGATCCCGCTTGACCCTGAGAAAAATGCCATCCTCAACGCTCAGGCCTACTACCGCAAGCACCGCAAGCAAAAACGGGCCCAAGAAGCCGTCCTGCCCCTGCTAGAAAGTGTCCATCAAGAAATCCTTTACCTAGAACAGGTGGAATCTGCCCTGCTGCATCTAGAAACCTACCGGGATCCGCAAGATCTGGCCACCCTCAAAGAAATCGAAGCGGAATTGATCCAGCAACACTACTTAACCGGCCCGGAGCGCCCCTCCCCGAAGCAAAGTTCATCAGAACCTGTGAACCCCCACCGGTTCACCAGTCCTAGCGGTTTTCCCATCTGGGTAGGGCGCAACAACCTGCAAAACGATCAGCTCACCTTCCACCTGGCCCAGGAACAGGATTGGTGGTTTCATGCCCAGGAGATCCCCGGTAGCCATGTGTTGTTGCGTTTGCCCCCTGGGGCTGTAGCTGAACCTGAAGATCTGCAGGCGGCTGCCGACTTGGCGGCTCATTTTAGTCGTGGTCGCCTTAGCGATCAGGTGCCGGTGGTTTATACCCACCCCAAGCAGGTTTTCAAACCCAAGGGATCCCCACCTGGTGTCGTGATTTACCGCCAGGAGAAGGTGCTTTGGGGCCAGCCCCGTCGCGCTGCCGCAACCTTACTGAAAAATCAACTGCAAAATCAGGAGAGAACAACCCCTTCTTTGCCGCCGGAACTGCCGTAACAGCTCGACAACAGCAAGTTGTGTCCCGCGCAGGGTCAGGAGAACTTTATCCAGGCTCTGACACTAGAATGGGTACACTGTCATCTTCTGGTGCCCATGACTGCTGCTGCCCCTGCCCAAGTGCAATACGAAGCCGTAATAGGATTGGAAGTTCACTGCCAGCTCAGCACCCGGAGCAAGATCTTCTCCAGCAGTGCAACAGCCTTCGGCGCTCCTCCCAATACCCAGATTGATCCCATCTGCATGGGGCTGCCCGGTACCTTGCCCGTCTTGAATGAAAAGGTGCTGGAATATGCAGTCAAGGCAGGCTTGGCCCTCAACTGTACCATTGCCCCCTACAGCAAGTTTGACCGCAAACAGTATTTCTACCCTGACCTACCCAAAAACTACCAAATCTCCCAGTACGACCTACCCATTGCCACCCACGGTTGGATTGAGATTCAACTCAGCGATGGCCGGAGCAAGCGCATCGGCATCACCCGCTTACACATGGAAGAAGACGCAGGCAAATTGGTTCATGCCGGCAGTGATCGCCTATCGGGATCCAGTTACTCACTGGTGGATTTCAACCGGGCCGGGGTACCCCTGGTTGAAATTGTGAGCGAACCGGATATACGTACCGGCGAAGAAGCCGCAGAGTACGTCCAGGAGCTGCGCCGCATCCTGCGCTATGCCGGTCTGTGTGACGGCAACCTACAGGAGGGATCCCTGCGCTGTGACGTAAATATCTCCGTGCGTCCGCTCGGTTCTCAAACCTTTGGCACCAAGGTAGAAATCAAAAACATGAACTCCTTCAATGCCATCCAACGGGCGATTGAGTATGAATTCAACCGGCAAGTGAAAGCAGTAGAAGCCGGTGAGCCCATTGTGCAAGAAACCCGCCTTTGGGAAGAGAACAGCCAGCGCACCATTAGTATGCGCAAAAAAGAGGGATCCAGCGACTATCGCTATTTCCCTGAGCCCGATCTGCTGCCGATTCGTGTCACGGAGGCCCAAAAGGATCGCTGGAAGGCGGAATTGCCAGAGCTCCCCGGCGTGAAACGGCAGCGCTACCAGAACGAGTATGGTCTGTCGGTGTACGATGCCCGTTATCTCAGCGATGAACGCAATACCGCCGAATACTTTGAAGCCGCCATTGCTGCCGGTGCTGACCCCAAAGCTGCTGCCAACTGGATGATGAGCGACATTGCCAGCTACCTCAACACCCACAAGCTGGACTACCCTGACATTGCCCTGAAGCCGGAAACCTTGGCGGAGCTGATTGGTCTAATTGATAAGGGCACCATCTCCAGCAAAATTGCCAAAGAGATTCTGCCGGAGCTACTAGAAAAAGGCGGGTCGGCCCAGGCATTGGTGGAGGCTAAGGGGATGACGCAAATCTCCGATAGCAGCACCCTAGAAAAGATGCTCGCCGAGGTGATTGCCGAGAACCCTGAACAGCTAGAGCAATACCGCAGTGGCAAAACCAAGCTCTTCGGCTACTTTGTGGGGCAACTGATGAAGAAAACCCAGGGGCGAGCCGATCCCAAATTGGCCAATGATTTGCTGAAACAACATCTTGATGGGTGAGCTACGCCAATCCTACCGCAGCACAGCCTTCTCCAACTCCTGGGAGATCTGCCTCTCACCCTCTTAGTGCTGAGGAATGCGCGGTGTGGGGCGCGCCGGGTTGAGCATGACCCCGCAGAGGGTCTGGGGTGCTCTGCAGGGCATCTCGTCGCTCAAACTCCGGGAACGGGGAATCTCCCGCTATAGGTGTAGCGTTAGCCGCATAAGCGTCAACCGTTTCCTAGTCAAGGGACACCGACTAGAGTTGCCAGGCTTCCGTAAGAGAGTAGCCCAACTCGTGGAACATGCGTCTGAGCAGCGGCAAGCTCAGTCCAATGACATTGCCGTGGCAACCTTCGATGCGCTCCACAAACAAGCTGCCACGACCATCAATGGCAAAACAGCCGGCACAGGCTAGGGGCTCACCCGTTGCCACATAGGCGCGAATTTCCTCATCGCTGGGCTTAGCGAAAAAGACTCGTGTTACAGCATAATGGGCGAGGCGACGCCCCTGAGCCGTATCCACCAGGGCATGGCCGGTATAGAGTTCTCCCACCTGGCCTCGCATTTGTCGCCAGCGGCGTTCTGCTTCCGCTGCGTCAACGGGCTTGCCGAGGATCTCTCCCTGAAAATAGAGCACCGAGTCAGCCCCCAACACCAAAACAGCCTCCCGTTGCTGAGCCGCCACCACTTCTGCTTTTGCTAACGCCAGTTTCTGCACCAGCTGCACCGGATCCGTCAGTTGAATTTGCCCTTCGTCAAAATAGCTGGGTTGCACGCGGTAGGGGATCCCGGCAGCTTCCAGCAGTTGGCGGCGGGCAGCAGATTGTGAAGCCAGTACGATGGGAGGCAACATCGGTTTTCAAAAAAGTGTCTTTATCCAGTGTGTGCCAAAAGGCCAGTTTTCTTGTAGCCGGATTCCGTTCGTGACCATTCTCCCTCCCCTCCCAACTGAGGTTGCTCACCCCGGTATCCTCCAGCGCTACTGGGGAGACCAAGATACCCCCGAAAGTCGCTGGGTCAACTTGCTGGTGACACTCTTGGCTTTTTGTTCAGCTGTCTTCTTCGTGGTGGAAACCTACCCCATACCCGCCGAGGTGCGTCTGTGGCTGGAAAGAGTGGATCGAGTGATTCTTGGCTTGTTCCTATTGGAGTACCTCTTGCGTTTTGCTACTGCTCCCCAGAAAATCCGCTACCTCTTCAGCTTGTATTCCATGATTGATTTGCTGGTCATCCTGCCCTTCTTTAGCGGTATGACCGATATTCGCTTTATTCGTATTTTCCGTTGGTTCCGTATTCTGCGACTGTTGCGCTTTGTGGAGGGAAAAACTTTCTTCGGAACGGTTATCTCCTCTGATAGCCGTATTTTGCTACGAATTCTTTTTACCCTGTTTTCGATTATTTTTGTTTATTCAGGATTAATTTACCAGGTGGAACATCCAGTAAACCCGACTGCCTTTGCTACCTTTCTAGATGCTTTTTACTTCTCTGTTGTGACCATGACTACAGTGGGGTTTGGAGATCTCACCCCCAGTTCTGAGTTGGGACGTCTGTTGACGGTATTGATGATTTTGACCGGTGTTGCTCTCATTCCTTGGCAGGTGGGGGATTTGGTCAAACAACTGGTGAAAAGTGGCAACTTGGTGCAACAGGTTTGCCCAGGATGCGGTTTGTTGCAGCACGATGCCGATGCCCAATTTTGTAAACGCTGTGGTACACGTCTGGCGGGTTGAGCCTGTTCACCTCACCAGGTCGTAAAACATTGGGGATAGTTTCCTACTTGGCAGTCAAGACAAGATAGGCTAAGGCGGATTGTTCTATGGAGAAGTGGCGATGTTGGCTCACTCCCGGCTGGTTATCCCTGGCAAGGTGAATGTGAAGGCGGGCCTGCTGATGCTTTTGGCAGCCATTGCTCTGGGACTTTGGCTTAGCCAAGTTCAGCCCTTGCTGCCTGCTTCTGATCTTTTCACCCCAACCTACCCCGCTGATGAATTGACAGAACCTATTCCGGAGGCGGAGCAGAGTTTTGTCTCTTGGCAGGAAGTTCCCAAACAAAAGTATGCCTGGCATCTTTGCTATGCCTTTCTTGGCAACATGGGGCTGGTGAATATTGGTGGCGGTCTGGCTTTGGTGGTGCTGGGATCCCGACTGGCGGTGGGGCAAATTTTTTCCCAAATTTTGCTCCTGGGGGGGATGTTACACCCAGCTTCTTGGGCTTTGGTAGCAGTGACCGGTTTGGAAGGTTGGCGTTGGCTAGGGAATATCGGGGCAATGGCCGTGGCCGGGGTCGTACTGCTGTTATTCGGCCACTTGGCTTGGGCGACCTACTGCTCGCTGCGAACCCTTCAAAAACTGACCCAGCCCCGTCCCCCCATCAAGTTCTGAGGCTGTTGGGAAAAACTGAGAAAACGTTTAAGATCATTAACATCATCAACCTGTAGGTAAGACTCGCCATGGCTGTGCAAGAGGATGTATTTTTTGAGGGTGGCCCTCACAGTGGCGATTTGGTGCTGAACTCTTTGATCGGAGCCACGCTTGTTGGATTGCCTCTGTTTGTTGGGGCTTTGGTGCGCAAGCTTTGGGTACACTATCGCATTACCAATCGTCGCATTACTGTGATTGGGGGATGGGGAGGCAAGGAGCGCTCCGACATTATCTACAGTGAAATTGCTAAGGTGGTCACCGTGCCGCGGGGCTTGGGAGCTTGGGGAGACATGGTCCTTACCCTTAAAGATGGCAGCCGCCTGGAAATGCGAGCTCTGCCCCGCTTCCGGGAGATTTACGCCTACATCAATGAGCGGATTGATGAGAAAGCCAAACAGGTGAGTGGCCCGATCGGTAAGCGGAAGCGTGCTGTTAAATCCTGAAAGCCTTTAATCGCTACGGGATCCCAATCCCTATGGTCCCCACAACTCAACATGAGAGGGATCCCCTTGGGCCTAAGTGCATGGCTTTGGTGCATGAGTATTTAATCCAGCCGGGTGGCTCAGAAAAGGTGGTCCAGGAGTTAAAGGCCTTTGCTCCGCAAGCTCCTCTCTACGTTAGTCTTTTCTCGGCTGACACCATGCCCCCTAGCTGGCAGGAGATGGAGATTCACACCTCTTTTTTGCAAGGTTGGGCCAAAGGCTTAGGGGTACTGCGCCGGGATTACCATGCCCGCCTCAAGTATCTGCTGCCTTGGATGCCCCTGGCTTACGAGAGCTTTGACTTTTCGAGCTACGACTGCGTGATCTCTAGCAGCCATGCGTTTGCCAAAGGGATCCTCACCGGAGAACAGACCCTTCACCTCAGCTATATCCACAGCCCTACCCGTTACCTTTGGCAGGAAGGGGAGCTGTACCTGGAACGGGCAGGACTACGGAGTAGCAGATCCAGGCTTCGACTTACTTATGCGCTTAGCCAATGGTTGCTCCACCGGCTACGGCAATGGGATTTCCTGGCTGCCCAGCGCCCAGATCTATTGATTGCCAATTCCCAACACATTCGCCGTCGCATCCGCAAACTCTATCGCCGCGATGCAGTGGTTATCTATCCGCCGGTACCTTTGCAGGGGTTTGAGCCGGTGGTCCATCCCCGTGCCGACTATGACCTGGTGGCAGGCCGCCTGGTGCCCTACAAACGGGTGGATCTGGCCATTGCCGCCTGTGAACGGCTGGGTCGCCGTTTGCTAGTTGTGGGGGAAGGGCCGGAGCTGTCCCGTCTGAAAAGATTGGCAGGACCCTTGGTGGAATTTTTGCCCCATCAACCGCAAGCCCGTCTACAAGAACTCCTGGCCCATTGCCGCACGCTGCTGTTTCCTTGGGTGGAAGATTTTGGGTTGGTACCTGTAGAAGCCCAGGCCTGTGGCCGGCCCGTCATCGCTCTTAACCGGGGAGGTACCCAGGAGACTGTCATCCATGGTCAAACCGGGATCCACATCCCAGAGGCCAGTGTGGATGCCCTGGTGGAAGGTTTACGGCAGGCAGATCGCCAAGAATGGGATCCGCAGCAGATCCGGGCCCATGCTTTGCAATTTGCTCCGCCTCGCTTTCATGCCCAAATGGGATCCCTGCTGCGCTGGGCATGGCCCCGTTTTCAAGCCGGAGAGCCGCTGGATCCGAAAGAATGGCAGACCTAGTAGGGTCGCCGCTGCACAAAAGCTGGTAGCTCAATGCGGCTGCGGGAGGTACGACCACCCTCTGCTACGGGCCGTTGTCCGGTAACAGCTGCCAAAGCAGAGCGTTTCAGCAATTTTTCCGCCCGATCTTCTCGCTCCTCCAGCGTCAGGGGAGGGATCCCTGTAGGGGGTGTTGGAGAGGTTCCGCTGGAGCTGATGTGCGGGTTCCCCGTCGATTTCACTGCAGCGACCAGGGGTTTTGAGGTCACCTGCTCAGCATGAATTGGATCCCAGCCGGGACGAGATACCAATGATCGGGGTTCGACCACCTCCAGAGAGGGTGAAACAGAGGCAGGGGATTGCTGACGCAAATTGGCCAGTTGTTCTTCTAGCTCCTGCTTGAGCTGCTGGAGCAAAGCCACTTCTTTCTCCTGGGTTTGTGCATAAGCATGAGCCTGCACACACTCGGTTTTTAGAGCCATGACCTGCTGCTGCAACTTGTCGATCTGCTTCTTGCTCACCAAATAGTGGGCCTCAGCCACTTCCCGGGCCCGTTGCACTTCTTCGTAGCTTTCTCGAGTTGGGCGTTGCCCAAGTTCCTGCAACTGGTGCTGCACTTCTTCCCATTGGGCCAGCGTTGGCCGTTGTCTGAGTTCTTGGATCAGCTCATCCCGCTCAGCTTGCAGGGTATTCAATCGGGTGGTTAGCACCTCAAGTTCATGCTCCAGAGCCAGAATCCGTTCACTTTGTTCTGCATGAGCAGCAGCCAACTCCGGAGATGAGGATTGCCGTAGCGCCGCCAGTTCCGATTCCAGGGTTGCTATCTGCTGCGCTTGGGCCGCTTGCTGCTGTTGGCTCTGTTGCAACTCTTCCAGGAGGGTAGCCCGCTCGGCCTTAGCAAAAGAGGCTTGTTGGCGTAGCTGATCCAGCTCCGATTGCAGACAGGTCCATTGATCCAGGGTAGGGCGTTCTTCCAATTCGCGAATGCGCTGGCGGGCAGCGTTGAGGTCAGCTTCCATGGTTGCTTTCTCGGTTTCTAAAGCAGTTTTCAGGTGTTGCCATTCGGCTTCCGCCTGGCGATGGGTGGCCTCTAGTTCCTGCCGCAGGGCTTCTAACTCCTGCACAGAGGGCCGACCGGCGAGCTCCTGGATCTGAGCTTGTAGGTGAGCTTTCTCTTCCTCTAGCTCTTGGAGACGCAGTTGCGACTGAGCTTGGAGAAGCTCCACCTGCGGCAGCCTGATGGCGTATTCCCCCAACTGGTTGGCGTGTTGTTTGAGCTCTGCAAGCTCCTGCTGCAGTTGATAAAAACGAGCTGGATCGACCCGCCTTTGCAACTCAGACTTGAGCATCTCAATTTCAGCCTGACTGGTTTGCAGTTGCTGTTGCAAAATCTGGTAGTGCTCCAGAGTGGGGCGGCGCTCCATTTCCCAGAGCAGGTTTTGCAGTTCTTCAATATGCTGCTGTTGCAGCTGAAAGGCCTCTGTAGTGGGCCGCTGTGCCAAAAGGGCTTGCTCCTCCCGACAAGCTTGCAGGGCTTGCTCCCGTTCTTGGAGTTGAGCCTGCACTTCCAAGAGTTGATGCTCTAGGCGATGGGTACACTCAATCTGCTGCAACGACAATGCTTCCGATTCTGCCAAGGATCGCTCCAAGTTGCGCACACGCGCCCGCAAGGCTTTTAACTCCTCTTCCATAGCCAGGCTGCTCAACAGGTTATGGGCCTCACTGTAGCAGATGGTCTTGGTCAATATCTAGGTTGACACTACATATGGAGTAGATCTTTAATCTTTTTCCAAACTGGCGCTAAGAATAGAATATAGCTCACCCCACCTATACTGGGATCGGCGATGCTCAGACTGAAGGCACAGATGAAACCGGGATCCAAACCATCAGGAGTGCTGCTGGGTTTGCTGGGGTTGGCTCTTACCGGTTGCGGGGCCGATGCCTTGACGGCCAGCACCCCTCTACCCCCTCTGATCACCAGTAGTGACATTCCTGCAGCCGTGAGTCGAAATGGATTTTTGGAACTTGCGGTTTCGGTAGCAGTGCCGGGGCGGATCCCGGCGGAGATGGCCTTTCAGGTGTCATGGTCGGGGATCGCGGTCCAGACGCTATCGGCAGCCCAGGTGAATTGTTTGTCTGGTGAGGTGTCTTGCACAACCCGTTTCAGTATTCGCCCCCCTTTGGGTTTGCTGCCCGGCTCCTATCTACTCAGTTTGCAGGCTTTTGACCGGCTTGGACAGAGTGCGGTAGTTACAAAAGCCGTGTTGCTGACCGACTAGGGTTTGTCAGTGGGTTGCTATGGATGCCCATCCCAGTAGTATTCTAGGGGATCCCTGCAGCGGGAACACCGACGGCTAGAGTGCAGCGTTAGTGGCTCAAGGTGTGTAGGCAAAGGGTATTCCCGCTGTCTACCGGGTTATCCTCGTGGAGTGCTGAGCAGAATTGGAGAAGAGGCTGGCCTAAAGTATGGAACGGGGATTGCTGTGGCTACCCCTGCTGGCGGGGTTTCTGGGTTTGGCTGCCCTAGGTTGGTGGGAATATCGCAAGGTGCAAACCTACGGAGCTTGGGCTAAAAATTTCCAACGCAGCAAGTATGATCTGTACGCGGTCTTGGGCTGGAAAGATACCCAGCTCACCTGGGGAAAGCCCTCCCCCTTTGGTCTACGGGATCTCAAGACTCTGGATCTCAAGGCTGTGCAGGCTGTCTGGCTGGTGTTGGATGAGCAGCGCTTGCCGCAGGGCGAGAGGCCTAGAGGAAGTAAACCCCCTCGCCGAATTGAGCTGGAGTTTCAACCCCAGGGGATCCGCATCCCCTTTAGTCAGCTGGATCTGGCTTGGATGTGGTGGCAGGCTCTTGGCCATGCTCTGGAGCGGAATTGATTCAGAATTGATTCAGAGTCTTGATGCGGATATTCGAGTGTTCTCCAGGAGTGTGCGAGACTCCTCCTCAAATCGCTGGCCTATTCGCTGTAGGCGGTGCTAACAACTTTGCCACGAAACACTACGTAATTGTAGAGATTATAAGCCAGCATAATGGGAATCAAAAAACCGATGAAGGTGAGCATGAAAACAAGAGAGCTAGGGGCAGCAGCAGCCTCATAAATGGTGACGCTGGGAGGAATGATATTCGGGAAAATCAGAAAACCCAATCCAATGAAAGAGAGGGCAAATAGGAAAAATGTCCAAACAATAGGAGTAACCTCCTCCCGCTTTTTCAAGCTCCGCAGTAGGAGTCCTATCAACACTCCTCCCAAGACAGGAATTAACCCGAAAATGTAAACCATGGGTGTGCTGAACAAAAGCGCACGTGCCTGCTCAGACAAAATAGGCGTCGTAACGGTGATAAACAAAGCACCCGCTAGGGTTGTCCAGGTGGCAATGGTGGCTGTCTTGTAGTGGGTCTCCTGCAGATCCCCAGAGGTCTTGAGAATAAGGTAGGTGGATCCCACCAAAACATAAGCTTGCACCAGGGTCAGAGCTACAATCACCGATCGCCAGGTCAGCCAGTCCCAGATGCTGCCGGCAAAGTGACCTGAAGCATCCACAGTGATACCCTCAAACACACTGCCAAGAGCAAAACCTTGACCCAAGGCTGCCAGAAAGCTGCCCACCCCAAAGGCGAGATTCCAGACCAGCTTATTGTCAGCATTCTCGCGAAACTCAAAGGAAACCGCCCGGAGAATTAACCCCACCACCATAATGACAGCCGGCAAATACAAAGCATTCAGAATGGTGGCATAGGCCAGGGGAAAGGCCCCAAACAGGGATCCTCCCATCAGTACCAGCCAAGTTTCGTTGGCATCCCACACATTCCCCAGGCTGGTCATCAGAATGCTGCGTCGTTCCTCACTAGAGGCAGTCAAAGACAGGATACCGACACCCAAGTCGAAGCCATCCAGAAGAACGTAGAGAAACAGGAACAGTCCCAGAACGAAAAACCAGACTTGGGGTAAAAACTTTTGCAAAGGTTCCAGTTCCATCTCAACCTCATTACTGCTGTGCTTCAGCGGGACGGCGGTCAGGCATATGTTGAGCCAGGTCAACTCCCAGTTTGGGTCTTGCCCCGATAGTAGGAGCATCCAGCTGCAGATTCGGACCTTTAGCTAGAATGCGACCCCCGAAAAATAGGGCTGCCCCCAGGAACACCACATACATGCTGGTCAACCCCACCAGAGAAAATAGGACTTCACCGGCCGGGAGGTGAGAGACAGAGTCCACCGTTCGCATTTGACCATAAACAATCCACGGTTGCCGCCCTACACAGCGGACAATCCAGCCCGTCTCAACGGCTACATACCCCAAGGGTGCAGCCAGAATCCAGCTGCGCATTAGCCACTTCTGCTGAATGATCCCCTCCTCCGATAGCTTGCCTCGCAGCCATTGAATGACAGTGAAGATCATCAAGGCGGCAAAGAAGAGACCAATACCCGACATGATGCGGAAAGAATAGTAAATCAACCCGATCATGTGGGGACGGTTGGCCGGATCCCATTCCTTTAAGCCTTTTACAGGTGTGTCCAGTGTGGGTTTTAGCTCCAGTAGATAACCGAGGGCGCCTGGAACCTTAACCTCCCACTCGTTGCGTTCCGCCTTATCATTGGGGATCGCCAGTAAACTCCAGTCAGCTCGCTCCCCTGCCGGGATCGTTTCCCACTGAGCTTCCATGGCGGCCAGTTTGGCCGGCTGGTAGTGATATACCTGCTCAGCACTCAAGTGCCCCACAAAAACCTGCAGTGGGGCGATCAAAATCAACCCGGCTAGGATGACCTTAAAAGATTTGGCAAAGAAAGCGGCATGACGCTGCTTCAACACATACCAAGCGCTGATCCCACCGATAACAAACAGAGAGGTCTCCAACGTGGCCAAAAACATGTGTAGGAAGCTTTTGACCATAAAGGGGTTGGCGATGGCCTGGAAATAATCCTGTACAACAAACTTTCCATTTACAAAAACTCCTCCGGCAGGGGTTTGTAGCCAGGAGTTAGCTGCCAGGATCCAAAAAGTTGAAAGATTTGCCCCAAAAGCCACCAAAATTGTGGAAATAAAGTGAATCAACGGTGGTACCCGCTCCCAGCCAAAGAGCATAATGCCGAGAAAACTAGCCTCCAACATAAAGGCCATCGTGCCTTCAAAACCCAGGACCGTGCCAAAGAAATCACCAACAGACTCAGAAAAAGGAGCCCAATTTAACCCAAACTGAAAGGCCATGGGTAACCCAGAGGCAACGCCAATACCAAAATTGAGAACATACAATTTTGACCAGAAACGGGCATGGCGATAGTAGTCTAAATTGCGGGTTTTCAGCCACAGTGCTTCGATGACAATTAGGTAAATGGCCATCCCTGTTGTCAGAACTGGCCAGAGCATGTGGAAAATTGCGGTTAATGCAAACTGAAGCCGGGAGAGGGCAACAGTATCGCTAAGGAAGTGCATGAACTTTCCTCTAGAAAGAACCTCTGGAATAGTGGCTTGCACCCAGTAGCCCAAGGTGATAGCTGAAGCTACTTGTCCTACTAACCACCAAGCCAAATGGTAAAAACGAAACTAAACTTCCTCTACTATTTTTGAGGATATCTTAATATTGCTGAAGGAGAAAAGAAGGAGCATCGCAACGCAAACCAAGGCCTGGCAGCCTAACCTCAGGCCTGGCGATATCACTCAGTCGTAGCACGCCTGGGAGAGAGGGTGGAAGGCGTTTTTGGGTGCTAAAAACAGGTTAGCGCATCTGAAGATCTACCTGAGGGGCTGACATCTGCTAGGGTGCAGTGGGTTCCTTCCTTGCTGCAGAAACTTTTTGAGGTTGAGTTCATGTCTCCTGTATTGCTGCAAGCGATCCAGTATGCCTGCGGGATCTCGCTGGGGATCTTGGGATTGGTGGTCTTGGTGAATTTTCTTGTCCAGCGCTTGGATCGGCAATCTGAATCCAAGTCCTCTGAAGCTCAATCTTCTCCAGATCCTGCCGGTACACCTGAGGGATCCCAGTCTGTATGAGTGAGTGTGTTCGGGTTCACGTTTGGATAGGAGGCCGAGTTCAGGGGGTGGGCTTTCGGGCTTATACCGAAGCAATGGCCCGCAAGGTGGGGGTGCAAGGGTGGGTGCGCAACTTGCGGGATGGGCGAGTGGAGGCCGTTTTTCAGGGATCCCCATCTGCGGTGGAGGCAATGCTGACCTGGTGCGAGCAGGGCAGCCCTGGTTCTCAAGTGGAGTTTGTGGAGCAACGTCCGGAGCCTCCCGAAGACCTGGTAGGGTTCCAGATTCGTCCCACATTTTGAGGGAGCGGGGGCAGTTAAACGCTCATCAATTTGGCAATAGAGCGGTTATTTTCACCCGCTGTGGAGAAGCGCCTGCGATTTACTTATCGCCAGTTGCTGGCCAAAAGATTCTGCTTCTACGGAATTTGACCTGCCCCGTTGGATCCCAGGGCAGTTGTGGATTGACCAAGACCGGCCCTCACTTGTGTCGGCGGAGCCGTTGGCAAAAGAACCCATCCCGATCCTGCCGATGGGGCCAGATCCGCAAGGGATCCCCTTCAGCCCTCCAGTGGGGGTGTGCCTGCAGAAAAGCTGCGATCACCTGCTCATTTTCTGCTGGGTGCAGAGTACAAGTAGCATAGACCAACACCCCTCCCGGCTTCACCCAGCGACTTGCAATATCCAACAGTTGAGCTTGTAACTGGGCTAACCTTGCAATTTCTGCCGGGCTCTGTCGCCAGCGGGCATCGGCATGCCGGTGTAGGGTTCCCAACCCCGAACAGGGGGCATCCACCAAGACGCGGTCGGCACTCTTCCAGTCCGGCAAAGGAGCAGGTGGGTTGGCCGCCGCCGCCAGCGTCAACACATCAATGACCTGAGAACGAATACTGGTCAGCCCCAGCCGAGCCACATTTTCCTCAAGGCGCCGCAGGCGATGGGCATAGCGATCTAGGCCCCAAACCTCCCCTTGATCCTGCATCTGCTCAGCAATATGAGTGGTCTTGCCGCCAGGGGCCGCACAGCAATCGATCACCCGTTCCCCTGGTTGCGGATTCAGGTAATGTACCACCTGCTGAGCACTGGCATCTTGCACCGTCCACCAGCCTTCAGCAAAACCCGGCAGCCTAGAGATTTCCCCCCCGTGTTGATCCAGACGCAAAGCCCGCGGCAGATCCGCTAGCCGCCGATTGGGGATCCCGGCTGCTGCCAAAGCTTTAGCAACTTTCTCTTCATCCGCCCGCAGCGGGTTAACCCGCAAATCTAGGTGGGGTGGTTGATTGAACCATGCACACAGCTGCTGCGTTTCCACCGGCCCCAGCTGCTCCCACCATAGGTTCACCAACCAGTCGGGGAAACTGTGCAACACCCCCAGCGCCTGAATCGGGTCTGCTGGCAGAACATTCTCCAAAACCTGAAGCAGATCCTTTCTCGGTTCTGTGAGCACCTGCCGTTGATAGGCTCGCAAAATGCCATTGACTACCCCCGTCAAGGATCCCAGTCCCATTTGTCGGGCCAGTTCCACACTGCTATGAATGGCCGCACTGGCTGGGATCTGATCCAAAAAAACCAGTTGGTACAGGCCAATGTGCAAAATCAGCCGCAAATCCGGAGGTTGCTTGTGGGCAGGGCGTCGGGAAAACCGCTCCAGCAAAGCATCTAGGCTGCGGCGACGGCGGGTAATGCCGTACACCAGCTCTGTAGCCAAATGTCGCTCTGCCGGGATAAGGTTCGAACCTTGCAGCAGATGCCCAAGCACCTGATCGGCATAGGCCTTTTGCCGCTCAATTTTTTGCAAAGCCAAGAGGGCCAATCGACGAGCATCCATCAAAAAAGCTCCCCGCAGGGAGCATAAGACCCAAGCTTAACCGCAAGGATCAGTCAAACACGTTGCAGCTCTTGCCCACAAAGGTTGTCAGAGCAGTTACAGCTGTCTCCTGGGATCCCAACCCAATCGTGCACTGAATAGGCTTACCAGAAGAGTTGACATACTGAGTTTTGGCCGCATCAGCAGTGGTATCCCAGCGCATCCCGTGAGGGGATACACTGGCTACATTACTCGCCACAGGAAGTTTATAGTTGGGGGCACTCCAGGGATCGTTCATATACTTATCACCCCTGGCACCACAGCCTGCGCAACCAAACTTGATTTTGTCGTAGCTATTCGGATACTGAGTGTTATCTAGGCGGTAGGCTTCAGAGCCACGACCTACGGCCGTCAGGGCAGCTTGGGCCTCAGCGGTACGGGAACGGCGCACTTGGTTCAAAAATTGCGGGATTGCCACTGCAGACAGCACACCCACAATCACGATCACCACCAGCAATTCAATCAGGGTGAAACCCTTGGCTTTGGAGAGGATTTGCTGGGACAACTTGGCCCGCAACAGAGATTGACGAGTCTTCGCGCTCATTGTTGAATCCTTTAGTAAGTCATGAATGAACTTAGCAGCTTAGCTGCTAGGCCTAACTTACCCACAGCTAGGCAGCTTCATATCAGCAGGAGCCTACGCGATATCCCCGAATTTCCTCCTCCGTCTGTTACCCTTCCAACTTCACAGAGCACCCCAAGCAGCCTGGGATCCTCAAAACAGCAAAACTACCTGCTGACGCGCACCGATGGGAACTGGGCCAGATATTGTAAAAAGCCCTATCGGTAGCTTGGCTAGCACCAACCAAACATGTCAGATTAAGACCACAGTTTCCTTCCTGTTTCCGACTGCATGGATACAGCGGCTCTCTCCTCTTCTGCTCCTGCTCTAGTTGCCAGGACCCTCCTCAGAGAACAACCGGAGGTCTTCCAGCGCTGGGTTCTCACCGCTTACCAGGAGTGTGAACCGGAAAGTTGGCAAGCCCTTCTGAGCGCCGTTTATGACTTACCTGAGGATCGGCCTGCAGCAAAAGAACCAGGTCCTCTAGCTCAGCCAAGCGAGCCAGCCGACCAAGTCAGCATCACTCTGTCAGTCCTAGAAAAAATCTTAATCTCGGGTCAGTTGCGCCCTGCCTATCTGCTCTACACTCCCCTGGTTGAAGCTGGGATCCTCCCCAGGGCCAAGGTACTGGAGTTGCTCCTCGCCTTGGTTAACCGCTTGGAAAACAGCCCCGCTGCTAACCCGGGGCAACGCTTCCAGGTTTGTTTGCAATTGCGGGAAATGGCCTTTGAGCTAGATTCAACCGAGCGGGCCAACTTGCAAGTCTTGCTATTCCGGGCTTTGCAAACTGAGGATGAAATGGCTGTGTTGCTCTACGGCCAAGCCTTACTAGAGAGCCTAGCTCATTTGAGGGAATCCGACCCTGAGGAGCATGCTGTTGATCTGTCTCAAGAGCCTGTACTGACCCAAGTGCTGACCCAGCTTTTGGATGCAGGCTACCAAGATTTGTTTTTTGAAATCGGCACAGCTCTCCAACCCCTTCTAATAGAAGCCCAACGCTCCGGGTTTGCTGCTCTTCTGGCCCAGCTTGCTCAGGTGATGGCTCCAGAGCAAGTCTCAGCTTATGCAGGGCTCTGGAGGACAGAAGATTTGATCAGTGATTTTTTCAACAAATGCGCTCGTGCCCTTTTCCAAAACTCCACCAGCGATAGCTACTCCATTCTCGGTGAAGCTCTCCTCTCTGCAGCTGAGCAAAATCAAGAGAACTTCACCCTTTGTCTTTCTCTTTTATCTGAGTCTCTAGAGAAACTCATTCATACTGCCCAGTCAGAACGCATAGATTATGTTCTTCAAAAGATAATCAGCCTTATTTCTTCAAGATCTGTAGAATCACTTCGGGTGACTGATGAAAATCTGCTCGAAAGTTTCACCCTTGCTAAGGCAATTCTATTTAGAGTTTGCTTCTGCTGGAGCTACCTGAGTGATGATCGCACTTTAATCCGCTCTTATCAGCAGCTAGGCGGCAGAATCTTTACCGATTGTTTACAGCTGATGGCTTCCCAAAAAGACTTCCTCTGGTCAGCTTACTGGCAAAAAAATGGGCAAGACTACTTGATAAGCACATCAGGTAAGAAAAAGTTGAGAATAGGCTTCTTGGGCAATTGCTTCCAAAGGCATTCTGTTGGCTTTCTGAGTGAAGCTATCCTAAAAAACCTATCACGTGAATACTTAGATATCTCTTACTACTACTACCAAGGCTGGAAGACCGAAGAAATGGCCTCCCATGATGATATGTACCGGAAGTTCCGCTCTCAAGATACCCTTTACTTTCGGTTTTTTAATGAGGGTATATCAGCTCCACAAGTCGCTGCTCAAGCCCGTGAGGATCGCATTGACATCCTGGTTTTCATGGATTCAATTACCAGTCATGATGCCAATATCGTAGCGGCTTTACGGGCTGCTCCCATTCAGATTGGCTGGCTAGGGGGAGATGCAGTGGGTTTGCCGGAGTTTGATTATTTCTTTGCTGATCCCTATATTTTGCCGGCAGATGCTCAGCCCGATTACCAGGAGGAGATTCTCCGCTTACCTAGCTACTGTGCCGTAGAGCAGTTGGATGTTACCCCCGCAGATGAAGTGGAGTTTCGATCCAAGCTTAAAATAGAACCTCATCATGTTGTCTTCTTAACCGCTGCTAGCGCCTATAAACGTACACCGGAGTGTATAGATGCTCATCTACAAATTCTCAAGCAGGTTCCCAATGGTATTTTAATTGTTAAAGGTTTCGGTGAAATTGCCACTGTTATTCGTCGCTATCAAGAAAGAGCTAGAGCACTTGATGTTTTGGATCGGGTACGTTTTCTAGATAAAACGAAAAATGTAGAGGAGCACCGTGGTCAATTGGGTTTGGTGGATCTTGTTCTTGATACTTTCCCCTACACAGGAGCCACCCACACCATGGAAGCCCTCTATATGGGTGTGCCGGTGCTGACCTTAGTGGGTCGGCATTATTATGGCCGTATGAGCTACAGCCTGCTCAAAAATGTTGGCCTTGAAGATTGCATCACCGAGTCAGTTAAAGAGTTTATTCAGCGTGGGATCCAATTGGGCAATGATCCTGAGCGTTTGGCAAAGGCCAAACAAACCATTCGAGATTCCTACGGTCAGTCAGCAATCTGGGATCCAAAACAGGTAGCCTATGCTATGGAGAAGCTTTACCTGCAGCTAGCCCACAGGCATCAGTTGATTGATTCCATGCCCATCTTGCCAGAGTACAAGCCTCAACCTAAGCCAGCAGAACCAATTCGGTTGCACATTGGTGGTCAAGAGCCCCATCCTGACTGGAAAATACTGAACATTCAACCGGGTGAACATGTAGATTATGTGGGTAATGCCATTGATTTAAGTCAATTCCCTGATAATAGCCTAGAGGCCATCTATACTTCCCACACCCTTGAACATTTTGACTATGCACGAGAGCTACCCAAGGTTCTCAAAGAGTGGCACCGAGTTTTGAAGTTTGCCGGTCAGCTGATGATTAGTGTCCCTGACTTACCGACTCTCTGCCGCTTGTACTTGAAAGAAGGGATCAGCCCTAGCCAGCGCTTTGCCATCATGCGCATGATGTTTGGTGGACAGGTGGATGAATATGACTACCACAAAGTCGGCTTATCCTGGGAGCATCTGTTTATGTTGCTAAGTCAGGCAGGGTTTAGGATCATCCGCAAAGTTGATCGACTTAACCTGTTTAATGATTGCAGCGAACTTGTGGTCTTTGACGAGCTGATCAGCCTCAATGTAATTGCGGTTAAGTAAGTTGAATGAGTAGATGCAGCTTTTTTCGACTTGATGAGGGAGGAGCGGGAGTGGCATGGGCTCTCCACTGTAACCTGCTAGAGGGGAATAAATGCTGGAGAACTAGCTAGGAGAAAGTTTTGGCGTGACAACTTTCCAGCTGAACTCCTCACATCGGCAAGGATATCGGTTCTCCAACTCAAGGTTAGCTGCAATAGATCTTGATAGATCTTGCCACAGAGCATTTCTCCTGTACCTGTGGCAAACTAGGGGAAAGTTGGTTTCTTTTCAGCTATGCCGCAACCGCAGCCTCCCCGTAGATTAGAAGATCAATTTGTGGAGAATGCCTCCCGTTACCCCACCTACTTTGTGACGGTGCTCTTAGGAGGGATCTGGGCCGGCTTGCAACCCTTTGTTAACCTGTACCGCAAAAGCCCGCTGGCAGGGGCCATGGTAACCTTGGGTGGCCTGTTGTTGTTGCTCTTTCTCTATTTCACCTTGCGGGCCATGCTGGGGGATCCTGTTTTGCTGGCTTGGGGTAGGGCTACCGGAGATCTCTCATGAGCGAAGCGGTGCGGTGGACTCCAGAAGCAGAGGCTCGCTTGAAGGAGATTCCTTTTTTTGTGCGCCCTGCTGCCCGTAAGAAAATTGAAAACTTTGCTCGAGAAGCCGGCATCCAAGAAATTACCCCAGAGGTCTACGAGCAGGCCAAGCAGAAGTTTGGTTCCTAATCGGCAGCAGAGGAGCATAGCGGGGGGGTTGAATTTGCCGCTAGCTTGGTAGAGGTGTTCCTCCCTATTCCTTTCTTCTGGCAACTCATGGCAGATTGGATCCTTTTAGCGCTGGTGGGTTCTACAACTTACCTGCTGCTACAAAAAAGTGTGGCCCGCCTCTCCAGGGTGCCGTGGCGGATCCTGTGGTTGGTGATGATGATGCCACCTCTGGTGTGGGTGCTGGGGCGGCAGATCTTCCAGTACGAGATGCCACCCCTGGTGATGTTGGTGCTGTTTCTCTCCTCCTACTTTGCGAGTATGACCCTGGTGCGGCGGGGGCGCATCCGACCCCCTATAGCCGGCCCTAAGCCGGATGTAGAGAACGCCTCCCCAGCTGCCGAGACAGAGCCGGATCCAGACCCTGAGGAAGAGGTTGCTACTGGGGCACTTGAGGATTCCCTCTCCTTGTCTCAACCGGCTGCCTTGGCCCACACCCCCATCTCGGAGGTGCCCCGCGAGAAACTAAGCCATTGCTTCCCTTGGAATGTTTTTTATCTGCAAAATGTTGAGTACCGCCCCCAGGCCATCATCTGTCGGGGCAATTTGCGGGCGGACCCCAGTGAGGCTTACGAGCGGGTGCAGCAAAATGTGGAAACCACCTTTGGTAACCGCTTTCTCCTGGTGCTGCAGGAGGGGTTTGCTGGTAAACCTTTTTTTGCCTTGGTGCCCAATCCGGCGGCGCGGCGCCCTTTGACAAGTGATCGAGAGCTGCCTTTTTTGGCGGCAGGGTTGATGCTGGCTACCTTTTGGACAACCCTCAGTGCCGGTGCGCAGGCAGCAGGAGTTAGCCCCGATCAACTGTTCCATCTGCCTTCCCTGATGAAAGGGTTACCCTACGCTCTGGCCATTCTGGCTATTTTGGGATCCCATGAGTGGACCCGCTACCAGGTGGCCCGCCACCACCGCATCAAAACCTCGTTGCCCTATTTCATTCCGGTGCCCTTTGTGTTGGGCACGTTCGGGGCCTTTATCCAGCTCAAGGAGCCGGTACCCAATCGCAAGGTGTTGTTTGACATCAGTATTTCTGGGCCGCTGGCGGGCAGTCTGGTTGCTTTGGGGATGCTGCTGCTGGGTTTGGTTTTTTCGCAGCCTCAGGCCGCTCCTACCCTGCCGGAGGGACAGCCTACGCCAATTAGTTTTCATCGAATTGATCCGCGGCTATCGCTGCTGCTGGGGATCCTCTCTCGGATAGTGCTTGGGGATCAGTTGCAGCCTGGGCAGGTGATTGATTTGCACCCCCTGGCTTTTGCCGGCTGGTTGGGGTTGGTGGTGATTGCTTTTAACCTAATGCCGGTGGGCCAACTGGATGGCGGTCACATTGTGCATGCAGTGTATGGGCAGCAGATGGGAGCCAATATCGGGCGGGTGGCCCGTTGGCTGGTATTGTTATTGGCTTTAACGGTGCAGCCGTGGTTGTTGTTGTGGGCGCTGTTGCTGTTTGTGATTTCCAGTGCCGATGAGCCGGCCCTCAATGATGTGACGGAATTGGATGATGCACGGGATCTTTTGGGTTTGGGGATGCTGACGCTGCTGGTGCTGATCCTGCTGCCGGTGCCGCCTTTTCTGCAAAGTTGGATTGGCCTGGCCTAGATTCGGGGTAGGATCCTGACCACGTCTTCATGGGGTACCCGCTTGTTATGCAGTCCAGCCTCATTGTCCAGAAATACGGTGGAACGTCGGTTGGTTCGATTGAACGGATTCGAGCGGTGGCGCAGCGGGTAGCTCATACTGTAAGACAAGGCCATCAGGTGGTGGTGGTGGTCTCAGCGATGGGGGATGAAACGGACCGCTTAGTGGAGTTGGCGGAGCAGATCCTGGAGGGATCCCCGACCACCCCCGGCCAGCAGCGGGAATGGGATATGCTGCTCTCCACTGGCGAACAGGTGAGTATTGCCCTTTTGGCCTTGGCGCTGCAAAAGCTGGGTTGTCCTGCCCTTTCCATGACAGCGGCGCAGGTGGGCATTCTCACCACTCGGGATCACATGCGCGCCCGCATCCTGGAGATCAACACCGAACGGCTGCGCTACCACTTGGATCGAGGAGAGGTGGTGGTGGTAGCCGGGTTTCAAGGGATTACCAGCCCGGTTGAGCTGGAGATTACCACCCTAGGCCGTGGTGGATCCGATACCACAGCTGTGGCCTTGGCGGTGGCGTTGCAGGCGCAGCTGTGCGAGATTTACACCGATGTACCGGGGATTTTTACCACCGATCCACGTAAGGTACCAGAAGCGCGGCTGCTGACAGAGATTACCAGTGCTGAGATGCTGGAGTTGGCCAGCTTGGGCGCACAAGTATTGCATCCCCGCTCGGTGGAGATTGCCCGCAACTACGGGGTCAACCTGCGGGTGCGTTCCAGTTTACAACCTCTCCAGGGGGAGGAAGACCATCTAGGGACTCTGATTGTGTCTCCCCCCCCCCGCCCCCGCACAGGCGGAATTGAGATGGGCCTGGCAGTAGATACCGTTGAGCTGGATCGGGATCAAGCCAAGTTGGTGTTGGTAGGGGTGCCGGATCGGCCTGGGATTGCTGCCCGGCTGTTCCAGGAGATTGCAGCAGCTGGGGTGAATGTGGATTTGATTCTGCAATCGTTGCAATTTAGCCCTGCGGCTCCTTCAGCCCAGCCAAGCAATGATATTGCTTTTACCGTTAGCCGCTCCCAGGCGAAGGTGGCAGCGGCGGTCGCCCAACAAATCGGCTGGGAACTGGGCTGTGCCGAGGTGGTGATGGATGAGGCGGTGGCTAAGGTGAGTATTGCCGGGGTGGGGATGATCGGAAGACCGGGGATTGCTGCCCAGATGTTTCAGGTTCTGGCGGAAGCCGGGATCAACCTCCAGATGATCTCCATGTCGGAGATGAAGGTGAGCTGTGTGGTGGCTGCCGAGCGGGCTGGTGATGCTGCTTTGGCCCTAGGGGAAGCCTTTCAGGTGATTCCGCATTTGCACCGGCCCGAGACTCCCTTGGTTCCCCAAGATGGGGATCCTGCTCGTCGCCAACCGGTACGGGGTGTGGCTCTGGATGCTAAGCAATCCCGCATTGGCATCCGCAAAGTGCCGGATCGACCAGGGACAGCAGCCTACTTATTCGGACAACTGGCAGCAGCTGGGATCATTGTAGATACGATTATCCAGAGCCAGAGGGGCTATCACAACGGGATCCCGAGCAATGATATTGCCTTTACAGTGCCCCAGGAGCAGGCAGCAGCAGCAGAAGCCCTGTGTCAGCAGGTGGCAGGTCAGCTCCAGGCGGCCGGAGTGGATAGCGACCATGCGATAGCTAAGGTCAGTATTGTTGGCGCCCAGATGGAGGCTTACCCCGGGGTGGCAGCCCGCCTGTTTACTGCTTTGGCTGAGGCCGGGATCAACATCGAGATGATTGCTACCTCCGAGATCAAGGTGAGCTGTGTGGTGCGCCGTGAACAAGGGATCCCTGCCCTACAGGCGATCCATCGTGCTTTTGGATTGGACCAACCCCAGGGGTAGGACTCACACCCCTACCGGAGAGCACCGCACCTGCTGATCGGTAATCAGCTCCACCACATCCATGGCATTGCTAATGACACCCGGCACACTTGGGTAGCCGGCACTGGCCCCCACCAAAAACAAATTGGGAAGTTCTGTTTCATAGCCGAGGCGGTGTAGCCCCACTTGCTTGGGTACTAGCTTTGCACCGTAGATATTGCCCTGGGGCTGGCCGAGGAAATGCTCACTGGTGGTGGGGGTACCGTATACCTTCATGCGGATGTACCGATCCACATCGGGGATGAGATCCCGCACACTGCTCATCACCAATTGGTACACCTCCCGCTTCTTGGCCTTGTAAGCCTTGGGATCCGTATCCCGTAGCTGCTTAAAGGGTTCGTAAGGACAGACGGTGGCAATCTCCAGCACATGGTGCCCTTCCGGAGCCATGCCCGGTTCGCTGGATTTGCAAGTTGGGCAAGAGAGAAAAATCCAGGGGTGCTCCAGATTGCCCGCCAACTGCCGGTCATAGGCACGGTTGAGATCCCCATCGGGGTAGTACCAAATGTTCCAGTTGCCAATACCGTAGCGAGCCGGGTTAAAACGCTCATCTAGGCCTAGGTAAATGTTGAAAGCACTGGCGGAATACTCGTAGCCGGTGAGGCGTTGCCGCTCAGCTGCGCTCAGGGATCCCCCATGCATCAGCTCTACGGTTAGTTTCGGATCCAGGTCACTGATATAGGCTTTGCTAGCTACAAAGTGGGTTCCCCCTGCCGTCACCCATTCCACCCCACCCCTTTTGGCTTCAATGTGCTCAACCGGGGTAGAATAGCGGATGGTCCCTCCTGCTTGCACAATCGCATCCACAATCGTGTCCACAAAGCCCTTGAAGTGCTCCTTCGGATAATAGGCCCCTTCTGAGTAGTCCCAAACCAGCGCCGTATGGGTGAGCAGGGCAATCTCTTTGGGAGGGAGAGCATAGTCCCCACTTTGACCCGCCAACACAGCCTGCAACTGCGGGGAAAGCCCAACATGGTCATAGAGATCCTGGAGCGTCCAGTGCCGCTTCTGGAAGAGATTGAGATACTTGGGTAGTTTTAGCCAGTCGTACCATTTCGGGTCGTACCAACGCACCTCTTGGTTGAGGCGGTGGATCTCTGCATGTAGGCGGTGAATTTCGTCGCAGTAGCGGTTGATGGCCGCTGCTTCTCCAGGAAATCGCTCCAGCAGGCGGCTACGTAAGTTTTCCCAACCCAACGGAATGGCAAAATCCACCTCTGGAGTTATCACCCGATCAATACAGTCGGGATCCAGCGAACTAAACTCAACCTCACGGCCAATGTAGTGAAGGAACTGATCAATGGCCTGCCCCGGCCCACACTGGGAAATGTAGTGGACATCCGCACAGAAGCGATAATTCCCATACTCAAACGTGTGGCAACACCCCCCAGGCAAATAGTGCTTCTCCAGCACCGCCACCCGGGATCCCTGACGGCTCAGACAAGCTGCCGCTGCCAGGCCTCCCAATCCAGCCCCCAACACCACATAGTCAAACAGTTCCATGACTAGATCCTCCCCATAGGGTCAACAGTCCCTATTGCAGATGAACACTCCTCACCAGCCATCTTGCCGCTCTAGCCGGAACCGACCTCCGCCTTGACTGGAAGCCTGAGTTTCTTAGTGGAGTCTTAGGATGAGTCTTAACTGGATCTTAACCACACCCATCTACAGGGGTTTAGCTGAGGGTTTGGGATGCTTCTGCCGCCAACAGCAGCGGAAAATGATGGGCATTGGGGGCGTGCATGGCTTGGATGCCGAGGTTAGCCCGATTGAGCAGATCCGCATAGGTGCCGATGAAACGCCCTTGGCTATCCAGAACCGACTGGTTGAAGTTAAATCCATTCAGGTTAAAGCCCATCAAGCCGATCCCAATGGCTGCTGCCCAAACACCCACCGTGGGTAGGGTGGCCATCCAAAAGTGCACTGAGCGGCTGTTCTTGAAGCCCAGGCTAGGGATCCACAAACGCCCCAAAAAGCTGTAGTGACCGGCCAAGAAGTTATAGGTGGTCTCCTGCTGACCAAAGCGATAGCCGGCATTGGCAGATTCTAAATCGCTGGTTTCGCGGATTAGGCTAGAGGTCACCAAAGAGCCGTGCATAGCCGCTAGCAGCGCTCCACCGAATACGCCCGCCACCCCTAGCCAACTGGTGGGATGCATGAGAATGTTATGCTCTGCCTGGAACGCCAGCATAAAGTGGAAGGTGCCGACAATGCCCAGGGGTAAACCTTCTGAGAAACTACCCTGGCCAATCGGGTACACCAACAGCACCGCCGTTGCAGCAGCTGCCGGTGCCGAGAAGGCCACCGCAATCCAGGGGCGCATACCCAGCCGATAGCTCAGCTCCCATTGCCGCCCTAGGTAGCACCACACCGCAATTAAAAAGTGCAGCACAATCAACTGATAGGGTCCGCCGTTGTACAGCCACTCATCCAGCGAGGCGGCTTCCCAGATTGGATAAAAATGCAGAGCAACCGCAGCTGAAGTGGGCACTACCGCCGCTGAGATGAGGTTGTTTCCCCCCATCAACGAACCGATAACCGGCTCCCGGATCCCGTCCATATCCACAGGGGGAGCGGCGATAAAGGCAATGACAAAACAAAAGGCAGCCGCCAATACAGTTGGGATCATCAACACCCCAAACCAGCCGATGTAAAGGCGGTTTTCTGTGCTGGTTATCCACTGACAAAACCCCTCCCAGCTCCCTCTTCTCGTAACGCTGGGCGAACGCCGAATCGAAATACTCATGAGGACTTCACTCCTGAACGATCAGCAATTATTGCTAGCGCCTGTCTTTCAGACCGAGCAGCCAGAGCCTTAACCCCTAGATGAGGTCAAAGTTGAGCAAATCCGAGGAAATCTCATCTCAAACTGTTCTCTGGCAACTCCGTTACCTTCCCTCCGGGTGAGTTTGAGGTCGCTAGCCAGCTCCTCTCTCCCCCCAGACAGGCCAAAATCTACATGCAAGCTGCCTTATTTGGCAGAAAATAACTCAATTGACTGCACTTGAATTAACCAAATATCTCGCCAACGATCCTGTAAACAACCTTAAGAAAAGCTCCGAAAGAGCCCTTGAAAAGCCCCTTTTTAACTGAGCTTCTCACCCTAGACTAGACAATTTTCTCGACAGCGTCAGGGATCCCTAACTGTGAGCAGGAAGAATGTGAAACAAATTCATCTGCTGATACAAAAAGGAACCTAAGTATTGCGATTTTTTCATTAGCTTTTCCTTGAGGCCGCAACGGCTGGTTGCCCGATTGGCCTTGATTGTGAGTCTGGCTATCTAGGAGAAAATCCGGGGCAGCTCAAGGCTGAGCAGCCAGCTGGGTGTGAAACTCCTGTAAGGAGCGCACCTGCAGGGATCCCATTTGCAGAGCCCGAATGGCGGCGGCTGTAGCCCGAGCACCGGCTAGAGTCGTCACCAGGGGGATTTTGTAAGCCAAGGCAGTACGACGGATCTTGTGACCATCCTGCTGCGCCTCAATACCGGAGGGAGTGTTGATGATCAGCTGGATCTGGCGATTCTTGATAGCATCAATGACATGAGGGCGACCCTCATGCAACTTAAGAATTTTTTCCACCGGGATCCCCTGCTGAGCTAGAAAAGTTTGTGTACCCTCTGTGGCTACCAGAGCAAAGCCCAGCTCCACCAACTCCTGGGCCACCGGGATCACCCCCTGTTTATCTCGGTTGCTGACGCTGATGAACACTGTTCCGGTTAGGGGCAAATCCTGGCCGGCAGCAATTTGGGCCTTGGCAAAGGCACGGCCAAAGTCGGTATCAATGCCCATCACCTCGCCCGTAGAGCGCATCTCCGGTCCCAAGAGGGTATCGGTACCGGGGAACTTGTTAAAGGGCAGAACCGCCTCTTTCACGGCGATGTGAGAAGGGATAATCTCCTGGGTAAAGCCCAGTTCCGCCAGGGTTTTGCCGCTCATCACCTGGGCGGCATAGTCAGCTAGCGGGTGGCCAATCGCCTTACTCACAAAGGGTACAGTACGGGAAGCGCGTGGGTTAGCTTCCAAGATATAGACCTGCTCTTTTTGTACAGCGTATTGCACGTTAATCAGCCCTACCACCTTCAAGGCTTGGGCCAGCTTCACTGTCCACTCCCGGATCACCTGCAACACCACCGGGCTCAGGGTGCGGCTGGGTAAGACACAAGCCGAATCGCCGGAATGGATCCCGGCCTGTTCAATGTGCTCCAGAATGCCCCCGATGGTCACTGCGCCGGTGTGATCGGCAATGGCATCCACATCTACCTCCACCGCATCTTCCAAAAACTGATCCACCAGCACCGGCCGCTCCGGATCCACCGCCACCGCCAGTTGCATGTAACGATTGAGATCCTGGTCGGAATAGACAATCTCCATGGCCCTACCCCCCAAGACATAGCTGGGCCGTACCACCACGGGGTAGCCGATGCGTCGGGCAATCTCCAGGCTTTCTTCCACGCTGCGGGCAATACCGTTGGCCGGTTGTCGGATCCCCAGTTGCCGCAGGATCTGCTCAAAGCGCCCTCGGTCTTCGGCAATATCAATTGAGTCAGGGGAAGTACCCCAGATGGGGGCTTGGGCCGCCGCTAACCCCTGCGCCAGTTTCAAAGGGGTTTGACCGCCAAACTGGACGATCAGACCCAGCGGTTGCTCCGCCTCCACCAGGTTCATCACCTCCTCATGAGTGAGGGGTTCAAAATACAGGCGATCGGAGGTGTCGTAGTCGGTGGAAACCGTTTCCGGATTGGAATTGACCATAATCGCCTCATAACCAAGACGGCTGAGGGCAAAGGCGGCGTGACAGCAACAGTAGTCAAACTCAATCCCTTGGCCGATACGGTTGGGGCCACCGCCTAAGATCATCACCTTCTGCTTGTTGGTGGGGAAAATCTCCGATTCACTCTCATAGGTGGAATACTGGTAGGGGGTTGTGGCCTCGAACTCGGCAGCACAGGTATCCACAGTTTTGTAGGTGGGGATCACCCCCAGGGCCTTGCGCTGGGCGCGCACCTGGTTTTCGGAGCTACCGGTGAGGTAGGCAATTTGTCGGTCGCTAAAACCCAGTTGCTTGAGATGGCGCAGATCCTCAGGGCTAAGGGATCCCAGCTCCCGCCCCTTCAGGGCCTGTTCTACCTCCACCAGTTCTTGCAACTTGTCTATGAACCAGGGATCTATCTGGGTCAGCTTGGCAATTTCCTCTGCAGAAAAGCCCATCAACAGGGCGGTACGAATGGTGAGCAGGCGCAGCGGGTTAGGGGTACGCAACTGGGCGCGTACTTCTTCGGGGGGCGGAAAGGTTTCCGGTTTGTCAGTGCCAAAGCCAGGGCGATCAATTTCCAACGAGCGCAGCGCTTTCTGGATCGATTCTTGAAAGGTACGGCCAATGGCCATGGCTTCTCCCACCGATTTCATCTGGGTGGTGAGCACCGGTTCCGAGCCGGGGAACTTTTCAAAAGCAAAACGGGGAACCTTGGTGACTACGTAGTCAATGGTGGGCTCAAAGCTAGCCGGGGTTTTGCGGGTAATGTCGTTGGGGATCTCAGGCAGGGTATAGCCGACGGCCAGTTTGGCAGCAATTTTGGCAATGGGAAAACCCGTGGCCTTGCTAGCCAAAGCGGAGGAGCGAGAAACCCGCGGGTTCATCTCAATCACCCGCACATCGCCATTGGTGGGGTTGACGGCAAATTGCACATTGGAGCCGCCCGTTTCTACCCCAATCTCGCGGATAATGGCAATAGCGTAGTCCCGTAGACGCTGGTACTCCTTGTCGGTGAGGGTTTGGGCTGGGGCCACGGTGATGGAATCCCCCGTATGTACCCCCATCGGATCGATGTTTTCAATCGAGCAGATGATGACTACGTTATCCGCCAAATCCCGCATCACTTCTAGCTCAAACTCCTTCCAGCCAATTACCGACTCCTCCACCAAAATCTGGGACACCGGGCTGGCATCCAATCCTGCCGTGCAGATCTCCTCAAATTCCTCTTGGTTATAGGCCACCCCCCCTCCTGTTCCCCCCAGGGTGTAGGCGGGGCGGATGATCAGGGGGTAGCCGATCTCTTGGGCAATCTGCTTGGCTTCAGCCAAGGTGCGGGCCAGCCCCGATTGGGGCACTGCTAGGCCGATCCGCTGCATCGCTTGCTTAAACAGATCCCGGTCCTCAGCTTTTTCAATGGCCTCCTGTCTGGCTCCGATTAGCTCCACGCCGTATTGCTCCAGGATCCCCATCTGGGCCAGCTTAACCGCCACATTCAAGGCCGTTTGCCCCCCCATGGTGGGTAGTAGAGCATCGGGGCGTTCCCGCTCAATGATTTTGGCCACGAATTCTGGAGTAACCGGCTCGATATAGGTGCGACCCGCCATACTGGGATCCGTCATAATGGTGGCGGGGTTGGAATTGACCAGGATCACCTCGTAGCCTTCTTCTCGCAAGGCTTTGCAGGCTTGAGTACCGGAGTAGTCAAACTCGCAAGCTTGCCCAATAACAATTGGCCCGGCTCCAATCAGCAAGATCTTGTGGATATCGGTACGACGCGGCATGAAAGGGATCCCGTGGATAGCAGAGTCAGCATCTTATTGTAGAGGGCGCTTGCCGACTCAGGTTGCTCGCAGGGATCCCCTTGGTGCAAAGAACCGCTAACCCTATGAGGGGAGCAAAATAGTGCTTTTCTGTAGTGCTTTTCTTCTGATGTTTGCTTTTGAGAGAGCACTGGACTTCTGCACGGCTGGTTAAGTTTAAGTTAAGGTGGGTTCTAAGCAGGATCCGGCTTTATCGAGTCAGGGCCCACCTTTGAGTTTGGAGTAGCCACGTGGAGCCAAATCCTCAACCGACTTCCCTATCCTCTACCCCTGGGGCAAAACCGATGGCCAAGGGTAAGAAGAAGCGGCTGAAAACCGCCGGGATCCCTGGGCCCACCCTTTTTCAGGGGCAGCCCAGTTCCAAGCGCCGCAAGCTTTCGCGCAAAGATTACGAGCGGGAGTTGTTCCCTTTGAAGGTGGAGCTGGTGAAGCTGCAGTACTGGGTAAAACACAAAGGCTTGAAGGTGGTGATTATCTTTGAGGGCCGGGATGCTGCCGGTAAGGGGGGCATGATTACAACATTGACCCAACCCTTAAATCCCCGCGGCTGTCGGGTGGTGGCTCTGGGCGTACCGTCGGATCGGGAGCGAACCCAGTGGTATTTTCAGCGTTATGTAGCCCATTTGCCGGCTGCTGGGGAGATTGTCATCTTCGACCGCAGTTGGTATAACCGGGCTGGGGTAGAGAAGGTGATGGGCTTTTGTACGGAAGAGGAGTACCAGGAGTTCATGCGCTCTTGCCCCGAGTTTGAGCGCATGCTGGTGCGCTCCGATATTATTCTTTTGAAATACTGGTTTTCCGTTAGTGATGAGGAACAGGAACGGCGCTTCCAAAAGCGGGTTAACGATCCCCTCAAGCGCTGGAAGCTCAGCCCGATCGATCTTGAATCCCGCAACCGTTGGGTGGAATATTCTCAAGCTAAGGATGCGATGCTGGCCCACACCAACATTCCCGAAGCCCCCTGGTTTACGGTAGAAGCTGACGATAAACGTCGTGCCCGCCTCAACTGCATTCACCACATCCTCAGCAAGATTCCCTACGAAGATCTGATCCCTGAGGCTGTGGAGCTACCCCCCCGCAAGGAAGGGGGAGAGTATCAGCGCCCACCCCGCAATGAGCAGTTTTACGTACCGTCGGTGTACTGATAACCCTATGACAAAATAGCCTTAGGGATGGGACTTGAGTATGGCTTGGGCAGTCGGTGAGAAGCTACAGGGGGGACGCTACCGCCTTGAGTCGATCCTGGGGGAAGGCGGCTTTGGCATCACCTACTGTGCCTGGGATGACCTACGAGCCGACCAGGTGGTGATCAAGGTGCTCAACGACAGTTTGACCCGGGATCCCGACTACCCTCGTTTTCAGCAGAATTTCATCAACGAAGCCCTACAGCTGGCCCGCTGCCATCATCCCCATGTGGTCAAGGTGGAGGAGGTCATCTGCGAGGGAGAGCGCTGGTGCATCGTCATGGAGTTTATCCGCGGGCAGACCCTGCATCAGCTGTTGCGGCAAAAGGGATCCCTGCCTTTGTCGGAGGCGCTGCGCCTGACGCGGGAGGTGGGATCCGCCCTCAGTGCTTTACACGAGCAAGGGATCCTGCATCGGGACGTGAAACCTGCCAACATCATGGTGCGGGCCGAGTCTGGAGAGGCGGTGTTGATTGACTTTGGCTTGGCCCGGGGTTTTGCCCAAGGGATCCTGCAGCGGCACACCTCCTATGGCACCGATGGCTATGCACCCCTGGAGCAATACGACACCTGGCGACGGCGGGGAGCTTTTATCGATGTTTATGCTTTGGCAGCCACCCTGTACACCATGCTGACGGGGGTGGTGCCTCTGTGTGCGCCGGTGCGGGCCACCGGTCGGGAATTGGATCCACCCCAATCCTTGAACCCGGCCATCCCCGATAGCCTCAACCAAGCGATTCTGCAGGGGATGGCCTTGAAATGGGAGGAGCGCCCCCAGACCATAGCGGAGTGGCTGCAACTGCTCCCGGACAGTATTTCCGAGGCTACCGGTGTAGCTCCTCAAGGGGAGGACAGAGGTCAGCTTCCACCTGGGATTGGACTGCAAAGCGCCGATCTGAAAGCTTTAGAGGAGCTCCTCAGTAAACCGGCACCGCAAGATGAGCTGGAGCAACTTATAGCCAATTGCTCGGCGGAAGAACTGGAACGCATCGTTGCTCCACCTACCTCGGCCACAGTCAAAATGGCGCCAGATCAAGGAGCACTGATTTTTCCGGACGTACAGATGGGGTGGGGTTCCAGTCAGCCGGGATCGCAAGTCGGCTTGAACCCGGGAAAGGTAGCTTGGCCGGAGTGGGTTGGGGAAGCAGCACCTGCCTTTCAGAGATTGTGGGAGCGGTTGCAAGCCGGGCAATGGCAAGAAGCTGATCGCTGGACAACCGCCCTGATGCTGAAGATCGGTGGGCGCTTTCAGACGGGCTACTTTACGCCGGAAGATATTCAAGCTTTTCCTTGCCCGATGTTGCGGTTGATCGATCAATTGTGGGTAAAGTCCAGCCTGGGGCGCTTTGGTTTCAGTGTGCAAAAGCAACTGTGGCAAGGCTTAGATACAAGCGGGACATGGACAGAGAGCACCAGCCGGCGAAGTGCCCTCCCCCGGGAAGAACAGATGGCGGAAAAGGTGGGTTGGTGCGTGCAGGGTCGCTGGCTGGGCTATGAGGAGTTGAATACTTCTCTACAGGCGGCCAAGGGGCATCTACCCGTCGGGTTCTTTTGGGGATATGCGGGTGGATTGCGCTCTGCCTTGTTGCTGTTGGATCGGGCGGTGCTGAAAAAAATGAATGCCTGTTTCTAAGAGCAGTTGCAATTGGTTTCTAAGAGCAGTTGCAATTGGTGCTGTTGCCGTATATCACCAGAATCTTGAGTGGATGGTCTGGCGGATTCGATTCAAACCAATTGTCAAACTAATTGCAGCCCAATTCACGAGTTTGACTTCGATGATCCGATATCATCCGCTAGGCTAATTGTGCGCCCTGAGGACAAAAACACAAAACTAAATCCTTCATTGTGTCAAATTGGAGACAGACCTCATGTCCACTTCAGCTCCTGCTTCCCAGGCTTTGCCTACCCTCAGCTGGCATACTTTGCCAGAGGAGGAGGTCATTCGGCAAGTTGCTGTCGATGCTGGGGGATCCCTGACCACCTTTTTGCAAACGGGCCTCTCTCCAGCCTTGGTGGCGGAGCGACAAGAGCAATATGGTCCCAACGAGTTAAAGGCCAAGAAGGCCACCCCCGCTTGGCTGCGCTTTTTGATGCAGTTTAACCAGTCGCTGCTCTACATCCTGATGGTGGCGGGTGCTATCAAAGCTTTCTTGGGATCCTGGCGCAATGCCATTGTTATCTGGGCGGTGGTGGTGATCAATGCTGTGATCGGCTATATCCAAGAGACAAAAGCGGAAGAGGCCATCTCGGCTCTGGCCCAGTCGGTCACGACAGAAGCCACTGTGATCAGGGCAGGACAAAAACTTAAGGTGCCTTCGCGGGAGTTGGTGCCGGGGGATGTGGTGCTGCTTACCTCAGGGGATAAAGTCCCTGCCGATCTGCGCCTGTTGAGCGTACGCGACCTGCAGGTGGATGAATCGGCTCTGACGGGAGAATCGGTACCGGTGCAAAAAAAAGTGGGATCCCTGCCGGAGGATACCCCCCTTGCCGATCGTCAAAATATGGCCTACTCCGGTAGCTTCGTTACCTTTGGCCAGGCTATTGGGGTGGTGATTGCCATCGGGAACCAAACCCAAACGGGTCGTATCTCCGGGTTAATCGAAAAGGGGGGATCCTTGGAAACCCCCCTCACCCGCAAGTTTGAGCAATTTAGCGTCACATTGCTGCGGATTATCCTCACCCTAGCTGGGGTCACCTTTGCGGTTGGTCTGGTGCAAGGGCAAGGGGCGGTGGCCACCTTTGAAGCGGCTGTGGCGCTGGCGGTGAGTGCCATTCCGGAAGGCTTACCGGCTGTGGTGACGGTAACTTTGGCTATTGGGGTCTCGCGCATGGCGCAGCGGCATGCCATTATCCGCAAGCTACCGGCCGTAGAAACTTTGGGCAGTGCTACCGTAATTTGCTCCGACAAAACCGGTACCCTGACAGAAAACCAGATGACGGTGCAGGCCATCTATGCCGGGGGAGAACGATTTCGAGTCACGGGATCCGGCTACAGCCCCCAGGGCCAGATTCTCCGCTCTGCTGCTGAAGGAGAGGCAGACCCGGTGGATCCGGAAGCTTCTTTTGCTTTGAAAACTTGCCTGATTGCTGGCCTGCTCTGTAACGATACCCGCCTAAAGCGCAAAGACAATGGCCAGATGGAAGTGGTAGGGGATCCCACCGAAGCCGCCCTGCTCGTAGTGGGGCAAAAGGTGGGCATGGAAGTGGAGGAGCTGCAGCGGCGCTACCCCCGCCTCGATAGCATCCCCTTCGAGTCCGAGTTCCAGTACATGGCCACCCTCAATCGGCTTGGCCCAGATGAGCACTGTATTTACGTGAAAGGATCCCTGGAGGCCCTGCTACAGCGTTGCCAGAGGGAGCTTGACCCACAAGGGGAGCTGCAACCTCTTGATTCGGAGCGGATTTGGCAGCAGGCGAATCACTTGGCCCGCCAGGGATTGCGGGTGTTGGCCTTTGCCCAGAAGCCTGTTCCTAGCTCCCAGGCCAAAGTTGAGCATACAGATATTGCCTCCGACCTCACCTTCTTGGGTCTGCAGGGGATGATCGACCCACCCCGCCAAGAGGCCATCGCGGCGGTGCGCTCCTGTCAATCTGCCGGCATCCAAGTCAAGATGATTACCGGCGATCACGTCCTTACTGCCCAAGCGATTGCCGAACAAATGGGCTTGGGAGGAGGGCAGGCGGTTAAGGCTTACAGCGGACGGGATCTGGAGCAGCTGAGCCCAGAAGAATTTGTAGAAGCAGCCAACCAGGGATCCGTCTTTGCGCGGGTGATCCCGGAGCAGAAACTGCGCCTGGTGGAAGCACTGCAGTCCCGCGGGCAAATTGTTGCTATGACCGGAGATGGGGTGAATGATGCGCCCGCCCTGAAACAAGCAGATGTGGGTATTGCCATGGGGCGCGGCGGTACAGAGGTGGCCAAAGCGGCTGCCGACATGATCTTGACGGATGACAATTTTGCCTCCATTGAAGCAGCAGTGGAAGAGGGACGCACCGTCTACAACAATCTACTCAAAGCCATTGCCTTTATCCTGCCGGTCAACGGCGGTGAATCCATGACCATCCTGCTCAGCGTCTTGCTAGGGCGGGAGTTGCCCATCCTGGCGATTCAGGTGCTGTGGCTAAACATGATCAACTCCATCACCATGACGGTGCCCCTCTCCTTCGAGCCGAATACAGGCCGGGAGATGACCCGTCCACCGCGGGATCCCAAAGCCAGCTTGCTCTCCCCCAAGCTGTTGCAGCGGATCCTGCTGGTTTCTGTCTTCAACTGGATCTTGATTTTTGGGATTTTTGAATACAT
>CALFBB010000038.1 GCA_937944885.1 uncultured cyanobacterium
GGCTCTCTGGCAGAGAAGGGAGATAGGCTACTTGGTTGAACCACAACATCAGCAGGGGATTGGTTGAGGATGCTAGAAACATCGGAGCCGCCCTTGCTTTTGAGAACTTGACAGGCATTCGAGAGAGCCTAAACAAGAAACGCAGAAAGTGTCGGGTAATTTACAATTGAAAACCCAAAAAGTGTTCGCTACGCTCTTCGCTAGCTCAAAATCGGCAACAGGGAACAGGTGCAAAGTCTGTCCTGTGCAGCTGTGAGTAGACCCCAAAACTTGTCTCAACTCTCCACAACAGAGGAGTTCAGACCGCTATCAGACCGTTATGGTTGTCGACGCTTGGGCGAATACCTTCAGGCTGCTGGATTGGTGAGCGCTGCAGAACTGGAAAAGGCCCTACAGATCCAGAAGCAAAGTGGCCTCTGCTGGGGAGAAACCCTCGTCTAGCAAGGGCTGATCTGGCCTAGCACCACCCATTACTTCGCTCACATCTTTACGCGAGGCCAACAAAGCCCAACAAACTGAGTACTTTTCTCGGCAGAACTCTAGCTTTTTGAGCACTGTACCTGTTGCTTTGCATAGAAGCGGTTCTCAGCCTTCAAACCAGTACTTCCTCCAGCTTCTGCTTGGCCCAAAGGGAGGCATAGAGGCCCCTTTCATCCGCCAGCAGCTCGGCATGGGATCCCCTCTGCACGATCCGTCCTCCTTCCATGACCAGGATCTGATCGGCTTCTGTAACAGCCGTCAGGCGATGGGCAATGAAAAGGACCGTCTTCTGGGCAGTAGTGCGGCGGAGGTGGGAGAGAATCGATTGGGCTGTTTGGTTGTCAACGCTAGATAGAGAATCGTCCAAAATCAAAATGGGTGCATCCACCAGCAAGGCTCGCGCCAAGGCCACCCGCTGCCGCTGCCCACCCGAAAGAGTAATGCCGCGCTCCCCGACCAGCGTGTCGTAGCCCTTGGGAAAATTGAGGATCTCGGGGTGAATGTGGGCAGCTTTGGCCGCCAGCTCTACCTCCCAATCTTCTGCTTCTGGCTTGCCGTAGCGGATGTTGTCGCGGACGGTGGCGCTAAACAGAAAGCTCTCCTGGGGTACATAAGCAATGGCGCGGCGCAGGGAGACCAACTGCATCCGGGTGATGTCGATCCCATCCAAAAACAGTTGCCCCGGCTGAATTTCCAACAGACGGGGTAGGGCATTGGCCAAGGTGGATTTGCCGGCGCCAATGGGCCCCACCACGGCTACCATTTGCCCTGGCTCAATGCAAAACTCCAGGTGATCCAGGGTTGGCTGAGGGGATCCCGGAAATTGGAAACTGAGGCTGCGGGCTTCAATCCGTCCTTGCACCTGTTCTAGCGGCAGCGCCACAGCTGTCGGCGCATCTTGAATCGTGGGCTTAACCCTGAGCAGGGCATCGATCCGCTCCAGGCTCACTTGCCCCCGTTGGTAAGCCGTGATGGTAAAACCCAGCAAAGCGGTCGGAAACACCAGCCGCTCCACGTAGAGGGTAAGGGCAGAAAAGTCACCGATTGTCAGGACACCGGCAGCAATTTGTGGTCCCCCCACCGCCAACAGCAGCAACAAACTAAGGCTGACCAGAGCCACCAAAGAGGGAAACAACAGGTTACGGGTCAGGGCTAGGTGCAAGTTGGCCTGTAACAGCTGTTGGTTTTGCCGACGAAACGCCGCTTGTTCGTGGTGTTCTTGGCCATAGACCTTGATCAGGGTGATGCCGTTCATGTCCTCCTGAATCAGGTCACTCAGCTCTGCCAAGCGCTCTTGCACCTGCAGTTGCTCCTGCTGTAACCGGGCACTGCTGAGCTTCACCAACACCAGCATCACCGGAAACACCGACAGGGCCAGAGTACTGAGGCGAGGCTCGATCCAAAACATGGCCGGCAAGGTGGTGCCATAAGCAAAGAGGGTATTGGCCAAGCTGAGCAGAGCAAACCCCAGCAGGCGACGGATATTTTCTACATCGCTGGTTATCCGTGTGAGGATATCGCCTAGGGTCTGTTGGGCAAAGTAGGAAGGCTGCAACGTCAGCAAATGCTCAAAGATGGCTTGCTTGAGGTGAAACTCCACCTGGCGTCCTACCCCAAACATCCACACCCGCGAAGCGATGCGGATCCCCATCATCAGGCTGGAGACGACCAACACGGTGAGGGCATAGAGCAAAATCCGCCGCGGCTGCAAAGTTGCCAGGTTCTGGCTCAGGTCGTCAATCACCAGCTTGACGTACCAGGGTAAGAATACCCCTAGGCCGTTGACCAGCAGCAGGGATCCAATCCCCAGCGCCACTTGCCGCCAGTAGGGGCGCAGGTAATGAGCCAATTGCTGCAGATGGGATCCCGACTTGGCCACTCACTTGCTCCTTGTGTCCTTCCTCACTTTAGCGCCGGGCTGGATCCCCCTGGTAGGGATAGAGCGACTGATTTACTTACTATTGCTCCCCTCTTTTTGGGTCAAAGGAGTTCAAAGTCAGCCTAGGGTCGGGTCAGGGCCAGATCCTGAGTCAGGCGCAGCTCGATCACCTGATTGGGATCCACCACCACCACCTGTGGAGCGGTCACGTTGCCGATCACCGCACCGGCAGCCCCTGCCGCCAAGACTTCTTCGGTGGCAATGGCGTTATCTCCGGTCACCAAGCCAAGAATCGCTCCGGCTGCCGCACCGATGGCCGCATCCTGGAGAATCTTGCCAGAGGTGGTGTAGCGGGGATCCTTCACGTCATGAATCACATCGGATTGAGCGGCCAAGGGAAACAGCTGATTGTTGACGATCACACTTTCGGCCACAAAGCGGGTTCCCCCCGGAGCCGGTTCAAAGCGGCCATCCACCCGTGAGCCATAGGGCACCACAATCTCTCCTTGAGCGTTGCGGATGGGGTTGCTGACGATCAAAGAAAGGGGACGGGTTTCGTTGGGGGCGATGTAGAGACGCTCATTGAAGGTGCTGGTGGTTTGCATCAGGGTGCCCGCCGCCACGGTAGAAAGGCGCAGGTTAAAGCCCGCCTGGGGGGCAGAGTTGTAGGGGTTAAAGCTGCCCGGATTTTGCGCCACCAGGGATCCCCGATTAACCAGGGCTTGGTAGGTAAAGGCGGCCACCTCCGCTCGGGTTGCAGGGCGGTTGGGTTCCAGGAGCATCGGGTCAGGATAGTTGACAATCAAGCCCGCCCGATGGGCAGCGGCAATTTGGGACACGGCCCAGCCGGGAATGGCAGCAGCATCCCGGTAGCGGCTGAAGAGATCGCCCGGTTGTGCGGCCGGAATGGCCCCGGTGTTGCCAAGGGCGTTGGTAAGAATCACCAGAGACTCGGTGCGGGTCACCGGCTGCTCAGGGCGGTAGGTGCCATCGGGAAAACCGGCGATCAAATTATTGGCGGCGGCGGTGGAAATGGCATAGGCAGCCCAGTGGTTAGGGGGCACATCCCGAAAGCCGATGTAGGTACCACTGGTGTTGCTGAGGCGAAAGGCTGTATTGACAATGGTGGCAAATTGGGCGCGGGTCACCGGCTCGTTGGGGCGAAAGGTGCCATCCGGAAACCCGTTCAACACCCCCTGGGAGGAGAGTGCCTGAATGTAGCTCTGGGCCCAGTGGCCTGCGGTATCCCGGAAGGGGGCGGCCATGACCACCTGACAGTGAATGCCGAGCATAGCCCCAGACAGGGCTAACCCTGTCCAAGCTGCACGTGGGGTAAAAAGAGAGGAAAACATTGTTCATTCACCAGCTTCTTGTAATACTATTGCCTGGCTATTGCCTGGGTAAAGGCTACTCTTATTCTGGCAATTTCCTCAGTGAAGACAATGTCTCAAACCCTTATTCCACAGTAATTTGAGTCTTTCTAACCCAAGATTTGCAGCAAGACGCAACCTGATTATCTGCACAAGGAAAGCCACAAATCCCTAACTTGCCAGGTCAGGAAGCTCTTGCAAGTAACAACCGTTTCGGGGAATATCTCCCTAGGCAAATGGGTTCAATTGCGGCAACTTTTGAGAGAGAGTCGCTAAGGGGATCCCGGCCAAAACTTCCGCCGCAAAGGCATAGGTGAGCAGTTGTCGAGCTTGTGCTTGAGGAATGCCCCGGCTTTGCAGATAAAAGATCTCCTCGGTTTCCAATTGGCTGACCGTGGCCCCATGGGTACACTTGACGTTGTCGGCAAAGATCTCCAGCTGCGGTTGCGTATCTACCCGTGCCTTGGGGGAAAGCAGCAAATTGCGATTG
Source organism: uncultured cyanobacterium (assembly GCA_937944885.1). Classification (GTDB taxonomy): domain Bacteria; phylum Cyanobacteriota; class Cyanobacteriia; order Thermostichales; family Thermostichaceae; genus Thermostichus. The sequence continues at coordinate 4,220 of CALFBB010000038.1, forward strand.
GACTGGGCAGCATCCGTCAGCTGGGCCGCCTGACACACCAACACCCGACCCCGGAATACAGCATGGGCAGACCCATCCACGATGCACTTGTGCAGTTGGCGGCTGCTGCCATGGGGAACTTGGTGCACCAGACGGGAGTAGGTGTCGCTCTGCTGGGATCCACCCAAGAGGGTCAACCCCTTTAGGTCCGTATGGGCCTGGGATCCGATTTGGGTAATTTCTAGGTTGTGGCGAGAAAACTGGCATCCCCACTGCAGAGCCTGCTGCCGGTAGTGGCTATCGCGGCTCTGGCGAACAGCCGTTTTGCCGATCTGAAAGGCGGTGGATCCCTGTCTTTGCAGAATGATGTGATGCAAGTGAGCGTTGTCGGCTAGGTGGATCTCGGTCACCGCGTTGGTGAAGGGGATCCCCGACCCCAGCGACACATAATCTTCGATCAGGGTCAACCGGCTATGGGCTTCCAGGAACAACAGGCAACGGGGCTGGACCAAAATCGGCTGTGCCTCCGAGGCAAAACTGAGATACAGTAGCTGCAAGGGCGGCCCATCCTGCCAGCCTTTGGGCACTCGAATACAGGCCACATCCCCCAAGTGAGCCGTATTGAGAGTGGTAAAGACATCTTCGCTGGCAAGGGTTTGCAACTGAGCTGTCAACCAACTGGCATCCGCCTGTGACAGCGGCACCAGCAGCAGAGGTTGCGGCAGGGCACTCAAATTAGAAAGCTGCGGAGCAAAATAGCCATTGACAAAAACGGCACAACTGCCACGGCTTTCCGGCCAAACATAGGGTTCAACCTCAGCGGCACAGACAGAGGTGCTCAGCTCCCGGCCTAACCGAAAATCATGGGCCAGCAGGGGCGAGAGATCGCTGTATTTCCAGTCCTCCTCACGGGTGGTCGGGATCCCCAATTCCGCCAATTGGGCCCGCGCTTGGGCCCTGAGAGAAGAATAGGGATCCGGCAAATCCGGCAGTTGGGCAAGAATATGATCCAGAAACAGGCGGCCAGGGAGCGGTTTTTGCAGGTTGGTGCTCATCAGGTGCTCTCCAACTAGAGTGTCAGGGATGCCGCCGGATCCTGATCGCGAATCCAGTCGTAGCCTCGTTCTTCCAGCTCTAGAGCCAGAGTCTTATCTCCGCTGGTAACAATCCGTCCTGCTTCCATCACATGCACATAATCGGGCGTAACGTAATCCAGCAAGCGCTGGTAGTGGGTAATCAGCAAGATGGCATTGTCAGCCTTGGACAGAGAATTGATGCCATTGGCCACCGTCCGCAGGGCATCGATATCCAAACCCGAGTCCGTTTCATCCAAAATAGCCAGGATTGGCTCCAAGATAGCCATCTGCAAAATCTCATTACGCTTTTTCTCCCCGCCGGAAAATCCCTCATTCACCGACCGTTCCAGAAAGGCGGGATCCATCTTGACAATGCTCAATTTTTCTCGCACGAACTCATCAAAATCAAGAGCATCCAGTTGGGGCAAGCCTCGATGTTGTTGTCGAGCATTGTAGGCAGTGCGCAAAAAATCTACATTACTCACCCCTGGGATTTCAATCGGGTATTGAAAAGCTAGGAACACACCCTTGCGTGCCCGTTCCTCAGGCTCCATCTCCAGCAAATTCTCCCCCAGGTAGATCACCTGCCCACCTGTAACGGTGTAATCCGGATGGCCGGCCAGAATCTTGGAGAAGGTACTTTTTCCAGATCCATTCGGCCCCATGATGGCATGGATCTCACCGGAGCGAATTTCCAGATTCAACCCCCTGAGAATCGGGGTGCCATCAATTTCAGCAGTGAGATCTCGTACAGATAGAATTGGGGAACTGTTCTCACTAATCATAGTTGAACTCTCAGATTGATATTTGGAGTTGGGGGATGTTCCTGAGGGATTTTTTGAACCAAGGGATCCCCACCCGCTTCAGCTTTACCGAGATCCGCGACTGAGAAGATCGCGAATCTCCGTCAGCAACACTACCTCTGGTGGAGGGGGTGAAGGGATAGCAGGCACCTCTTCCTTTTTTCGCTGCATGGAGTTGAAAGCTTTCACCAGCAGAAAGATAGCAAAAGCGATGATTACAAAATCAAGTACTGCCTGCAAAAAGTTACCGTAGTTAATCGTCAGCGGTGCTTCAGGAGTACCACCAATTCTCCAGGCTAGGTCGCGGAAGTTCACCCCACCAATCAGCAAACCTAAAACTGGGGTAAACAGATCAACCACAAAAGAGGAGACTACCCTACCGAAAGCACCGCCAATAACAACTCCAATTGCCAAGTCTAGGACACTCCCTCGGTCAAGAAACGTCTTAAACTCCTGCCAAAAACCACCCATGGCCAGCTCCTCACCCTCAATCGCGGATGTAGCTCCTCAATTGTCTCACCTTTGTTTACAGGCTGATTTAGCTTCTCAAAGATGGGGGAACCTTCACCACCCACTCTCCATCCCTGGGAGAGCAGCCAAGAGCATTTGGCTAGCCCTGTAACTTTGGAGGCACGTTTCCACAGCAGCAAAGACTTTTCTCAACCTACGGATCCCTCTAGCTTCAAGCTAAGTAAGCGATCCGCCTCAACGGCAAACTCCATCGGCAACTGGTTAAACACATCCCTGCAAAAGCCACTGATGATCATGGAAACAGCATCCTCCAGACCAATCCCACGGGACTGGAAGTAGAACAGTTGCTCTTCGCCGATTTTAGAGGTCGAAGCTTCGTGCTCCACCTTGGCGCTGTTGTTTTGCACCTGAATGTAGGGGAAGGTGTTGGCACTGCACTGATCCCCAATCAGCATCGAATCACACTGGGAGAAGTTCCGCGCATTTTCTGCCTTTGGTCCTATTTTCACCAAGCCACGGTAGCTATTTTTAGAGTGTCCCGCCGAAATACCCTTGGAAATAATCCTGCTGCGGGTGTTACGACCAATGTGCACCATTTTGGTGCCAGTATCTGCTTGTTGGTAATTGTTGGTCAGGGCAACGGAATAAAACTCACCAACGGAGTTTTCCCCTACCAACACACAACTGGGATACTTCCAGGTAATAGCGGATCCCGTTTCTACTTGGGTCCAGGAAATCTTGGAGTTCACTCCCTGACAGAGGCCACGCTTGGTTACGAAGTTATAGATACCCCCTCTGCCGTTTTCATCACCGGCATACCAATTCTGCACAGTAGAGTACTTAATTTCAGCATTGTCCAAAGCAATCAATTCTACTACAGCAGCATGGAGCTGGTTGGTATCGAACATAGGGGCAGTACACCCCTCCAGGTAACTGACAGAGGAGCCCTCATCGGCAATGATTAAGGTACGCTCAAACTGGCCCGACTCACCATTGTTGATGCGGAAATAGGTAGACAATTCCATCGGACACTGGACCCCTTTGGGAATATATACAAAGGAGCCATCGCTAAATACCGCCGAGTTCAAAGCAGCAAAGTAGTTATCGGAAATCGGAACCACACTGCCCATGTATTTTTGCACCAGCTCGGGGTACTCCCTAATGGCTTCAGACATCGAGCAGAAAATCACCCCCACTTTGGCCAGTTTTTCCCGAAAGGTGGTGGCTACTGAAACACTATCAAAAATGGCATCCACTGCTACGTTGCTCAGCCGCTTTTGCTCCGACAAAGGGATCCCCAATTTCTCAAAGGTCTCCAGCAAAACCGGATCCACCTCATCCAAGCTCTTTTTCTTCTCCTTCAGCTTGGGAGCAGAGTAATAGACGATGTCTTGATAGTTGATGGGCGGATAGGTAACATTCGGCCAAGTGGGCTCGTTCATCTTTAACCACTGCCGGTAGGCGCGCAGGCGAAAGTCCAGCATAAAATCTGGCTCACCCTTTTTGGCCCAGATCAGCCGAATCACTTCCTCATTGAGCCCCTTACCAATCGAATCAGAGGCAATGTCGGTAACAAACCCGTACTTGTAAGGCTGATTAACCAGGGTGCGGACACTAGTAGACATGGATTTTGACTCTTAAAGGGCGACAGAGAAAGGTGCGACGAGGCTACACGGCAGATTAAAACAACAGGGTTGTTGTTTAACTCATCCTCAGGTTACTTTAGAAATGATCCTGTTGTCAAAGTAGGCAGGGCTGTCCTGAGGGTGGCAAGCCATTAGCTAGGGGGGAAGGTGAACAGCACGCACAAGACAACTCAGCAGACTTCCAGCAAGCAGGCTATCCTGATTTATCTGCGCAAAGCGGGCCATGCCAATGCCCAGATGCTGGCGGAACACCTGCAGATTTCTCCCCAGGCAATTCGACGCCACCTGAAAGATTTGGAGACCGAAGGGTTAATTGCTCACATCCCTCAGCAAAACGGACTGGGGCGCCCACAATACCTGTACCAACTCAGTCCACAGGGGGAAGAGCAGTTTCCTGACAGCTACGATGAGTTTGCCCTTGGTCTCCTCAAAACCTTGGCAGAAACGGTGGGATCCGAACAGATGGGATCCATTTTGCAGCAGCAGTGGCAGCGCAAGGCTCAGGAGTACCGCTCTCGAATAGGCTCGGGATCCCTGCGGGAACGAGTCGAGCGCCTGGTGGAGTTACGCCAGTCGGAAGGGTACATGGCCGAGTATTACCCTTGCTTGACTGAACAGTCAGAGCAATACATTTTAGTTGAGCACAACTGCGCCATTGCTCAGGTGGCGCAAACCTTTCCCAGTGTCTGTGGATATGAGTTGGAAATGTTTGCCCTGGCTCTACCTGATTGCCGCGTGGAGCGCATCAACTGGCAGGTGAAGGGTGAACATCAGTGTGGCTATCGAATTGCCAAGCCCTTTTTGGATCCAACTTAAGCTTGAGATACCCTGACCCGCCGCCACATCATCACCATTTCTAGGCAGCATAGGCAGAGCCCTGCCGAAATCTGGGTTGAGCTGGCATTTTTGGGGCAGGATTTAACCTTCTCTTGGGTGTAAGTCTGAGTCTTTTTCGGGTATAATCACGCCGTAGAGATTTTCGGTTCTCCCTCCTCATGTCGTTGCGTGCTGCTTACTTTGGCTACTTTACCTTCCCCTGGCAGAGTCCAGGGCAGGTGGGTGGCGCGTAAACGATAGCCAAAGTTTACCTAAGTCAGTCCCGAAGCCCTGAGCCTGGTGCCAGGGCTTTTTTGATGGTCTGATTCCTGCTCCATTCATCCATGCTCTTCATGAAGGACAAATCCATGCTCCCCAAAACCGACAACTGCAATATCCAAGAGGTGACACCTCTGGTCGCCCCTAGCCTGGTCAAGTCGGAGTTCCCCCTCACAGAAACGGCAGCCAAAGTCGTGCTCTCTACCCGGCAAGCCATCCGCGATATTATTCATGGACGGGATCCCCATCGCTTGGTGGTGATTGTCGGCCCCTGCTCCATTCATGATCCGGACGCAGCCCTGGAGTATGCCCATCGTCTCAAGCAGGTTGCGGATCAAACCCAGGAGCACCTGGTGATTGTGATGCGCACCTACTTCGAGAAACCCCGCACCACCGTGGGGTGGAAGGGCTTGATTAACGATCCCCACCTAGATGGCTCCTGCGATATTGCCACCGGCTTGAGACTGGCCCGTTCGATTCTGCTGCGGGTGAATGAGATTGGCCTGGCCTGTGCCACCGAGATGTTGGATCCAGTTACTCCTCAATACACCGCCGATTTGGTCAGTTGGGCAGCTATCGGCGCTAGAACGATTGAAAGCCAAACCCATCGGGAAATGGCTAGCGGCCTCTCTATGCCCGTCGGCTTCAAAAATGGTACGGATGGTCGCCTGCAGATTGCCCTGAATGCCATTCTTTCTGCCAGCCACCCCCACAGTTTTCTCGGGATCGGACAGGATGGCATGACTGCCCTGATTAAAACCACGGGCAACCCGGATCGGCACATCGTTTTGCGGGGGGGAGGGGGCAAAACCAACTACAGCCCGGAAGATGTAGCCCGTGCTGCTCTCCTGATGAAGGATCAAGGGATCCCGCGCTCCGTGATGGTGGACTGTTCTCACGACAACTCCCACAAAGACTACCGCAACCAGGGATCCGTCTGTCGGGAGGTGCTGCGGCAGTATCAAGCCGGTCAGCGGGCCTTAATGGGAGTGATGCTGGAGAGTAATCTCAACCCCGGCAAGCAAACCTGGTGTGAAGGGGCTCCCTTGAAACATGGCGTGTCTATTACCGATGGTTGTATCGGTTGGGCCGAAACCGAAGATCTGCTCCGGGAGATGGCAGCCACGGTGGCAGGGGGAAGTTTAGCCATGACAGCTTGAAGCAAAGTAGGCCGGCGACCACAGCACGCCTTTCCAGTAACGCTTTTGGATATCGGGCCGCTCACCAAGTGGCGAACAGCACCGATACCCAGTGGCTGGCGGAGGCGCCGGTGCATCCGCTGCAACAGGCGCTCAAAGACCTGGAGCAGGCCTACAGCAGCTTCTTCGCCAAGCGGGCCAACTGCCCACGGCCCACGTTTCAAGAAGAAAGGCCGGTCCGACAGCTTCCGCTATCCGGATCCAAATCCAAAACAGAGCAAGCTCGACCAAACCAACAGCCGTCTGTTCCTGCCCAAGCTCGGCTGGATACGCCACCGCACCAGCCGCGAGGTATTGGGTGTGGTGAAGAACGTCACCGTGCGCCAATCGTGTGGCAAGTGGTTCGTGAGCATCCAGACCGAGCGCGAGGTTGAGCCGCCCATTTTGCAAGGCGGCGCAGTCGGTATCAACATGGGTGTCAAACGGTTCGCAACACTCTCAGACGGCTCGTTTATCAAGCCGCTCCACAGCTTCAGGCAGCACGAAGCACGCTTGCACAGAGGGCAGCAGGCGATGAGCCGCAAAGTGAAGTTCACCAACAACTGGAGGAAGGCAAAAGCTAAGCTTCAGCGCATTCAGGCCCGCATAGCCAACGCAGGTTGCGACTTTTTGCACAAAGCCTCGACCGCGATCCGCAAAAACCACGCAATCGTATGTATCGGGGACTTGCAGGTACAGAACATGTCCAAGTCGGCGACAGGCACGACCGAACAACCGGGCAGAAACGTGTCCACCAAGGCGGGCCTGAACAAGGCCATCCTCGACCAAGGCTGGTTCGAGTTCCGTCACCAACTGGACTACAAGCTGGCATGGCGGGGTGGGCGGTTGGTGTTGGTGCTGCTGCAGAACAGGAGCCGCACCTGTCTGTGCTGTGGCCATATGTCGGCGGACAACCGTCAGACGCAGGCCCGGTTTGTGTGGGTAGCATACGGCTTTGAGGACAACGCCGATCAGGTCGGCGCAATCAACACAACAACATCCTGTCTTGCGGGAGGGAAATCTGGCCAGAGAAGGGCGGGGCACGTCCGGATGACCCGTGGTTCGAACCGCGTGGGCGGTCGGAAGCAGGAACCTGTCGTT
>CALFBB010000039.1 GCA_937944885.1 uncultured cyanobacterium
GAGGACCCTGAGTTTGAGACGTTCTACACCAAGAACATCTTGTTGAATGAGGGGATTCGGGCCTGGATGGCGCCGCAGGATCAACCTCATGAGCGCTTTGAGTTCCCTGAAGAGGTACTCCCCCGCGGGAACGCCCTCTAAAGTGAGCGATGAGTTTTTTGCCAGGGATCCACTCCCTGCGATTGTCGGGATCCTTGAACCTGCGGGTTTGAGGATCCCTTTTTGGGCAGAGGGTAAGCTCTCAGTGGCCAGGATAGCCACTGCTTGCACTTGTTTTTTCACCCTAAGCTAGTGGCATGCCAAGCATCCCAAAAAGCCAGTCGCAAAACGGCCCGCTCAAACCAGTTTCTCCGCTGCTAGCTCTGCTGTCACTAGGAAGTGGGTGTGGGGTGCTACCAGAGCTGTGAGTGGGTCAGAGGGCACCACCCCCTAAGCGGCAGTCAAAGCTTCCAAGGCACATTCAGCAGCTGTGATCTCCCGAAGTTCTCAAGCTCAGGGTTCGCCCCAATTGCCTTTATGATCAAAAGCTGAGCCAGTGAAACCTTAGGGATCCCTTGCCGACACTTGATCATCCCCTACACTATTGGCGGCAGAAAAACCGCTATTACCACGAGGATCTGGAGCGGTTACATCGCTTCTTTGTGCCTGCAGGCCTGCGCATCTTAGAAATTGGTTCGGGTACGGGATCCCTTTTGAATGCCCTACAACCCAGCCTTGGCGTGGGGATTGACTGGGATGCCGAAATTGTGGCCCAGGCCCAGGCACAGTTTCCCCACTTGCATTTCCGGGTACAGGATGCCCATGACCTAGAGCAACTGGCCCGGGATCCCCTGTTGGCGGATCCTTTTGATGTTATTTTGCTAACCAATACCTTGGGCAGCTTGACGGACATTCAACAGGTTTTGCAGCAGCTGCGCCGCTTTTGTAGCCCGCGTACCCGTTTGATCCTCTCCCACCACAATCCTCTGTGGGAACCGATTCTGGCTTTGGCTACCCTGCTCAAGCAGCGCATGCCCTTGCCCACCACCAACTGGTTATCGGCAGCAGATGTAGCCAACCTGCTGCACCTGGCAGGGTATGAGATCATTCAGCAGGGTAAGCGGCTGTTGTTGCCCCGCCGTATCCCCTGGGTTTCGGCGGTGGTAAATCGGGTGATCGCACCGTTACCGGGGATCAATGCCCTCTGCTTGACGGAATACACCCTTGCTCGGCTGCAACTACCTGCCAATGGGGATCTCCCCCCGCCAGCTCAGCAACCTTCCTGTACTGTGGTGATTCCGGCTCGCAATGAAGCCGGCAACATCCGTCAGTGTGTGGAGCGCTTACCGGAAATGGGATCCCGTACCGAGATTATTTTTGTGGAGGGGCATTCCGATGACGATACCTGGGCTGAGATCCAACGGGTAATATCCGAATATCAAGGGATCCGCGAGATTCGGGGGCTACGGCAACAGGGCAAAGGCAAAGGGGATGCGGTGCGCCAGGGATTTGCAGCAGCTACGGGGGAGGTGTTGATCATTCTGGATGCCGATTTAACCGTACGGCCAGAGGACATGACCAAGTTTTTCTGGGCGGTGGCTTCAGGGCGGTGCGATTTTGCCAATGGGTGTCGGCTAATTTACCCCCTCAAGCCAGAGGCCATGCCCAGGCTGAACCAGTGGGCCAACCGTTTTTTTGCCGCTTTGCTATCCTATATTCTCGGCATTCGCATTAAGGACTCCCTCTGCGGTACCAAGGCCTTGCGACGGGAAGATTATCTGGAAATAACCAAGCTGCGGCAGGAGTGGGGTGACTTTGATCCTTTTGGGGATTTTGATCTGTTGCTGGGATCCGCCAAGCGCAGCTTGAAAATTCTGGATATTCCGGTGCGCTATTTCCCGAGAACCTATGGCCGTTCCAATATCCAACATGTACGGGAGGGATTGCGGCTGTTGCAAATCTGTGCTTTTGCCCTGAAGTGCTTTAAGGGGTATTGAAGGCTACTTCGATACAATAGCGCTGACTTCGATTTCCACCCAAAACTCTGGGCTGGCCAAGGCACTCACCTGCGCTATCGTTGAGGCGGGGCGAATTTCTCCGAATACTTCCCCATGGGCACCTCCGCCAGCCACTGGGTATCGGTGCTGTTGCGCCACTTGGTGAGCAGCTTGCACAATCCGGCATAACCCAGCTTTTTCTCGCCTTGCTCGTAACGCGCTTTCTGCAACGCCAAGGCCTTGTTCAGCGAAGCGGCGCATCAGGCGCTGTTGTTCGCCGGTCGGCATGAGTTTGTACTGGAAGGCTTGGAGACGCTGCATGTCGTGAATTATACTCTTGGTCCATGAACGATGACAGTAATATTCGGCGCGGTAGACATTGTGTCTTCAAGATGCACGTCCACTTGGTCTTTGTGACGAAATACCGCCGCAGTGTGTTTGATGGCGACGCCATCAACCGGCTACGCACGATCTTCGCCAAGGTTTGTACCGATTTGGAGGCGCAACTGGTCGAGATGGACGGCGAGGACGATCACGTGCATCTGCTCGTGGAATATCCGCCCAAAGTCGTCGTCTCCAACCTCGTGAACAGTCTGAAAGGCGTGTCCAGTCGCTTGCTGCGCAAGGAGCGGCCCGACATCCAGAAGCATTACTGGAAAGGCGTGCTGTGGTCGCCGTCCTACTTTGCTTCAAGCTGTGGCGACGCACCGATTTCCATCCTGCGCCAATACATTGAGCAACAGCAGACGCCACACTGAAAACAAGCCGCAGGCGAAGTTTCGGCGCAGCCAAACCCAAAGACAAGGACGGCTACGCTGTCCGCGCTATCCTTCCCCGCCCTGTTAGCTTGCTCCCGCGCAGCAGTAGAGCGGGGCTTGCCGCGCACCGGGTCAGGATAAAAGCCACGGGATTGGGGTATGGCCATGGCAGGGCTGGTCAACCCACTGTGCAGCAGAAACTGTAAGCTGGGAGGGTGTGCCTTGCTACTTGTAGCAGCCTCAGCTGGGATCCCCAACCAGGCCATTCACACTTCAGCTAGAACTGATGCTGGTGAGATGGTAGCTACCATCTGCCTGAACCCAAGCCACCTCCGGGATGCAACATTGGTGGGCGTAGGCTTCCACCTCCTCTGGGGAGCGACCCAGCAGTTCTAGCTCTACAGGCTCAGATTGTCTCCAGCGGGCAGCTAGAGCCAGCGCCGCCGGGATCCCTGCCGGCAGCAAAGGAACGACGAGACGTTTACAACCGCTCTCCTGCAGGTCATGAGCCAGGGGCAAAAGCCGAAGCAACTTATCAGGGAGCAAGGTGAAGCCAATTCCCGGCTGCTCCACTTGCTGGGGGCTGTAGAGAGCATAGAGCCGGTCGTAGCGGCCTCCCAGGCCTACCACTTCACCCTCCACCACCGCCTGAAAGACAATGCCTGTGTAGTAGGCCAAGGTTTGCAGCAAGCTGAGATCCAGCACAACATCTACCTGTTGCTCCTGCAGGATCTGGCAGAGTTGTTGCAGATCCTGCAGCCGCTCCGGCGGCACAGGCAACTGAGCTAACTGGGGTAAAACACGGCTGGGCCGGCCCCGGAGAGCCAGAATCTGGGATCCCATCTGGCGGGCGGCTTCCGGTAGGGGTGCTGACTCTAGATAGACATAATCCAATTGGGCAATGGCTCGTCGAACCGCCGCTTGGGCAGTGGGGGGAATGGGGCTAAGCAAACTTTCGGTGAGACTGACATCCCCCAGCAACAACATCCAAGCCCCCTGGTGCACAGAACGGATAGAATCGGCCAGGAGCGTCAGGATCTCAGCATCCGCCAGCCAACCCCCCGCCCCGATCAGCTCCACCCCCGACTGGAAAAACTCCTGCCCACCGGTGGATCCCTCCTGCCGCTGGCTGTTGCGGAAAACACTGCCATGGTAGTAAAGACGCAAAGGTAAGGGACCAGAAGCAAGACGCGTGGCCGCTGCCCGCACAATGGAAGCTGTCAATTCTGGACGTAACCCCAGCATCGTCCCTTCACTATCCCGCAGTTGCAGCACAGCCTCTGCCTGGATGGATCCCCCGGCCAACAGGGTTTCCAATCGCTCCAGAGTAGGGGTAATAATGCGCTGATAGCCATAGCGCCGGAACACCTGGCTCAGTTGCGACTCCAAGCGTTCCCGCCGCTGGACCTCACGGGGAAGAAGATCCCGGGCGCCGCTGGGTGGCCGTAAGCTGCTAGGACCGGTGGAGGAGGCTAGGCGGGAATCGGTATCGTACACGGTTCAGCTTTGATGTGGTGTCCTGCCGCATCATACCGAATGTGGGGTCGGGGAAGCGGGATCCCAAGGGAAATCCGGCCAAGTCCACATCGGGTCGGTGGAGCGAACCCGGTGCATGCCGGCTGCGGCAAAGCTGGCAAAAGCTGCATCCGCCTGCTCACTAAAATCCACTACCCCCGGAATCACCACCGGCGAGGTGCAATCTTCTAGAAGGTAAACCTTGCCGGCCAGCTTGGGATCACGGGCTTGGATTTCCTCTAACAGATCGCTCACCGTCCAGGCCAGACAATGGCTTTTGGCTTGGCCGGCAATGATCAGAGCATCAAACCCCAGCAAAAAGTGGATCAGCTGCTCATTTTTTTCGTCGATGGGATCCCCTTCCGGCCCGGTTAAGACTTCTGGGCTGAGTACCGAATAGTTCTCCGTTAGAGGGTTAGCCCCTTTCAGTTCCAAACTAGCCTGGCTGCAGCGGGCCAAGCTGTGGAAAAAAATCGCCTCCTCCACCGCCGGCACCAACGCATGACCAATGCCCCCCAACATGGAGTGATAAGGCCAGACCATGAGCGGGTACTTTCCCCCTTCTTCCAGCTGTTGGGCATAGTGCAGAGCATGGGCTTGCAATGTCGACAGATCCCCCCGGGTTAAGCTGGCGGCCACAGCAGGGTTCACCTGCCAGCGACCGGAGCGAATCTCCTCCACCGAGATCGGGGTTGCCGGTTGTGGATGGGATCCCTGGGCATCCACCCAAAAGATGGGGTGGAAAATCTGCATGGCCGTGTGGGTGTCCAGGGTAGCAACGATTTGGGTAATCTGGGCCAGGTTGCGGTAGATAAACTGGCAAAGACGTTGATTGTCTTCCACCGCCCCCTGCCCGGAGCTACCGGCAACAAACAACTCGAACCCAGGGATACAAAAGGTATTCTGCACATCAATCAACAGCAGGCCCACCCGCACCCGATCCTTCGCCGCTGCCGGGATCCCGTGTTGCTTGGCCCAGGACTCGGCTTCTGCAGCCCGTTGTTGGTAGGGCACACGCCACACTTCTCCCACCCGCTCCGCCTGAAAGTGGGGGGGCAAGGGCAGGGTTCCGGCAAAGGGAGCATCGGCAGCTCTCTCCTGTACAGGGGTGATCGTCATGATGGATGAATGTTCAATAGGGTTAGTGCGTGCAGGTGTCGCTGGGTTAGAGTAGAAGGCTCTATTTATGGTTGTTTTTACTATAAGTGGGAGCCGTTAAGCTTGTCCAGCCGGTGGGGATCGGCAGCAAAAAAGCTGTGGCAAAAAAGGTTGAAGTCTCTTCACACAAGGGCTGAGCCAAGAGAGGGATCCCCTAACAGATATCCTTCTTATGGTAATTTTTACTATAATTGGCCTTCTCCCCCGAGGTTACTTCATGCTGGCCCCTGACTTTTCGTCGTTGCAGCCGCCAGACTATGGCCTGCTGACGGACCTTTACCAGTTCACCATGGTTGCCTGCTATGCGGGAGAAGGTCTGGAAGCCCAGCCTGCGGCTTTTGAACTGTTTGTGCGGCGGTTGCCCCCCGACTATGGTTACCTCATTGCCATGGGTCTTACCCAAGCGGTGGAGTACCTGCAGCAGCTGCACTTCACGCCAGACGCCTTGCAAGCCTTACGGGATACCGGCATTTTTAATGACGCACCGCAGCGGTTTTGGAGCTTGCTGGAAGAATGCCGTTTTCAGGGAGATGTCTGGGCAGTGCCGGAGGGATGCGCCCTTTTTGCCAACCAACCCTTGCTGCGCATCGAAGCCCCCTTATGGCAGGCGCAACTGGTGGAAACCTACCTGCTGTCCACCTTTAATTACCAAACCTTGATCGCTACCAAAGCCGCACGCATGCGGGATGCAGCCGGGGATGAAGCCATTTTGCTGGAGTTTGGCACCCGGCGGGCCTTTGGTCCACAGGCGGGGTTGTGGGCAGCACGGGCTGCTCTGGCGGCAGGCTTCAATGCCACCTCCAACGTACTGGCGGCCCTGAAATTGGGTCGCAAACCGGCAGGTACCATGGCCCATTCCCTGGTCATGGCCATTGCTGCTTTGTCCGGCGATGAGACCCGGGCCTTTCAGTCCTTTCAGCGCTACTTCCCGCAAGCAGCTCTGTTAATTGATACCTACGATCCCATTCAAGGGGCACGTACAGCAGCTCAACTGTTTGCAGCGAAAAACCCAGACCAACTGGGATCCCGTGGGGAGTTTGGTGGTGTACGCATCGACTCCGGTGATTTGGAAGCTCTCTCCCGCCAGGTGAAGCAAATTTTGCCTCAGGGATCCCCGGTGTTTGTGAGTGGGGATTTGGATGAGTATGAAATCGAACGGCTGCATCGCTCGCAAGCTCCGATTAGCGGCTATGGGGTCGGTACCCGCTTGGTGAGCGGGAACGGGGTCAACGGCGTGTATAAGCTGGTGGAAATCAACGGCATCCCTGTGGCCAAAGCCTCCTTTGCCAAGGCTACCCTGCCGGGGCGCAAGCAAATCTTTCGCGGCCCCAGCTGCGATTGGCTCGGTCACGCAGAGGAAACTCCCCCCCCCGGTTGTGAGCCGCTCCTGCGCAAAGTGATGCAGGCGGGGGTGCTTCTCGAGCCTTTGCCGGATCTGGAAACCATTGCCCACACCAGTCGCGCCTCGGTCACCCGACTTCCTAAGGGGGTGAGACAGCTGCGCCAGCCGGATCCCTGGCCGATGAACCTAACCCAGACTTTGCAGCAGCTGAAAGATCAACCCCTACCCTGAGCAGGGATCCCACCCCTCGGCAAGAAAGGGGTGAACAGCAAGAACTATAATATTTGAGCTTTGTCCTGCTCTTTGACCCCTAATGTTATGACCCAACGTGCCTTAATTACCGGCATCACCGGACAGGATGGTTCTTACCTGGCAGAATTGTTGATGCAAAAAGGCTACGAAGTTCACGGCATCATCCGCCGCGCTAGCACCTTTAACACCGACCGCATCGACCATATTTACGTCGATTCCCATGATCCGCAGGCCAAGCTTTTTCTCCACTACGGGGATCTTACCGATGGCACCACGCTGCGCAAGATTCTGGAGCAGGTACAACCAAGCGAGGTCTACAACCTAGGGGCACAATCTCATGTGCGGGTTAGCTTTGATGCACCGGAATACACGGTCGATGCAGTAGCAATGGGTACCTTGCGGCTGCTGGAAGCCATTCGCGATTACCAGCAACGGACAGGGATCCGCGTAAAGTTTTACCAAGCCGGATCCTCAGAGATGTTTGGACTGGTGCAAGAGATACCCCAAAAAGAAACCACCCCCTTCTACCCCCGCAGCCCCTATGCCTGCGCCAAGGTGTACGGCTATTGGCAAACCGTCAACTACCGTGAGGCCTACAATCTCTTCGCTTGCAACGGCATTCTCTTTAACCACGAAAGCCCGCGGCGGGGAGAAACCTTCGTTACCCGCAAAATTACCCGTGCCGTCAGCCGCATCGTTGCCGGTAAACAAAATAAGCTCTACCTAGGTAACCTGGATGCCAAGCGGGATTGGGGCTACGCCAAAGATTACGTGGAAGGCATGTGGATGATGTTGCAGCAGCCGCAGCCGGATGATTTTGTCTTGGCCACCGGCGAAACCCACACCGTGCGAGAGTTTGTGGAACGGGCTTTTGCACTGGTGGATATGCCCATCACCTGGAAGGGATCCGGTGAAGCAGAACAGGGGCTGTACAAGGATCGGGTACTGATTGAAATCGACCCCCGCTACTACCGACCCACAGAAGTGGATCTGCTCCTGGGGGATCCCTCGAAAGCCAAACGAGTGCTGGGTTGGCAGCCAAAGGTGAGTTTCCCAGAATTGGTGGAGCTGATGGTTTTGGCCGATTTGGAAGCAATGGGACTGGATCCCAACCCCATCCTAGGGGAACGGCGTACCCTCAATGGCTTACTCAGCGAGGATCGGGCTTTTATCCGCACCCAACAGGGGGTTCACTACGACTAATCTAAAAAAATAGCTTCACCCCGCTTGCACAAAAAAGGGGGTAAGCGCTTACTATAGTAGATCGCCACTTCTTTTGGCACTCTATACTTGTGACTTCCTGCCAAACACCCTCTGCTGCATTTGGAGTACCGTCTGCATGTCCCGCTACACAGGCCCCCGCTTAAAAATCGTGCGTCGTTTCGGGGGACTTGATCTACCCGGCCTGACCCGCAAACGCCCCAAAAACACCAATGCACCGGGGCAACACGGGGCCGAGCGCAAAAAGAAATCGGAATACGCCATCCGTCTGGAAGAGAAGCAAAAGGTACGTTTCAACTACGGCGTCAGCGAGCGGCAGATGATCCGCTACATGCGCAAGGCCCGTCGCTCCAAAGGAGCTACCGGGTTGGCGCTGTTGCAAATGCTGGAGATGCGGCTGGATTGCATTGTGTTTCGCCTCGGTATGGCCCCCACCATTCCGGCAGCCCGGCAGGTGGTCAGCCATGGCCACATTGAAGTGAATGGTCGCAGAGTAACCATCCCCAGTTACGGCTGCAAGGTGGGGGATGTAGTCACTGTCAAGAACAAAGAATCCTCTCGCAAGCTGGTGGCTGCCTATGCCGAGTATCCTGGTTTGTTCCTGCCGGACTACCTCGAGTTTGATAAAGAAAAATTGCGTGGCCGTATCAAGGAGTTGCCTCCCCGTGAACAAATTTGTGCTCCTGTGAATGAACTTTTGGTGGTGGAGTTTTACTCCCGCAAACTGTAGGGATCCGCATAGATACCTCCCTACTTTCAGATAAGCTTTCTGCATAGGGGCGAAGGGGATCTTTATGACCGATTGCGCCTAGGCTACGCAACCAGAGATCTCGCCGACTACTTCAGATTTTCCCCTCAGCAGCAGTGACATCTCCACCCGGAAGAGGGCGAATCGTGCCGGGATGGTAAGTTGTTTAAGTGTGGCCATTGTGGGTTTGAGGGGGATGCTGATCAAAACGCTTCTCAAACTCAAATAATTTCTCTCCTTGGGGTTGTTGTTGTAAATCAGCCCGAAATTCCGAAACTTAGCTGCTCTATTGCAGTCGAGGATTGGGATAAAGCCCGCACTGTAGCATAAGCTCAGTGTTGGGTAATTTACACAATGAATTTATAACTTACTTTGCCTCCCTAAGCCTGTTAACAAATTCTCTCCCAGAGGGGATGAGTGATGGGATCCCGGCTAGCGGGTTAGCTCGGCAACCATCAGGCATCTATCCCAAGACCTAACCTCGCCCACTAAGATAGATCAGCACCTGAAGCTGGCAGCCTTACGGTTAACTATGCATCTGCTGGAAAACACTTCCCTCCCCCCATCTGCCCCAACCTGCAAATCCATTGCCATTTTGCACCTGGGTTGTGAGAAAAATCGGGTGGATACGGAGCATATGCTCGGTTTACTGGCTACAGCAGGCTACCGACTGGAGGAGGACGAAGAGGCTGCCGATTATGTTATTGTCAACACCTGCAGTTTTATTGAGGCAGCGCGGCGGGAGTCGGTTAGCACCCTGATGAACTTGGCGGTGCAGGGCAAAAAGATTGTTATCGCCGGGTGTTTGGCGCAGCACTTCCAGCAGGAACTCTTGGATGAGATTCCGGAGGCGGTTGCTTTGGTGGGCACCGGCGATTATCACCAGATCGTACAAGTCATCGAGCGGGTAGAACGGGGAGAACGGGTGAAGGCCGTCACCTCCAGTCTGGACTACATTGCCGATGAGACGGTGCCCCGTTACCGCACTACCCATGCTCCAGTTGCCTATGTGCGGGTAGCGGAGGGCTGTGATTACCGCTGCGCTTTTTGTATCATTCCCCATTTGCGGGGGAACCAACGCTCCCGTTCCATTGAGTCGATTGTGCGGGAGGCAGAACAACTGGCAGCAGAAGGGGTACAAGAGCTGATTTTAATTTCTCAGATCACCACCAATTACGGTCTGGATGTCTACGGGGAGCCACGGCTGGCGGAGCTGATCCGGGCTCTGGGAAAGGTTGATATTCCCTGGATCCGCATGCTCTATGCCTACCCCACCGGCTTGACTCCCAAGGTGCTAGAAGCCATTCAGGAAACTCCCAACTTCTTGCCCTATTTGGATTTGCCGCTGCAACACAGCCATCCAGAGGTGCTCAAGGCGATGAATCGCCCTTGGCAAGGGCAAGTCAATGACCGGATCATCGAGCGGTTACGCCAGGTTTTGCCGGAGGCGGTGCTGCGAACCACGTTCATTGTCGGCTTCCCAGGGGAAACAGAAGCCCACTTTCAACATTTGTTGGAGTTTGTGCAGCGCTATCAATTTGACCATGTGGGGGTATTTACGTTTTCTCCGGAGGAGGGCACGCCTGCCTATACTCTTGCCAAGCCGGTTCCGGAATCGGTGAAGCAGGAGCGGCGGGATCGGCTGATGCAGCTGCAACAGGGCATCGCCTTCCGGCGTAACCGTGAACAGGTGGGCAAAATCGTGCCCGTTCTCTTGGAGCAGGAAAATCCCCAAACCGGAGAGTGGATTGGTCGGTCTCCTCGCTTTGCTCCGGAGGTGGATGGGGTGGTCTATGTGCGGGGTGAGGGATCCCTGGGATCCCTGGTGCCGGTCCAGATTACCCGTGCCGAGCCCTATGACCTGTTCGGGCAGGTGGTGGCAGCTCCGCCAGGATTTACTTGGAGCGGTCGGTAATCTCTCCAGATTGGGGGTTGGAAGAGCAGAAAATCCCCCAAAATCATCAGGAGATCGATAGATTACCCTCTAGCTCGACCTTTTGTCCTAAACTGCTAGTGCGTAAACTTCTGTCTTGGCGGCAGCTGCTCCGCAAAAGAGGAATCAGGAATGACTAGGCAAGATGAACTGAAGCAAGCTGCTGCTCGGGCTGCCGCCCAAAAGGTGCAATCCGGCATGGTGGTGGGCTTAGGTACGGGATCCACCGCTGCTTTTGCAGTCAGTGCCCTGGCGGAGCGGATGCAAAGGGAGGGGCTGAAATTTATTGGGGTGCCTACCTCGGTGCGAACGGCAGAACAGGCCCGTTCTTTGGGGATCCCTTTGGCTACCTTGGAGGAGCAACCGCACCTGGATATGGCCATTGATGGGGCGGATGAAATTGAGGTGGGATCCCTGAATTTGATCAAGGGAGCAGGGGGGGCTCTTTTGCGGGAAAAATTGGTGGAAGCCAGTGCCGCCGAGCTGATTATCATTGCCGATGCTTCTAAAAAGGTAACCCAGTTGGGTAGCCGCTTTGCCGTGCCGGTAGAGGTGGTGCGCTTTGGCTGGAAAACCACTTTGGCCCGTGTGCAAGCCCTGGGTTGTACTCCTGTTTTGCGCCTGGATGAGAAAGGGGAGCCCTATCTTACAGATGAGCAACACTATATTTTGGATTGTCGGTTTGGCCCCATAGCCGATCCGGCTAAGTTGGCCGATCAACTCAAGGGAGCGGTAGGGGTTGTGGAGCATGGCCTGTTCATCGGGATGGCCAAAGAAGCCATTATCGCCCTCCCGGATGGGATCGAAACTTTGCACCCCACCTCAGCTTTGGGAACAATGGAATGTCCCTGATGTCCCTCCTACCCGAAGTTTACCCCGGAGAGGAGCTATCCTGCCTGTTGGGAATCGGCCTGAATTGCAGCCGGTTAGCTGTTTCCACTGGTCTATCTTTTTGCCGGTAGGGGATCCTGTTGCCAGCGGTGCCCTAGCCTAGATCAAGGTTGGGCTATCCATTCCTGCTTTTGCACTCCCCCTAAGAGTATTGATATTGATGTTGACTTTGCGCTATTGTCTCCTGCTGATTTTGAGTTTCTCTTTTTGGCTAGGAGGATCCTCTGCTGCTTTTGCTCAGTCTCAGGCAGTACCTGGGGAGCTGCCAGCGGTGGCCACCTTTGCAGGAGGCTGTTTTTGGTGTATGGAGCCGCCTTTTGATAAGCTGCCGGGGGTTTTGAGCACCACTTCCGGCTATGTAGGCGGGCATGTGGTGAATCCTACCTACGAGGAGGTGTCGCGGGGTAATACGGGTCATTACGAAGGGGTACAGGTGGCTTATGACCCGCAGGTGATCACCTACCGGCAGCTGTTGCAGGTGTTTTGGCAGAATGTGGATCCCTTTGATGCAAGGGGACAATTTTGTGACCGAGGCAAACAATATCGCTCGGCCATTTTTGTTAGCAATGAAGCTGAGCGACGGTGGGCGGAAGAGTCTAAGGCTGAACTGCAAAAGCGCTTTGCCCAGCCGATTGTAACGGCAGTGCTACCGGCAACTCCCTTTTATCCGGCTGAGGAGTACCACCAGGATTACTACCTGAAGCATCCCAATCGTTACCGCTTCTATCGCTACGCCTGTGGCCGGGATCGACGGCTGGATCAGATTTGGGGAAAAGAGCGAGCCCACTAGAGTTGACTGGTTTGGACCAGCTAGGAGAGCAAGGTGAGTTGGGATCCCGGTAAGTAATGGCTGAGAATGTGCTGGGCCGAGTAGCCTTGTTCGGCCATGCCACGGGCTCCCCATTGGCATAGTCCTACCCCATGTCCGGCGCCACGATAGGTGAAAACTAAGTAACGGGATCCCGCCGATGGCGGTTCCAGGGTAAAGCGGTTGCTGGGTAGGATCCCCCAGCCTAAGGTTTGACCCAGACGCAGCCAGACCTCCTGACCGGTTAACAGACGAGAGCCTACGCGGAGGCGCAGCGGCCGCCCCTGGGGATCCGCCTGCAGGACCTCTAGATCGCTGCTACCCAGGGCTTGTTCCAGATCCTCAAAGGGGATGCGAACGCGGTGGGGACCATAAAAGGGAGAGGGTTGGCACCCCTCACAAGCAACCCCTTGTAAGTAGGGCTGGGGGGGTGGGCCAAAGATATCTTGGTTGGCACTGGTGTGACCGCCACAGGTGGAGTGGAAGAGAGCAGCAATGGGTTTTCCTGCGTGGGTGAGAATCTGTCCCTGGGTGGCCCGTACTGCGGCGGTGGTGGCAGGAGTTTCGTAGATCAGACCCCCATACACTTGATTGGCAGTGGAGTCCCGCAGGTGGAATCCCTGGGGTAGATCCGCCCGCGGTCGGGGCTGGAGGTGGGGAACGACCAAGGTGCGGGCGAGAATAGCTTGGGCCTGCAAAGCGGCAGCCGGCCAATCGGTAGGCATTTCACCGGGGACTAAAGCCA
This sequence comes from uncultured cyanobacterium, assembly GCA_937944885.1. GTDB lineage: Bacteria > Cyanobacteriota > Cyanobacteriia > Thermostichales > Thermostichaceae > Thermostichus. Next base: position 13,348 of record CALFBB010000039.1, read on the forward strand.
GTAGGTAGTCCTCCAGTTCCACCCAGTTGATCAGCTGGAGTTGCTCCGGCCCCTGGGGACGAATCTGCACCCTGCCCCGATAACGCCGGGCTGCTCCGCCGGGGCTGCGCAGCTCCCCCCCCTCTAGCCACAGGGATCCCCAGTAACGACGTGACTGCCCTGGCCCTGTCAACACCAGCTGATGATTATGCACCTGAATCTGCCAAGTGCCTCGAGGAAAAGGTTGCTGCTGTAGGTAAAAGGGGCCGGTGACCTGCAACTGGGTTAGGGGATCCCTGCCCCACCGGCTAAACAGCTCCACCGCCAGCCAACGGTGCAGCCTCACAGGCTGAGGTGAAGCTTCTGCCTGAGAGATAGAACCGGCGACAGCCCCTAGGGATCCCAGTAAACCTGCCCCAAACTGCCGTCGCCGCATGGACATCCTCAGGGATCCTCAGGCGGCTTGAGCCGATACCACATCCAGAACAGGATCCCCCTCGTTCCGGCTATCCTGGCTGCTTTCGCAATCGGCTCGGGATCCCTCTTGGCAGCGTTCCATGGCCTGTAGCAAGAGGGCTTCCCCCTCCCGCAGCGTTTCAATCCGACACAACAGAGCACGGAATTGGGAAGCACCGGCAAAATCCTTGATGTACCAAGTCATGTGCTTGCGGGCTTGACGGATCCCACGTTCTCCCTTGTATTCCCAAAGGCCGCGCAGGTGTTCCAAAGCCATCTGAATGCGATCCAAAGGAGTAGGAGCCGGTCTTTCTTGCCCGGTCCTGAGAAAATGATCCACCTCCCCTACCAAAAAGGGGTAGCCCATCGTTCCCCGCGAGCACATCACCCCATCCGCTCCTGTCTCTTCCAAACACTTTACTGCCGCTGCCGGCGAGAAAATATCCCCATTGGCAATCACCGGAATCCGTAGGTGCTGCTTGACTTTGCGAATCCAGTCCCAACGGGCCGAACCGCTGAAGCCTTGAGCGCGTGTACGGCCATGCAAGGTAAGCAACTGGGCCCCCGCTTCCTGTAAACGATGGGCAAAGTCCAAAATGGTGATCTCTTGATCCGACCAGCCAAGGCGGGTTTTCACCGTCACCGGTACACTCACCGCCTGGGCCACTGCTTCCACGATTCGCGCTGCCGTATCCGGATCCCTGAGCAGAGAGGAGCCACCCCCATTTTTGGTGATCTTGTTCACAGGGCAGCCCATGTTGATATCCACCAAGGTTGCCCCCTCATCCACGGCCATGCGCGCTGCTTCTGCCAAAAAATAGGGCCGACAGTCAAACAATTGAATGCCAATGGGATCCTCTTCCGGTCCTACCTCCATGATGCGAGGCAGCTCGCGAGCATAGTGCAACCCCGTAGCATTCACCATCTCGGTGTAAACCAGACTGTGGGGAGCAAAACGCCGCACCAGTCCCCGAAATACCTTATCGGTCACACCTGACAAAGGAGCCTGAAATACACGGCTATAAATCTTCACCCCCCCAATTTCTAGGGGCTGAGCCAGTCGTGCTTGCAGTTCTGGCGAGAGATGCAGGCTCATGCGCCGCCCTAACCCTCTTTGTTGACAAAGTAAAGCAAGCCCATGATCCGTGCCCGTTTGATCGCCACCGTCAAATCCCGTTGCTGCTTAGCAGTCAGACCGGTGATGCGACGAGGTAGAATCTTACCGCGCTCGGTGACAAATTTCTTCAGCAGTTCCACATCGGTGTACTTAATCGGGTCTCCAGGCTTAATCGGAGACATGCGACGGCGGGCATAAACCATAGGGCTAAAGAGAATGAAAGGAACAAGTTGAGTTTTACTTAATCTCTTTGTGGACAGTGTGCCGGTTGCAGTTGGGGCAGAACTTCTTCAGCTCCAAACGGGCCGTGGTATTACGGCGATTCTTGGTAGTGGTGTAGCGATTCACACCCGGAGAGCGCTTGTCGGGGTTGCTCCGACACTCGGTACACTCCAGGTTAATAATAATGCGGACACCTTTTGCTTTGGCCATAACGGATCCCAGACTGAGGTGAGAGGCTAGCAAACTCAGAAGCTACCCAAGTTTGGGCAACAACGAGTATCCATACTGCGAGCGTAATCACTAATTATCCAACTTTTCTTTGACAGAATCAACCCAAGATTTGACCTGCTTGCCGGTTTGTTGGCGAAGGCTACGGGTATTTTGATCTATGTCTTTGCCCAGGCGCCGCACCTGCTTCGAGAGGTCCCGCACAGTCTCATTGCGTTGGGCTTGGCTCAACAGGTTACGGGCAGCAGATTTTACATCTTCGGCAGCATCACCCTGCAGCAGCTCTTGCAAAAATTGCTTGGCTTTTTCATCCAGATGATAGCCCCGTTCCGATTCCACCACCAGCGTGCGCCCGGCGCGGTCGTGAATGGTTTGGCGTTTTTCCTTGTCAAAGACCGCAAACAGGGCATCGGCAGCCAAAGGTACCAGCAGGGCCTCTGTAAGCACAAATAGCGATAGAACCCCTTCGCGGGCCATCGAGCGAATCAGATGGGGAGAAGCTTCGGTCTCTGGATCCAGAGTTTTAAGGTTGAGCAACCACTTGCCCAGGCTTTGCCCTTCCGGCCGAGACTGAAAATAGCCGCGATTCACCAGCCAAGTGGCGAAAAAGGCTATGTAGCCGGTCATATCCACCGCCGCTGTATTGGCCCCAAACAGGGAGGCTAGCCCTTGCGCCACATAGGAAACCCCCAAACCTACACCAAAGTCAAGGGCAAAAGCACCAATGCGCTTGCCCCAAGGGGCCAATTTCGGGAGCGTTTCTACCGGTGCAGTGGACGGGGCTGTAGCCGCCTGTGGGGCTGGTCGTTCCGCCAAGGGGCTAGGGGGAGGCAAGGCACTCAAGGTTTGCCACTCGCCGGAGCTTTGACCCAGCTGCTCGGTTTTGGGCCGTTCTGGAAATTGGGGTCGTTCGGAATAGGGTCTCGGATCCGTCATCGCTGTGTAAGCAGTCAGTTCTCCTATTCTAGCGAGATGGGCCTACATCCTCTGCTAGAGGGGCTGGTGCTGCCGGCATGCGTCGCGGGATGGCGTAGGTCAGGCGGTCATGGGCCAAGTGGGTGTTGGGGAAAATGGCCTGGGCCTCCGCTAGGAGATGCTCTGGGGTAATGGGGGCTGACGGGGTATAGCGGGGGCTGAAGTGGGTGAGGATCAGGGTTTGAGCTTTGGCTTCGGCGGCCACCTGCGCTGCCATGGCGGCGGTGGAATGTTTGGCGCGGCAGGCCAGATCCCGATCGGCTTCAGCATAGGTAGCCTCGTGGATCACCAAATCGGCAGCCCGAGATAAATCCACGGCATTACGACAAAAAATGGTGTCGGTGCAGTAGGAGAACTTGCGACCGGGGATTGGATCCCCGACATAGTCTCGCCCATGAAAGATCCGCCCTTGCCAGGTGATGGATTGGCCGGCCTTCAGCTGCCCATACAGCGGCCCAAAGGGGATCCCATCCGCTTGCGCTTTATTTACATCAAAGCTGCCCGGTCGATCCTGCTCCACCACCCGATAGCCAAAGGCCGGCACGCGGTGATCCAGTGGGGCACAGAAGACCGAATATTCCGCCTCCTCCAGGATCAGACCTGTTTCGACCGTATGGATGCGCAGCGGATAGGGAATGCGGGTTTCGCTGTAGCGCAGTACCATCTTGAGGTACTCTTCCAGTCCGGGCGGGCCATAGACATCGATGCGTTCCGGCGTGCTACCCAGACCACAGGAGGCCAGTAACCCCGGCAGCCCGTAAATGTGATCCCCGTGCATGTGGGTAATAAAGATGCGGCGCAATTGGCTAGGACGCAACTCATCTAGGCGCAACAACTGGTGCTGCGTTCCCTCCCCACAATCAAACAGCCACCATTCCGAGCGCTGGGGAAACTGCACGGCAATCCCGGAAACATTGCGTTGACGGGTGGGTAAACCAGAGCTGGTGCCCAGAAACGTAACCCGAATGGCATTGGCATCGGCAGAAGGACTCACGAAGCAAGATGTTAAGGTTTGGGATCCCGATCCCTAGCTTATCAATTCAGCTGCTAGCACTGGCTAGTTGGAATCAGGGGCCTGCCCAAAACCCTTGATAGGATGGAGAACAAAACCTGAGCGTTCCTGCCATGATTACGGTTACCGACAGTGCTGTTCAAGAGTTGAAGCGCCTGCGCAGCAAGTATGAAAAAGACGGGGCCGAGCCGATTCTACGTCTGGGGGTGAAACCCAGCGGTTGCTCTGGCCTTTCCTATGTGATGAACTTTGAGTCCCAGGCCAATCCGGACGATCAAACCTTTGAGTTCGATGGCCTCCGGGTGGCGGTGGATCCCTTGAGCATGACGCTGATCAGTGGCATCACCGTTGATTTTTCGGAAGATTTGCTGGGTGGAGGCTTCCGCTTCAAGAATCCCAATGCTGTTGCCAGTTGTGGCTGTGGTACCTCCTTTGCCATCTCGGAAACAGCTGCCGCCGCTGGCCACTAGAAATTTAGTTTCGGATTTTCAAGTTGGGCTCTCTCACAGGTTGGGGTATTAACCTGTGGGGGAAACCTAAGGTCTGTCTGTTGGGCCAGTCGGTTGCTATTGTGGGCAAGGTCTTCTCTGAGAGTACCCCGGATCTCACGCCTCTGTGGGCGTGCCGCCGATCAAAGGTAGGCATCTAGCAATGTAGCCACTGTTGGAAACTGGGAAACCATGCCCAAAGTTTCTGGAGAAATGGCCGGGTAGACAAAATGCCGATGACGCAGGCAATACTCGTCCCATTCTGAAAGTTGTACCCGAAATAAAAAAGCCAACAGCCGAAACAAACCCACCGGTAGGGGCAAGCGAAAGTAGATGGTTTTCTTGTAGTAGGCGCACACTTGCTCCACACACTGGTCGAGGGACAAAGGAGGATTCCCCAGCACCCAATCGCCACCTCCGGGCGGATGGGCAACCCAATAGGCTACCATCTGAGCAATATCGGCAGCATGGATAAAGTGAAAGCTGGCATCGATCCTTAAAAAGCGAATCAAATCTAACCAGCGGAAGACATCCTTGAGGCCGCCAGTGATATGGGAGTAGGGATGGTAAGGACTTCCCCCAAATAAGAGAGTTGGGTACAGGGTCAGAAGTCGATCCGGCCAGAAGCAACTCTCTTGTCGGCGCATTAGCATCTCGTACTTGCTGCGGATGTAGTCGGTTCCGGTCCGTCCCGCGATGGCCAACGGTTCGAGGTTATGGTTGAGGAGGCTGGCGGTGGAAAAGTAGATCACCTGCCGACAGCGATCCGGATCCAGTAAGTTCAGCAGCTCCAGGGTATGGGTGACGTTGACCCCCCAGGCCGCTACGGGATCCCCCCAGGCTGCAGCCATGTGAATCAAGCCATCCATTTGCCGAAGTAAGGTGGCCTGTTCACTGATGCGCATTAAGTCTCCGGGTACCAAAGTAATTGGGGCCGGAAGGCGCTCTACGGGCAGCCGTAGACGGCTGGGCTCACGGATCAAGACATATAGATGGTAAGCTGGCCGAGTAGGATGGGCGGGATCCATTTGCTGGGCCAAGCGTTCCAAAACGTAGTGACCCAAGCAACCGCTAGCGCCAGTAAGAAACAGGTTCTGCAAAGGGTCTCCAGCCCCGACGGGAACTTGATCAAAAAAGCTTCTGACTAGTGTATCGCCTGTGTTGTCTTGCTTGCTGGGTTGGGAGCGAAAGGACTTTGTCCCGCTTTGTGTCCCTGACAGGAGAGGCTGTTGAGGTTATGGGCACTGGCAATGGATGAGCAAGGATGTCAGCATAATTGGTTACAGCCTCTTGTCCAGTTTTGTTGTGACGACCACCACCTCTCGCCCCCCCTTTTTCAAGCTTGGGCCGCCCTTGGCTTTGATTTTGGAACGGCTGACCCAAGCTTTGCCGGTGCTGTTGTTGATTACGGTGCTTAGCTTTCTGTTGTTGCAGCTGGCCCCGGGGGACTTTCTGGATCAGCTACGGGCGGATCCTAGTGTTAGTCAAGAGTTTATTGCTCAAGAGGAAGCTCGCCTGGGGTTGGATCAGCCTTTGCTTGGGCAGTACCTCATCTGGTTGGGGAATCTACTACAGGGGGATTTTGGCATCAGTTACACCTACCGGATCCCGGTATTGGGGTTGATTGCCTCGCGGGCGGGGGCCACCTTGCTGTTGGCGGCTAGCTCCATTTTGCTGACCTGGATGATCGCTGTTCCACTGGGGATCTTGGGAGCACTGCGCCAGAATACCCCCCTGGATCGGGCTTTGCAGTTGCTGAGCTACTTGGGACAGGCGGTGCCCAGTTTTGTTTTGGCAATTTTGTTGCTCATTTTGGCCCAAAATATCGGTTGGCTACCGGTGGGGGGAATGACCAGTGTGTACTTTGCTGAGCTGAATCCCGGGGAAAAACTGCTGGATCTGGGCCGCCACCTACTACTGCCCACTTTGGTGCTCAGTATCACCAGTTTTGCCGGACTGCAACGGATCACCCGTGGTAACTTCTTGGATGTGCTGCGGCAGGAATACATCCAAGCGGCACGGGCGCGGGGCATCCCCGAATGGCGAGTCATTGGCCTACATGCTCTGCGCAATGCCATTAACCCTTTGGTAACCATTTTGGGCTTTGAGTTTGCCAATCTCCTCAGTGGTTCCTTTGTTGCCGAGTTTTTCTTTAACTGGCCGGGACTGGGCAAGCTCCTCCTAGAGGCGGTGCAGAGCTTCGATATCAATGTGGTGATGGCAGGGCTTTTGCTGGGGGCGGTGATGCTGATTTTGGGCAATTTGTTGGCAGATCTGCTGTTGCAATGGGTGGATCCCCGCATTCGGCGGGATTCTTTCCTGTGATGCTGGCTTTTTGCTCGGCGGGGGCAAGCTTAGCTAAGCTTAGCTTCCCCTATTCACGCTTCTTTCACCGGGCTCCGAGGAGACTTTCGCATCTCAGGGAGCAGGCAAGTCAGCCAGTGCTTCTGCAACCGAGGGATAGAACTCAAAAATTGAATTGAGACGAGTAACGGCAAAAACCAGCTTCGCTTGCTCTTGGAGACCGACCAGTTTGAGTTGGTAGCCCGCCGAGCGGCAGTTCCGCTGGGTGGAGACCAAGACAGATAACCCCATACTGTCGATTAGAGTAACCTCACTCAGATCCAGCAGTAAGTGACTGGGCTGCTCCGCTAAGATACGGCTCAGTTCTGCCCGGATAGCAGGGGCATTGGCAGCGCTAAGGTTCCCTTTGGGGAAACGGACAATGGTGGCCCGGGATCCCTTGGGGCTGATTTGGGTGGAGATATCCATCGATGGATTGACTTTGTTATGGGTAAAAGTACACTGAGTTGCGTCAAACAATTGCAGCTGGTTCGGAAGCAACGGTGCAACTCCTTACAGGGTGTCTCATCGCCGAGTAATCGCAAAGTGAATGATACTCGATACTCTGCCCTTGCACAGCAAGGTCACTCCTGACGCAGGCAACCGGAGCCTAGAGTACACCGGAATGGCCCAGAAAAAGAACTCGGGGCTCTTAAGAGCCAAAGATATGGAATAACAATGGACGGGATCCCGGATTGGACAATGGACGCGCTAGCTCTAGGTGTACTGGCCTTGCAGGTGCCGATGGTCTTGATTTTGCTGGCTCGCCTATTTCCCTCTTTGCGTCGCCCTGCCCCTTTGCCAGCCGGTATACCTGATTCTCCCCCTCTGCCCGGCTCGGTTAGCGTGATTGTGCCCACGCTCAATGAAGCGGAGCGGATTGATCCCTGTTTGCAGGGGTTGCATATCCAGGGATCCGCCCTGCGGGAGGTCTTGGTGGTGGATAGCCGCTCCCAGGATAGTACCCCGGAGAAGGTTTGGGCCATGGCCAGACGGGATCCCCGCTTTCGGCTGGTTACGGATGATCCTCTGCCCAGCGGCTGGGTGGGTCGCCCCTGGGCTTTACATTACGGCTTTCTCAAGTCGGATCCGGCTTCTGAGTGGATCTTGGGCATCGATGCCGATACCCGCCCACAGCTAGGCTTGGTGGAGCGCTTACTCGAAACCGCCCAGAAGCAAGGGTTTGACCTGATCACCTTGGCCCCGCAGTTTATCTTGCAGCACTGGGGAGAAGGCTGGTTGCAGCCGGCTCTTTTGGTGACCTTAATCTATCGCTACGGAGCAGCAGGGGATACTGCCGTTGTGCCGGAGCGGACAATGGCTAATGGACAATGTATGCTGGTGCGGCGGTCAGTACTAGAAGCCATGGACGGCTATAGCGTGGCGCGGGCCTCCTTTTGTGATGATGTCACCTTGGTCCGGCAGATCGCAGCAGCAGGCTTCAAGGTGGGTTTTTACGATGGTCGGCATCTGCTCAAGGTGCGCATGTATACCTCTTTTGGGGAAACTTGGCGGGAATGGGGTCGTTCGTTGGACTTAAAAGATGCCACCCCAAGAGCACAATTGTGGGGGGATGTAGGCCTGTTGATCTTGACCCAAGGGATCCCTTGGGTTATCGCTCTGGGGGTGTTAGCCATGGCTATCCTGGGGGTTCCTCTCTCCCGAACCCAATCTCTAGTGTTGGGGTTGAACCTGGGGCTAATTGCCTTCCGGTTTGGATTACTTGGGGGCATTCGCGGCTCTTATCAGGATCCCCCTTGGACCTTCTGGCTTTCGCCGCTGGCGGATCCCTTGGCCGTTTTCAGGATTGTTTTGTCGGCTCTGAGTCGCCCCCGTTCCTGGCGAGGACGCACCTACCATTGAATAATTTTTTTCTGGACGGCTGTCATGCACATGGCAACACGAGCGTTGATCTCATCCTCAGACTCAAAGATATCCAGCTTTTCTTTGAGTCTTTGGATACAATTTTGTACGGTTTTTTTGCTGGTATGGATGCGATCGGCAATCGCTTGATCGGTGAGAGCTTCCTTACAGAGGAGATTCAAGACTTCAATTTCCCGTTCGGTTAGTTTGGTCAGGCCACGCAATTCGCGCGGCATGCGCAGCTCTCCGTTCAAGGCACTTTTGGCCCCCTCTAAAAATACGGTGCGCCGTTCCATCTTGTTGACGGCGGCAAATCCACCCTGGTGCTTGCTGATCAAGCCTACCAATGGCGTCAGGAGCAACGGCTCACTGGAGTAGGCCATTACATTCAAAGTGGGGTAGTTTTCAAAAATGTGGCGCAAAAACTCTAACCCTGGTTCGGCAGACTGTTCCCCGCTGGTTTGGCCATAGAGCAGGTCGGACACGACCAAATCCGGCGCTTCCCGTTGTAGGCGCAGGATCGCATCCATGGGGTTGGTTACTGTAATACACTGGGCATCCGCCGCAATCCGCTGTAGCCACTCGCAGTTGTTTTGGGCTACTTCTGGGTGATCTTCAACAACCAAAAATTTGAGCGGGGCAGTTGGGCTTTCTACCTCAGACATCAATCCACTCCTCAATCCACTCCTCGATGAGTTGGGCTGGCATGGCTAAGACTCCTTTACCAACAAGGGATCTAGACCCTACAGCCCTTTCACTAACTTTCACTAATCATTTAGCACGTCACTCAACATGGGGTTAATCCCCAAAGCACCTCTGTAAGGGGTTAGGGATACAACAGTTGCAGCAAGCCACGTCCATTTTGAGGATGCGAAGCAGCAAAGGGCTGGTATCGGTGACCCAGTAGGCTGTCTTAGTCTAACCCCTAAGGGTAGGCCGAGCAAAGTCAAGATCCAAGGTCAACAGGTTAGGCTAGAGGGGATGTCAAGAGGATCCCATCTGTGGTACCGCTGCAAGATCGCAACCCAACCACCCGCACAGCCTATGTCACCTATGCACTATTGATTCTCAACATCCTGGTATTTATTTATGAGTTAACCCTTTCACCACAGGAATTAAGAGCTTTTTTTTATGAGTGGGCAGTGGTACCGGCGGAGTTAACGGCTAGTTTTCGGGGAGAAGTCACCTCTTCCCTCCGTCCAGAATGGATAACCCTATTCACCTCGCAATTTTTGCATGGTGGTTTTTTACATATTGCCGGAAACATGCTCTTTCTGTGGGTTTTTGGCAACAATGTCGAGGATCGCTTGGGCCATGTGCGCTACCTCATTTTTTATCTCACCTGTGGTGCTTTGGCAGCTTTAACCCAATGGTTTTTTGATATGGAATCCACTATTCCTTCCCTAGGGGCAAGTGGAGCAATTGCTGGGGTGCTAGGGGCCTATATTTTGCGCTTTCCCCGGGCTGAGGTCTTGACTCTGGTGCCATTGGGGATCTTTATTACCACCATTTATGTTCCGGCTTGGGTGTTTCTGGGGTTTTGGTTTGTGCAGCAGGCTTTCTATGGCATTGCCAGTCTACAGATGCCTACCAATATCGGCATGCAAGGGGGAGGGATTGCCTACTGGGCACACGCGGGTGGCTTTGTGTTTGGGGCAATTTTGGGGCCATTCATGGGACTGTTTTCGGGCAGAAGCCCTTACGACCGTCAATCTGCCTTGCGACAACGAGATCGGGAGCTGTTTTGAGCTTTTTTGCCAGGGTAGGACCGTGTTGCACCTGTTGGATGGTTTCGGCCCTCTAGTATTTGGATAGATACAAGATAGATACAAGAGGGTTATACCCCAGACACAATCAATGACGATTCAACCTTTGGCTGAATCGTTCTGGAGATAGGCTCGGGATCCATTCATCTGCCGCTCCGTAGAGATGCCGGGCAAAGCGATGGGCCAAGGCCGGCACTATGGCCAGCGGATTGCTGAAGCCGGAAAACAGTTGCAACCCTTCTACGCCCGGCAGGGATCCCAGCAAAGGATTTTGATCTCCACTAAAGGCTACCAAGCAGTGGTACCATCGGCCGGGTAGGTGGGCCAGTTTGGGTAGGTAGTGGCCCACCTGCTGACGGATCTGGGCTTCGCTGGCTACCCTGTCTGCAACGGTATGGGGATCGGTGAACACACGGCTAATCTGACCCATGCGGATGCTGCCATCAGTAAATTGCAGAACACCCACGTCCAAAATCGGGGGAGAGAGTTCCTGTCCGGGTTCATCCCAAAGGGTCTCCAGCCCAGGACGGGTGGCTGCCTGTTCCAGTTCAAAGCGGCGCACCGGTGTTGTCATCACCAGGGCCTTGAGTTGGATATCCGTAGGATCCAATTCCACCAATTCGGCATGGGTAAAGTAGATGGGTACTCGGATCCCGGTTTGGCGCAACAAAGCCCTTGTCCAGCCCCCGGTGCATACCACCACTTGGGCCGCCTCGTGCAAGATTTCGCCAATTTCTACCCCGACAACGCGATTCCCCTGCTTGTGCAAGCCTGTTACCGTTCCTGTTAAAAGGGATCCCCCCAACCCTTGAAAAGCTTTTCGAAACGCAAGCGCAGTGAGAAGGGGGTTAATGTGGCCGTGGCTGGCCCAGAGGACTCGCTCCAGGGCTGCCGGCTCCAGGAGGGGTTCCAGTTCACAGGCCGCCTCCACCGAGATGGGTTGGGGTGGGATCCGGCACTGGGCCATGTCTGCTTCCACTGCATCGGCATCATCGCCGGGGGCAATTGGCATGAGTAGATCCAGCTCACGAAACTGGATGTCCGCTTGCAACTCTGCAGAGAGGGTGCGGTAGCGTTGGATCCCTTCTGCCCCCAAAGCTTTCAAAAAAGGAGTTTTGCCTGCCCAATGGGCCAGCCCACCGTAGCTGTAGCGGGTGGCTCCCTGCAGGACAGCATCTTTTTCCACCAGCAGCACGGATCCCCCCTGGCGGGCCAGCTCGTAGCTGAGGGCTGCTCCTGTGATCCCACCACCAATGACAATCCAGTCGTAGTTGACCATCCTCTAACCTTTGCTCAAGCCCCACTTATTGTGGCCACAAAAAAGCTGAGTTGGAATAGCGGGCAGGGCAGAAATGGATCCCTATCGCTACGGGTAAGGGATACTAGCAAGGGATCCAAGAGGCAAACTCAACCATGAATGAACTGTTGCAAACCATCAACCGCAGTTTGCTGGAGCTGGTGGCCAGAAGTATTGAACTGTTGCCAGGCTTTTTGATTGCGGCTGCCGTTCTCTGGGTTACTCGTTACGGCATGCAAGGTGTCCGCCGTTTGGTTGCTTCCGCTGCTGCCCGTTGGATCCCTAGCCCCTCCTTACAATTGCTGTTGGTACAAATCAGTCAGGTGGGAACCTGGGTGATCGGGATCCTGGCTGCTAGTGTCATTGCCTTTCCAGATTTGCGTTTGGGGGATTTAATTGGGCTGCTGGGTTTAGGGTCAGTAGCTATTGGTTTTGCCTTTCAAGACATTTTCAAGAACTTCCTGGCAGGTGTGCTGCTGTTGCTGAATGAGCCTTTTCAGCTTAACGATCAAATTCTGGTCGGTGACTTTGAAGGCACCGTCGAAGAAATCAACATTCGCTCCACCCAAATTCGCACCTATCAAGGGGAGCGGGTGGTCATTCCCAATGCGTTGGTGTTCACCAGCCCGATCACTGTCCTAACGGATCGGCCTTATCGTCGCACCGATCTGGAAATTGGCCTGGACTACAATACCCCCTTGCCACAGGGGTTGGAGGTGTTGCGCTCGGCTATGGAGAAAGTGGAAGGGATCCTCAAAGATCCCCCCTTTGAAATCGATATTGTTGGCTTTGGGGATAGCTCTATTGATTTTGTTGTGCGCTACTGGAGCCGACCGCGCAAAGCCGAGGTGCGTTATGCCCGCACCCAGGTGATGATGGCCCTCAAACAAGCCTGTGATCAAGCTGGACTGGTGATCCCCTATCCGATTCGCACCGTCTACCTGTTTGACCAAAACCATTTTCAGGATCACACCTCCAAAGCTGCCTAGGAAGCCTACAGGGTTTGCTAGGGTAGGAGCATTCTCAACCCTCTGAGTATGAGTCGCCTTTGCATTCTTGGTGGTGGGTTTGGCGGGCTGTACACTGCCCTAGAACTGAGCCGATACCCCTGGTCAGAACCACCCCAAATTACCCTGGTAGACCGACAGGACCGGTTTGTCTTTAGCCCCCTCCTTTACGAGCTGCTGACCGGGGAGATGGAGCCTTGGGAAGTGGCCCCCCGCTTTCGGGATCTTTTGTCCTCCACCTCGGTGCAGTTTGTGCAGGGATCCGTTGCTTCTGTTGATCTCAAAAGCAAGCGGGTGATGTTGGCAGATGGCCGGAGCCTAGACTACGACGGCCTGGTACTGGCTTTGGGCGGGGAAACTCCCCTAGACCGGGTACCGGGAGCAGCAGAGTATGCTTTTCCCTTTCGCACCTTGGCCGATGCCCAACGGCTGCGCACCCACCTCGGGTTCCTAGAGGAGCAACAGGAACAGCCTCCGATTCAATTGGCCATTGCCGGCGGTGGAGCCAGCGGCGTGGAATTGGCCTGTAAATTGGCGGATCGGTTGGGGGTACGTGCCCAGATTCGCCTGATTGAGTTGGGATCCCAGATTTTGTCCGGGTTTGCCGAGTCTAGCCGTGTAGCGGCTCAACAGGCTCTGCAGGATCGCGGCGTTCAAGTGGAGCTGCGTACCCAGGTGTTGCGCATCGAGGCCGCTAATGAGAAACAAAAAGATAACCTGCTCCTTCATGTCCGCCGGATCGATAGCGAAGCAGTGGCTGCGGATCCCGTCCATACCGTCCTCTGGACAGTGGGTACCCAAGTGTCTGCAGTCATCCGGGCTCTTGACCTGCCCAAAACTGAGCAAGGGCGGTTGCAGGTGTTGCCCACTTTACAGCTCCCCTCCTTCCCAACGGTATTCGCCTTGGGGGATGTGGCTGCTGTGGTAGATGCAGAGGGGCAACGGGTGCCGGCTACCGCTCAAGCGGCTTTTCAACAGGCCAGCTACTGCGCCTGGAACCTTTGGGCCGTCCTGACTCAAGAACGTCCCCTCTTGCCTTTCCGTTACCTATCCTTGGGAGAAATGCTCAGTTTAGGGGTGGATACGGCGGTGCTCTCCGGCCTAGGAGGCTTTACCCTGGCCGGGCCACTTGGCTACCTGGCCCGACGGCTTATTTACCTGGTGCGTATGCCTACCCTGGAGCATCAACTCAAGGTGGGCTGGAACTGGATTAGCCGCCCCTTTTGGGAAGGGCTGTTGCCCCGCTAGTGAGTTGGCAAGAACGTTCATAGGCGGCCTGAACCGCTTGCATCAAGGCCCCACGCACACCTGCTTGTTCAAGGGCATCAATTCCGGCAATGGTAGTGCCACCGGGACTGGTGACCCGATCTTTCAAAAGAGCGGGGTGAAGCTGTTCCTGCTGCAACAGAGCCGTCGTGCCCGCTAAGGTCTGTAGAGCCAGTTGAGTAGCCAGCGGGCGAGGCAAGCCGACGCGCACACCCCCGTCGATCAAAGCTTCCACCATCACCGCCACATACCCTGGCCCAGAACCGGAAAGGGCCGTCACCGCATCCATTTGGCTCTCCGCAACCGTAACCACCTCCCCCACAGCCCGAAACAGCTTCTCCACCTGCTCCACCTGCGTAGGGGTAATGCCTGCTCCGTAGCTGATTGCCGTCATACCCGCCCCAACCAGAGCAGGCGTATTGGGCATCGTCCGCACCACCACCTGCTTGGGGAAAGCCTGCTGCAATTGCTCTAAAGGGATCCCTGCCATAATCGAGATCACCAGCTCCGGGCTGGTGGGCTGGCCCATCTCTGCTGCTACCGTAGTAAAAACCTGCGGCTTCACCGCCAAAAATAAAACCCTTGCCTCTCCCGCCTGAGCAGGATCCGAGAGAAGACGAATACCCAACTCTTCCTGCAAAGCCCTAGCCCGCCCCAAGTCCGGCTCCCGCAACCCGATCTGGTCGGGAGGGCAAACACCCGAATTAACCCAGCGGCGCAACAAGGCGGATCCCATTGCTCCACCGCCGATGACACCGAGAAACAGTTGCTCCATGCCTGAACCGGAGTCGAGAGAGGGCTATATCAATATCAATCAATATCAATTTACGAAATCAATTTACGGATCCGGTTCCCACCCTACCCTCAAAATCAGTGTTGACCAACAGCCTGCAAATGCTCATAGCTACTCGACCAGAGGGGAGTTGGACTTTGCAAAGGCCGCTGCAAGGGTTGCGTCATGTGGCTACTGGGGGTTGAAACCGTTACATTGCTGGGGGTGAACAAAAAAATGTTTTCACCAATCCGCTCCTGATGGCCATCAATGGCGTAGGTGCCACCGGCAACAAAGTCCACCGAACGCTGGGCATCGGCGGGATCCATCAAAGTTAAATTCATAATCACCGTCTTGCGCTCCCGCAGGTACTGCACCACCTGAGCCATTTCATCAAAGCTGCGTGGCTCGATAACCACTACCTCACTGGTGGGTTGGCTCACACTCGGCAATCCGATGACATTGCTACCCATATTGCCCCCTAATCCCCGCTCCCGATGTTGACTGCGCCGATGTCCCCGAGACTCCTCCCGACCGGGAGAGCTGTCTGTCCCTTCTGTTGGCCGTTGCCGTCGTCCGCGCAAAAAGTCCACTCCCTCCTCCTCGGCTGGAGCAGCCGGTGCAGTACGGTGCCCTTCATATATCCGTTGGAAATCCTCTTGGCCTCCTTCATCGAGGTACTCTTCTAACCCATCTACGGGATCCGTCAGGCCAACAAAATCCTTTACCCTGCTCCAGATTCCATTGACAGTCATCACACACATCCTCACTACAGGACTACAGGTTATGGCTCGCGCTAGGCACATGATTCACGCTTTTGAGGGCAGATCCCCAGAAGGAGATCCCAACCCACCCTTTCAAGCAATTGAAACAGGGTCCACTTAAGGAGCTCTCAAGCCAACGGATAACCTTTGTTAAGAGCATCCAACTGGCTTGACGAATAGAGTCTACCTAGGAGAAACAAAAATGTCATCCCACTTGCTGACCCGTTCCTTTTATACAGAGAATGAGCAGGCTAAACGCATGTTAACGAAAGTAACAGAGACGAATGCAAATCTCTCTGAAATTTCCCTAGAAGTGCAAACTTCCCAGGCAAATCTCCCGGTTTTTACTGGCTTGAGCTGAACCTAGTTATGAGCTGACCCTGGAATCAGCCAGAAAAGGTGACTCCAAGCTGGCTTAACTTAACACAAACTTAACTATAACTTAATGCTTTGATGAAGGGGAGATCCGGAGTTATTCCAGCTCGGCATCGGCAAACAGGGAGCGCCCCAGCCGAATCAAGGTAGAGCCCGCCGCCACTGCCAGGGGGTAGTCATCCGACATACCCATGGAGAGGGTTTGCAACTGGAGGTGTTGGTAGCCACTGCGTTGAATGTGATCCGCCAGCTCTGCCAGCTTGCGAAACAGGCTCAGGGTTGTTTCCGAATCCAGGCCTAGGGGCAGAATGGTCATCAGGCCAACGATTTGCACCTGCAACAGTTGATCTAGCTGGGGCAAGCTCTGCAACAGATCGGAAACTGACCAGCCGAATTTGTTGGGATCCGGGGCCAACTTCACCTGCAAGCAAAGCTTGGGGGACACGCGCAGCTCCCAAGCTTTTTGGTTGAGTAACTTGGCCAGTCGTAGGCTATCGACGCTGTCGATCCAAGCAAATTGCTTAAGGGCAGGCTTGACTTTATTGGTTTGCAAATGCCCGATCAAATGCCAGACAATATCCGGCAAATCCTGCAGCTGCGCCTGTTTTTGAGCGGCTTCCTGAACACGGCTTTCCCCAAAATGCCGGATCCCCGCCTGGTAGGCAGCACGAATGTGGTCAACACTGTAGCCTTTGCTCACTGCCATCATTTCCACATGCTTTGGGATTTGTTCCCGTATCGCCTGGATGCGGCTGTGAATTAAAGGCGCATTGACTGAGGTGGAGAGTGACATTGGCAGTTTGAGGGGAAGGGATCCCTTAAACAGATGAATGGGTAAGTCAGCTGCTATCGCTTTAGGGTATCCGTGAGCACTTCCGGTCGGGAGACAATGACACGGGTGCCAGGCGCCAATTTACGCACATAGTCTAGCTGTATCACCTCTGGGTTTTGCTTCAGAGCCTCCCCCTGCAACTGAATGGACTGGGCTTCCCCTTCAGCCAGTATTACCGCCCGTTGTTTTTCTAGCTCTGCTTTTTCCACCAGAAAGCGCTCTCGCTCTTTTTCTTGCTCAGCAATTTGCTTTTGTTCGATGGCGGTTTGGAATTGGTCAGAAAAACGGACATTGCGCAGGAGCACATTTTGTAGAATCAGGTCGTTTGCAGCAAAGATACTGGAGAGTTGCTTCTCAACATTGTTTTGGATCTGCTCCCGCTCCTCGGAAAAAACAGCAATGGCCCGGTGCAGAGCCAGTTCATTGCGCATGACAGTACGTACCTCCGGGCGGATCACTTTGTCCACATAAGAAGGGCCAATGGTTTGGTGCAGATGGGCAACCTTGGCCGGATCCAATCGGAAGCGCACCGATACATCCAAAGTAATTTGCTGGCCGTCGGCACTCAGTACCTTGAGGGCATCATCCCCCAAAGATTGGCTCTCGGAACGTTGCGAAGCCATAGTGTAGGTTTGAGTGCGCACATCGTAAAAGATGGGCGTTTCGATCACTGGCAGCAATAGGTGTAGCCCTTCTCCCAAGGGTTGTGGTTTGAGTCCTGTCAGCGAGTTAAAGACCACAGCCCGCGTGCCGGCAGGTACCACCAACAGACACTGCAGCACGGTAGCTAAGAGAATTAACACCAGTGCCCCACCCACTAAGGGGATCCAGGACAGGCTAGACGGATCAAAAATAGGACGACGGGGATGAGCCGATTTCACAGGAGTGCCACCCAGACAACAGACAGAAATAAAGCTAGGAACCAGGATGATGCAGAGGCAGGACCTCTTATCAAAGAATTGGGGATCCCGGTTGGTAACCCCTTGAGCTTAACCCAGGCAGAGGGTGTTACTGCAGCGCCACCTTTCCCTTCCCTTGCGCCCCTTCTAAGCAGCTCTCCAGGGATCCCTGTCAGGATGGCAACAGGTAGAAACTCAAGCAACCTGCAACTCCCAGCCACCTTTCAGCCCAGCGCTGCCGCCAGGATTTGATAGGTTAGTTTGGCTACATTAAAGGCGCTGCGCCGATCTGCTTCCTGCTCCCCTGTGACTGCTAGCTCCACCACATCCGCGCCAACGATCTGTCGTTGCTGACCCAAAGCGCGGATTAGCTCCAGGGTTTCCCACCAGCCCAAGCCACCCGGCTCTGGGGTACCGGTGGAGGGAACCACCGCCGGATCTATTCCATCCACATCCACCGTCAAGTACACCCGCGGGCCAAGGGTATCGATCACCTCTTGAATCCACTGCCGCGGGGGCTTGCTCTGCAAACTGTGGGCAAAAAACGTGTGTAGGCGGCGTTCTCGAATCACCTGCCGATCTTCAGCACAAAGGGAACGGATACCCACCTGGGTGAGGCGATTGTCCACCTGATCCACCACCCGGGCCATGGCCGAAGCATGGGAGTAGAGGGATCCCTCATAGCTGTTTCTCAGATCACAGTGGGCATCGATTTGCAACACATGCACATCCGGGTAATGGGGAAGATGAGCGGTGATCAGAGGGCCGGTGATGGAGTGTTCTCCGCCAATGGAAAGTAAAAATCGCCCCGGTCGCACCCACTCAGCGGCGCGCCGTTGGATCTCCGCCATAGCCGGTTCATGGGGATCCGTAAACTCCACATCAGGAGCTGTCCAGTAACGAGAGAGCAGCGTTGGGGAGTCAGGCTGCAGGGCTGGCTCTCGATCCCGCACCTCATCGTAGATTTCCACATAAGCAGAAGCGTGCAAAAGCGCCTGGGGACCTTTGGCCGTACCTTTGCCATAGGAGGTGGTGGCTTCATAGGGAACCGGCAGCAGAATGGCTTGAGCGGACTCGGGATCCGGCTCCGGCAAACCCAAAAACGGGACAGGGGAACGGTACATAGCGGTCTTCCAAAGGGGATCCCTATTTTAGCGGTAGCTGCTCCCTCTATCGGGGTGAGAACGAGTAACTGGATGCTCCCCCCAGGCATTGTGGGGGCAGGAGCAGAGGCCTAACACGCTGATGAACTGAAGCGATTGGCTATGACTCTGGAAAATTTAACCCCTTGGCGTTTGGGATCCTCATTGCTGTTGGCTGTGTCTGCCCCATTCTTGACCCTCCATTCTCAGCCTGCCCTTAGCCGACCAGCCCCTGAGCAAATCTTTTTGGCCATTCGGGGAGAACCGAGAGATGGCTATGATCCCACTCTGGGTTGGGGCCGCTACGGATCGCCGCTGTTTCAGAGCACGTTACTGAAGCGGGATCAAAACATGAACATCGTCAATGATCTAGCCGAGAGGGTGACCGTCAGTGAGGATGGCCTGGTCTACCGGGTCAAGATTCGAGAAGATGTCAAGTTCAGCGATGGCCAACCCCTGACCGCCAAGGATGTGGCCTATACCTTCAATACAGCCGCCAGCAGCGGTGGATTGGTGGATATGAGTGGTTTTGCAGAGGCGGTGGTTACCGGGGACTATGAAGTGGAGTTGCGC
>CALFBB010000040.1 GCA_937944885.1 uncultured cyanobacterium
ATCGAATGGGCAACCTCGGTATTCAGTTTCTGCAGCCGCTCAAACTCAAACATCTCTGTCTTCGACCGGTTGAGCCGAAGGAACGGCAGCTTGAGCGTCTTGGTGAGTGTTGCCATGCAAATCAGAATAATTTTGCCTCACGATGAAAGATGCGCCTTATCTCCCCGCCCTATTGGCTTGCTTCCGCGCAGCGGTACGGCGGGGCTTCATGGCGCGGAGGGGTAAGAGGTAACAAGAATCCTCCCCCCTGTAGGGCGAGGAGAACATCAATGGGATGTTTGCCCAACTGACCCAGGATTGCTCTTCGTTGCCACAGGTGGATGCTCTGATTTTGGCGGGAGGTAACAGTCGCCGCATGGGATCCGATAAAGCCCTGTTGCTTTGGCAGGGGATCCCGTTACTACAGCGAGTGGCGCAGGTGGCAGCAGCGACTACAGAGAGGGTTTACATTCTTACCCCTTGGCCAGAACGCTATACAGGTGTAGTAGATCCGGGTTGGCACCTCTGGCGGGAAAGCACCCCCAATCGCGGCCCGTTGCTGGCTTTTCAGGAAGGGGTAGCTTGCTTGCGGGCATGGGATATCCCTCCAGACTGGGTTTTACTGCTGGCCTGCGATATGCCTCGTTTGGATGAACAAGTCCTGCGGGAATGGAGAGATCGCCTCGGATCCCTGCCCCCAGAAATTGCTGCCGCTCTGCCCAAAACTCAGCGGGGATGGGAACCGCTGTGCGGCTTTTATCGCTTGTCTCAGATGCACCAGCTAGAGGCCTTTGTGAGCAGCGGTGGACGTTCCTTCCAAGTTTGGCTAGAGCAGATACCGACAGCCGTGCTTCCCCTCACGGATCAGGGTATGCTCCTCAACTGCAACACCCCGGAGGATCTCCAGTCTCCTTCAGGCAAGGGGTAGGAGGGGATCCCTAACAGAGTCTTCCCAAGATTCTTATCAGAAGGGATCCCTCATGTCAAAATGAGGGAGTCACAACGTAAAGATTTGCTCCAGCCTGGAAAAATTCCGTTTTCTTTGTTTTCGTTTGGTTGTTCTTTCTTGGCACTGTCCATCCCCCCTATGAAGGAGCTGTACTACCGCGAGATTCCTTGTTCTGATCCGGCAGAGGTGCTGCAATGGTTACAAACCATTGCTCTACCGGCAGGTAGCAAGCGGATCCCCACCCCCACCGGTCTGCGTATTCAGGGATCCGAATCCGAAAACAACACAGAGCTGGCCCTCTTCATCTGGTCGGGGTTGAACACCACCTATTGCAAAGTCTTCCAGTGGTCGGAGCAGCCTTTCCCTCAACAAAGCCGGTGGCTGAAAGGGCTGGAGCAAGCCATTCAAGCTCGCTTTCCCCATCGCTATCCACAGCTCCCTCAAATTGACCTAGAGGCGGGATCCATCTTTGAGCAACTGGAGCCGTTTTATCCTCAAACCGTCAAGTATTTTCGTCGTATCCCCAATGGGGAGTTTGACCTGCAGCGGGTTTACTGGTGGGAAAAGCGCTGGCGAGAAGAGGTACAATCCCCGCAAAAGCATCTTCAGCCGGTGCTGTTCAAGCAACTGTCACCTGATCCTGCCGAGAGCACCTGGGATCTGGTGATTGTGGGTGGCGCCCTGGGGGCCATCTATGCAGCGGCCATGGCCCGCTTGGGCTACCGGGTGGCCCTGGTGGAGCGTTTGCCCTTTGGGCGCATGAACCGCGAGTGGAACATCTCCCGACAGGAATTGAAAACTCTGGTGGAGATGGGCTTACTCACTGCTGAGCAGATGGAAAGCCTCATTTTACGGGAATACACCGATGGGTTCAACAAGTTCTTTGACGGCAATAGCCCTGTGCGGGCACCGGTTCTGCACACCCCGACGGTATTGAACCTGGCCATCGATGCCGAAAAACTCCTCCATCTTTGTGGCGAGATTCTCCAATCCTGCGGGGGAGCCATCTACGATCGCAGCGAATTTCAACGGGCCTACATCCCTGCTCCCGTCAGCGGCAGGGAGCCCTCACCAGGGGTGACCCTGGTTCTTAAGGACTTGCGGGAGGGGCGAGTTTTTACTTTGGCCTCCCGCCTGCTGGTGGATGCTATGGGTACCGCCTCCTCCATTGCCCAGCAGATACGGGGTGGCCGTGCCTTTGATAGCGTTTGCCCAACGGTAGGAGCCACCATCCAAGGGGGATTTGAGCCAGGAGTTTGGGATCCCCAGTTTGGCGATATTCTCGCCAGCCACGGGGATATTAGCCGCGGTCGGCAGTTGATTTGGGAACTCTTCCCCGGCCCCGGCCAGGATCTCACCTTTTACCTGTTCCACTACCACCAGGTACATCCCGAGAATCCCGGCTCCCTCTTGGAGATGTACGAGGACTTTTTCACCATCCTACCGGAGTACCGCCGCTGTGATCCGGAGCAATTGCACTGGAAAAAAGCGACCTTTGGCTACATTCCGGGGCGCTTTGGCCAGCACAGGGATCCCAAGCCGGATCCGCACAACCGCTTTGACCGGGTGCTGCTGATTGGGGATGCAGCCGCCATGCAATCCCCCCTAAGTTTTACGGGCTTTGGTTCTTTGGTGCGCAATGCCCCCCGCTTGTGTGATCTGCTGGATACGGCTTTGCGCCATGATTTGCTGACTGCCGCCGATTTGGCTCAGGTATCCGCCTATCAGGGCAACTCTGCCGTCACCTGGTTGTTCTCCCGTGGGATGATGGTTCCCACCGGGAAGGTTTTACCCCCGGCTCAGATCAACGCCACCCTGAACAGCTTTTTCGCTATTCTCACCACCGAAAGCCCCGAAGTGGTGGATGATTTCATCAAGGATCGGGCCGGCTGGCTGGCGTTTAACCGCATGGCCATCAAGGCTGCCCTGCAAAACCCAAGGCTACTGCTGTGGATCTGGAATGCAGCTGGAGCAAGAGGCTTTGCTGAGTGGTTGCCCACCTACTTTGGCTACACAGGTCTCGCCCTCCTTTCCGCTTTGCTTGGCGGATGGCTGCCGCGCCTGTTGCGGCGTCTGCAACCCTGGCTAGAGAATCGCTATCCCCGTCTGTGGCTGCGCTGCCTGCACTGGAGCTACATCCTCACCTACGGTGTGGGGCAGCCGCGGATTGAGTTTCAACTGCCAACTGCGGATCCTCAAGTGCAAGGGAAGACCCAAGAACCCAGGCCAACCTGGATACAAGCAGAAGAAAAGGTCTAAGTCGGCCAGTCCTGCTTCAGAGGCTTGAGCAGAGCCACAACTTGAATGAGTGTCTCTTGAAAGGCTCCCCGTTCCGGCTGCCCCTGCTTGAGGCTGTATTCCAGCTGCAAAAGTTGTTGCATCACCTTTAACAGAGTAGCTGTGTTGAGGGATCCCACCTCTTTTTGTAGAAAGTAAACCCGGTTAGGGTTAGCGATCTCCGCTTTTTGGGCAATAACTTTGGCATCCCGTTCCCCTTGATCCAGCAGCAGCCGTACCCACAACCAGGTGCGAAACTGACTCACCAACACAGCCAGGATCTTGAGGGCCGGTTCATTTTGATCCAGCAGATGGGTCAAGATCAACAGGGCGTGGTCTAAATCCCCTTGGCGTAGGCAGGTGGCCAATTGAAAGCTGTTGTAAGCACTAGCCGGAACCAAGGCTTCAATTTGCTCCGGTGTGATTGCCTCTGCTTGGCCGGCAGTGAAGAGAGCCAACTTGTCCAGCTCCATCCCCAACCGGCGGGAGTCGTTCCCCACCGCCTCAGCCAACTTCTGAGCAGCAGCAGGGCTGAGCTGGAGATGCCACCGGCTAGCTTCCTGCTGCACCTGCCGGAGAATGCCCTCTTCGTCCCAAGCAGCCAGTGGCTGAAACTCACGAACAATTGCCGTTTTTTTCAGGATCCTGGTGGATTTGAGGCGCCCATCTGGCTTGGCGGTGGTGGTGAAGAGCAAATGAGTGGTGGAGGGCAATTGGGCCAAGGTACGCTCCACTTCCTCCCACAGATCTTCTGGGCAATGCTGGGTCAGCCATGTGTTTTCCAACCAAACCAAGCGATCCCCCGCTCCAAAGGGTGGGGTCATGGCCTGGTTCAGACCGACAAGGGTGGCTTCCGGCGGCAGGCGATCGTAATTGAAGGTTGCCCAATCGGGATCTAGTACCTGATCTCGCAGCTGTTGTACCGCCTGCAGAAGGCGATATTCATCATCTCCCCAATAGAAATAGACCGGCATGTTCTTGGTGTAGGCCAAAAGTTTTTACTCACAAAAGTTCTTACTCAATGGCCAGATACAGCCAGGGCAGAGGGTCTACAGAACGATTGTGAACAAACAATCCCCAGTGCAGGTGAGGCCCCGTGGCCGTGCCGGTAGCGCCAATAGCCCCAACTTGCTGACCGGCTTCCACCCAGTCTCCCTCTTGCACCTCAATGCGGCTCAGGTGCAGCAGCAAACTAACCACTCCCTGGCCGTGATCGATGCCAACCGTATTGCCGTGGATGCGAAACCCCTCCGCTTCATAGCCCACCAAACCCACGCGACCG
Organism: uncultured cyanobacterium; assembly: GCA_937944885.1. GTDB lineage: Bacteria > Cyanobacteriota > Cyanobacteriia > Thermostichales > Thermostichaceae > Thermostichus. The sequence continues at coordinate 4,488 of CALFBB010000040.1, forward strand.
GCTGCTGGCGCCACGACCGGTGCCCCCACAGGACCGGCATAGTCGATGCCGCGATGGTAGTAATCTTCAGCAAACTTGCCATTGTAGGAGCGGCGTACCCCAAACACAGTGGTTACCGGGCCCTGGGCCGGGCGCTGAAAATACCCCTGCCAATGTTTTTCTGGACTAATCTGCTGTCGGAAGGACTCCACTTTGGTCCACTCCACTTCTGTTGCCCAGACGCTGGCCCCTGCCGGCAGGCGAATGCTCTGGATTGGAAACTCTCGCGGTTGTAAGGACAAAGGGAAGATAGGTTCCTCTGCAAAGCCGTGAATCCGAACCTGACGGGATCCAGGTCTATCCAAAGGGGTGGTAGGCATCAAGGCCCGCCACCGGTTAGCAGCCAAAGGGAAAGCAGGATAGTGAGCCTGTGTACCATCCGGGTGGGTAAGGCTGACCCAGGGTTGCTCCAGCAGCAGGGTTTCCGGTGAGGCCGTGATCTGCACAGAAACGGTGTGCCCCAAAGCAGGATCGCTAGGGCTAATCCGCACCTGCAGGTTGCCAGCCACAGCCGAGAGCGCACCTGTCAAGATAACCCAGCTCCAGACCGTTAGCCCTCCTAGCTTTCCCCAACCAGACGGAACAAGCTTGACCACCGCTTCAACCCATCCGTATTTCTCCTATGCTACATTTTGTGTAGGTTGATGCTGCTTGTCTAGGCGATTTGGCGGAGATCCCGCCGCAGCATGGGGAAGGCAGCTTACCGGATCCCTATGCTCCTGGAGTGATTCATCAAAAATTGACAAAGGAAACTCTCCTCTGCTGCCAAACTGGTGACCAAGCTTCACACTAGATTTATAAACTAGACATGCCTGTGGGGTAATCAATTCTGTATTCCCACTGATGAAGAGAAATTAGCCTTCCTTTACGATTGAGAGTAGGAATAGACATCACAACTCACCTTGTGATTCTCACTTAGTCAATAAATAAAAGGTTTTCTCTCTCTTAAGTAAGAAAGGTTCTGAAACCATGGACAGCATTGGCGAATTGGAATTCAAGGTGCAAATCTTAGCTCGCTGCCTTGGCTCTGCTTTGCAGCTGGGCCGTCCTACCCACATCGAGATCCACTATGCCTCTCCCCAAGTTTCCGACCTAAGCTGCAGTCGTCGTGACACCTCGGGGTTGCCAGGTACTGGGATTTCTCCTGAGAGAATGACAAGCTCCCAGGGTCGCGCTTTGGCTTCGGTTGCCTAGAAGATAACTATCCGACTTTTCTTCCTCTTTTGATGACTTTTCGAGAGATTGAGCTGGCAGCCAAGACTGATTTTTCAAGGGTTTTTGTCGCTCTGAGCCAGGTTGTGGCTAACTCTAGATCCTGTTATCAAGTTCTGAGCCATCTGGTATTTCTCGCCTTCTCGATGAAAGCTGTGAATGCTTGGCTCATGATGCTAGGTGTTTACCTGGCTGTATAGGGTACTTGGCGCTATTCTCCCATCCTGAAGAAGAGAGAGGGTGGCTAGCATTATAGCTACGCCGGCCAAACTTTTAACTTGGTACAGAAGCTACTGCCTTTGGCTACCTGCTTTCGCTGGTTGACATCCTCCCAGGCCTGTTAGCTTGCGCCCGCGTAGCGGTACGGCGGGGCTTGCCGCGCACCGGGTCAATAAATAAAATCCAAAACCACAAAGCTCCTCCCCTCTGGGATTCCAAGCCTTGCTTTAGCTCCATCCGGTTGCTGGAACGGAATCAGGCTGGGTGTCGTCTACAACAGCTAGTAACAGCCGGTAACAGAAGATACTGCTCCTCTTGGGGATTTCCAGTCTGATAAAATGCTACCTGCGGCTGCTTCAGAATCTGCAAAAATTGGGTTAGAGAGAGTTTTATCATGGTTCTATCTCATCCCTCTGAATCCTCATCCAACGGCGGCGCCTTCCGCCGTCGTCAGCTCCTCAAGGTGGGGGCCGCAGCCTTGGGCGGTAGCTTGTTGGCCACAGCTGGTGCTCAAGCTCAGCGCAGGTCTTCTCCCACTGTGCTGGTGGCTCAGGGAGGACCCGGGCTAGATCGGGTAAGTTATGCCACCAACTGGTTTGCCCAAGCGGAGCATGGTGGCTTTTATCAGGCCGTGGCCACCGGTATCTATCGCGAATATGGCCTGGACGTAACGGTGCAAATGGGTGGCCCCGGCATCAACATCACCCAAGTTTTGGCGGGGGGAGCGGCTGATTTCGCCATGGGCGGCAGTACAGGGGTGATCAATGCGGTTGCTGAAGGGATCCCTTTGGTGTGTGTGGCTGCCATCTTCCAGAAGGATCCGCAGATCATCATGGCCCACCCCGGCACGGAGCGGTTTGAGGATCTCAAGGGGCGACCGATTTACATCTCTCGGGGGGGTCAGGCCACCTATTGGCCTTACCTCAAGGCTCGCTTTGGTTTTAGCGACGACCAAGTTCGTCCCTACAACTTCAACCCCGGTCCTTTTCTAGCGGATCCCACCTCCGCCCAGCAGGGTTACCTCACCTCTGAGCCCTTTGCCATTCAGCAGCAGGGGGGATTTGAGCCGGTGGTGTTCCTCTTGGCTGATTTGGGTTACGGGCCCTATGCCACCACGATTGAAACCCGCCGCCAATTGGTGGAGACCAACCCTGATTTGGTGCAACGGTTTGTGGATGCTTCTATCAAAGGCTGGTACAGTTTCCTGGAGGATCCCCGCCCGGCCTATGCCCTGATTAAGCGGGATAATCCGGAAATGACCGATGCTCAACTGGCCTACAGCTTTGAGAAGTTGCAGGAGTACGGCATTATTAATTCTGGGGATGCTCTTGAGAAGGGCATCGGAGCTATGACCCATGAGCGCTGGCAAAGTTTCTTCGACAGCATGACGGTGGCCGGGGTGTTTCAACCCACCCTCAACTACCGAGCAGCTTACACTCTAGACTTTGTTAATAAGGGCACCGCTTACTACACCACTTGATTTCGTATTGAATGGGGGTTGACCCCGTTGTTGGTTGAGCTGGCTTTGACATCCTCCCCGGCCTGTTAGCTTGCGCTCGCGTAGCGGTACAGCGGGGCTTGCCGCGCACCGGGTCAAACCTTTTCTCGGCTAGGCTTACTGAGGTAGGCTTAGCGAGGTCCATTGCCCACTTCCCCTAGCTTAGCTGGGCAGAGTACTGGGAGGGAACTAGCTTGGTGCCAACCCCGGCATCGGTCAAAATCTCCAGCAAAAGAGAGTGAGGGGATCCCCCATCCAGAATGTGGGCAGCCCGTACGCCTTGGGCCAGGGCGCGGATGCAGCACTGCACTTTGGGAATCATACCGCCCTTGACAACACCTGTTTGAATCAGCTGGCGGGCGGTTTCAATATCCAACAAGGTGACTAAGGAATTGCGATCCTGCGGATCCCGGAGAATGCCGGGGGTATCGGTGAGCAAAATCAGCTTTTCTGCCCCCAAAGAGGCAGCCAATTCCCCTGCCACGGTATCGGCATTGATGTTGTAAGCTTGACCCGTTTCATCGGCAGCCACGCTGGAGATGACTGGAATCTGACCGCCCTCCAACAGGGTTTGAATCAGGCTGGGGTTGATGCTGCTCACTTCTCCCACAAAGCCAATTTCCGCCCGCCCTTGAGAGCGCGCCTTGATCAAGTTGCCATCCCGTCCACACAACCCTACAGCGGATCCGCCTGCCAAGTTGATCAGCTGCACAATTTGTTTGTTGACCTTGCCCACCAGCACCATTTCCACCACTTCCATGGTGGCGGCATCCGTGACCCGCAAGCCATCCACAAACTTGAAGGGAATATCCAGCTTTTGCAGCCAACTGTTGATCTCCGGTCCTCCGCCATGTACCAGCACCGGACGAATACCGACACAGGCAAGAAAGACAATGTCCCGGAGGACCTCAACCTGTCTTTGCTGGTGCACCATGGCTGCACCGCCATACTTGATCACCAGCACCCGACCCTGATATTGCTGGATGTAGGGCAGGGCTTCGCTAAGAATCTGGGCCCGACTCAGGGGATCACATTGGATGGGTTGGGATCCGGTCAAACCAGCATGGGTGGAGGAGAAGTTGGTCAGCACCACTGTCAGCCCCTACAGGTTAGAAAACTTGACTTAGAGTATCGCATTTCCACCAGTTGGAAACTCAGGGTATAGACTGAGATGGCTGGGTTGTCTGGGGGCGGATCCTTAAGCCCTGAGAGGGCCTGAGAGGGGTGGAAGGGCAAAACCCGCCGCTTATCACGCTTATCATAGGAGCAGCTTAGCCCTCTACCTGACCTGATCCTGAGTTGGAGGAAGGCTCCTATGGCAGTACTGCGCTCCCGTTGGCAAAGATTTTGGTGGCAGTGGACGGTGGCCACTCTCCTGGGAGAAGGGGCTGGTTTAGTCCTCTTTGGCCTGATGGTGCTGCTGTTGGTGCGGTTTTTTCTTCCCCCTTTTTGGTTGCTGGGGTTGTTGTTTGGTTTTTCCCGCGGCTTGGGGGTGGGAATTGGCCAAGGGCTGGCTTTGGGATCCCTAGTCACCGGGGAGCAAGTGGTCGCTTGGGTCGGGGCTACGGCGCTGGGGTGGGCAGCCGCGGCTGAAGCAAGCCTGTGGTTGCTGCAGCAAACGGGAAATACTTGGCTAGGAGTAGTGGCGGCCGGGATCAGTCTTGGCTTGGCGCAATGGCTGGTGCTGCGTCAACTTGCCCCCCAGGTCACGCTGGGGCTGTGGATGGCCACTTGGGTGACAGCCTTTGGACTGGGTCAGTTGGCGGAGCAGGTACTGGGAAACTTGCCGGGAAGGGCTTGGGTGGTGGTGGTGCTGCTGGTGGTCCGGGGCCTTTTGCATGGGGCAGTGACGGGCAATAACTTGGCCTGGACGCTCCAGAATACTTCACCCGACCCCACAACCGGTAACTAAATCACGGCAGCCGTCGGATGGAGTCTCTCCCGGGTAAGATAATTACGCACCATCCACAGCACCCTCCACAAATTGGTGTTGGGCTGCTTTGAGCACTTCTTCTCAGGCTGGCATCTAGGGAATCAAAGCTATGGGGCAACGGCAACTCTTGCGCGGCATCCTAATCGGGCTGGGGCTTTTGATCGCCATGACTCTGTGGGTGGTCACCTGGCTGCTCACCCAAAGTCCGGTGGCTCTGTTGCTGGCTCACCCCGACTTGCCGCCCATTGTGGGGTTGGCACCCCGTTCTACGCAGGCAATGCTGGTGCTGGCTGCCCCCCTTGAGGATCTGCAAGCTTTTTTACTGGCTGCCACTCCTGCTCCCCGGCGGCGGGTGGTGCATCAGCGCTGGCGGGAGTTTTTCTCACCCCAAGGCCCGGCTTGGCTGGGATCCCTTTTGTCTTGGACATCCCTTGATTTTGAACGGGAAGTGCGTCCTTGGCTGGGGAAAACGACCCTCTTGGTTGGTTTGCCGCAATTGGGCACTTTGGTGGCTGTGGAAACGAAAGATCCGGCGGCCTCGCAATTTGAGCTCAATCTGCTCTGGGAACGGCTGAGTTTGGCCGGGATCCCGGTGCAGGTGCAAACCTACAAGGGGATTCAGGTGGTCTCTAGCCCCTTGCCGCAGGGGGGTGAGTTTTCGGCCGCAATTTTTGGGGAACGCTATGTGTTGCTGGCAGAGCAAGCAGCTGCCATCCGGGCGGCGATCGATGCCTGGCAGTTGCCGCAGTTGTCTTTGGTGACTCAACCGCAGTTTCAACAGGTGATGGAGCCGTTGCAACAGGCGCATGTGGGTTGGGCCTTCTGGCAAAATAGCAGCTCCTCTGGGTTCACTTTTGCTCCACCGCAGGGACTGACGCTGCAGGCTGTGGGTCTGGCCTTGGGACTGAATTTTCGGGGTTTGCTGGCTGAGAGTGCTGCCGTTTGGCACGGGCCGCCAGGGTTTTCATTGCCTGGCACGCAAGCCTTTCGCCCCCAGATCCTCAAGCACTTGCCGGATGAGACCTTGGCCTTGATCTCTGGGCAAAACCTGGCCCAGGTGTGGGGCAGCTTGGCTCAGATTCAGCCTATTACCATCGCCCCACTGGGGCTACAGGTGGATCCTGCTGGCTGGCTGAACACCTTTGCCTCCCGGCTGGAGCTGGATTGGCAGCTCCTACTGCCCAAAACAGGAGAATTTGCCTTGGTCCACCTTCCTGCTGGAGAAAGGGATCCCTCTTGGTTATTGGTGAGCGAAGTTCCAGAACCAGCGGGTACGTCCCTGGAAGAGGTTGTGCAGGCGCAAGGCTGGCAGGTGGTTTCCATTCCCATAGCAGAGGGTACAGCTACCGCTTGGGCTAAGCCGATGCAGCAGGAGGGAACTCAACCTGATGCTGTACCCCAACCCACTCAGTCCATCCCTTCCTCGCGGGTTCCTGTTCTGGCAACCTCGGAAAGGGTGGCGAGTGCTTTTGCTGTCAACCGGTTCCCCTTAGCAGAGGCTATCCCAGACAACCTAGAAGGGATCCCGGAGCCGCCCCCCTTGGTGGCTCAGATTTACCATGTTGAGCGGGATGGGTATTCCTATCTGGCCTCTTCTTTGGCGGCTTTGGAAGCAGCCCTGCAGGATCCCCCTCTCAGTGCGGAGCGGAGCTGGCGCCGGCTGGTTTCTCCTTTGCCGCACCGCAATCTCGGCTACGGTTATACCTCACTGGGGGTAGATTTTGCAGAGTTCCCCCTCTGGAAAGAAGTCAAAGGATCCCGGCTGGCTTCCACACGGGTTGTTTTCACCACTACTGCAATCACCGCTGCTGCAGCTCCCTATCCTGACCAAGGCCGTTGGATCACGCAAACGGGCAAACTGTTTTGGCAATGGTACTAAGCCAAGTTGGAGGGAATGCTATGGATACTCTGCCGCCTGTAAGGAAAACAAATGGGCATAGCTTCCTCCCAAGGCCAAAAGCTCCGCTTGGGATCCCTGTCCAACAATACGTCCCTCCTCCATGACCACGATTTGATCTGTCATGCGCAGTGTGGAAAAGCTGAGTTTCAAACCCTCGGGAAAGTGGAGCCATACCTTTTTGGCGTTCCAAAACCAGCGGGGACGCTCCTGGCAATGCTGTCCATCCCCTAAGCTGATGTTTTCTCCAGCAGTCAACTGGTGGCAAACAAAGTAGCGAACCAAGTTCTGCAAAGATGACCCCAATACGGCGGTGTAGGATTGCTCAATCCCACTTCTGTAGATCCAATCCATTTGATCTACACCAGAGGAATGTGCCCTGACTCAGGTGGATACATCCGGATCAACCAGTTAACCAGTTAATCAGAATTGTTGGCTGGCGGCAACAGACCGGGGATCAGCGTCAATATCCCCAGGAGTCGGGTCATCACCCGTTCGACCTAGTCCCCCGACCCTGGCGTGCGCAACAACCAGCGCCGTAAGGGGTGCCGTACTGGAAAGGAGAGAATCCAGCGGACTTGCTGCTCCAGCATCACCCGCTCCATCGGGTATAAGCCGCATAGCTCATAGCGACTCTGGGCAATGAGGATCCCCATCGTAAAGCTGATGCACAGCAGCAGGCCCAAAGTCGGCCACCCTGGTCGATAAAACAGGGCATAGCGCAGGCCGGTCCAGGTGAAATGGTCAAATAGGCGACCCAGATCCACCCGCAAAGCCCATAAGCTGGGGATCCCGATCAACACCCACAGCAGGCCCAAAAAAACAAAGCTGCCGCCGTGGTAAAGCCGCAACAGGCGCCTGGCTGCCGGGGAAAGAGACTGAACCCCTGCAGGGGCAGCTCTTTTGTTGTCAAATGAGCCGGGATCCTGAGAAGGTGACATAGGGGATCCGTTTTTCAAAGAGAAGACGGGGAATCGGATGGAAGCTGCTGGGGATCCCTGTCAGCATTGACCTCCTCAACAAAGCGAGCCGAACGGCGCTGCCGCCACCATACCAACAGGGGGCTAGCAATGAAAATACTGGAGTAAACCCCGAACCCAAACCCCACCAGCAGAGCAATGGCAAATCCTTTCAAAGTAACTCCCCCCCAAATGGTAATAGCGATCAGGGGCAACATGGTGGTTAGGGTGGTGTTGAGGGAGCGGGCAAAAGTTTGGTTCAAAGACAGGTTCACCACCTCAGCAAAGCTCACCTTGCGGCTAATGAGACGCCGATTCTCGCGAATTCGGTCGTAGATCACCACCGTGTCATTGACAGAAAACCCGATAATCGTTAGCAGGGCCACCACAAACAGGCTATCCACCTCCATGCCCACCGTCAGCCCCAGGAAGGCAAACACCCCCATGGTCAGCACCACATCGTGCAGAAGGGCCAGGATGGCAAACACGGCGTAATCCAGCTGGAAGCGCAGGCTGAGATAAACCACAATCAGCCCAAAGGAGATGAGCACCGCCAGAATACCGGAGCGCAGCAGCAAGCGCCCCACGGTTGGGCCAACAGTTTCCACCAAGTTGCGCTCAAAGGTCCCCACCTCTTCCCGCAGGGTGGCTTCCACCGCCAGCCGCTCTTCTTCCAAAAGCGGTGGCATGCGAATCAGGGCATCTTGGCTGGTCGTGGTATCCAGTTGAATGATGCTGCTGCCGAGGTTGTGTTTTTGTAGCGCTTGTCGCAGCTCTTCTGTGGTAATCGCTTGTTCAAAGCTGAGATCCAAGAGGGTGCCACCGGAAAAATCCAGCCCCAGGCGCAAGGGAGTACCCAGAGAAGCCAGAGAAAAAGCCATGCTGGTTAACCCCACCAGCAACACGGCCAAGGAAAGGGTAAACCACAATCTGCTGCGCTTGACAATATCGAAGCGGTAGTTCAGAGAACCCGACGCCTGCACAGCCGGATCCGTCGAGGATATCTCCTGGCCGTTCATGATTGAGCTGCCTCCACTCGAACACCATAAAAGTGAGGTTTACGCAAGCTGGGGATCCCCATTACTGTCAAAAGGAGAGTCCGGGTACAGGTAATGGCGGTGAAGAAGCTAACCAGAATACCTATAGCCAGGGTGACGGCAAACCCTTTCACCAGGCCGATGCCCAGCCAAAAGAGGACAGCACAGACTAGCAGAGTGGTGACGTTGCTGTCCAGAATGCTGCTGAAGGCGCGGTTAAATCCCTCCGAGATCGACTTATAGAGCGACTTACCGGAGCGCAGTTCTTCCTTGATGCGCTCAAAAATGAGCACATTGGCATCCACTGCCATGCCAATGCTGAGAATAAAGCCGGCAATCCCTGGCAGGGTCATGGTGACTCCCAGTAACTGGAACAAAGCAAAGGTACAAAGGGCGTAGATCAGCAGCGCCACATCGGCAATTAAGCCCGGTAAGCGGTAGTAAGCCACCATGAAGATAAATACCAGTACAATGCCCCCAATCCCGGCATAGAGGCTGCGCCGCACACTCACTTCCCCAAGGGTAGCTCCGACGGTGCGGTTTTCAATCACCTGAATACGGGCGGGGAGCGCCCCTGCCTTTAGCTTGACAGCCAGATCCGTAGCAGTTTCTACGGAAAAGTTACCTGTGATCACGGCCGTTCCACCGGTAATGCCGGTACGGGCAAACTCAGGCCCCACCACCGGCGCACTAATCAGCACATCATCCAAGAAAATGCCCAGCGGACGACCTGTACCGGCCAGCTCACGGGTCAGCTGGGTGAACTTTTCCGCCCCTTCTGGCTTAAACTCCAACAGCACCTCCCAAGTTTGGGATCCCCGCCTGGGGGCCTGGGGATAGGCGTTGCGCAGCAAATCTCCCGTCAGTCCAACCCGTTCAAAAACAACATCGGGATCCTCGCCTGCAGTCACCTCCCCCAATTCATTGCGGGGAAGGGCACTGACGGGTACCAAGCCCTTGCGAAAATCCAATTGGGCAGTATCCCCCAACAGGGCAATGGCCCGATCTGGATCCGCCACACCGGGCAATTGCACAAACAGGCGATCTTGACCACTGATTTGCACCAACGGCTCAGCTACCCCTAACCCATTGATGCGCTGCTGAATCACGGCCTCCACCCCTTGCATCACATCCGGGGTAATCTCCGGAACTTCCTCGCTAGGCAGAGCTTGCAGCGTCAGTTGAGTACCCCCCTTCAGGTCCAGTCCAAGACGCACCTCGCGGCTGAAGCCTAAGTAGACAAGGGCCACCACCACCGCCAGGATGAAAATTAACCCGCGTAAAAAGGCAAGGCGATTGAGCAACGAACCTGAGGATTTGACCATAGAGCTCTGCTCCGGTAACACAAGTGGGAGGAAAGACGATAGACCGCTGCTGGGAACCGCACGCATCAGGATTTTGACGCTTACTGATCCTATCTCACAGAGGATCCCTGCTTTGATAATGCTCTCAACGGTGAAACAAATGGCGGCATGCCGTCAACTGCGCCCCGCTAGCAGAAAGCAGAGAGAGTTGGCATCCTGCTGAATAGCTGCTTGAAAACAAGCAACAGAGCTGCCTGCCGGTTAAACCCTACAGTCAAACCAGTCGCAGGTCAAAAAGCCGGGTCAAAATAGCCTTGGGGGACGGGATCCTCAGGTTCCAACGGAAATAGTGATGATAAGTGATGATAACTGGCTTCTGCAAAAACCAGATCGGATGCGCATCCTTCCGGGAAAATTGCCGAGCGAGCTCCCCTATCCACCACAGCCGATGCATAGGAGCAAACTCACCCTAATCCCCCCAATCCTAAGAGTTGGATCCCTCAATATAAGAGTAGGGTTCCAGATGGATGGTGACCCGCACGGCTCCATAGCGCTCCCGCAGCAGTTGTTCCACCGCTTCAGTGATTCGATGGGCCGACTCAATATCCTGGGGCTCTACCACCATGTGCATCTCGATAAAAATCATCTGCCCAGGAATGCCACGGGAGGTAATTTCATGGCAATCGAGTACCCCTGGCAACTGCATAATCAGCTCCCGCAGCACTTTGGGGGGAATGGCCACACTATCGGTAAGATGGGGAACATTTTCCTGCAACACCTCCCAACCGCTCCAAAACACCAGTAGAGCAACTGGAAACGCCAAGGCTTGATCCAACCAAGTCAACCCCAAACGTACCCCGATTAGCCCCAGCAGCACCGCTAGGGTTATCCAAACATCACTGAGAGTATGACGGGCATCGGCCAGCAATAGGCGGCTCGATAAGGCTTTACCGCGTTGGTGCTCATAAATGGTCACAAAAATGTTGATCAGCAAAACCCCCACCATCAGGGTGAGTGTCAGTTGATCAATCTCCAAGGTCGGGTTGGGGGCAAAGAAGCGGGCAACCGCCGAGCGCAAAACCTCAAAACTGGCCATGCCTAAGAAAGCAGCAATGCCCAGGGCACCGATGGATTCAAACTTGCGGTGCCCATAGGGGTGATCCGCATCCGGCTCTGGCGAGGACCAGCGCATGGCCAGAAGACCCAAAATGTTGCTGGCGCTGTCGGTGGAGCTGTGGAGAGCATCGGCAATCAAACTCAGGGATCCGGTCATCAAGCCCAAAATGAGCTTGACCAAAAACACAAGAACATTCAGCCCCAGGGTGATGTACAGCACCCTTTGCACCTGGCGCTGACGATGCTCTGAAACCGCACTGGCAGCCGACAAATGCACCCACCCAACCCGAACCACTCTTTATTCTGCCATCGGCTTCTGGCAAAAACCGATTTCCCGTAAGGGATCCCGGCAATTTGGGTATCTTAAAAACAAAAAGCAGGGATCCCCAGTTCGGTCACACACACCAAGCAATTTGAGGGTGGCATTATGCGGGTTGCAGTCATTGGCAGTGGCTACGTAGGGTTGGTGACAGGGGCTTGCCTGGCGCGGTTGGGCAATTCTGTAACCTGTGTTGACAATAACCCAGCCAAGATAGAAGGGCTGCGACGGGGGCGATTGCCCATTTATGAGCCTGGGCTGGAGGAATTGGTGCAGGAAGGTTCTGACCGAGGCCTGCTGCACTTTACCACCGACTTACCAGCCGGGATCCAAAACAGCCAGGTGGTGTTTATCGCCGTTGGTACACCCTCCCTGCCGAGTGGGGATCCGGATTTGCGCTATGTGGAGGCAGTGGCCCGGGAGATTGGTCAACATCTAGATGAGCAATATCGGGTGATTGTTAATAAGTCTACTGTCCCGATTGGCTCCGGGGATTGGGTGCGCATGCTCATCTTGGATGGGGCAGCAGAGGCAGCTAAGCAACGGTTGAGCAGTCTAGAAGCCGGCCCGGTAGAAGGTTCGGAAGGGGATCCGGATAAAACGACAAGCAGAGGAGGAGGAGTCCTCACCCTGGAGAAGGCCCGTTGGGTGCCGCAGTTTGATGTGGTCAGCAACCCGGAATTTCTGCGGGAGGGCAGCGCCATTCACGATACTTTTAACCCCGACCGCATTGTGGTGGGATCCGATAGCCCGCGGGCGATTGCCATTCTGCGGGAACTTTACGAGCCAATCCTAAACCGCCAAGGGGGGCTAAGTGGGGATCCGGTGCCTTGGGTGGTGACCGACCTGGCTTCTGCTGAGATGATCAAATATGCGGCCAATGCCTTTTTGGCTACCAAAATCAGCTTTATCAACGAGATTGCCAACATCTGTGAGCGCACCGGTGCCGATGTGACTCAGGTGGCAGAAGGGATTGGCTTGGACAAACGGATTGGGCGGGCTTTTTTGAATGCCGGCCTGGGGTGGGGAGGCAGTTGCTTCCCCAAGGATCTAGCAGCACTGATCCGAACAGCAGCCGACTATGGGTACGAGGCCCGGCTTTTGCGAGCCGCAGTTGAGGTGAACCAAGAGCAGCGGCAGCGGCTGGTGGAAAAACTGCAACAGGTCCTCAAGGTGCTCAAGGGTAAAACCATTGGCCTGCTCGGCCTCACCTTTAAGCCCAATACCGATGACCTGCGAGATGCCCCCTCGCTAGCTTTGATCGAACATCTGCACAAACTGGGGGCAAAGGTCAAGGCTTATGACCCGGTGGTCTCGGCCTCGGGGATGCGGGAGGGCTTGTCCCATGTGGTGGTGGAAACCGATGTCTTGCGACTGGCCGAAGGATGCGATGCTTTGGTTTTGGTCACTGAGTGGCAGGAGTTTCAGTCTTTGGATTATGGCCATCTGGCCAGCTTGATGCGGCGGCCCTTGCTGATCGATGCTCGTAACTGCTTGGATCGGCAGGCCTTGCGACAGACGGGCATGACAGTACTGGGGGTAGGCTGGTGAGTGACTTGAATATTCTGGTAACCGGGGGCATGGGGTTTATCGGTTCTCATCTGGTAACCCGGCTGCTCCAGGCAGGCCACCGGGTCATCTGTCTGGATAACGGCCATACCGGTCGCCAGCTCAATATACAAGCCCATCTGGAGAATCCTGCTTTTCAACTGATCCTGGGGGATATTGTCGATCCCCTGCCCGCAAGTTTAGAAAAATCTGACATCCAGCAAATTTACCATCTGGCTTGCCCTGCTTCTCCTCCCCACTATCAAGCGGATCCCATCCGCACCATTCGCACCAGCGTTTGGGGTACCTACAATCTCTTACAACTGGCCCAAAAGACGGGGGCAAGACTCTTGTTGGCCTCCACCTCGGAGGTGTACGGGGATCCCTTGGTTCATCCCCAACCGGAGGACTACTGGGGCCATGTCAACCCAATCGGCCCCAGAGCTTGCTACGATGAGTCGAAGCGATTGGCAGAAACCCTAGTCTTTGATTGGCAGCGGCAACATCAGATTGAGATCCGGGTGGCCCGCATTTTCAACACCTACGGCCCTGCCATGCGGGAAGATGACGGTCGGGTGGTGAGCAATTTCATTGTTCAGGCCCTGCGCGGTGAACCCTTAACGGTCTATGGCGATGGATCCCAGACCCGTAGTTTTTGTTACATTTCTGACCTGGTAGAGGGCTTGGTACGGCTGATGGACGGGCCCCATACCGGCCCGATTAACCTGGGCAACCCCAGTGAATTTACCATTCTGGAGTTGGCTCAGCAGGTTTTAGCTCTTACCCACAGCCCTTCAGTAATCACCTACCGCCCGCTGCCGCAAGATGATCCCAAGCAGCGACAACCGGACATTCAAAAGGCCCGTACCCTCCTAGCCTGGGAGCCCCGCATTTCACTCCTGGAAGGACTACAACTGACCATTCCCTATTTCCGCCAACGGCTGGGGTTGGTCTAGGGATCCCTGCTCTTCATCTCTCTGCTGCTTTCCTCCTCCGCTCAACAGGGGTGGCCCGATATCGGTAAAACGCGGGTCAAAATTCAGCAGTTTTACCGAACGAGTAGGTAACTAAAACACCTTAACTTGGGGATACACTTCTTAAAGTCTATTGCCGATATTCCTCTTCCTCCCCAGCCAAGGCTCCGTTGGTTATGCCCCTTGATTCTGACTCCGATTACTCAGAGCAACCTACTACCCAAATTCCGCGAGAGGCTTACGGGTGTGGATCCTGTAGCAGATCTACAGAGGCCTTTCTCACCGTCCTGAGTGGAGCCAATGTCGGCATGAGTTTCCCCCTCCAGGATGGCTTGGTCTTAGGGCGCAGCAGCCGTGCGGATATTCAGCTAACAGACCATAGCATCTCCCGGCAACATTGTCGGCTAGATGTGGAGGATGGACGCTACATTCTTACAGACCTAGGGAGCTTAAACGGTACCTACGTCAATGGTGAGCGCATCAGCCGTATTCCTCTTCTGGATGGAGATCGAATTCAAATTGGGGCCAGTATCCTCAAATTTGCCTATTACGATCCGATAGAAAAGTCCTTCCTTTTGCAGATAGCCAGTGCCTCCACCTGGGATCCTCTCACCGGCCTGTACAATCGGCGCTTCTTCATGGAGCAACTGGAGCTGGAAATAGGATTTGCCCGGCGCCACCATACTCCCCTCTACTTGATCTACATCGATCTTGATGAGTTTAAGGAAATCAACGATCGCTACGGCCATTTGGCCGGAGATCAGGCTTTGGTGCAAGTGGCCCGTCAGTTTCAAGCCCAAGTGCGCAAGGAAGACCTATTGGCTCGTTTGGGAGGGGATGAATTTGTACTGCTGGTCCGAAGAGTTGAAGAATCGAATGTTGTGGAGTTGGCAGAACGTCTCCGCCAGGCCATTCAATCCCTGAGGATAGAGCTGGGATCCGAGCTGCTCACTTTGACTTGCAGTATCGGCATTGCCTCCCTCTCAAACCTAGACGGAACCCAAGAAGAGATGCTGGCTACAGCAGACAATGCCCTTTACCAAGCCAAGGCTGCCGGGGGCAACTGTGTGGTTTTCCCAAGCCGAAGCTGATTCTGAATGGCATTTGGTTCAGTTCTTGCGCAGCCTACCAGTATTTGTAGAGACACAACCAGTGAATCCTCCGCTTGTGACGCTTTGCCTGCATAAGCGGCTTCCCAATCCTGTTACCAGAGAGGAACGCGGCATTCTCGCCTACTGCCAGGAACTTTTGCCTTTGCAGCACCCCAGGTCATTTCTGCCTGTGGGTTTTGGGTTGAAGTTGTTCATGCCAACTTCTGGCCTGTTCCCTACGTTTATAAGTCGGGTGATGCCAGGACTTACAGGTTCAGTTGTACCTTGCCAAGCAGGTCTCATGTTTGCCAAGGCCTCCAGAAGTCTTTTCTGGCGGGCAATAGTGCCATACTTGATTAGAAGAGTTGTGTCACATCCGCCCCTAACTAGCGAACGACGCTTCCCGTCCA
>CALFBB010000041.1 GCA_937944885.1 uncultured cyanobacterium
CCCAGCACCAATGGCATCAAGACCAAAAACGAATGGGTACATGCCACGCACTGGGATTGTGTCATCTTCGACGAATACCACTACGGCGCCTGGCGCGAGAAGGCCAAAGACCTGTTCGAGGCCGAGGACGAGCGCGAGCGCAAAGCCGCCGAAGGCGAAGCCCTGGACTACTTCGACGAAGACATCCTGCCCATCACCGCCGACCACTACCTGTACCTGTCCGGCACGCCCTTCCGCGCTATCGCCACCGGTGAGTTCATCGAGGAGCAGATTTATAACTGGACCTACTCCGATGAGCAGCGCGCCAAGGCGGAATGGGACGAGACGAAGGGGCCCAACCCCTACGCCGCCCTGCCGCGCATGGTGCTGATGACTTACCAGTTGCCGGAGGACATTCGGCAGGTGGCCCTGCAGGGCGAGTTCAACGAGTTCGACCTCAATGTGTTCTTCTCCGCTGAAGGCGTCGGCGAACATGCGCGTTTCAAGTACGAGGCTGAGGTGCAAAAGTGGCTGGATTTGATCCGCGGCGCATATCTTCCGGCCAGCATTGACGAGCTAAAGTTGGGGCGCGACCGCCGTCCGCCCTTGCCGTTTTCGGACGTGCGCTTACTCTCAGCACTGACTCATACGCTGTGGTTCTTGCCCAGCGTCGCCGCCTGCTACGCCATGCGCAACCTGCTGGCGCAGCGGCAGAACAAGTTCTATCACGACTACACGGTGATTGTCGCCGCCGGCGCAGCGGCGGGCATCGGCCCCAAAGCGCTGCCGCCCGTGCTGGAGGCGATGGGCAACCCACTGGAGACGAAGACCATCACCCTCACCTGCGGCAAACTCACCACCGGCGTTACCGTTCGCCCCTGGACGGGGATTTTCATGCTGCGCAACTCCTCCAGCCCCGAAACCTATTTTCAGGCTGCTTTCCGCGTCCAAAGCCCTTGGACACTCAGAAACCCCGATGGTCTTTCGCCGAACGAGGAACTGATCCTCAAGCCGGAGTGCTACGTCTTCGACTTCGCGCCCGATCGCGCCCTGCGCCAGATTGCCGATTACAGCACCCGCCTAAACGTGGGCGAAGACGACCCGGAGAAGAAGGTGGAAGAATTCATCCGTTTCCTGCCGGTGCTGGCCTATGACGGCAGTTCGATGCGCCAGATTGATGCCGCTGGCGTGCTAGAGATGGCGATGAGCGGCACCACGGCCACGCTTTTGGCGCGGCGCTGGGAGAGCGCCCTGCTCGTCAACGTGGATAACGACACCCTGCGGCGGCTCATGAGCAATCCCCAAGCCATGCAGGCTCTGATGAGCATCGAGGGTTTCCGCAATTTGAATCAGGACATCGAAACCATCATCAACAAGTCGGAAGCGGTCAAAAAGGCCAAGCGCGAAGCCAACGAACGCGAACTCTCCCGCGAGGAGAAACGGCAACTCTCCGAAGAAGAGAAAGAATTCAAGAGCAAGCGCAAGGAAATCCAAGAGAAACTCATCAAGTTTGCCACGCGCATTCCCATCTTCCTGTATCTCACCGACTACCGCGAGCGCACGCTACGTGATGTCATTACCCAATTGGAACCAGAGTTGTTCAAGCGTGTAACCGGCATCACCAAGCAAGATTTTGAGCTACTCGTCAGCCTAGGGGTCTTCAATAGTGCCTTGATGAACGACGCGGTGTACAAGTTTAAGCGCTACGAGGATCCCAGCTTAGTTTACATAGGTATCAACCGGCATGAGGGGGAAGACATCGGTCTGTATGATACTGTTTTGCGCCGAAAGGAATATGAGGCAATGTTGCTGAATGAATCGGTTGAGACTTATGAAACTCGCCAATGAGACCAAGAGGGGCTAGCAACCCCATGTAGTAGATAGTGCTTTGCGCTGATGCTGAGCGTTTGCAGGGGCTATACTACTTGCTTTTCACATTGCTTTTCACATTGCTTTTCACAGCTCCGGCAGCTCATCTGGGTCAGTTCCTAGCCTCCGCAAAATTTCTCGAATCAGATGGTCATTGGCGGGATTAAGCTCACCGTCCTGGCGGGCCTGTGCCAAGTAGTACTTGAGATCCTGTTGGGCTTGTGGCCAGTGACCGAGCTGGTAGTACAACAGGCCGCGATCCCGCAGCTGCCCCAGATCTTCTGGGATCAACAATAAAATCCGCTCCACTGCTGCTAAGGCAGGTTCTAGCTCGCCGCGCCTGAGGTAAATGTGCTTGAGATTGTTGAGTAGGCGGACCAAAATCATCCGGGAAGATGTAGGTGCTAAATACTGCTCTTGCAGACGGATCCCAGGGCCATAAATCTGGGTTAGCCTCTCTTGACAGTCTTCCGGAAACAAAATCTCCCCCTTGTGAAAGGGATCCACCCAAATTTCGGATCCCTCAAACAGGGGCCGCACCAAAAAGTGGCCGGGCATACCTACTCCTGCCATGGGAAAATCCAACCGTCGAGCTAGCTCTAAGTACAGCAGGGAGAGGGTAATTGGGATGCCCAGGCGGCGATCAATCACTTCGTTCAAAAAGCTATTGCGGGGATCGTAATAATCTTCGCGATTGCCCCGAAAACCCAAGTCTTCAAACAAGTAGTGATTCAGAATCTTGAGGATGCGCAGGGGGTAGCGTTCAGGGGGCAGTCGTTCCCGCACTTCTGCTGCCATTTCATCCAAAGCAGCCCAATACTCTTCCACATCTAAATCAGGATAAGCCTCCTGAGCAATCCAAAGGGATGCCCGGCCCAGATCAATTGGATCTGCTTGAATTTCAGCAATAAACCGTTCTCTGGCAGGAACACTCATGGGCCTTGGCAAAAGAAGCAACTCAAAACAGCAGAGTACAAAAACTGGTCAACAACAAGGTTACTGCTGTCAGCAGGAGGCTAAAGCTCCAGAGCCGTACAGCAGCAAAGAGGAGAATACCGATGACCCAGATAAGTAGGGCATTCCAATAGGGGCGGTTAGGCGCTTTGGAGATGTTAATTTTTTGGAAGAAAGGCAACAGGATAAACGACACATCCAAAAGGAGGCGCGGCAAGCGCAGGTTATCCGCTAAAGGCAGATCCCGTACCGCCAAATAGAGCAAGCCCCAACTGAGTAAAAACGGGATCAACAATAAATAGCCGGATTCCACCAGGAGGGGGCGCTCTACAATGAGCGGAAAAAGAGGGCTGATCCCCCAGAGCACAAACAAGTAAAAGTTTAAGTTCAGGAGTGGCCGGATCAGCCGCGGGATCCCTAGGCGCTGACCTTGCTGACCGGCCCACTGGCTGGCTCCACTGAATTGGTTTTGGAATTTCTCTACCAGGGATCCCGGTTTGTGGGAAGTTGAGACAGGGGTCTGCCGCCAACCGCAATAATCGCAGTAAGGGGCTTTGGATCGATAGGCGGGGATTGGTTTGCCACAGGCAGGACACTTCTGGATTTGGCGGGGCTGAGACGGGGAGGACATGACCGTACACAGGCTGACTTCTGCTCTAGCATGCCCCAACGATTCTCACAGTTGTCTTGAACCTTTACTTGGATTTTCTTTCACGTCAGCCCTAGGGCAAAGGATATACCAATACAGGCTGCTCCCAAGGCTGCTCCAGCTAGCACCTGCAGAGGGGTATGGCCGAGCAATTCCTTCAGATAGGGTTCTTTGAAGCTGCCGTTACCTTTCTCTTCAAACCACTCTTCCATAAGGCGGTTGAGCACCTGCGCCTGTTTCCCTGCCGCCTGACGAATGCCAGTGGCGTCGTACATGACCACCAAAGCAAAAACCACGGTTGCTGCGAACAACAGGCTATCCCACCCCTCCCGTAACCCGACACCGATGGCTAGGGCGGTCACCAAGGCCGCATGGGAGCTAGGCATGCCACCGGTTTCCACCAGCACCCGCAGATTCACCTTGCCCGATTGCACATAGGTGAGAATCAACTTCATGGCCTGGGCCGACAAACTGGCGATCAGCGCTGTCCAAAGGACATGGTTGGCCATCAACTGTTGCAGCATACGGCTCTCCGAGGCAGGAACTTGAGCAGGGCATCCAACAGAGGAGCAAGAGGTGGCAGGGATCCCATCTTGACCGTCCTAGTGCTGACGACGAGTAATAAAATCCGCTAAGGCCAACAGGGGTTCGGCCTCGGATCCATAGGGGTACAGCTGTTCTTTGGCGGAGCGAATCAGCTCTTCGGCCTTTTGACGGGAAGCTTCCAGGCCCCAGAGGCTGGGATAGGTGGCCTTGGCAACCGCTTGATCTTTGCCTGCCGTTTTGCCCAGTTGCTCGCTGGTGGCAGTGATGTCTAAGATATCGTCGATGATCTGGAAGGCTAGGCCAATATCCTGGGCATAGCGGCTGAGGCGAGCCAACAAATCCATGTCGCCCCCGCCTAGGATCCCACCGGAGACCACCGAGATCTCCAGCAAGGCCCCGGTTTTGTGGGTATGGATATAGTCTAGGGTTTCTAGGGTAACGGTTTTCCCTTCGGATTCCAGATCCACTACCTGACCTCCTACCAAGCCGGTGGCAGCAACGGCATGGCCAATCCGGGCAATCACCTGCAACACCCGCTGCGGTGGCACCCCTTGCGTTTTCTCGGCAATGTGCTCAAAGGCAAAAGCCAGCAGGGCATCCCCAGCCAGAATAGCAATATCCTCTCCGAAAACCTTGTGATTGGTCGGTTTGCCGCGGCGAAAGTCATCGTTATCCATGGCCGGCAGATCGTCATGGATCAGCGACATGGTGTGGATCATCTCCAGAGCACAAGCAGTGGGCATAGCTTGCTCAAGGGATCCCCCAGCCAGTTCACAAGCAGCCAAACAGAGGATGGGACGGAGACGTTTCCCCCCTGCCAGAACGCTGTAGCGCATCGCCTCGTAGATCCGCTCGGGGTAAGCAGGGGTCAGGGCCGCCGATAGCGCCTCTTCCACCTGGCTTTGGCGCTGGCTGAGGTAGGCTTCTAGGTTGAAGGTTTGGGCAACCAAGGGGAGTCTCCTCTCAACTCATTAACTGGGGGGATCCCTGTCGAACAGTTCCGCAGCAGGCTTGCAAAGTGACATTATCTCATGTCTGTATCTCACCCGATTGAGGTTGCCGATTTGAACCCTTCCAACCACCGACTTAGGATAGATAAACAGCCACACCCACAGCCTTTATGGCTAGCGTAACTGTTAGTTAACATGTGTTGTTTCTATTATTGAACCTCATGAGCGAAAGCCTGGAATCTTTCTTTGCTTCTGCTACCCAAGTTGGGCTGGGTTTAGCAGGTCTGCTGGCGTTGCTCACCCTTCTGGCTTGGCTTCGCAATTGGCCCCTTAAGTTTTCCCTGGTGGGCTATACCGCCTTTACGCTGGTGCTAACGGCGGGCTGCTTTGCCCTTAGCTTAGGGCCGATTTTTCGTACCCGCATCCCCGGTGCTGTCCACTACACTACCGTCTACGACCAGGGGGCGGAGCGAGCGGTTATTGCGGTGGAACCCACCATTACTCCTGAGCAGCTCATCCCAACTCTGCGTCAAGCCGCCAGTGACTTGGGATCCTCGGGGCGCTTTTCCACCGGTAGCTCTCTGTTTACCCTGCAGGCACGCACCGTGATCCATCCAGAAGAAGGGGTTTCTTTGCCTTTGCTCTTGGGCACCCTTCGACAGCCTTTGGGGAGGCGTCTACGCAGCAAGGAAGAGCTCCAGTTACAGCAGATTCAGTTGGAAGAAGAGGCTTTTGCCCAGCTGAGATCCCTTCAGCAGCCTCAAACTCCTACTGAGGTATCCGACATCTCTGCCCCTGGGATCCCCCAGTCCTGAGCCTGGAGCCAGCGACGCAAATCCTGCCCCACCTGCAGTGGGATCTCCCACGGGAAAAGATGGGCCACATTGGGATATACAATCCAGGTACAGTTGGGTAAAGCCCGGGCGGTAGCAGCGCTGCTGCTGAGGGTCATATGCCGATCTTGCTCAGCAGCCATCAGCAACACCGGGATGCCAAGGCGGTGCAATTCCCCTTCGCGATTGTACCCTTGCCGGAGGGCGGTGCGTAAGGCCTGATGGGCATGGTGAGAGGTGTGCAAATAGGCGGGTAGAGCCGACCGGGCTAGATAACGATAGACGGTGGGAGTGTGCTGCTGAATCAAGTAGCGGTAGAGGGAACGACGGCCAAAGGTCTCGATGTTCCATTGCCAACCGGGCCAAACCCAGTTGATCAAAGAGGCAATGCCCGTGTTGATCTGATCCCACAGGTCTGTGGAGGGATGATCGCTGCGAGGACCGGCAGCGGTGGCCACCAAAACCAACCCTTTCACCCGCTGGGGTAGGCGGAGGGCCAACTCCAGTGCCAGGATCCCTCCCAAAGACCAACCCAGCACCAGACACTCTGACCAACCCAGATCCTCCAGTAGCCCTTGCAAATCCTCCAGATGCTCGGCCATGGAGAAGGGAGCCGCCACTTGCGAATGCCCATAGCCCCGCAGATCCGGCGCTACACAAGGATGTAACCCGGCCACAGCCTCCGCAAACACTGCCATGCACCCGCCATCGCCGGGATGACCATGCAGCATCAAAATGGGCAGAGAAGGGATCCCAAACCCCCAAGCACGATAGTGCAACCGCAAGCCCATAGAAACAAAAGGCTAGGCGTTGGCCACCTTTTTCGGGGTAGGTTGAAGCTTGACTCCATTGGGAATACAAATTAAGTTCTGATCCAGCACCTGCACAAACCCTTTTGAGCGCAAGGATCCCAGTAGACGAGTCACCGTCACCCGGGTGGCTCCAATGGCATCCCCAATTTGGGCATGGGTAAGGGGCCAAGGGAGATACATCCCTTGCTCACAAGGTTGACCATGCTCATCGATCAACAGGGTCAAGAAGCCCTTCAAACGGTCAATGGCTCTCCGTTGGCCAAGGTTACCTAGCCAGAGCAGCTTCCGTTGCAGCTGGTGACGGAAATTTTCTTGTACCTTCTGATGCAGGTGAGGCCACTGCTCTAGGTCTTGCCAGTAGAACCACATCACCGTCGTGCGCTCAGCATGGGTACAGGCTTTGAGCTCAAAACGCTCTTGGTTGCTCAGCTCAAAAGGTAGACCTGCCGTGATGAACCCAACAAAAACTTCCCGCCGCTCCGGAGTTTGGCTCACCAGTCGCACAACACCCTCTTGGGTGATATACACCAAGCCAGGTCGGGTCGGAATGCGCACATCTTTCGGAAAGGTGCGGCAACGGTAGTGCTCATCTGCCCACTGGCAGAGTTCACCCCATTCCTGAGCCTCTGTTGCCGATACCATGGAAACAATTGACATGTGATAAGCTTCCTGTCGCCTAAGCGACCTGATGGGTTTTCAGATCCCCTAGCCCAACTCAGAGGGCACCAACGGGATAAACAGCAGATGAGAAGTGCAGGGACAGAACAGAGAAGTGCAGGGACAGAACAGAGAGGAAGGGAAGCACACAAAAGCTACTTTACCTTAGCTTCATAATGACATCCAGCTTCCTAGGCTGACATCGTACTATTACTGATATTGTTCTGAAAGCTACGTACAATGTTAACCTACGGAAGTCGTAGATTTTCAGTCAAGGCTGCAGCGAGCTCATGTTCTCCTTCTGCTCGAGTTCTTTCTGCGCAAGGGCTCGGCAAAAGATCGGTGGGCAAATCTGCAAGGGGAGATCCTTCAGGAGGGCTATGCCGCCGAACAATGCCTAACCTTCCGGTGGGATCCCTTTACTGGCCTGCTCTGTGGATTTTCCTTCTAGCTGAGGTACTTCTGTTTGCTTTGCTTCTGAGTTCTCCCGCAACAAGCCAATCAACAGGCAAGCTACCCCAATGTTGATCGCCACATCCGCTACATTGAAAACCGGAAAGCGAATCAAGACAAAGTTGAAAAAATCCACCACATAACCTGTTGTGAAGCGGTCGATGCCGTTCCCGACCGCCCCTGCCAACACCAAGCCATAGCCCGCTTGTTCCCAGCGGCTCATGACCCGGCCGCAAATCGCCAGCACCATCAAGGCCAGCGAAACCCCCAAAGAGATCCATTTGAGGAACTCTCCCGAATCTTCAAACAGGCTCCAGGCAGCACCGGTATTTTCCACGTAGGTGAGGTGAAAGACCCCCGGCCACAGGCGAATTTCCGGCCCCGGCAGCAATCGAGCCACCGCCCAGCGTTTGGTTACCTGATCCAAGATCACCCCTAGGCTCCCGGCCAGCCAAAAGCCTTGATTTTTCATGCTCTTTTTACCTCAATCCCGTTCACCGACAAGAGCGCCCAAATCAGCACTTTTCCTATCCTGACATCCTCCCGCCTGCATCTGTTCAGGAAAACGGTCATAAGAACCTACGCCAGTTCCCGCCTCTAGGGCCAGAGCAAGGATCTGAGCCAGATTCAGGTGCAGCTCAAGGATAGTTAGGGAAGCCTCCAGCCAACGCAAGCGTAGCCCCGCCCGGCATAGGGATCCGGTAATCCTGCAGGAGTGATGCTTGCCCCTTGAGGGTGAAGCAGCGGTAGCTCAGTTGCCTCTTGAGGCTACTCAGTGGCAACCAACCCCGGCTACTCTTCGCTAAAGTCAGCTTCCACAACACCGCCACCAGTCTTCTCTGCACCGGCAGCAGCCACCGCTTGCGCCGACACCGCTTGTACCGCCTGGGGTGGTTGCACAATTTGCGGGGTAAAGACAAACAAGTTGTACACCGTGTTGCGGCGAATATTGTCCATCATCTCCAAGAACAGCTCGTAGCCCTCATTTTTGTACTCGATTAAAGGATCCCGCTGGCCATAGCCGCGTAGCCCTACCGCTTCCCGCAGCGCTTCCATTTGCTGTAGGTGCTCCCGCCAAAGGGTATCCACCTGTTGCAACAGGAAAAATCGCTCCGCCCGGCGCATCAAGCCCGGTTCAAAGGTATCCAGAAAAGCCTCCTTGGCTTCGTAGGCTAGCTCCGCCTGCTTGATCAGGTACTCTAAGATCTGCTCGTAAGACAGATCCCGTAAATCTTGAGCCTTGAGGTTGTCCTTGAGCAGGGGCACAAACTCCTGCATCTTGGCGGTCAGCTTATCGATTTCCCATTCTTCCGGGGGTAACTCAGGGTTGACATGGGCGCGTACAATCTCACCCACCGTTTTACGCACATAATCTAGAATCTTGGTTTTGATGTTTTCCCCCTCTAGCACCCGCCGCCGCTCGGAATAAATAGCCCGCCGCTGGTTGTTCATCACCTCGTCATACTCAAACACTTGCTTGCGCATGTCGAAGTAGTAAACTTCCACTTTTTTCTGGGCATTTTCCAGGCTGCTCGTGAGCAAGGGGTGCTCAATTGGCATATCTTCTTCTACCCGGAACATGTCCATCATGCGGGCAACCCGCTCACCACCAAAGATCTTAAGCAGGTTGTCTTCTAAGCTGAGGAAAAAGCGGGAAGAACCCGGATCCCCTTGCCGTCCGGCTCGGCCCCGCAGTTGGTTGTCAATGCGCCGAGATTCGTGCCGCTCTGTGCCGATCACGTGCAGACCACCCAACTTCACCACTTCTTCATGTTCGGCATTGGTCACCTTTTCGTACTCAGCCTTGATGCTGTTGTAGACATCCCGCAATTGCAAGATCAGCGGATCCTGCACGGGTGCTTTTTCTGAGGCCACCGCAATCAGATCTTCGACGGCCAACTCCGGCAAACGGTTTAAGCCGTACTTAGCCACCGCTGCCGCAACCGCCTCTTCCAAAGCTTGGCTGACCGGCTGAGAAAGCTCACAGGGATAAAGACTGGCAGAAACCACCGCCCAAGATTTTTTCGGCTTCGGGGCTGCTCCCCCAAACCCTTGGCCACCCCCTCGTCCGCCAACTTGTACGGATCCCATAGGGTTGTCGGTATCCAGTTGAACCAGCTTGGGCATTAGCCGTTCTCGCAGCTTGAGGCGAGCCATATACTCAGCATTCCCCCCCAAAATGATGTCGGTACCGCGACCCGCCATGTTAGTGGCGATGGTAACTGCACCTTTGCGTCCAGCCTGGGCAATGATTTCCGCCTCCCGTTCCACGTTTTCCGGTTTGGCATTGAGAAGGTTATGAGGGATCCCCCTCTCCTTGAGCATGGCCGAGAGTTGCTCCGATTTTTCTATGCTGGTGGTGCCGACCAAGACCGGTCGACCCCGCTCATGCATCTGGGCAATTTCTTCAGCCACCGCTCGCCACTTGCCACTTTCCGTCTTGTAGACCAAGTCGGGAGCGTCTTTGCGGCGAATCGGGCGGTTGGTGGGAATGACAGTCACTTCTAGGTTGTAAGTTTTGCCGAATTCGGCTTCCTCTGTGCGGGCAGTCCCCGTCATGCCGGAGAGCTTTGGATAGAGCAAAAAGAGATTTTGGTAAGTGATGGTAGCCAAAGTTTGGCTTTCGTTTTGAATCGGCACCCCTTCTTTGGCCTCAATCGCCTGGTGCAAGCCATCCGACCAGCGCCGACCGGGCAGCACCCGCCCGGTGAACTCATCCACAATCACCACTTCTTGGTTGCGGATGATGTAGTGTACATCCTTGATGAAGAGTTCTTTGGCCTTCACGGCATTAAAGATAAAGTGGGCCCAGGGATCCTTAGGATCAAACAGGTCGGAAACCCCCAACAGTTGCTCTGCTGCCTCAAAACCTTCGTCTGTGAGGATAACATTCCGGGCTTTTTCATCCACCTCGTAGTGTTCATCTTTAATCAATTCCCGGGCCACCTGTGCAGCTCGGGTGTATTTTTCTGAAGGGCGAGCCACTTGTCCAGAAATAATCAAAGGGGTACGGGCTTCGTCAATAAGGATGGAGTCGACCTCATCAAGGATGCAGTAGTTAAAAGGCCGTTGCATCACTTCTTTGATGTCACTGGCCATGTTGTCCCGCAGGTAATCAAAGCCCAGCTCACTGTTGGTGCAGTAGGTGATGTCACAGTTGTAGCTGCGCCGCTTTTCCTCCGGGGACATACCCTGCTGAATCAGGCCAACGGTCAGACCTAAAAAGCGGTGCACCTGTCCCATCCACTCCGAGTCCCGTCGGGCTAGGTAGTCGTTAACAGTAACAACGTGAACACCTTTGCCGGTAAGGCCATTTAGGTAGGCAGGCAGAGTAGCAACAAGGGTTTTCCCTTCTCCGGTTTTCATCTCGGCAATCTGGCCCTCGTGCAGCACCATCCCGCCAATCAACTGCACATCGTAGTGGCGCAGGTTCAAAACCCGTTTGGCAGCCTCCCGCACCACCGCAAAGGCTTCCGGTAACAATTCATCCAGGGATTCGCCGCGATCCAATCGCTGGCGAAACTCTGCGGTTTTGGCCTTGAGCTCAGCATCCGAAAGAGAGGCAATCTCAATCTCCAGCGAGTTGATTAACTTGACGGCAGGAAGGTACTGCCGCACTTTCCGGTCGTTGGGATCGCCAAGGAGCTTCTGTAGAGTTTGGAGCATGGGGCAAGCCTGGGCCAAATAGCCATTAATATCACTGATCTGGGGCAATTTTATCATCTTGGCTTGGTCAGCTGGAGGGTGACATCCTGCCAACATCGGTACAGATCTCTCGAGGTTGCTTCTGGGAGCTTCCTGCCTCGTCCGGCTAGTTCATTGGCTGCAGGGCCTGCTGCAAATTGGTTATTGACGCTCATCCCGTTCGCGTGAGCGGGCCGGAAGCCTTAGGGGTAGGTAACACGTTCAACTGCTAAGGGTGGCTAGTCGACCGGCTCATTCATCCTGCTGTTGGGGTTGTTTCCCGCCTCCAGCAACAGCAGCGGTACAAGCTGTAAGCAAAGAACCTGTAGAGATCCTGGAGATCCTCTACTAGGGATGTTCACAGATAAGTTCCTACTGCCTGTATGGGAATAATCATTACAGGGGGAGAGTGGAAGCCCAAGCTTAGGTATTCTCGATTACTTTAAATTGGTGGCAAAGGTTCCATTGCTTACGAGTGTCAGGATCAGCGATGTTAGGAGCAAACTCGGCAGTAGCAAATCAGCTGCTGCAAGTATTGAAAAACACAGCTCCCTGTGGATGGCAACTAAAGGACAGGCCGGTAGTTGTGTCTGGTCTGTCTAGTTATCTCTAGGAGAGCAACCTTAGCTCAAACCATCATTCCGGCTAGAACCCGAGGCTACAGAGAACCAGATGATTGGCTAGGGCTAGACACCAGAATCTCTTGTCAAGAAATCCACAACTCTCTTTTAGCATTGGCATCTGAAGAGAGTTGCCCTATATTAAATCAGCTAGCATGTTTGATGATTACCAGAATTAAGTTATCTTGAGAACTAACATGCCATCCAACTGGTCAGACATCCATCCTCCCAATCCAGGGCAAGGGTTGGATCAAGCCCGAGTGACACCTTCTCGCTGGAATGAGCACTACATGGGCGAGGTTCTTCACACCCAGTACGAGAAGAATGGGGCACAGACCGATGCGGCGGGTCATCCAGAGGGGATCATGCCGAGCAATGTTGCAAAAATTAAGGTTGTCGGTGTGGGTGGAGGTGGCGGCAATGCGGTCAGTCGGATGGCAGCGAGCAACCTTACCGGGGTGGAATTTTGGAGTGTCAATACCGACTCTCAGGCGCTAGCCCAGTCTTCCATTGTGAATCGGCTGCAAATTGGGCAGAAGTTAACGCGGGGCCTAGGGGCTGGGGGCAATCCTGCTGTCGGTCGAAGAGCCGCGGAAGAATCCAGTGAGGAATTGGCGGCAGCCCTTGAGGGGGCTGACTTGGTGTTTATTGCTGCCGGTATGGGAGGAGGCACGGGCACGGGCGGGGCACCGATTGTGGCTCAAATTGCCAAAGAAAGCGGTGCCTTGACGGTGGGGGTAGTGACGCGGCCTTTTTCTTTTGAGGGCAAGCGCCGCACCCGCCAGGCAGAAGAAGGGATCCAGGCGCTGCAGGAGGCCGTCGATACTCTAATTGTGATCCCTAATGACAAGTTGCTCTCGGTGATCTCGGAGCAAACCCCGGTACAGGAAGCCTTTCGAGTTGCGGATGATGTTTTGCGTCAGGGGGTGCAGGGCATCTCGGATATTATCCTGATCCCCGGCATGATCAATGTTGATTTTGCCGATGTGCGCAGCGTGATGGCTGATGCTGGCTCTGCTCTGATGGGTATTGGGATGGGCTCTGGCAAATCGCGCGCCCGGGAAGCTGCTCTCACTGCTGTCTCTTCCCCACTTCTAGAAAGTTCCATTGAGGGAGCCAAGGGTGTTCTCTTCAACATCACCGGTGGGCTAGATCTCTCTTTGCATGAAGTTCATGCCGCTGCTGAGATCATTGCTGAGGCTGTGGACCCGGAAGCCAACATTATCTTTGGTACCGTCCAAGATGAGCGGATGCAAGGTGAAGTGCGGGTTACGGTTATTGCCACAGGCTTTCAATCCGGGCAACGTGCTGCTGCTCCCCCTTCCGTAGCCAAAGGTTCATCCAGTAGCAAGTCTGCCGGTCACAAACCGACCACTTCCAGTGCTGAACCGGCGCCTAGGCAAGCCTCTGAGCCCCAACTACCGCCTTCCGGGGGCTTGGATATTCCTGATTTTCTGCGCCGCCGTCGCCCAACCTTCTAGGGTGAACTTCTAGGGTGAACTAGGGTGAAATGGAGGTGGGAGCAGACTTTCATCTATTCTTTCATCTATTCTACTACTTGTTTTACAGATGGTGGGGTGAGGGAAAACCAGAACAATGCGTATCGTCGTCTTGGCAGGGGGTCGCTCGGCGGAGCGTCAAGTTTCCTTGGTTACCGGCAAAGCCTGCAAGCGTGCCCTTGAGGATCTGGGACATGAGGTGAAGCTCATCGACCCGGATGTGGACTTGCCTGTGCGCCTATGGCAGGAGTGGGAAGCTGGTTGTGATTTTGTCTGGATTGCCTTGCATGGCCCCGGTGGTGAGGATGGCGTAGTGCAGGGGATGTTGGATTGGCTAGGCCTGCCTTACCAAGGCTCAGGGCAACTGGCCAGTGCCTTGGCTATGGATAAGCTGGTTGCTAAGCAGATCTTCCGCGCCCAAGGGATCCCAACTGCGGATTGGATCGCCTGGGATAGGCAGAACCCTCTCTCCTGGGACGAGTGTGTGGCGGTGCTGGGATCCCCACTGGTGATTAAACCCAGCAACGAGGGGTCTACCGTCGGCATTAGCATTGTTGAGGATGAAGGCTCTTTCGCCCAAGGGTTGCAACTGGCCCGGTCCGTCTCGCCGCGGATTTTCTTGGAGCGGTATATCCCCGGCAAGGAAATTACCCTCTCGATTCTGTCGGGGCAAGTTCTTCCTGCTATTGAGATCATTCCGGCTCAGGGCAGCTTCTATGACTATGAAGCCAAGTACACCCCTGGCGGATCCCGGCATGTTATCCCCTGTTCGCTGAGTGCGGCAGGACTGGCCCGCTGTGAGGCGGTAGGGTTACGTGCCTATCAAGCTCTGGGGTGTGAGGGCCTAGCGCGGGTGGATCTGCGGGTGGATAGCTCGGAGAACCCTTGGGTATTGGAGGTGAACACCCTCCCCGGCATGACCCCTACTTCTCTGTGCCCGGATGCAGCAGCAGCCCTGGGGTGGACCTTTACAGAGTTGGTGCAGCGGATGTTGCAGGAGGCACTGCAAAAAGCTTCTCGACCTTTACCGCAGCAAACCCTACAGGAAAGCCAGAATCAAAAAAGCTAGCCCAATTCCTACTACCAATAAAGCTCCTCCCAGCCACAGCAAGGAAAAATGGGACCTGCTATTGCTTTGATCTGTTGACTTTGGTTCAGAATTGGGGTGCGGATTCACCGGGTCAGGGGCAACAACAGTCAGATCCTGCAAGAGCAGATCACTTTTCTCAACCAGAGTGGTGTCTGCCATCGCCAGTTTTGGGTTGAGCAGGGATCCCGTCTGTTCCCACTCGTATTCGGCATGGCCCAACTGCCGCCCGTACACCGTCACCTGTTCTAGACCCGGGAGAGCTAGGGCCTTGAGCTCCGCTTGAATCTGGTTGGTCAGGTGAGGATAATCCAGCTCTACCTGGGCAGCACGTCCCAGCAAAACATGCAAATGGCCCTGGCGCCGTTTGATGGCAATCTTAGCAGGGGTAGCCAGCCGGGACTGCAGTACCGCTGCGATTTCAGCTTCGGTCATGGAGGCGGTATCCGAACATGGGCGAGCTGATTCTAGTACAATTCTAAGGCCGCTACAGCCGATGGCTGGAGGGATTCCGGGCTAAAATACGGTTCGCGTTAGCGAAAAGACCTTGGCTTTTGACACCCAGGGGTTTCTTACCTTTTTCCTAACCGGATCCCTAGCGTACCCTAGCGTATATGTAGCAGTTCCATGCAAGAGAAAAGTCTTGTCCGCAACTATTTCAACTCCATTGGCTTCGACCGCTGGCGACGCATCTATGGGGAAGAGGAAGTCAATTTTGTCCAAAAAGATATTCGCTCCGGCCATGCTCGGACAATAGATACGGTGTTGCAGTGGTTGGGGGATCCCTCCGGTTTGCGCATCTGTGACGCCGGCTGTGGGGTGGGTAGCCTCAGCTTGCCCTTGGCCGCCAGAGGGGCCCAGGTGTTTGCCAGCGACATTTCCGAGCAAATGGTGAAGGAAGCCCGTCGTCGCCAGCAAATCCAGTTGGGATCCAGTGAGAACCCACAATTTTGTGTTTCAGACCTGGAGGAGCTGAGCGGAGAATACGATGTTGTTATCTGCCTGGATGTGATGATCCACTACCCTGAAGAGGATGCTCTGCGCATGCTGGAGCATCTCACCCGCCTGGCCCGTTCTCGTCTGATTTTTAGTTTTGCCCCCAAAACCCCTCTGCTCACCCTGCTCAAAAAAGTCGGGGAATTCTTTCCCGGCCCCAGCAAAACGACCCGTGCCTACCAGCACAGGGAGACCATTTTGGTAAGCAAATTAACCGAATTGGGCTGGAAGTTACAGCAACGACAAACCATTCGTAGCCGCTTTTACTTTGCTTGGATTTTGGATCTAACCCGCTGAACCCTGAGCTGAAGTTCAACCCAACTTTTGGGGATAGGACCACTACCAAACTTGACCACAGCTGCTATGAGTCAAGCAACGGGTGGTGAGAGATGATGATAAGGACTCTAGCGGTTGAGGCAGGATACTCACTCATTGACTGCCGGTACTTTGATGCAGCAAGTGTAAGCCGGTTTACCCTACCATGACCGCCAAGCAGAAGCCTCCTATGCCGGCGTCGGCCATCTCCTGCCTCTGCTGAGGGAGCGGGAGCTGCTGTTTGAGCCCCTCTACCGCACCAGCATCAACTACTTCTTCAGCAACCTGCAAGCTCTGGCCAAATGACCCTCACCCTAAATCCCTCGAGCAAAGGGGAGAGGCTTGAGGAGGTGATGCTTAAAAAGGGCTCTAAAACTCGTGATGACTATTTTTCAGGCTCATTTTAAGATTCTTTCTTCTGTAGAAACCCACAGCCCTATTCGGAGAATTATCCAAAGCTCCGTAAAAATACCATAGCATTTCCTCTGAAAAAAAGGTAGCTCTCTCCATAGAGTTTCACTTAAAAATACGTGATCCTCCGATGGTAGATACAACTTGTTTCTAGCATTCTAGAATCATGACCTTGACAAACTCTTTTTGTATTCTTGCGGGGTTGAAATGTCCATTTATGAGATCACCCGAGAGGTTATGCAATCTTGCGTCTTAACGCCGGAGCAGGAGTTGGCCATCAATCAAATCCTCTCAGAACAAGCGTATACTCTTTCTGATCTAGAGGCTCTAGACCAATTGATAGAGGCGATTGTTCGTCAGGAGGTCCGCACCTCGCCTGACTGTTATGAGAATCATGTCGCTGCCTAAAAGCATCTAGGGACATGCGCTATGCTGCTCAATCTCCTCAACGGGACAGCATAACTACACTACAGACTGGTCCACAGACTGGTCTACAGACTGGTCCGCTTCCCCAACTGCATAGCTTTCTTCGTCGATCGGAGAGCAACCTACATTCACCACGGCCTTGCCACCCCAACCTAGGGCAGCACCGAGTTCAGCAATTAACCCTGCCTCGCATCCAGCCTGTGCTTACCCAACATCCCCCCGACTTTGGGTTGAAGCCCTCAATCACAACCCCGCACAATCACCTCAGCAGCGTCCCAAAAGGGGTGAGCTTGCTTGCGGTGAAAGTCTTGGCGGGTGTTGGCAATCCGTTATGCACCGGTCCACAGCCACCTTGACCCCATGCCCTGGTTCTGCAATGGAGACGTCTGCCTAAACTGTCATCAGCAGGTAATAGCCCAAGGCTCGTTGGACAATTCTGGCTTGGCAACAAAGCCTTCCGCCTAGGGGCGAGACTGGCCGATGGCAATCCAACCCAAGCTGGGCAGCTTCACCCCTCAAGAGCTCCCGGCCCAGTTGTGGGTCAAGTCCATTGAATAAAGCCTTAATCACCCGATCTGCTTGGCTTTAAGGCGGGGAGGATGTCAATCTCTCAGGTTGCCTCTCTAGAAGCAGCCTCGCCATACAGCTGCTGCATAGCGGCAAACCATTCCAAGCGGGAGGGATCCCAGGTATAGAACATATGCCCACCGCGATAGTGGCGCAGGGTGAGATTGGCCTTGAGGCGCGGATCCAGCTTCATCAAATGAACCAGGTGGTTGGAGGCAAAATAAGGGGTGACCAAATCGTAAAAACCATGGTGAATGGTCACCTGCATGTGCGGGTTGAGGGCCATGCTGGCGCGCAACTCGTCCATTGCCCCAATGAATCCCTGCTTAGACTCGCCCTTAAGGGTAAATTGCCAACCTTTGAATACCTCAAAGTTGAGCAGATGGTAGGTTAGCTCAGTGTCCACTTGCAAAGTCTCGCGCAAGTGGCTGTTAATGGCAGCCGTAAACAGGCGATCCAAACCCTCCAGAGTTGGGTCGGATCCCTCAAAGGTAGGTCGATCCGGAAAGGGATCCACCGTTGTTACGGAGGCATCGTACAGCCCTACCACCTGTCGTTGGGATCGCAACAGCTGGCGGGCAAAGCTATGGATATCAATCCGTCCTCCCTTCTGGGCCACATACTCTGTTGTCAGACCGATCCCGGCGGCCATTTCCTGGTAGATAGCTTGCCGTTCTACCTCAGGCATTGCCTCTCCCATGGCCAGCAGAGGCAACAGTTGCTGCTGGGCAAAGCGCTCTGCCTTGGGGAGCAACTCCGCCAAATCCTGCCCCCAGGCAGAGAGGCCATGATGGGCTGCCGCAGCTACGTAGGAAGGGAACAAGGCCATCCAAGTGGTGAGGTTGTAGTCGTTGGTTTCCAGCAGACTGAATTCGATGGCGGGGGAAATCAAGATCGCCCCCGATAGCCCTACCCCAAACTTGGCTTGCAGCTCCTTGGCTAGCCGCGCCACACGAAACCCACCATAACTTTCTCCGGCGATGAAAATCGGGGATAGCCAGCGTTTGTGGCGGGAGAGAAATCCTTGGATGAATTCCCCTAGAGATTTCAAATCTCGTTCCACATCCCAAAAGGGGGCTTCTTTGGGAGGCTCCTCAGCCTTGGCAGCAGGAGCTGACGGGCTAGCCTTAGGTTGGGATGGTTCTGCTGATTTCTGGGCGTCGCTGCTATCTTTGGGTAAAGCCCGACTAAAGCCCGTACCCACCGGATCCACAAAGACCAAGTCGGAGAATGACAACCAACTTTCAGCATTGTCCACCAATCGCACCGGCGAAGGCGGCAAGCTGCCGTTGGGACCAAATTGAATTCGCTTCGGTCCCAGAGCCCCCATGTGTAAATAGGCGGAGGCAGCTCCCGGCCCCCCGTTGAACACAAAGGTGAGGGGGCGGCGCTGAGATTCCGAGTCGGAGTCTTGCCGTAAGTAGGCTACATGAAAGATCTCCGCCACCGGTTTTTCTTGCTCGAACAGGGGTTGCCATCCCGCTAGTGCTGTGTAGGGGAAAGTCTCATGCTGGGCATGGAAGGTGTGGACGGTCGTGTGAGTCTTGGGAGTAGACTTGGGTTCTGTAGCCATAAAAGCAAGGCCCTGGCACTGTATCCCTAGTGAACCATACGCAGCCGACTTTCAGGTTCTGGATAGGGCAACAAGAGGAACCTTCTTTCCCCAGGGATCCCTCCGATTTTCTCTACAGGTTGAGAGGCGCTTCCAAGGTGAGATTCAGAGATTGACCCGGACGCAACACCACCACTTGGGGAGCTGTAACATTGCCAACAACCACCCCGGCAATAGCGCCGCCGAGGACATTCCCCACCGATACTCCTCCGGTCAGTGCGCCCAGCACCGCTCCGGCAGCAGCGCCAATAGCCGCATCCCCGGCGATTGCTTCACCGGAGTACTGACGGGGATCCTTCTCATCGTGAATGATGTTTGAAGAAGCCCGCAAACTGTAGGTGCGGCCTCCGATGACAATTGAAGTGCCCACAAAACGGGATCCTCCTGGAGCGGGTTCCATTTGGCCATAGATGCGGCTGCCTGCCGGAATAACCAATCGGCCCTGAGCATCGTAAATACCCTGAGTCACTGCCAGTTGCAATGGGTAAACCGTATCGGGGTAAAAATACTCCGGAGCTTCGTTGTTAAGGCTACCCACCGGGATGATTGTTCCCGGCTGCAGGCGATAGGTACCCAGTTCAAAAAGCTGCTGGGCTACCCCAGGTGCCGGAACCAGCAAAGGGATCCCGCTCATGCCGATCAAGGCCGCTGCCAGAATGGCTTTCATATTCGTTCCTCCTATTTTCTGTTTTGGTATGTCAAGGCTAAGATTCACCCCTTTCTTATTTTAGGGGCTCCGAAAGCGTAACCCAAAAGGAACTCAACAAACGCGCACCTCGGGATTCGTGGGGCTCTCCTCATTTTTGTTTTTCCCACAGGGGAGACTGACTTTCTCCTACAAAGAGAGAACATTATCAGTGACATTATCAGTCTTAAAGATCAATCTCAAGGATAGCTTTTACTTGAGGGTGCTGCTTGGTTTTATCGATCTCAGTCCTAGATTGGCAGCCTATTTATTGTAGGTGAAGAAGAGAGCCACTCAGGTGTCATTCTCTATTTCTTGTCTTGTTATATCTGTGTTGTTATATCTCTGTTGAAAGAATTGTTTTTTCTAAACTAATGTGCCCCAGAGGATAGGGTTTTCTCAGGGATCTTCCTATTAGCCTAAGGCCATCTTAGCTATCTTAGCTATCTTGCAAAAGAGTAGAGAAAATAGCCTGTTTTCAGCAACTACAACAAACCCCGGCGCATCTGATCCCATAAGTTGAGATAAGATGCCGCTTCCGATGCAGAAAGCGGTTGCCAAATTTCAGACCGCTGCCAAGTGGCAGGCTGAAAGTCCTCTCGCTGTTGCAAGCGGGGAGACAATCGCCTTGGATCCAGCAGCAAGACCGAAGGGATCCCGCTGAAATTAACCCAACGGGGTGCCAATTCCGGATCCAGCCAGAAATCAAACCAATCCGGCAAAAGGGATCCCAAATCTACCAGCTCCTGCGATTCCAGGGGGCGTGGGCGTACCCATACATCCCACCATACAGCTGAGCCGGAAGCCGGGATCACCACCTCCAATTCCGGATAGTTGGCTTGGGTACTGTAGAGATCCTGCGACCAACCGACGGCCACCCAACTGTCGGCTATTCGCAATATCGGGAGATAATCAGAGGAGGTATAGGCTAAAACTTGTCGATGTAGGGATCCCAATGCTTGCCGCAGCTCCGCATCCTTAGGGTTGAGAGGATCGTTGTAGGAGCGCCCCAACTTTTTCAAGGTAAGGCCGATTACTTCCCGGGGATGATCCGGCAGAGTAATTTTGCCCGCCAGATCCGATCTCCACAGGTCGGCCCAATCCCGAATCGGTTGAGTAACCCGATCCCGACGATAGGCAATTGCCGTTACCCCCCATCGCCAAGGCACTCCCCAAACTTGTCCCTCTCGTTCTGCTGCCTGCCGCCAACGGGGATTCAGCTCCTCCCACCAATGCCCCAAGAGTTCTGCCGGTAAAGGCTGCAACCAGTCTGAGGCGATGGCCCGATCCAATCCATCCGCCCCCAGCAAGGAGAGAGCAACCCCAGGCCACCGCGGTTTCAGCCAACCCAAGGGATCCCACCCAGGTGAAGGCTGAGCCCTTTGCTGCAAATGCGCCAAGAGCTGTGCCCGTTCATCCAAGAGCTGCACTTGAAAGCGAGCGGTTGTGCGGCGGCGAAACTCGTTGAGCAGACTACCGGGAATCGATTGTTTCAGCGCCAAAATCAAGGGCACATTCGGACCCAGGCCACCACACCCCGCTAGCACCAGCCCCAGCAGGATCCCGTGCAGGAGTTCACGTCGCCTCAGATACTCCACGCCAGTACCGCTCCACCAGAATCAAAGCCACCAGATCATCGTAAGCCTTGGCCGGCACCCGCAGCCCCTTGGGCAGTAGCCGCTCCCACCCTTGAGGTGGATAAAACTCCCAGTAGCGCTGACGGGCCTCTTGAGAGCTATACCGTTCATCCACTAGGACAATCTGCTGCGGGGGGAGGAGGGATCCCAGCTGCCGTTTCCAGGCTTGGGCTGTGGTTTGGTTACCGAGGATTAACCGCTCTGCCCGAAACTGTTGCCAGAGGGCGTGGAGTTGGGGCAGGGCTGCCGCGGAGGCGATGACCTCGCGGTGGAGGATCCTAAGTTCGGATCCCAGTTGCACAACCGCCACCCCACACTTGTCCCGCCCCGGATCAAAGCCAATCACCACCGGTGATGAGGATAAAACTGACAGGTTATCAGAGGAATCGGAGTTGGCCATGGCCTAAGGCAGCTTAGCCCGCTTAGAGGTAGAGCTGGACTGTTGGCCAGCCGTCTCTTCCATCAAGAAGCTCACCCGCAACGGCCCGGCTGTGTAGATATCTGCTTCTGCAACCAACCTAACATTCAAAGGAGTGGTGCTTTGGCGCAGCTGTTGGACCACTTCCAAAAACCTCACCTGAGAAAATTCCCCCACTGTGCCGGTGATGGGATTCGAGAGCAGGCCCTCTTCCTGGGAGCGCTGGTTGGCTTGGTTGAGTAACCCTAGCAGTTGCTGCTGAATTTGGCTTTCATCCAAACCCGGCTGAATAATTCCACTGGCCAATACGGATCCCTTGGGGAAGATCCGCTGGTTGGGATAGATTTGTACAAGTACAGGCACTGGCTCCCCCTTCAAACGATTGGTGAGCGAGAGAACTCGCACCGCCCAGCTACCGGGCTCCTTTAATTTATCAAGAGCTTGGTCGGCATCCTCCCGCCGTAGCATGACGGCATTTTCCATAGGCGGTGCTGGCCGGGATCCCAGCGCTAGGGCTTGTTGTTCCGCTTGGGCGAGAATTTGTTCAAATTGCCAGCGAATGGAGTCGAGGTCGGTTCCCTCAGGAGCATTCACCACCCCAGTTGCCAAGACCTCCCCAGCTAAAATAGCCAATTCTCCCCGCCGTAGGCTGATGGCCAACTGGTTAAATTGCTCAATCTCCCGTTCCAGCTGGGCTTTTTGTTCCTCCAAGTTCTGCAAAGCCGCCTGCGCTACATCCAGGGAGCGCTCCAGTTGATCCCGATCCAATTGCAAAGCTTGCTTTTGCTCCTCCAAGGTGGCAATCAGTTGCCGGGCCGACTCCACTTCTGCTTTCACCTTGTTCAATTCAGCATTGGCCTGATCCAAGCTCGGCTGCACCTTGGCCAGTTGCTCGTTCACGGCGGCCAACTTGGCTTCCACTTCTTGCCGCTCCTGCAAGGCCACAGCCAATTGGTCCCGCACTTCGCTCAGTCGGGTTTGGGCAGCCGATTGCTGGTTGCGAAATTGGTCAAGATCTACCTTAAGCCTATCTCGCTCAGCACTGAGGGCGGCATTTTCTGCTGCCAATAAAGCTTTCTCTCGGTTGAGAGCCCGTAGCTCCTGCTCGGCTTGGGCAATCTGATTGGTGTAGCTGAAGAGGGCTTCCGAAAGGGAGCGGTTCAGCAGCAACAGGGTGCCTAGGGTAAGGGCCGAAATACTGACTCCTGTTATCACTGCTACCAAAACGGCTGTGTGGCGTGGGCGCAAGTTAAACCAGGTGAGGCGCTTCTTGCCGATCCGATACCCGACCCGATCCCCTACGACAGCGATCAGGCCACTGATAAACAACATGTAGACAATGAGCAATATGCCTTGCATGACCCTAGGATCCCTGCCATGCAAATCTTAGCAAGGTTCCCGCAAAGGTTTGGGCCGGCAGAGGGAAGGGACAGACTAGAGCAGTCGCTCAACAGCAGCCACAATATCTGCCGGTTGCACAATGGTGGCCGCCTCCATCGCCCCATTATAAGGAGTAGGAATATCCTGGGAGGCCAGACGCACTACGGGCGCATCCAATTCGTCAAACAGGTCCTCGCTGATGCGAGCCGTCAGTTCAGCCCCAATACCACCGGATTTCATGTCTTCTTCCACAATGATCACCCGGTGGGTCTTGCGAACCGAAGCGGCAATGGTTTCCATGTCCAGAGGCTTGAGGGAGATTAAATCAATCACCTCTGGCTCAATCTCCATCTGCAGCAGACTATCCACCGCTTTCATGACGTGATAGCGCATACGGGAGTAGGTGAGGATGGTGATATCGGAGCCCGCTCTCACCACTTCTGCTTTGTCTAGGGGCAAGAGATATTCTTCTTCCGGCAGATCTTCTTTGAGGTTGTAGAGAAGGACATGCTCGAAAAACAACACCGGGTTGTCATCGCGAATGGCGGACTTGAGGAGTCCCTTGGCATTGTAGGGGGTAGAACAGGCAACGATCTTCAAACCCGGCACCGCCTGAAAATAAGCCTCCAAGCGCTGCGAGTGCTCAGCTCCCAGTTGCCGACCCACCCCCCCCGGCCCACGGATCACTACCGGAATCTTAAAGTTACCGCCGGAGGTGTAGCGTAACATACCCGCGTTGTTAGCAATTTGATTGAAGGCGAGGAGCAAAAAGCCCATGTTCATACCTTCGATCACCGGACGCAAGCCGGTCATGGCTGCCCCAATGGCCATGCCGGTAAAGCTGTTCTCGCAAATCGGGGTATCCAGCAGTCGCAACTCTCCATATTTCCGATAGAGATCTTTGGTGACTTTGTAGGACCCGCCATAGTGGCCAACATCTTCTCCCAAAACAAAGACATTGGGATCCCGTGCCATTTCTTCGTCAAGGGCGGCACGCAAAGCATTAAACAAGAGGGTTTCTGCCATAGGGGTCTGCAAGCAAAGATCGCTAAATCCTCATTAAACCATTTTGCCGTTCCTGATTTGGCTGGAGCTTTTGTGCGCTTTACGCCCTGACAGGAGTGTCTACAGAAACAAAACAGGGGTCGGTAACCTCTATCCGGTACTGCTGCAGGGAGTGTAGGCATGACGATGCAGGTCTTTCCCTCCCCCACTGCCTAGCTGCCGGGAAGTGCTGGTATTCTCTACGATGTTCTGGTTTTGGGTAAGGAAAACTTGTGTCAGAATAGTAGGCTGCCCGGTTAGGTTCAAATTGGGCGCTTCTTGTACTACCCAAAAGGAGAAGGAAACCTTGCCGAAGTTTGCTCTAAAAGCCCTGTGGCTGGAAAATGACTTGGCTATTGCCGTGGATCAGGTGGTGGCCAAAAACCGCAGTCCCCTCACCCACTACTTCTTCTGGCCCCGTGATGATGCCTGGGAACAGCTCAAAGCCGAACTAGAGTCCAAAACCTGGATCAGCGAGGTGGATCGAATCGAATTGTTGAACCAAGCCACCGAAGTCATCAACTACTGGCAAAACGGCGGACGTAATCGCTCCATCAGCGAAGCTCAGGCCCAATTTCCCAATGTTCTCATTGGTGGCAACTCCTGAAGGTTTCTCAGATCTCTCCCTAGAGCCGGAGCTCTCTAAATTGCTGCCCGGCACCGGCCTTGTTCCTTCTTGCTAGGGATCCTGATTCTGCGTTAGATTAGCACTCGGTGCTTTAGAGTGCTAGTTCTGTGGTGAGCTAGGCTGGTGGGTTATCCAGGGATCCCTGTAGGGCTATCAGCACTCAGCATAAGGTCGCCCAGTCCAATTTACGAGGAGCGCGGATTCTATGGCAAAACTGATTCTGTTTAAGGAAGAAGCCCGCAAGGCATTGGAGCAGGGCATCAATCAATTGGCCGATACAATCAAGGTCACCCTTGGCCCGAGGGGCCGGAATGTGGTGTTGGAGAAAAAGTTTGGTGCCCCCCAGATTGTTAACGATGGGGTTACGATTGCCAAGGAAATTGAGCTGGCGGATCCCTTAGAAAATACGGGTGCTCAGCTGATGCGGGAAGTGGCCTCTAAAACCAATGATGTGGCAGGAGACGGCACTACCACTGCTACTATTCTGGCTCAGGCCATGGTACGCGAGGGGCTGAAAAACATTTCTGCTGGGGCCAACCCGGTGGGCTTGCGGCGTGGCATTGAGAAAACTACCGCTTATTTAGTAGAGCAAATTGCTGCTCACGCCAAGCCTGTAGAAGGCCGTAAAATCATTGCAGAAGTGGCAACCATTTCTGCCGGCAATGACGGCGAAGTGGGGGAGATGATTGCCAAGGCGATGGATGCAGTGGGGCGAGAGGGGGTGATTACCGTTGAAGAGTCCAAGTCCTTGGAAACGGAACTGGATTTGGTAGAAGGGATGCAGTTTGACCGAGGCTATATTTCCCCCTACTTTGTCACCGATGCAGAGCGGATGGTGGTCGAATATGAGAATGCCTATCTGCTGATCACCAACAACAAGATTTCTAACTTGCAAGATTTGGTGCCTATCTTGGAGCGGGTGGCCCGCGAAGGTCGCCCTCTGTTGGTGATAGCGGAGGATGTGGAAGGAGAAGCCTTGGCCACGTTGGTGGTAAACCGCCTGCGGGGGGTGTTGAATGTTGTGGCCGTGAAGGCTCCTGCTTTTGGGGATCGGCGTAAGGCCATGCTGGAGGATATTGCCATTCTCACGGGTGGCCAGATGATCTCTGAAGATATCGGCATCAAGTTAGACAGTGTCACCCCCGATATGATGGGTGTGGCCCGCAAGATCACGGTGACCAAAGACAAGACCACCATTGTTACCGATGGCAGCACCAAAGCCATGGTGGAAAAGCGGGTTGCGCAAATTCGTAAGGAGCTGGAGGGCACTGATTCCGAGTACGACCGCGAGAAACTGCAGGAGCGCATCGCTAAGTTGTCTGGGGGTGTGGCGGTGATTAAGGTAGGGGCCGCCACAGAAACAGAACTTAAAGACCGCAAGCTGCGCATTGAAGATGCTGTGAATGCTACCAAAGCTGCTGTGGAGGAAGGGATTGTGCCCGGAGGGGGGGCGACTTTGCTCCATCTTTCCAAAAGGATCCCGTCTTTTAAGGCAAGCTTGAGACCGGAGGAGCAAATTGGCGCGGATATTGTGTCTCGGGCGTTGCAGGCGCCACTGTTCCAAATTGCTCACAATGCCGGTTTAGAAGGGGCTGTGGTTATGGAAAAGGTGCTGGAGAAGGAGATGCCCTTTGGGTTTGATGCCCTGACCGGTTCCTATGTGGATATGATTGCTCAAGGGATTGTGGATCCGGCTAAGGTGGTTCGTTCTGCTTTACAAAATGCGGCTTCCATTGCTGGGATGTACCTCACTACCGAAGCGATTGTGGTCGAGAAACCTGAACCCAAATCTGCTGCCCCAGCAGGTGGTCCGTCGCGCAGGGGTGGTATGGGTATGATGTAACTGACTTATTCAGATTCCGTAACCTCTGGTTTTCCCCTAACCAGGGGCTTTTTTCAGCTTCTTCACGGGGATAGGGCAACCCTCACTTGACCCCGACGCTGTTCAAAATCGCTGATCAACAGCGCCAGGTCAATTTGCCATTCCCCCGCTAGGGCAAGGGGGGCGTCTTCCACCACAAATTGGCCTGCTCCCTCCGCCCTAGCCCTGCGGCGTAAGGGTGGGATCCCCTGTTCTGGCAGAGAAAAGCTCAGGGTTAGCTCTTGGGCAGGGATCCCTTCTATCTTGACTGACACCCGATTGGGGCCAGGGCGACAGGGGGAAATCTTTAAGTGAACGGGGAGATCCGGCAACTGCGCTTGGCAGACTGGCTCGCTGGGGGATCCCGCTCCATGGCTCGTAGGGGGAGACTGGGCCACCAAAAAACTGGTTAAGGCCAACACCAGAACCAATCCCAGCAACTCTAGGCGGACAATTCTCTGCAAGGAGACCCTGGCTGCCCGGCTCCTTGTTTGCAAGGCTGGTAGCAAGTGAAACTTGTTGTGGGCCCCCAACCCCATGATCATCAGTACCAAGATCAGCTTGGCCCAAAGATATTGACCATAGGGATGATCCCACTGCCAACCGCGATGGATCCCGCCCATGCCCACCCCTGCCAGGATTAGCCCTGGCACTGCCCAGGTGGCCACATCCGAGAACCGCTCTACTCTGGCCGTAGAGTCTGAGGTGAGCTCGCGCTTCAGGAGATGGTGCAGCCCCCACAAACCTCCCAGCCAGAAGGCAGAGCCGGCCAGGTGCAACCCCAACAAAGCCATTGTTCCTAGGGGAAAGTCGCTGGTAAGGGCATGGCCGATGGGCAAAAAGGAGCCAATCACCAGTAGCGATCCTAACCCACTGGTCCAAGGCCCGGCCCCTTCACAGGCCCAGATCAACATCCCTAACCCCAGTAGCCGCAGCGCTATCCCCCGGCCAAAGGGGGATGTCAGCACCGCCAGCCCATCAGATCCGCTGAAC
Source organism: uncultured cyanobacterium (assembly GCA_937944885.1). Lineage (GTDB taxonomy): Bacteria > Cyanobacteriota > Cyanobacteriia > Thermostichales > Thermostichaceae > Thermostichus. The sequence continues at coordinate 27,566 of CALFBB010000041.1, forward strand.
TGGGGGTACAACTGCGCCATGTGCAAACAAAAAGCCACCACCGTCAGGCTGAGGGTCAGCCAAGCGGTTGCGAAGGCCCAAGATTCGGCTACTTGCTCTCGCCGACCTTGCAGCAGCGGCCACCACCCCAGCACCCCGACAACAAACAAGCTGCCTAGATAGATTCCCCAGCGCACCATTAATAGTGGCCAGCGCAAGGGATCCGTCTGCCCATGGGCTGCCAACAACACCCGTAGCGCCTGTGGATCCGCTTGACCCACCTGAAACACAAAAGAACCGCTGACGGGATGGGAATCGGCAGAGATGGCCCGCCAACTAACCAGGTAGCTGCCGGTTGGGATCCCTGCCGGTAGAGAGGCTTGCAGGGCAGCGGCTGAACCGGTCAACTCTCCCAATTCCACGGTTTGCCCGCTGCTGCTCAACAGCTGGAGCTGGGTGATGCGCACCGGTTCATTGAAGCGCAACTCAATCTGAGCAGGTGGGTCTTCTAGTACCGCTCCATCCGCCGGAAAGGTAGACAGCAGACTGGCATGGGCAAAGCCGGGCTGGATCCCGGCCAGCCAGAGCAAGAGGCCTAGGATCCCGCCCCAGACCCCTGGAAGGAGCGTTCGGCTCAAGGTCAACCTACCCATGTAACCGATTACCTTTATCCTTTATCCTTTCGTGGCAGGCAGTACCACCCCTTTGTGTAAGCAGGGATCCGGCCGGATTCTCCATGGAACCTCAGCAGACTATGGATCCCGGGACAAGCGATTATCACCATACTGTTTTTTCAAAACCATCGACCACAGCCGGTAGCGATCAATCCATTCCCCGCATAGATTTCTAGCACATTGATCCTTAGCCCCTTGAAAACTTAGGGACAGATGGAAAACTGACCCTTTCTCTCACCTCATCAAGTAGAAATTGGCCAAGCTATACCCATCCAGTTATCCGGATGGAGGAGGGCAGAGTCATGGACCATTCCAAAGTGTTTTATCCGGTTGGGGAAGCAGGTTTACTTTTACTGGTTTGTGGAGGGATCCTGTTTGGCATCTTTCGGGCCTTAAATTTACAAATTGGAGAATGGGCAGATTGGGTAATTGGCGTTGCTAGCTTTTGGTGGTTGGTAGTGATCGTTACCATTCCCTGGAATATCTATTTCCAGGCCAAAGCTGTTCAGTATGAAGCAGAGGTTTCTCAGCAGCGAGGGATACCGGTCGAAGCTGAAGCTTCTGAGTATATTGATAAGCTCACCTACTGGTCTTTGCGTATCGCTATTGCCTTACATCTGGTTTCGGCAGTGGTCTTTTATGGGTTAGCCTTTTGGCAAATTACCCCAATTGGTTATACCAGCTCTGTAGCAGCACTGTTGCTTACTGCATTGCGTCCGGCTCTGCGGGGATATGAGTACCTAGCAACCCGTTTGACCCAATTACAACGGCAAATTTTGATACCTCGGGAAGATGCGATTGAACTGTCTTTTCAGGTGAGAACCCTCACTCAGCAAGTGGAAGCAATGCAAAAACAGTTGGATCCCCATCACCCCCATTCCTGGGCTCAGCAAGCAGAAGAAACTCAGCGCTACTTAAAACAGGAACTGGCCGCCACCCAAGCGCAGGTGGAGCAATGGCGAGCCAGCAACACCCTAGAACATGAGCAACTGCGGCGAGAGATCCAACAATCGGTGGCCCAACTGAGCGTTGATAGCCAATTTCTCGGTCATGTGCGGGAGATCCTGCGTTTTATAAAGGAGGCGTAAGTTGGAGAAGCTGGATCAGGTGAGGTTGAGTGTTGGTGAGGGTAACCAGAGCTCAGGAAGCGGATGCAACTTGGTTGGCTGATGAGGAGTCTAGCTTGGCTGCCCTACGAGGAAGAGCTCTCCGGATGGACGACCTGCAACTGCTGCCAGCGGCGTTTCCAGGCCGAAGTCGGCTCCAAAGAGGATCTCTGTTGTTCCTGCTGCCGGCGTAGCCGAATTTGAGAGCGTTCCCCACACAAGGTTGGATCCCGATAGGGCACAGCAGCGCGGGTTTTCAGGTGTTCCCCCTCCATCTGAGAAAGGGGCGGTAAATCCTCACCCTGGGGTGAGGCCACCGTTCCCGGCCAGGGGCGACCCAAAGGAGGAGTAGAGCCAAGCCGCAAGCCCGCCTCCAGTAGGGCAGCTCGCACCGACGCTGCACAGGAATAGGTGGCCAAATAGCCCTGGGGGCGCATGCGTTCTGCCACAGCCTGTAAAAACTCCACCGTCCATAACTCGGGACAAGCAGAGGGAGAAAAGGGATCCAAAAACACAGCATCCGCCCAAGCCAACGGCACCTGCAACAGGGTCTGGCGGGCATCCCCCCAAAGCAGCTGCCCCTGCCACCGCTCCGACTGCCAGGATCCCTGTTCGATGAATTGTTGCCACTCCCGGCAAAAACTCCAGGTGGATCCCACACCAGCCTGCCAGGCCTGCTGCGGCACCTGCGGCGAACGCTCCAAGCCAATCACCTGCACCGGAAAGCCTGGCCTAATCTGCCAAAGGGTCTCCAGGGCAACACCGGAGTTGTACCCCAACCCAAAGCAAATATCGAGGATGTGGATGGGGTGGGAGGGATCCCGCTCCAAAACCAACTGCTCTAGGCGACAGGGGCGGACAAATTTCTCCAGGGCTTCTTGGGCAGCGCCGCTCAGGTTGTGAAAGGCCTGACCAAACTCCGTTGAAAAAAAGGTCAGGGAGCCATCCCCTGTGATTAAAAGTGGCAACTTCACCTCATCCGTCACCACTTGTCCTCCTCTCTGTTTATTTTCAGTTTGGCGATTCTTTGGTAGCTTGGAAACATTGAGATGTGTTTCGCAGAGCACCTGCAGGGCTTCTCAACTGGCTCTTACCACCCTACCTGTGGGAGGAGATGTTTTAGCAGCTATGTCTTTACTGGATTGGTTTGCGGAGCGCCGCAAGGATACTGCTCTGAGGCTGACGGGCAGTAGCCCCTTTGACAAAGAGCGTCAGGTGCGGGAGATTGCCGATGGTCTCTGGCAAAAATGTCCTGCCTGCGATACTCTCACCTACACCAAAGATCTGCAGCAGAATCTCCAGGTTTGCCCCAATTGTGGTCATCACCAGCGTGTTACCGCTCCCGAGCGCTTGCAGCAACTGCTGGATCCCGGCTCCTGGCAACCCCTTGATGAGCACTTAGCCCCAACGGATCCCCTGCACTTTTTCGACCAAAAGCCCTACCTAGAGCGCCTCAGCAGTTACCAAGAGCGCACCCAGCTCAAGGATGCCATCTTGACAGGGTTAGGAAACTTGGACGGGATCCCCTTGGCAATTGGGGTGATGGATTTCCGCTTTATGGGCGGCAGCATGGGCTCTGTTGTGGGTGAGAAAATTACCCGCCTCACCGAACGGGCTACCCGCGATCACTTGCCGTTGGTGATCTTCTCCGCTTCCGGAGGGGCGCGCATGCAGGAAGGGATCCTCAGCCTGATGCAAATGGCCAAGACCTCTGCCGCCCTGCAACGGCACCGCGACGCTGGGCAGTTGTTTATCTCCGTGCTTACCCAACCCACTTACGGCGGCGTGACCGCTAGCTTTGCCATGTTGGGGGATCTCATCCTGGCGGAGCCAGGGGTACAAGTAGGCTTTGCGGGGCCAAATGTAATTGAGCAAACCATCGGTAAAGGCAAGTTGCCGGAGGGCTTCCAAACGGCTGAGTATTTACTGGCCCATGGATTGATCGATGCCATTGTGCCCCGAACCGAGCTACGCAAGCGCTTGGCCCAGTTGCTCTCCATGCACCGCCCCCGCCTGCACGTTTCTCTTCCCCCTCTCAATCCAGATGTTCTTGCCCTAAAGCCCGTGCTGTGAGCGGACTCTCTTGAGGGGAGGGGATCTTGAGAGGCAACCCGCTGCTGAGGAATAGTGGACAGTGCTAAGGTGGGGCACGAAGTCTTTGTTGGCAACGATGGATATCAAGCCGCGCATTCGTACTGCTGAAACCCCCCAAGGCCAGAAACTGGCGGTAGTGCCATTGGAAGGTCGTTTTGATGCCAAGGCGGCTTCAGAGGCTCGGCAACTCCTGCAGCAGGTCTTGGATTTTGGTTACTCGAACCTGTTGATCGATATGTCGTTGGTCACTTTTATGGATAGCTCTGGATTGGGGGTGCTAATCTCGGCGTTGCGCAAGTGCCGGGCTGCTGGTGGCAACCTTAGCCTCTGTAGCGTGCCGGAAAGTGTGGCCTTGGTGCTAAACCTTACCTCGATGGAAAAAGTCTTGACCTGTTTTAGCGATTTGCAAACGGGCATTGCCAACTTTTCTTCTACCCCTTCTGCCCGCTAGTGCCCAATTTTTGAGTGATGATGATGCCGGAACCGGTTGTCGATACAGCTATTGTTGGCGTTAGCAGTGGGGAGCACCCTACGATGCAGCTGCTCCACCAGCACCATCGGGGCCCTAGCTTCGCTGAGCGGATGGTGGCTACCTCACCGGGGCGTTTTAATGAAGAGTTCTGGCAGTTTTGGCAAACTCACATTGATCCCCATTTGTCCAGCTCGCCGCAATTGCTGGATCTGGGTACCGGCCCAGGATATATCTTGCGCCAATGGCAGCAGCGTTACCCTGAAGGACACTTCATCGGCGTGGATCTGATGCCCTATATGTTGGAACGGGCGGCAGCCGACCTGCAGGGGATCCCCGGCATCCAACTGCTCCAGGCCGATTTACATGACCCGCATTTGCCCTTGGATCCCGGTAGCATTGATGCTGCCCAGGCGGTAATGGTGCTGCATGAGATGGTACAGCCGCTGCGGCTGTTGCAGGAGGTGCTTCGTCTTCTCAAGCCCAGTGGGCGATTTCTGCTGGTGGATTGGGTGCGTGCCCCCCTAAGTCTTTATTTTGATGCTGCTACCGAGGTCCAACTGTTTCAGCCGGATACTCCCCTGGCTACCTTGGTAGATCAGTTCACCCACTTTTACGAACACAACCGCTTCAGCGCCGAGGATCTGGTGTGGCTGTTGGAAAAGGTGGGGTTTACTGTGGTAGCCCAGCAGCTTTACTGCCAGAATCGCTTTGTGCGGCTGGTGGCCCAAAAACCGAGCCTTCCACCTGGCTAAACCTTTTCAGATTTTGGGGGAGCGGGTTCCGCCACCGTTTGCACGTGTTGCACTTGAGCAAAGATCTGTACTTCTGTGCTCATTTTGCGCAGCTGCCGGGCCAGCTTAATGGCCTTGTCGCGGGTCATGGGTGGGCTGACCACAGCGGGAAGATTGTATAGCAAAGGCTTGAGGGCGGTCTTGGGTAAACGGGCGTAAAAAGAGAGCGCCGAGAGGATCTCATCCTCAAAGTAGGGGTTGCGGTATTCCAGAAGGCGCACCTGATACAACTCTGGAGGGAAGGGCCGTTGCTGGGCCAAGCGGATCAGAGACTCCACCGCCCCCATGACATACAGGCGATCCCCCTCCTGCAAGACCTGCTCCCCTGCTTTCTGCCAGAGCTTGGGAAAAATCTCAGGTTTACCCCGCCTTGCTTGGTAGCAGAGGATCACCAGGTCATAATCATGGGCCAACTGCCGCAGCGACAACCCCAAATAGTGGGTCTGGTTGGAAACCTCCAGTAAAGTCACCAAGAGGGTTTCTCCATCCCAAGCCAAGGTGCCATAGACGGATCCCACCAAAGCAGCAGTGGCAAAGGCAGGGGCAACCAAACCCGTGGCACTGTAGCTGATCCCCAGGGTTTGAATGTGGCGTTGCATCCGATCCGCCAACTCCGGATCAGTAACCCGCAAAATGGTGCGCAGGCCAGGATGGAGGGTGTGGGCTGTGAGGGCCGTCTCCAGGTTGGTAAGGTCGTTCGGAGTCGTGCAAATCAGGCAGCGGCTCCCCTCGATATGACCTTGTCGTAGCGTCCCTGCTAGAGCGTAGTCCCCGCGAATCACTACCGCCCCTTCCCGTTCTGCTGCTTCCACCAGTGGATTTTGGGTTTCTGACTCCAAGACCACCACCTCATAGCCCATCTGCCGCAGCAATTGCAGCACCAGATAGCTCAGCCGCCCCAAACCCGCAATCACCACATGATCCTGCTTGGGCATGCGCGCCGCTCGCCCCAAACCGAAGCGACTGCTCACCAGCTTATCGGTTACCAACCCGTAAGCCAAACCCACCAAGGCCGCTCCCACCAAGGTCATGAATACTGCCAGTACCTTGACCGCCAGTGGAGTTTCCGGTTGCTGAAAATCATCAATGTCCCCATAGCCGCCTGTCAGTACCACAATCGTCAGGAGCAACCCATCCACAACAGATTTGCCGATAAAGCTAAAGTTGATCACCCCCAGCACCAGCATCATCCCCAAGGTGAAGGTGAGGGTCCATACAAGCGGCTTGACCTGCATTAGCCCCTTCAAACCGTTGCGCAACCCAGCCAGCAGGGCTTGTCGGGTTTGAACCAGTAGGGATCCCCATCGCCAGGAACCTCGCTCCCGCCGGGATTGTCTGTCCTTCATCTGTCCGCTGGCCCACCGTTGCGCCCGTGAAGATCCACGTCGCCCGTTGCGCTCCAACAGCTGCAAGTAGGCTTTCGGATCACAAATCACCAGAATGCGATCCCCTTCGATCAGCTCCGCCTCGTGGTCGAAATCATCGAAAACCCGGCATTCGGAAAAGTCGGAAAGCCCATCCACCGGGTAGTGAAACAGCACCCGCGCCCGGAAGGTTTCTTCCAATTCCGAGAGGGGCATGTGTAACAGGCGGGAGTTGTCTCCGATCGTTAGATCCACCACATTCCAGAGGGTGGTCTCCTGGGAAGGACTGAAGAACAAGGGATCCGCCAATTCCGGGGGTAGAATCGCCTTCTCGAAGTCCAGTTGGGGTAACTCGAAGTAGCCGACAAATTCATCCGACACGGCTTTCAGGGCAAAGGCCGGTGCAGCCAAAGCCGCAACAGAGAGAGAAAAATGCTGCGGCAACACCGAGTCCAAGTAATGGGCAATGCTGCGGTTGAACAGGCGAGAAACGATGCGCACCTGCGGATTGAGATCGCGGATCAGCAAGGCCAGCTCAAAATTCGCTTGGTCGTCATCCTGGAGTAACAACACCACCTTGACCCGCTCGATCCCGGCCCGTTGTAACACCTCCCGTTGCCGGGGATCCCCGCGTAGCTGATGCCAGTGGCGAGTGCGGCTAGGCAGTGGCTGCGGATCTACCACCAGCGCCCGTTGTCCAAAAGCCAGCAAAGCTTGTAGGGTCAGCTCCACCAAATCGTTGTAACCACACACCAGAATGGCAGCGTCGGGCTCCCTGCCGTTGTCCTGCGGCTGTAGTTGGAGCAAGTCAGAAAGAGCGCGTGCCATAGCCTGCCACAAACCCTCCCCTTTTTATACCAAAGTGATCTTCAGGCGATATTCCAAAAAGTTGCGTTCCTACGGGTATATTCCTACGGGTATAGGAGATCTCCACTTGGGTGAATGGGGGCTTGCTACACCCAAGTCACCCAATGTTGCCGGCTGAGGCCCTGTGATGACTTCTACTCAACCGGCTCCCCCCTCTGGCTTTCCCCGGCGTGGAGTAGCTCTCGGCTGCGGACTGCTCCTAGGACTGGGCGTGGGATCCTGTGTTACGGCAGGCTACTATCTCCTGTGGGTGCTGCGGCAGGTAACCGGGTTTACCCTCGATTCCACAACGGTGGCAGCAAAAGCCCAAACCCTCCTCAAACCTCAACTCCCCGGTGGCGCAAAGGGAATGGTCAGTTTCAACCGAGGGCCAATTGAATTCGCCGGGGTGATTAGCCGCGATCTGATCTCCACCGGCCATAACGCTTGAACCCAAGCCGAATAGGTGTTTGCCAGCCTCGATTGCCCCTAGTTCCAACCGGATCCACCGGATCCCGTAGACCTTAGTCCTCAGCAAATAAGAATTTATTTCAACAGCTTGACCTGGTATTTGGGATCCCTTATCCTGAGACTCATGAAAAAGATTCTTGCATAAAACTCTCAACAAGCTGGGATTGGAGTAACCGGTAGCAAGTCTTGGATCCCGGTGATTCGAGGGGTTTAGCTTCTGCAGGCTCCCTCAGCTGCGAGGGGTATTGTTGTGAGATTTTCGTCATTTTTGCTTAGGAGTTGTGTATGCCTTTACCACGGCGGCGTTTTATCGGTGGAATGGCCATAGGCTCTGCGGCCTTGGCTGCCGGATCCTGGCTGCGTCCGGCCCGGGGGGCCAGTAAGGAAGTTAACCTCTACACGTCCCGTCACTACGGTACGGATGAAGAGCTGTACGATCTGTTCAAAGAAAAAACTGGCATTACGGTGAATTGGGTACAGGGTAATGCCGATGAGATTACGCAGCGAATTCGCAGTGAAGGGGCCAACAGTCCTGCCGATATCTTTATGACGGTGGATGTTGCTCGTCTGTGGCGGGCTCAAAATGAGGGGTTGTTCCAGCCCATCGAATCTGCCACCCTGTCTGAGAACATCCCGGCCTCTCTGCGGGATCCAGAGGGCCACTGGTTCGGGCTCACCAAACGGGCGCGGGTGATCATGTACAACAAAGACAAGGTGGATCCTGGTGAACTGTCCACCTACGAAGACTTGGCCAACCCGAAGTGGCGGGGGCGCCTGCTCACCCGTTCCTCCAGCAACGTTTACAGCCAATCCCTCACCGCCTCCATCATCCTGGCTCGTGGGATCCCGGAAACAGAAGCATGGGCAAGGGGTCTGGTGGCTAACTTTGCCCGTCCACCGGAAGGGGGAGACACAGACCAGATCAAAGCTGTTGCTGCCGGTGTGGGGGATGTGGCGCTGGCCAATACCTACTATTTGCCCCGCCTAATCAAGTCTGAGAATGCCGAGGATCGGGCAGTGGCGGAAAAGATCGGTGTCTTTTTCCCCAACCAAGAGGATCGTGGCACCCACGTCAACGTGAGTGGTGCTGGCATTTTGAAAACAGCTCCCAATAAAGAGGCCGCCATTCAGTTTCTCGAGTTCCTCTCTGGGCCAGAGGCCCAAGCCATCTTTGCCCAAAGCAACAATGAGTACCCAGTTTTGCCAGGGGCAGAGGTGGATTCGGTGGTGGCCAGCTTTGGTAGCTTTAAGGAAGATACGATCAATGCCGCCAGCATTGGCCGGGTCACACCGGATGCCTTGATGGTGATGGATCGAGCCGGTTGGAGATAGAGTTGGACGGTGGCCAATGGCGGGATCAAGGTTGCTGCAAGAAGGCAAGCCCTAGCCGGGTTTTGTTGCTCTCTATTCTTTGGGTCTAGGGATCTCGGTTTGGGATCCCTCAACCTTGGCTTTATCCAACGGGGTAGAATGGGGCTTCTCATTCACTGAATCTTGACTGAAGCATTTCTCGAGAGGATTGGATGTTGATGAGCTGTTGACAAGCTGATGAGCAAACTGGCCGAGTCTCCCTCACCCTTGAGAAAGCACCTCAGGTACACCCTACAGCGATGGCGCTGGCCGAATGGCTGGGCACTGCTGACTTTGGCCCTAACCGGTTTGATTCTGATCCCTACGGCAACCGTGCTGCTGAGTTTATTGGCGGATGAACGGCAGGTGTGGGAGCATCTGGCCGGAACGGTGCTGGGGCTTTATGTGCGCAATTCCCTGCTTCTGATGGCAGGGGTAGCCGTCGGGGTGATCCTGGTGGGCAGTGGCACGGCTTGGTTGGTGACCATGTGCCAGTTTCCGGGGCGGGCTTGGCTGGAATGGATGCTGGTGTTGCCGCTGGCCGCCCCCACCTATGTTTTGGCCTATGCCTACACTGATTTTTTGCAGGTCACCGGTGGGTTTCAGATTTGGTTGCGGCGGATTACAGGCTGGGGCATCGGTGACTATTGGTTCCCCAACATTCGTTCCCTCTGGGGGGCGACGCTGCTGCTGATTCTCACCCTTTACCCCTATGTTTACTTGGCGGCGCGGCTGGCTTTTCAGGAGCAGTCGCTGGCCTGTCTGGAGGTGAGTCGCTCCTTGGGCTACGGGCCTTGGGCCAGTTTTCGCCGGGTGGCACTGCCTTTGGCTCGCCCGGGAATTGTGGCCGGTACCCTTTTGGCCCTGATGGAAACCCTCAACGATTTTGGCACCGTTAGCTACTTCGGGGTGGATACCTTTACAACGGGCATTTACCGCACTTGGACAGCGCTGGGCAACCCGGTGGCAGCAGCTCAGCTTTCTGCTTTGCTGTTGCTGCTGGTGCTGTTGCTGATGGTTGGAGAACAGGCGATGCGGCGACGGGCCCGCTACTATCGCCAGGGCTGCAAACCCGCTGCCAGTCGCTACCTGTTGCAAGGTATGCGGGTCGTAGGGGCTTGGCTGGCCTGTGGGATCCCTATTCTCTTGGGGTTCTGTGTGCCGGCTTTGATCCTGCTGAATATGACGCTGCGGCAAGGGGAATTAGGGCGTCGCTTCTGGAGCTATGCCCAAAACAGTCTGCTGCTGGCAAGCGTCACAGCGATCATTGCTGTACTGGTATCGGTAGTGGTGCTATATGGGTTGCGCATGCAGGGGCTGAGACGGGTGAGATCCGCCTGGGGTCTGCGGCTGGCCGTGCAACTTTCTTCTTTGGGGTACGCACTGCCCGGGGTTGTGATCGCCGTTGGGGTGCTGCTTCCCTTGGGACGCCTAGATCAGAGTTTGAGCCATCTGCGGCAGGTCATTTTTCAGCAACCTCCTGGCTTGGTTCTCAGTGGCACGATTACAGCCTTAATCTTCGGTTACTTGGTGCGCTTTTTGGCGGTTTCTCTAGCTACTGTGGAAGCTACCTTGATGCGGATCCCGCCCAGTTTGGATGAAGCAGCTTGTAGCTTGGGTCGCGGATCGGTGGCAACACTCTGGCGGATCCATTTGCCCCTAATGCGGGGAGGGATCCTGGGGGCGATGATCCTGGTGTTTGTGGATGTGATGAAAGAGCTACCGGCAACGATGGTGTTGCGGCCTTTTAACTTTGACACCTTGGCAGTCCAGACCTACCGTATGGCAGCCGATGAACGTCTAGCAGAAGCAGGGGCACCGGCTCTGGCGATCGTGTTGGTAGGGATCCTGCCTGTCATTTTGCTCAATTCCCGGTTAGGGCAGCAACAACGCTCAACCCCAGCGGGGGATCCCTAGAAAGTTTAGAGAACTCCGTTGCCAAGGGATTCATTTAAGGGATTCATTTAAGGGGCCACCAGCTGACCTTGCCGCGGGTAAGGCCATAGATTTCATCCAGTTGTTCCAAATCTCGAATGGAGAGACTATCTCCACCCGGGTGCAGTTGAATCACGCCCACTTGAGCCATGCCCTTGAGCACCTGTTCTACGGTGCGGGGATTGAGCTGGCTGGCCCGGGCAATGATATCGACGGGTAAATCCAAGGTGAAGCTACCGGAAGAATCTGGCTGATTACCCAGTTCTCGTTCTTGATAAACCAGGGCTTTAAGTACGGTGGCCACTGCCTGGGGGGGATAGGCACTGCAATTGAGCAGATGATATTGAAACTTTTCCCGTAACTCGAATAGGCGTTTGTAACGATGCCGGAGGCTTTCGTGATTGTGGTATAACGCTTGAAAAGCCTCTAGAGAAATGCGCAAAACGGTGGTGGTTTTGTAGGCTTCCACTAAGCTGGGAAAAGCATAGTCCAGCAGGCCATAGCTAAAGGGCAAATTGCGCATTCCCAAGCAACTGCCAGGGTAATTGATGCCGATAATCCGATCCAGCGGGCTGCTGCGAATGATAATTGGCCCACCAGAGAGGACAACATAGAGGTTTTGTAGGGATTTTTCGGGCTGAAAAGCCGTAAACAGAGATTGGCTGGCGTAGAACTTTTCAATTTGATGGATTTCAACTTTGAGCTCCCCGGCTAGAGCAATGGGATCCCAGCCGCGAAACAAATAGGAGTGCTCCACCAAGTTCTGTAACACCTGTGCGAGGGGACCTGTGAAACCATCAGGGATGCGCGTACCGGGCATACAAGAGGCTAGGGGCATCTTTGGCAACAGGCTAGCATCCTCATTTCTCCGGGACAATCTGCTGCTTGGGATCGGATCGACCTCAATTTGGCAATCTCCATCCACCTTCTGCGCTTGCCGGGATCTGAGTGTCCCATCAGCCAAAACCTTGTGAAGAGGGAATCTCCTGCTATCCGCGTTGGGGCGTTAGTGGAATGACGGAATAACTCCATCTACATAACTCCATCTACGGGAGGGCCATCTTGAAGCAAAGAATATGGCAAAGTGAGGTGAGAACTTTCAAGAGTTGGCTATGCCTGCACCTTTTCTGGCCCTTCTGGCTATAATCGGTGGCTACTTCCTTGGCTCAATCCCAACCGGCTATTGGGTCGGGCTGCGCTGGGGGGGCATTGACATCCGTACCCAGGGATCCGGCTCTACGGGGGCAACGAATGTGTTGCGCACCTTGGGTAGGGGGCCGGCGCTGCTGGTGTTGCTGGTGGATACCCTCAAGGGAGCAGCAGCGGTTGCTTTGGGATGGGCGTTGGGATCCCCGTGGTGGGTGGTCTTGGCGGCTTTACTGGCGGTAATTGGTCATAGTCGCTCCTGTTGGTTGGGCTTTCAGGGGGGTAAATCGGTGGCCACCAGCCTGGGGATTCTGTTGGCCATGGCTTGGCCGGTGGCTCTGGCCACTTTTGGGGTATGGCTGTTGGGGCTGGCCTTCACCCGCATTGTTTCCTTCAGCTCGATTTTGGCGGCAGTGGCAGCCCCTGTATTGATGTGGGTCACGGCTCAACCCTTGCCCTACCTGCTGTTTGCGCTGGCGGGAGGGGTATACGTGATTGCCACCCATCGGCGCAACATTGAGCGGTTGCTGGCGGGATCCGAGCCGCGCATTGGTCAAAAATTAGCCCAATCTTCTTAACTGTTTTGATCCAAAACAGAAGAGAACCTTTCGCGATAGCAGTGGGGAGCACCATGGATAGGCAATCCACCACAGAGCTTTTTGTGTACGGATCCCTGATGCGTTGCGGTCAGTACCACAGTCTGATGAGCGGGGCAGAATTCCTGCACGAAGACAGCCTCAGCGGCATCGATCTCTATGATCTCGGCCCCTACCCGATGGCGGTTCCCGGAGAAAATCGGCTTTACGGCGAGTGTTACCGGATCCCGTTGCCGTTGTTGTCCCGCTTGGATGAACTGGAAGAGCACCCCCGTGTCTACGAACGGCAGTGGCAGCGCTTAGACAGTGGTACCTGGGCCTGGGTCTATTTGGGCCGACCGGAGCAGGTGCAGGGCTGTGTCCAGATTCTCAGTGGTCACTGGAGAAGACCAACCTAAGCAAAACCCTTCGGAACAGTACACTTGTGGCATCCCTCCGCCTCATTTCTGCCTCGCTATGTCTGAGCCCTCCTGCTGCGCCAGCCTGCTTTACCACGAGTTCACCAAATACTCCCCCGAAGGACTGGCCCGTAACCCCCGCCAGCTGGATTGGAGTCGTCAGCCGCAACCCTACAAAGACTATCCCGCCGGGGTTGGCACCGTACTGGCTCTGCGCACCCATCTGCAACAGGGTGAGCCCAAGCCGGAATCCCAGCCCCCAGGGGAGACACTCTCCCAACTGGAACTGTGGTATCGGCGGCGGTTGTCGCAGTTGTTGTACTTCAGCTATGGGGTAACTTTGGTGATCCCTTATGCTGACCAACCGTTTTACATGCGGACTGCCCCATCGGCGGGAGGATTATACCCGGCGGAGTTGTATCTCATTTCACAAGGCCTGCCTGGGATCCCGGAAGGCCTATACAACTATCAGGTGCGCAGCCACAGCTTGGTGCGGTTCTGGGATGAAAGCCGCTGGCAACGGTTGCAGGCCGGCTGTGCAGAAGCCATGATTTTGCAGCAGTGTTCGCTGGCTTTGGTGGTTTCGGCGGTGTTTTTTCGCTCCGCCTGGCGCTATGAAGATCGGGCCTATCGCCGCATTTGCCTGGATAGTGGCCATCTGCTAGGCAATATCGAGTTGGCGGCCAACCTCACCGGCTACCGAGCTTATCTGTTGGGGGGCTTCTGCGACCAAACCCTAGAGGAACTGCTATTTCTGGATCCCCAAGAAGAAGGAGCCTTGGTGGTCATTCCCCTGTTGGATTTGTGGCAAGCAACCTCTACCGCCGCTGCTCCCCAAGAGAGCCTGCAGTGGCCGGCTCCGGAGTGCACTGCCCTCAGCTCCCCGATTGTTACCCAGGTACCGGAGCTGCAGCCGGGGGATTGGTTGCCCTTTTTGCACCGAGTCAGTCGGATCGAGAGCGGATCCCTGGCCCGTCCATCTGCACCTGTAACAACTTCCCCCGCACCGGACAAATACAACTTCCCCTTTTGCCTGCGGGTCAGTACCGCTACTGCGCCCATCGATTGGGGGGAGCACCTGCAAGAGTTGGTGCGCAGCATCCTCAAGCGGCGCTCCACACGTCACTTTACCGGCGAGGATATCCCCCTGCATCTGCTGCTGGCAATTCTGGATTTCTCCTATCACCCGGAACACTACACTGCCCAGGGGTTGGATGGCAGCCCCGATTATTTTGATCGCAGTTTGGTGGAAACCTTTGTGGTTGCCAATGGGGTGGAGGGGCTCGAGCCAGGCTGCTACTACTACGCGGTTCAGGCGCAAGAGTTGCGGCAGATTCGCTTCAAAAATTTCCGCCATGAGGTCTTCCAACTGTGCTTGGGGCAAGACCTGGGTCGAGATGCTGCTGCAGTGGTCTTCCACACGGCTGATTTGGCCAAGGCAGTGGCGCGCTATGGGGAACGAGCCTACCGCTATCTGCACCTGGATGCTGGCCATTTGGGGCAACGGCTGAACCTAGCGGCCATAGCCCTAGGACTGGGCGTGAGTGGCATTGCCGGTTTTTTTGACGATCAAGTCAACGAGGTGCTCGGGATCCCGGACTCAGAGGCGGCCCTCTACATCACTACCCTCGGGATCCCTCGCCAAGCCAGCACCCCAGATGATTGAGTCAAAGAACTCAAAGATCAAAATGTAGCTTCACCCCATCGACGTACTGAGGCAGAGGCTCCAACCCAAGCGGATCCCG
>CALFBB010000042.1 GCA_937944885.1 uncultured cyanobacterium
GAGGACCCTGAGTTTGAGACGTTCTACACCAAGAACATCTTGTTGAATGAGGGGATTCGGGCCTGGATGGCGCCGCAGGATCAACCTCATGAGCGCTTTGAGTTCCCTGAAGAGGTACTCCCCCGCGGGAACGCCCTCTAAGGATTGCTAGGGCTCTGTACACAGATCCCTTGCAGTGATGTTGAAGCTCGGGCGCTTGCCTGTTGAGGGTGGGCGCTCGAAAATAAACAAATCCGTTTTCTTTGTTAACTGTCGCAGTTTTTGGGAGGCTAGCCTCAGTGACCTCAACGACGTTTAATTCTGCAGCGATGCAGGACCGCACTCAGGGTGGATTTGCCTGGTGGGCCGGCAATGCACGCTTGATTAATCTTTCCGGTCGGCTTTTGGGTGCCCATGTGGCCCATGCCGGACTGATCGTGTTCTGGGCGGGAGCGATGCTGCTTTTTGAAGTGGCTCACTTCACGCCGGATCGGCCCATGTACGAGCAGGGCTTGATCCTGATGCCCCACGTGGCTACTTTGGGCTGGGGCGTTGGCCCTGGCGGCGAAATTGTGGATACCTTTCCTTTCTTCGTGATTGGCGTGCTGCACCTGATTTCCAGTGCTGTGCTGGGTTTGGGTGGTATTTATCACGCCGTGCGTGGTCCAGAAACCCTGGAGCAGTCTTTCCCGTTTTTCGGCTACGACTGGAAGGACAAAAACAAGATGACCACTATCCTTGGCATTCACCTGATCCTGCTGGGCTTGGGTGCTTTTCTGTTGGTGGCTAAAGCTGTCTGGTTTGGTGGTGTCTACGACACTTGGGCTCCTGGTGGTGGCGATGTGCGGGTAATTACCAATCCCACCTTGAACCCGGCGGTGATCTTTGGCTATCTGTTTAAGTCTCCGTTTGGGGGTGAAGGCTGGATTGTCAGCGTCAACAACATGGAGGATGTGATTGGTGGCCATATCTACATCGGCATTATTTGCATTGCCGGTGGTATCTGGCACATTCTCACCAAGCCTTTTGGCTGGGCTCGCCGCGCCTTCATCTGGTCTGGGGAAGCATACCTTTCCTACAGCTTGGCGGCGGTTTCCCTGATGAGCTTCATTGCCACCTGCTTCATCTGGTTCAACAACACCGTTTACCCGAGCGAATTCTACGGCCCGACCGGCCCGGAAGCCTCGCAAGCCCAAGCCCTTACCTTTGTGGTGCGTGACCAACGTCTAGGGGCCAACATTAGCCAGGCGCAAGGTCCTACCGGTTTGGGTAAGTACTTGATGCGCTCTCCTACGGGTGAGATCATCTTCGGGGGTGAAACCATGCGCTTCTGGGATGTGCGTGCTCCCTGGAAAGAGCCTCTCTTGGGCCCGAATGGCTTGGACTTGGATAAGCTCAAGAACGACATTCAGCCCTGGCAAGCTCGTCGTGCAGTGGAGTACATGACCCATGCTCCGCTGGGATCTTTGAACTCTGTGGGGGGTGTGGCGACGGAAATCAACACCGTGAACTTCACCAGTCCCCGCACTTGGTTAGCTGCTCACAACTTCATTTTCGGCTTCCTGTTCTTTGTTGGTCACCTCTGGCATGCTGGTCGGGCTCGGGCTGCTGCTGCCGGCTTTGAGAAAGGCCTAGACCGTGAAAACGAGCCGGTCTATAGGATGAAGCCGTTGCGATAACTTGCTTCTGCGCCGCTTCTGAGCGAGCGGACCATTTTCATCCTTCAGAACCTTCAAAAAAGGTTACTTTGGCCCCTGCAGGGGCCTTTTTTTGGGGCCGCCGGGGATCCCTGGCCGGGGCATTTTGGCGGAGAAGGGGGTGCAGTAGACTGGGGAGCGCCACATTCTGTAGCAGCCTATGCACAAACTTCCAGTTACCGTAATCACTGGATTTCTGGGATCCGGTAAGACCACCCTGATTCGTCACCTATTACAAAACCCGGAGGGGCGTCGCATTGCGGTTATTGTCAATGAGTTTGGCGAGGTAGGGATTGATGGCGAGTTGCTGAGGGACTGCTCAATTTGCCAAGAAGCAGAAGAACCAACTGCTACCCCACCGATTTTGGAACTGGCCAATGGTTGTCTTTGCTGCACGGTACAGGAAGAGTTTTTGCCCACCATGGAAGCCTTGCTGCAACGGCGTCAAGATCTGGACTGTATTGTGATCGAAACCTCTGGCCTAGCCCTGCCCAAACCCTTGGTGCAAGCTTTCCGCTGGCCCACACTTCGCACCGGTGCAACCGTAGATGGAGTGATCACGGTGGTGGATTGTCAGGCCTTAGCCTCTGGAGAGTTGGTGCGAGATCGGGCGGCACTGGAAGCGCAACGGCAGGCGGATCAAAGTCTGGATCACGATACTCCGCTTGAGGAGTTGTTTGAGGATCAGCTCAGTTGTGCGGATCTGGTGGTGTTGACGAAGGTGGATCAGGTGAGCGACCGGGAACGGGCCCAAGTGGAACACCGGCTGCGCCAAGAACTGCCCGCTGGGATCCAGGTGATCCCTTGTCAACAGGGGCAGATTCCAGCATCAGTACTGCTGGGTTTTGGTGCAGGTGTGGAAGAGCAGCTAGACCAACGTCCTAGCCATCATGACCCTGCAGAAGACCATGACCATACTGCCTTCGACTCCCTGTATCTCACCTTGCCGCCCATCTCCCATCCCGAATCCTTCATCCTTCGGCTGCGGCAACTGGTGGGAAAAGAATGCATATACCGCATCAAGGGCTTCATTGCCGTCCCCCACAAACCCATGCGGATGGTGTTACAAGGGGTGGGATCCCGATTTGAAACCTACTATGATCGGCCCTGGCGTAGAGACGAGCTGCCGCAAACTCGCCTGGTGTTGATCGGGCAACAGCTTAACCGGGAGCGGATTCAAAATCAGCTACAACCCATGGATTGAGAGATTGCAGACTTTGGCTATTCCATGAGGGTTGTCTGGATTAAATCAAACAACTAAATCACAAATACCGATGTCGATGCAGCTGACCCTGAGGAGGCGGTGCTCTCTGCCCATCATGATCACACCCACCCAACCTGCAAAGAACCGGGATCCGGCCTAGGAAATCTCCACGCATAATCTTTGATGGGTTTTGATTTGTGTGGAGAGGATGTCAATGCACGACAGCCTGGAGGATAGCTCTGGCAAGACCGGTGAACCGTGAGCCTAGGTTGAGCAGCAGATTCGGTACCGCTTTGGCCCACGGGTGCTAAAAATTATCCAGGGCTGTACAGATATCCATCTGGATATGTAGGGCCGCGGGAAGCTAGCCCAACAGCAAAGCGGCTAAGCAGGGTTCACGCTGGTTCATAATGGACACATCCCTGACATGGTCCGAGGGGATTCACCGCACAACGCAGCAGCGGGGATCGCGCGTTGAACCGGCAAGAGGGATCCCCAAGGTTGCCCCCTTCTTCTGTAGGAGTAGCTACGGTACGAACTAGGGCGCGAATGCTATAGAGGCGATACTTACCCTGGCGGAGCTGATAGGAGTGACGCTTTTCCAGAACGAGGTAATGTTGACCTGCTAGTTGGATGTAGGTACCCGGATGGGGACTGGTTTCCCAGGAACCTTCCTCCAACACTTCTCCCGAATCCGCATCGATCCATTGAACAGGCAGAGTCGGGTCTAGAGAAGACATAAGGCAGATATACCGTCTGGCACGAGTTAGCTTAGGGTAGGGGAACACAGAGAGGCTGTTTATTCACATTAGACTCACATTGTAGATTTTCTTTCAGCTGCAGTTTGGTGACAGAAAGAGCAAGCCTTGGTCAGAGCTATAAAGAGCTATAATTTGTCACCTGGCCAAGATTTGTCTCATCTGTGCAACGGGATCCTTCCGGAGGATGCTGGAGATGAGCAGGTTTGAGGCGGCCGTTACTTTGAAAAGCAAACCGGATACTGTATCCTCATTAACACCTCACTGGCCTGTGAACAGGGGATCATTAAAACCTTACCCCTTGAGAAGGGGCTAGAAAATGTTTATTTCATTCTGCTGCTGGAGGAGCCCACTCGACTCATACCCCCCTCGACACTGTGTCCATTTTCTCAAACCCACCCCTGTGGCATGATGGGCTTGACGGGGCCGTATCCTGACAGAGGATGGAGCTATACACTGGAGTCCTTATGGAGGGACATCTCCTCGCTGGTCGCTATCGGTTAGCTCAGCAGCTGGGATGCGGCGGTTTCGGTCAAACCTACCTGGCTCAGGATACCCATCGACCGGGGCAGCCCTGGGTAGTGGTTAAGCATCTCCGGCCCCGTTCTAGCGACCCCGAAGCCTTGGCAGTAGCCCGGCGCCTGTTTGGGCAGGAAGCTGAGATTCTCGAGCAACTGGGATGCCATGATGGCATTCCGCGTCTGCTGGCTTACTTTGAGGAGGAGGCGGGGTTTTACTGGGTGGAGGAGTGGATTGAGGGAGAAACCCTGGAGCAAGTTTTACAAAATAGCTCCCCCTGGACAGAAGCCGAGGTACGGGCATGGCTAGAGGATATTTTGCAAACGTTGGCTTTTGTCCACCAGCAGGGGGTGATCCACCGCGATCTCAAGCCGGCTAACCTGATCCGCCGGCAGACGGATGGGCGCTGGATACTGATTGACTTTGGTGCTGTGCAGCAGGTCACCCTAAGTCCGACCGCCCAAGCCACATCTTCGCAGGATTTCGGCGACTACACCATCGGTATGGGTTCCCCTGGCTATATGCCTGGCGAGCAGTTGGGAGGCAATCCACACTTGAGCAGTGATCTGTACGCACTGGGGTTGATCGTGTTGCAAGCCCTGTCTGGGATCCCACCTCAGCAGATCTTTCACGATCCGTTGACCGGCGAGCTGCGCTGGCACGATCGAATCTTGGTCAGTGCTCCGTTTGCCGCCTTTTTGGATCGCATGCTGTGTTATGACTGGCGGCAACGCTTCCCCTCGGCAGTAGAGGCCTTAGAGGCGCTTCGGGCTTTGCCGGCCCTCTCCACTGCCAGTACCGAAATCTTGCCCAATCCTGCTCCTACCGACTGGGATCCCTTGCAGGAGCCGACCACTCCCCCTCATTCTCGACCCTTTCTGCGGGCGCGGCTGCGGGTTCCATGGCTAAGCGGAGTTCTGGCTGCTCTGGGGGTTCTCTCCTTGGCCGGGTGGTGGCAGATCCGCTCAGGCTTCGGCTCTTTCCCCGGCTTGAACCTGTCAACTGCTCCGGTGCAGGAGGCCTCTATTCTCAGTCAGGACTCCGTCCCACTACAGCCAACAGTTGTTTCTGGGGAACCTTCCCTGGAGGGGCGGATCCCTTCTCCTGCTTTCAGACCATTGGTTTTGCAGCCAGGGCGTTGGGCCAATGCCCTACAGTTACAAGCCACCCTAGAGGGGCCTGCTGCCATTACCGCTCTGGCCATCAGCCCCGATGGCACTCTCCTCGCCTCGGGCGGAGATGACGGCTTGGTTAAACTCTGGGATCCCCATATTGGAGAGCGCCTAGAGACCTTAGTGGGTCACGCAGGATCCATCGAAACCCTAGCGATTAGCCCGGATGGAACTTTCTTGGTCAGTGCGGGGGCAGATAAAATGGTGCGCCTCTGGGACTTGCACACTCTGGAGGAGCGGCTGCAACTGCAGGGGCACACCGAGCTGATCAATACTGTTGCCGTTAGCCCCGATAGTCGTTGGATTGCCAGTGGTAGCGCTGACCAGACCATCCGCCTTTGGCATGCTCAGACCGGTGAGTTGCTCCACACCCTGCATCTCACGGCCCCTAACAAGGATGCAACAACCGGTGTTACATCTGTTACCTTTGGCCCCAGCTCACCTGGGGATGGGCTGCAGCCAGAAGACCAGAGCCTGCCGGCCCCCAGTTTGAGGATGGCGGCTGCCCATGCGGATCCCACCATTTACCTTTGGGATCCCGCCAGTGGGAAGTTACTGGATACGTTGGAAGCTGACTATCCGGTTGAGCAGGTGCTTTTCAGTCCGGATGGGCGCTATCTGCTAGGCGGCAGCCCCAGTGGCATTTCTATTTGGAACCTGAGCACGAGATCCCTGGAGCGAAAACTGCCGCAAAACTTCGCCAGCTTGGCTACCCTCAGCCTCAGGCCGGATGGCCGCCTCATTGCTAGTGGTACGGATCATCGTGCCAAGGAGATTAAACTCTGGGATCTGCGTACAGGAGAGCTGCTGCGCACCTTAAATGGACATCCTTGGACCGTCAGTGCGTTGCTGTTTAGCCCGGATGGACAGATGCTTTTCAGTGGGGGTGTAGATGGCTCAATTCGCATTTGGGGGCCGACGGTTGAGGAGCCAGCTGCCGTTACCGGTGACGCGCCCGTTGCTCCCAGGACTTCGTCCCGCTACCGCGATTAACAGGGGGGGGTGGTGACTCTAGGGCTAGCCGTGTAGACCGTAGGTTGTGCCTGGCAAGCTACCTAGCCGGAGCAAGCCGCAGTCAAAGAACTCCGTCTACTGCCGCGAAGGATGGCTTGAGCAGAAGCGGCTTAAGGGGCTCAAGATAGAACAAGATTGGAGCCGGAGGGACGGGAGGATGTTACTTAGAATCATGTCTGGAATCATGTCTGGTTTGATCTGCTCTCCGGTCACAGGACTCCGTCCTGCTATCGCGAAAGGACTCCGTTCCGCTATTGCCACTGCTGTGGTTTTGCACTGCTTGCCCGGGATCCCTGGAGCTGCCCGCCCTTGGTCAGAGATTGTTGCCTCTGGACGGGTGCGGATTGCCGTGAAAGACAATTTGCGACCTCTAGGGTTTCGGGATCCGCATGGGAAGTTGCAGGGGTTTGAGATTGATCTGGCCAAGGAGATGGGATCCCGGCTGCTAGGTTCCGAGCAGGCTGTGGAGCTGGTCCCGGTTGCCAACCCAGAACGGCTGCAAGCAGTGATAGACCAGCGGGTGGATTTGGCTATTGCCCAGATCGGCATTACTCCGGATCGAGCCCGACAGGTGGACTTTACCTCGGCTTACTATCAGGATGGCCCCAGTCTGGTGGTGGCTCGTTCCACAGGATGGACCAGGTGGTCTGATCTGCAGGGCAGTCGTGTTGCCGTCTTACAGGGATCCGCCGCTATCCCTTATCTGAATCGCCTGTTGACAGGGGTGGAGTTGGTGGCTGTAGATTCCTATGTCGAGGGAGCCGAATTGCTGCTAGCAGGAGCTGTGCAAGCCTGGGCAGCGGATCGCTCGGTACTGGCCGGCTGGTTAGTGGAGCGGCCTGAGTATCAGTTTTTGGGATCCCCTCTGGCCACCGTTGGCTTGGGCATTGCCCTGCCCAGAGGATTGGAACATGCGGAGCTACGGCAGCGGGTGCAGCAGCAGCTAGAAGAACTGCGGACTTCCGGCTGGTTGGCCGAGCGGGCTCAAGCCTGGGGCCTACCTTAGGCTTTCCCCAGCAAAGCTTACACAGAACTGATATAACTGATATGACTGATATTTCACCCACCCTGAGTATTGCGTTCAGCTAGGGGATCCCTGCCGTGGCCATTGTTGGTGGACAGGGAGATTTTGATATCTCGGTTAGGTACCAGGGATCCCCTCCCCCCCAATCCCTAGCTCTACTGGGAGCCGAGAATACCGCGATCTTTAGCCACCCCAACTGACCAGCGAAAGGCCACCATCCCCAGGACAAAATACACAACCCCGCTCATCAAACTCAGCAACAGCCGCAGCCCATCCAAGCCCGTCTCCCGTACCATCACATCCCGCAGCAGCCCTGCTCCTGCTGTCATCGGCAGCCCTTGTCCCAACCATTTTAGGGATCCCTGCCACTCCTCAGTAGGCGTTGCCAAAAGAAACAACAAACCAAACTGGCTAATCACCAGTAACTGTTGAATCCGCTTAAAGAGCAAAGCAGCGGATCCCAGCAAAAAGGCAAAGCCATAGGCCCCCAACACCACACTGAGGAAAGGCAGAATCAAACTGGGAGGAAACTGCAATCGACTGCCCGTCAACCCCAAAATCACCAGCAAAATCGTGATCACTGACGTGAAGCGCAAGGAAAAGCTGGCGCAGGCACGGGCAAGAAAAATAGAGGCAGCCGAAAAAGGCGATAGCAAAACCTGCTCCAGGGTTCCAGTTTGTGACTCCACCTGCAAATTCAAAGCAATATCATTCACAATAAAAATCACCAGTGTCCACAATACATAGCCGACCACCACAGCATCTAGGCGTTCCCCAAATTGAGAGGTTGGCCCCGCCACATATCGGGCACCCACAAATAAAGCGTAGAAAAAGAACGTCGTAATCAGGATCCCACCTATGGCCTCAATAGGGTAGCGAATATACTGAATCCAGGAACGTTTTAGCTCAGCCCAAAAGAGTTGGATCATCCCTCCTGATTCCCCTTTTTCAATAACTTGAGAAAAATGTGAGTAAGATCCGCCTCTTCCCGCTGAATCCTGAGCAGAGGTAGGGGGTTTATCCTCTCCAGTACCCGATACAACTGCTCAGAAGAACCGGTGAAGCGCAACCGATGGGTATCTTCAACCACCACACCCCAGGATTGCAGTTGGGCGGCCCGTTCGCCGTCGAGGCTTTCTTCCAACTCAATGGAATAGGTACAGTCTGTACCAGCAAAATGGCGGATAAACTCTTGGGTGGGTGCCTGGGCAATAATCACCCCCTTTTGAATCACAGCCACCCGATCCGAGAGCACTTCTGCAATATCCAATTGGTGGGTGGTCAGCAAAATAGCTTGCCCCGCTGCCGCAATTTGCCGAACCAAAGACTTAACGGTTTGCGCTGCTTCCACATCCAATCCTAAAGTAGGTTCATCCAGCAGCAGCAAAGCCGGGCGGTGAATCAAGGCAGTCGCAATTGCCAGCTTTTGTTGCATCCCCCGCGAAAGGGTTTGTACGGCTACCTCCCGTTTTTCCATCAACCCAAAGGTTTCTAGCAGCTCCAGACCCCGTTGCCGAGCGGTTTTGGCCTTCAGACCTCGGAGGACACCAAAGTATTCTAGGTTTTGTAGAGGAGTGAGCCGCCAATAGAGGTTACGATTCCCCTCCAGCACCGCTCCCACCTGCGCTAAGACCTGGGGCTCTCGATGGGGATCCCGTCCGACAATCCTGACCGTACCGGCATCTGGTCGGATTAACCCAGCAATCAACTTAATGGTGGTGGTTTTCCCTGCCCCATTCGGCCCCAAGAAGGCCAGCACCTCACCGGCAGCAATTGTTAAGGAGACATCCACCACTGCTTGCACCTCTTTGCCCCCTTGTCGGTAGGACTTTTTTAGGTGCTCTGCTTCTAGGGTTTTCATTTTGTCAGTCTATGAGTGCTCCGCCCATGGCAGAGCCAATGCCAATATGCCCATCCTGCTTGCTCAGCCAGGTAGTGGCAAGCAACTTTTCCCTTTCGTGACCGGCCTATCCTTTCAGCAAGCCGGAGCTCGTCAATCCGAACCGCAACCTAATCCCTAAGTATTCGCAGCGGCGGCTTGGCTTGCCATGGCTTGAGCAAAAGTGCCGGCAGGCTCGTACAAAAACTCAAACAGGTTGCCATCGGGATCCTTGCCGTAAAAAGAAGCTGTCCCATCCCGGTGAGTGTGAATGGCACCCACAGGGATCCCTTGGGATTTGAGGCGCTGATGCTCTTGTTCCAATTCCTGCAGCGTATCGAAGACAAACCCGAAGTGGGGCCCCGCCGCCCGGTATCCCGGCCCTAGCAGCGCCAATCCATCCTCGCCTGCTTTCATGTAGGCCCAGTCTTCGTCCTGCCAAACATTGACCATACCCAACTGTTGGTAGAACTCAACTGCCTTGGCAATGTTTTCCACTCGCACAGCCACATGCCCCAGTTGCTTGAGTGCCATATGCTTTTTTCTCCGGTGATATACCCCCAGCCCTCAGCGTAGATCTGCTGGCGGTTAAGGCTCAATTCAGTCAATTGCAAGGGTTCTGAGGGTTCTTCTGTTACTTAGCATAACTTGCAACCGGGAAGGGCCGGAGGCAACCCCCAGGTCGCCAATCCAGCGCTACCCTCCTTAGGGCAAGGGCAGACTTTGCAACACCCTGTGAACCACTGCAGCGGAATTGAGGGCAGCGGTTTGAAAGAAACTCAAGAAATCCGTTTCATCCCCAGCATCGCTGACGGAACGCACCAACAAACAGGGCAGACCGGCCTCTTGGGCCACCCGCACCACCGCTGCTCCTTCCATTTCTACCACCAGAGCACCTGTCCGTTCCTGAATCTGCCGTCGCAGCCCGCCATGGGCAACAAACACATCACCGGTGGCCACCAAACCCGTATGAACAACGGGATCCCGCCCCTGGAAGGGACGAAGCAAGAGCTTCTCCCGCTGAGCCCAGATCAAGTCGTAGAGAGCGCTATCGGCCTCGGCTAGGGGGTGACGCAACTCAGGAATAAAATCAATCCCCAAGACAAAGCCTTCTGCTCGCCCTGTGCCAAAATCATGCTCAATGGCTGCATGGGCCAACACCACATCTCCCATCTGCAGATGCTCCGCCAGGGCTCCTGCTACTCCGGTAAAGAGAATGCCCCGCAACGGGAAATGAGCCACCAGGAGAGCCGCCGTGGTTGCTGCCCGTACCTTACCCACCCCTCCTTGCACCACCACCACCGGTTGTCCATGTAGGGATCCCTGATGGAATTGCCGCCCCAAGTAAGTTTGGGTGGAACGGTTTTCCATGGCCTCCGTTAGCATAGCCACTTCTTCCGGTAAGGCCCCAAGAATGCCGATAGCAGCAGGCTCAACCTGGTTTTGGGGCGGATGCAAAGGCAAGGGAGGGGAGGACAGAGTGGACATAGGAGGGTTTGACATCCTCCCCGACCTAAAAGTCGGAGATTCCTACTGCTTCTCAAGCGTAGCTCAAAGCCACTCCTGAGTCGCTAGGGACTCCCTCCCGCTGAAGCAAACGACAGGTTCCTGCTTCCGACCGCCCACGCGGTTCGAACCACAGGTCATCCGGACGTGCCCCGCCCTTCTCTGGCCAGATTTCCCTCCCGCAAGACAGGATGTTGTTGTGTTGATTGCGCCGACCTGATCGGCGTTGTCCTCAAAGCCGCATGCTACCCACACAAACCGGGCCTGCGTCTGACGGTTGTCCGCCGACACATGGCCACAGCACAGACAGGTGCGGCTCCTGTTCTGCGGCAGCACCAACACCAACCGCCCACCCCGCCAGACTAGCTTGTAGTCCAGTTGGTGACGAAACTCGAACCAGCCTTGGTCGAGGATGGCCT
>CALFBB010000043.1 GCA_937944885.1 uncultured cyanobacterium
AGGAACGGCAGCTTGAGCGTCTTGGTGAGTGTTGCCACGCAAATCAGAGTAATCTTGCCTCACGATGAAAGATGCGCCTTATCTCCCTGCCCTATTGGCTTGCTTCCGCGCAGCGGTACGGCGGGGCTTTATGGCGCGGAGAGGTAATGGAATCACGTCGGTTAGGGATAGGATGACCGTTTCTACCGAGGGTCATGAGGGGGATCTCGATGTTTGTGGTTGGGGGAGTAACGGCAGAGCATCTTCCCGGGGTCTTGCTTGACGCACCACCTTCACCCGATCTACCCGTGGTCCCTCCATGCGTACCACCTGAAACTCTAGGTCTTGGTAGGTGAACTTTTCCCCGCTACGGGGGATCTTCTGCATGTGGTAAATCAGAAAGCCGCCAAGGGTCTGGTAATCCTCATGGGGTGGGAGGCTGAGACCACAACGCTCGTTGATCTCCTCCACATCCAACTGAGCTTGAATCAGAAGTGTATTCTCATCGATTTCTTGGATGTCCGGTTCCTTTTCCCCCAGATCCGGGCCATCCGAGAGTTTGCCAACAATCTCCTCCACCAAGTCTTGGATCGTAATCAGCCCAGCTGTACCCCCAAACTCATCCACAACCACCACCATTGCCCAGTGGTGCTGCCTCATTTCCGGTAACAACTCCGCAATCAACTTATTCTCCGGCTCAAAGTGGGCCTCGCGAATGAATTCCGTGATTGGGCTTTGCAAATCCAGGGATCCCTTGGCCAATTGGCTAACCACTTCTTTGATGTGGATCAACCCTCGAATATCATCCAAAGATTCACCAAAAACGGGGTAACGGGAATGCCCCGACTCCGCCACCTCCGCCAGTACCTCTTGAACCGTTGCGGTTTCAGGCACAGCATCAATGCTGGTGCGGGGGATCATCACTTCACTAGCAACAGTCTCCCCAAACTCAAAAATGTTGGTTAGCAGTTCTCGCTCCTCAGCTTCGATGTTGCCCGATTCCACCGATGAAGCAATTAACAACTGTAATTCCTCCACCGTCATGGTGCTGTAAAAGGAGCTGTTTTCCGGGATCCGTACCCCTAAGAGTCGCAATACACAGCGGGAGGAAAAGCGTGGCAGTTCCACAAAGGGCTGCAAGAGACGACTGACCAAACGGTTTAACCAGGCCAGGCGCAACGCAATCGGCTCTGAATAGAGAATGGCCAGGGTTTTCGGGATCAGTTCCCCTACCACAATTTGAAAATAGGTGAGCAACGAAAATACCACCACCACCGACAGCCCCTGCATCACGGCTGCGTCCGCCCTCTGAAACCAAGCCAGCTGGCTTAAAGCCAGAAATAGGGTGGGTGCAACTTTGGTGGCTCCAATCCAACCCAGCAACACACTGGCCAGGGTAATGCCCAACTGAGTGGTGGAGAGAGAATATTCCAATTGTTCCTGTGCCTTCTGGACTAGGGCTGCCTGACGGTTCCCCTCGCTGGCCAACTGCAACATGCGCGAGCGCCGCGCCGACACCAGCGAAAACTCGACCGCGACAAAAAAGGCATTAATGGCTAAAAGACCGATGACCCAGAGGAGGCTAAGGGAGGCATCTCCCCAGGAAAGTTCAGTTTCGGGGAAGGCAGCCGCAGCCGCCAACGATAAAGGAGGGTCGTCCATCAGGGGGGCAGCGAGACGGATAGAGAGCATTCTAGCTTAGAGCAGATCAGCCGCTAGCTTTCAGCTAGGACAACGCATGTCCAAGGATATCTCCTCAATCCTCCTAAACTTTTCACTTGCTAAGCCACCCAAGAGACAGTCTGATTGCTAACATCACTGCCTTAACTACCAGTATCGCCCTATAACAGACCCAGACCTAGGATCGACATAGAGCTTGACGCCATTGAAGAACTTGACTTCCCAGACCAAGATTCCCACCTTTTTCTCAAAGTCGAGTTCAACTTCCTTAATGCCAACGTTAGGATAATTGGCTCGGGCAATGCGGATGACCTCCTCGATGGGAATGGCTGAACTGTAATCTGGCCCATAGACCTGTCCGAAGGCAGGCTCTACACTACTTCCCACCACTGGCACAGGGCCGCTCAACAACAAGGAAGCAACGGCTACCGCAACAGAGTCAAGCAAGCGTTTCATAGTTTACTGAGCTCACGAAAAGTCTGATATGAATGTAACAGGCATATCATTGAGGCTATTTTCTGTCCATCGCTCCCTGTCCGGCAGAGTGTCCCATGGCTGTGGCCAACAAGAGCAAAGCCTGTGATCTATCTGCTGATTGGACTACTGCCGGTGGGCCTGGCAGTAACGCTTCTACTTTTGCCCCAAAGGGTAACGTTGCGCTACCGCAAACCTTGGGATGGGCCTTTAGTCTGGATTGGGCAATGGCACCTCCCAGGGAGGCTGGTCTTGCAGGTTAGCCATCGTGGCTGGCAGTGCCGTTGGGGATCCCTTTACTGGGGCAGGCGTTGGCCTCAACCCGGACCTCCGACTCTCAGTTGGGTAGACTTACCTCGCTATGGGCCTGCACTTTTCCAACTTGGAAGACAACTTCAGCTAAAAAGCTGGCAGGGGGGGTTAGAAATTGGCCTTGCGGATCCTGCTCTTACCGGCCAAGGGCTTGGATTGATGGCAGCATTGCCTCCTCAGCTAGCCCAGCACATCCGCCTTACTTTTACACGGGTAGGCTGGCGGGGGAAGGGATCCTTAGTGGTTCAGTATCGGAGTTGGCAGATACTCGGACCAAGCCTAAGGCTGGTCTGGCGACTTCTGCAAGCCGATCACCAGTTCAAGAGAGGATCCTAGCTGCACATTCTTTCCAGAGCGGGCGAACGTCTACAGTGCTTCTGCTCCGGCCACCACTTCTAAGATCTCTTGGGTAATAGCTGCTTGCCGAGCCTTATTGTAAGAAAGTCCCAAGGTGCGAATTAACTCGCTGGCATTGTCACTGGCGTTATTCATGGCGGTCATCCGGGCTGCCAACTCGCTGGCAGCTGACTCCTGTAGAGCCCGTAACAATTGGTTGTTCAGATAAAGGGGCAACAGGGCATCCAAAATTTGAACCGGATCCTGCTCAAAGATCATGTCCTGGGGAGGGGCAGAAACAGCTGCAACCACCTTGGTGCGTTCTACAGTAAACTCGCCACCCCGTACCAACAGGTTGAAGATCTCATCATCCTGAGTAGATAGGCGAGAAGGGTCCAAAGGCAAGATGGATTGCACCACAGGGCGAGAGCTGATCAAGGAAACAAAGCGAGTGTAGATCAGCTCCACCTTGTCTACCTTCTCTGAAACAAAGGCAGACAGCAGCTGGTCCCCGATTTGAGCTGCCTCAGCCGCAGAAGGAATTTGAGACAAGTTCGTGTAGGTCTTGGTAATCGGGGTAGAACGCCGCTGAAAGTATTGCACCGCCTTGCGCCCTACCAGGTAAAGGGTCACTTGGATACCCGCCGCCTGAATTTCACAGATGCGCTCCTCAGTGCGTTTGATCACGTTAGAGTTATAGGCTCCGCACAGGCCGCGATCCCCAGAAACTACCAACAGACCTACCTTTTGAATTGGACGCTGCTGGAGCAGGGGTAGATTGACATCCTCTAACCTTAGACGAGTTTGCAACCGATAAAACACCTGTGCCAAACGATTTGCAAAAGGACGGGTGGCATTCACTTGATCCTGGGCACGCCGTACCCGAGCCGCTGCCACCAGCCGCATTGCCTCGGTGATCTTGCGGGTGTTTTTAACTGACTTGATCCGATCACGAATGCCCTTGAGGTTTGCCATGACCTATCCCCTCTACTGTGGTGAGTCTTATAGGGATCCCTTCCAGAAAATCACCTCAGGGGATCCCCACATCTACGCCAGTGAACCCTTGCACCTTAACTTACTTGCGCCGTGAAAGTTTGCTTGAACTCTGTGATGGCCGTCTTTAGGAGCTCCTCTGCTTCCTCCGTCAGTTGCTTGGTGGAGCGGATGATTTCTCCGTACTTGGGATGGGCACTGCTCAGGTAGCTAAGAAGTCCCTGTTTAAAAGCAGCCACCTTCTCCACCGGAATGTCATCCAGGTAGCCACGAGTGCCAGCGTAAATAATCGCCACCTGCTGATCCAAAGAGAGGGGCGAGTATTGCGGCTGCTTCAGTATCTCTTGTAAGCGTTGGCCACGAGCCAATTGTTTTTGGGTTGCTTCATCGAGGTCAGAGGCAAACTGGGCAAAGGCTTCCAGATCCCGGAACTGGGCCAATTCCACCTTGATAGAGCCAGCTACTTTTTTCATCGCCTTGGTTTGAGCCGCCGAGCCAACCCGGCTGACGGAAATCCCCACGTTGATGGCAGGGCGGATACCGGCGTTGAACAGGTCAGACTCCAGAAAGATCTGACCATCGGTAATGGAAATAACATTGGTGGGGATGTAAGCAGACACATCATTGGCTTGGGTTTCCACAATCGGTAGGGCCGTCATGGATCCCTCCCCCAATTCACTGCTCAGCTTGGCAGCCCGCTCCAACAAACGGGAGTGTAAATAAAACACATCGCCAGGATAGGCTTCTCGACCAGGGGGACGGCGCAACAGCAAGGACATTTGCCGGTAGGCCACCGCTTGCTTAGACAGATCATCATAAACCACCAAGGTGTGCTTACCCTGGTACATGAAATACTCGGCAATCGTCGCCCCACAGTAGGGAGCCAACCACTGTAGCGGAGCCGGACTATCAGCACCAGCAACCACCACAATGCTGTACTCAAGAGCACCGCGCTCCGCCAAGGTGCCAACCACCTGGGCAACCGTACTTTGCTTTTGGCCAATAGCAACGTAAACACAGATAACATCCTGGCCTTTCTGGTTGAGAATTGTGTCTACAGCTACAGTAGTTTTGCCAGTTTGACGGTCACCGATGATCAGCTCCCGCTGACCCCGACCGATGGGGATGAGGGCATCGATAGCCGTGATACCGGTTTGTAAAGGCTCATACACCGAGCGGCGATCGATAATGCCAGGGGCAGGAGACTCAATCAGACGAGACTCAGTACACTGAATTGGCCCCTTGCCATCAATGGGGTTACATAAGGGATCCACCACCCGGCCCAACAGCGCTTCCCCGACAGGAATGCTGGCGATTTTCCCAGTAGATTTGACGGTGGAGCCCTCCTGGATATTGCGCCCTGATCCGATCAACACCGCACCAATGTTGTCTTCTTCCAGGTTCAAGGCAATGCCGATAGTGCCATCCTCAAACTCCAGCAGTTCACTGGCCATCACCTTATCTAGACCATAGATGCGAGCGATACCATCACCAACCTGCAAGACGGTACCGACATTGGAAACCTGTAACTCCTGGTTGTACTGCTCAATCTGCTGTTTGATAATGGTGCTGATTTCGTCAGGGCGAATGGTAGCCATAGCAGTCCTCTAAAAGTGATTCGGGAAGAACAATAGACAAGGGCAAACTTAGGTCAGCTGTAAAGCAAGACGACGCAACTGACCCCGCAAACTCAGGTCAATCACCTGGGATCCAATCTTGATGATCACTCCACCGATCAGAGCCGGATCCTCAGAGATCTGCAACTCCACACCGTTGGCCCGGGTGAAGTCCCGCACCCGCTCCCGGATAGACTGTTGCTGGGCTTCCGTCAAAGGTACAGCCGTGATCACTTGGGCCAAAGCAATATTCTGCAGCTTCCGTTGCAAGTCCAAGAAGCGCTGACAAACCGCCCCCAGAAACATGATGCGGCGACGGTCGCTCAATAACTTGAGGGTATTCAACAGTAGCGGGTGAATTTGCTCCGCCAGAACCTGTTGCAACAGGGCTTTCTTTGTTTCGGCCTTGATAACCGGGTTGGCCAAAAACCGCCCTAGTTCGGGTGTGGACTCAAGCACAGCAGCGATGAAGCGAATATCAGCTGCAAAAGTGTCCAATACCCCCTGGCTAGAACCGAGTGAAATCAGAGCCTCAGCGTAGGGATCCACCACCTGTTGAGCCATTGCACGAACAGTCATACTTTCCTGCTCTCCTCATCTAGCGGGCAATCATTTGGATCCCTTGGTCGATCAGTCTTTGGTGAACCTGATCGTTTAGGTATTGTGGCAGCTCTTGCTCGACCCTGCTCAAAGCCTGTTGCAGGATTCGCAGGCGTAACTCCTGTAAAACCCGCTCCTGCTCAGTAGATACCTCCTTCTCAGAAGTGGCCCGCAGCCGTTCAATTTCTCGATCCGCTTGCTCTAGCAATTCCTGGCGACGGGCTTCGGCGTTGGCTTCTGCCTGGCGAAGAATGCGCTCAGCTTCCTGCTGGGCTTGGGCCAACTTTTGCTGTTGATCTGCCAACTTTTCGATCGCCTCCTGCTTCCGCTGCTCTGCCTGTTGCAACTCGTGCAAGATAGCCTCTCGCCGCTTAACCAGCGCTTCACCCACCACCTTACGACCCAGAATAAAGAGCAGGATGAGAATAATCACGATGTTGACCAAGTTACTGTCGAGAACCCTGCCCAACAGATTCCCCTCTTCCGACTCTGCAAGCACTTCCGCAGCCTCGGCCATCGGCTCAGCGACAGCAAAGATCCAACCGGGTGTCAAGCTCCATATAGGTGTCATGCTCTACTCCAAAGGCACTTAAGGCACTTTCCAAATCGGGGCTAGCGGGCGCTACCCAAGAGCTTCTGGAGGATTTGGGCAGCAATCTCATCCACCTGCTGTTGCAGTTGGCTCAGAGCTGCCTGCTTCTCTTCCTCTAACTGGATGCGGGCAGTCTCCAGCTTCCCCTGAAGCTCCGCCTGAACGACCGCCAATTTCTCAGACCGAATTCGTGCCGCCGCTGCTTCGGCTTCGGCAATCAGTTGCTGAGCCTTGAGGCGGGCTTGACTGATTTCAGTCTCGTATTGGCGAGTTAAGGCCATCACCTTGTCTAGCCGCTCTTGGGCTTCCGCCTGAGTGGTACGGATGTAGTCGCTGCGACTGTCCATGGTGCGGGTGACCGGCTCATAAAACAAAGCATTGAGCACCGCCACCAACAGCAAAAACTGAATGGCGATCAAAGGTAGGGTGGCATCGAAATCAAATAGCCCACCTTTTTCAGCAACTTCAGCAGCCAAGAGGATTTGAAAGAGCATCGGCGTTGCGGCCCCAACAGGAACAATTTCTATCTCACATTAGGTTAAGTCAGGGGGCAGACTCCTGAACAGGCTTAGCCAGGTAATCTACCCCCATGAGCTTTAGGCAAAGGGGTTAGCAAATAAGAGCACTAAGGCCACCACCAAGCCATAGATGGTCAAAGCTTCCATAAAAGCAAGGCTGACCAGCAAGTTACCGCGAATTTTGTCTTCAGCTTCCGGCTGACGGGCTACCCCCTCCATGGCAGCAGCAGCAGCGTTCCCCTGACCGAGTCCAGGGCCTAGGGATGCTAAACCGATGGCCAGAGCAGCAGACAGAACAGAAGCAGCAGAGGTTAATGGATCCATAATTCGGACGCTCCTTGGTGATTGACAAGAACAAGATGAGAGATAACGTTTTCCCAACGACGAAGTGATCTGCCCTGAAACAATACATCAGCTACAAATCACTTCCTTGTCAGCGGCTTTCAGAACAAGACTGTCAGCCCCAACAAACCTTACCAGAGAAGGGATACCCAACGATCACCTGATTCGATCAATCGTGGTGCTCCCCACCTCCGTGACCTTCTAATGCCTCCCCGATGTAGGCAGCTGAGAGGGTAGAGAAGATCAAGGCTTGAATTGCTCCTGTAAACAGGAACAAAATCATCACCGGCACCGGAATAAACAAAGGCACCAGTAGCACCAACACCGCAATCACCAGTTCTTCCGCCAAAATATTGCCAAACAGTCGGAAGCTAAGGGAAAGGGGCTTGGTGAAGTCTTCCAAGACATTGATGGGCAACAAAACGGGAGTGGGCTCGATGTACTTTCTGAAGTAGCCTAGACCCCGCTTGCTGATGCCCGCCACAAAGTACATGCCGCTGGTCAGCAAAGCCAATCCAGCCGTGGTATTGATGTCATTGGTGGGAGAGGCCAGTTCCCCTTCCGGCAATGGAATCAGCTTCCAAGGGAAGAGATTACCCATCCAGTTGGAGACAAAAATAAACAGAAATAGGGTGCCGACATAGGGTACCCAAGGACGAAAGTTTTTCTCACCTATCTGGGCGCGGGCAATCCCTTGCACAAACTCCAGCGCGTACTCAACAAAGTTTTGCAGACCAGCCGGCTCCCGTTGCAACTGGCGGGTGCCCAGCACCACCACCGTCAGGATGAGGGCGATGGCGATCCAACTGGTGATCAAAACCTGCCCATGTACGGTGAACTTGCCAAGGTGCCAGTAGAGGTGATGACCAACCTCCAGTTCTGCCAGGAAAATGTGAGAGAAGAAAGACAGGTTCATGGGTGTCACGTAGAAGAGGATGAACGTGTCAAGGCTTGAACAGTATGAATCAGCAGAGTGACTTTGTAGGTCATAAAGCCAAAGAAAATAGGCAAAACTTGCAAAGCTTCCAGCCGAGTGGCCAAAACAATTAGCCCGACAAACAGAGCCAGACGACCTACCCCCAAACGGTTGCGGCTTTTGCCCAGTTCTGCTACAGCTCGACTTAGCATTCGCAGATAAACCACTCCTACTACTGCACCCAGCATGTAGTTGGCAGCTACCGTAAAGGAGTAAACAAAAGCCACACAGAGCCCAATGGCTAGGCTGACCCCTAAGGTCACCGAGATCAGCCATAACTCCAGCTGCCCATAGCTTCCCTTACCTGGCTCCACCGCTTTCAGGGGTAGATCCTGAACCTCAGTCCGTGAGTCGGGTTCCCCAAGCTTCTCAGGGTGGCTAGCCACCTCAGGTAGGGGAGGCAGCGGTCTGGGCTTCCACTGAGTTGCCTTCTGATGGCTAAAGCTATGGGAGAGAAGTCTGAGAGAACGTGCCATGAGATGAGGTAATACCTCTTGGGGTTCGACCGTAACTCAACATAACACGATTAAGTAACAATACTTAACGGTATTAGGCTGAGTTGAGGCCAAGTGAAACATCCATTTGTTACTCAGAAAGGCGACTGACTCCCTGAACCACCGGATGTTCCTCTAAGAATCTACCACTTTCGCGGATCGGCGACGGCAGAAATTGGAAAACTTTCTGAGAGTTACTTGGTGTAAAGTTTTGTCTATGCTAATTGGGGAAATTGTAAGGTTTTGTGATTCTGCCCCTTCCTATACTGAGGGTAGGTGGGGTAAGGAGAAAGATGAGCCTGACGGATGCTATCTGGCTGGACTACAGCTTGGCAGTGGCTCTGACGGTGGTGGTGCCTTTGCTGCTGTTGGTTTGGGCCTTTGGGGTGGGGCTACGTCCTCTGATTCAGCTGCTGATCGTTTACTGGCGGGTATCTAGTTTGTTGGCGGTGACGGTCTATCTGATGATTGCCGGTCTGCCGGTTAGTTTTTTAGCAGGGGCAATGGCTAGGCTGCTGATCTTGGTCTGTGTTTGGTTTTGGCAAGATTGGGGCCAGGCTCTGCAACAGTCTAGAACGGGGGTGGCGCGGGCGTTTCTGCTCTGGCGCTGGATCTTAACTGGCTACATGGGGATTGGGATCCTCTTTTCGGGGGCGTTTGTGCCCTGTGCTTTTGGCATGTCCCTGTCGGAGGCTTGTCGGGCTTGGTTTGGGCCACCGCTGCGGTTTCGAGAGATTTTTCACCCCCAGCTGCCGGTGGAGCTACTGGGTGGTGTGGGGGCCTTGGGTTTGGTAGCTTATCTGCTCTACAGTGTCTATTTTGTGTGGCGGCTGCGACCCGGTGGCCCCCTCAACTCTGTCTTGATAGGAGGGGAGAAGTGATGGCTTTACCTTGGCCACTGGCCCTAGAACGTTACAGCCAAGCGCACCCGCAGGAGGTGTTGCGGGTTCAAGTGGAGGGGGAGGAGGGATCCGACGTAGTGTTGATCTATCGGGGCGTGAGCAGCTCTCTAATGCGCTCTACCCCTGCTGATGTGGACGAGGCGGTGATTCCCCCGACAGCGCGGTTTGTTTCTCTGGAGCGGTTGCCGGCTCCTTACAATCCTGCTCAACCCCAACCTCTGGCCACTTATGGGCAGTGGTCGGAGCTAGAGGCCTGGCTGAAACAGGTGGGGATCCCTGTAGCTGAGAGCCATTGAGGTCTCTGGCGAAGCTCCTGCCGGTTCAGCTGATCTTCAACGCACTGCCGAAGTTGGGTGTCGCTGTAGCACCGAATAATCTGCCGGCTGCAATAGGGAGTGGCCTGTCATTTCTTGGGGCTTGGGCAAACCCAAAATCTCTAGGAGGGTAGGGGCCACATCCGCCAAGGTGCCATCAGAGCGCAATTTCACATCCGTACCGTGGCCGGGGATTTTGCGGCCTTCCCCCTCCACCAAGATGCAAGGAACAGGATTGGTGGTGTGGGCAGTCCAGGGGTTGTGGTTCTCATCCCACATCAGTTCGGCATTGCCGTGATCCGCCACAATGAGAGTGGTTCCGCCCACCTTCACCACAGCTGCCAGTAACTTGCCAATACAGCGATCCACAGCCTCTAAGGCTTTCACTGTTGCCTCGTAGTTACCTGTGTGGCCAACCATATCCGGATTGGCATAGTTCAACACCACCAGGCTGTACTCGCGGCGGCTGATGGCTTCGATGACTTTTTCGGTCACCTCTGCTGCCGACATTTCCGGGGCTTGATCGTAGGTGGGCACCATGGGGCTTTGCACTAAGATCCGATCTTCACCGGCAAAAGGTTGCTCAATGCCGCCGTTGAAGAAGTAGGTGACATGGGCGTACTTCTCGGTTTCGGCGATGCGCAACTGCTTCAGATTGGCTTCACTCACCACTTGGCCAAGCAGGTGATCCAAGTTTTGGGGCTTAAACAGGACCTCTACCGGCAAATCCGCTCCGTACTGGGTCATGGTGATAAAGGTCAAGTTGGGCAGCAACGGGCGCTCAAAACCGGAAAAATCAGGGCAGACAAACGCTTGGGTCAATTGCCGAGCCCGGTCAGGGCGGAAGTTGAAAAAGATAACTCCATCCCCCGCTTGAATTGCTCCAGGGGCAAGGCGGGTGGGGGGAATAAACTCATCCGTTAAGTCTTGGTGGTAAAACTCCTCTATCACCTCAACAACGCTGCGTCCCTGGCCTGGACCCTCTTCGGTCATGATTTCATAGGCCTTTTGGGTGCGATCCCAGCGACGATCCCGATCCATAGCGTAGTAACGTCCGCTTAGGGTAGCAATCACGCCGTTGCCCAACCGATCCAACTCCTTTTGTAGGTCGGCCAAAACTGTGACGCCTTCCCGTGGTGAGGTGTCGCGGCCATCGGTAATGGCGTGAATATAGGCGGGTACTTTTGCTTGGGCGGCCAGTTTCAGCAGACCATAAAGATGGTCAATATGGGAGTGGACTCCTCCTTTCGAACAAAGGCCGATGAAATGGAGACGGCCACCCCGTTCCTTGAGGTTGCGGCAGAGATCCACCAACAGCGGCTCCTGCATCAGGGATCCCGTTTCCACTGCATCGCTGATGCGCACCAGTTCCTGGGGGACTACCCGCCCAGCACCTAGGGTTAGATGCCCAACTTCTGAGTTGCCCATTTGGCCAGCCGGTAGGCCCACAGCTCGCCCCGAAGCTTGCAGAAGTGTGTGGGGGTAGGTAGCCCAGAGGCTATCCAGCACAGGGGTATGAGCACCCAGCACCGCGTTGCCGTCGAGAGCATCTCTGTAACCCCAGCCATCTAGGATCACCAAAACCACAGGTGCCACTGATTGCCCGTCCATGAAATGGCCTCTCATTTATTTGATTCAACGTATGATACCAGCCCAAGCAACACGATACCGGATCCTCTATTTGTGCTCAAGATTTCAGCCCTCTTTTGAGGGGAAAGGCAGGTATTGTATCGGTCTGGAGCAGAGTTTATTCTGACCACCAATGGCCTGGCATTCCCGGCAAGGGTACTTCTGGATGAAGATAAAACCCATGAACTTGGATCCACTCTTCAGGTACTGGGCTGTAAGCGTTTACGCAGTGAATCGGAGCGACGCTTGGCTATGGCATTCTTTGGATCCAATTTCAGGGCAGTTTCATAGGCTTCTAGGCTTGGCCCATAGAGATTTTTCTTCTCATAGGCATGGGCCAAATTATTCCAGCCGGTCACGTAGTTTGGATCGGCAGTCACTGCATCCTTGTAGTAACGAATGGCCAGATCGTACTGCCCTTGGCTGAAATAGGCAAAACCAAGAGCGTTACAGACAGGAGGAATGTCTTCTCCCGCCACTTCTAAAGCCTTTTTCATCTGAGCAATGGCTTGATCGTAAAGGCGCTTTTGCAGATAAACGCTGCCTAGCTCGTAATGCTCCTGCGGGGATCCCTTCTCTTTGCTCAGACGGGGTTGCAGCCGGTTAATCACCTGTTCCTGGGCCCGTACCCGCAACACCTCCCTTAAGACAAAGAAGCCTGCCACGCTCAGAAGAGTAGCCAATCCAAGCAGGTACAGAAGCGGAGCACTTACACCCATAGGATCTGCGATCACGCCTGTAAATGAGCCTCAATGAACCAGAGATCTTTGTCAATCTGACGGGAGATTTCCGTGAACAGATCAGCCGTATCCGCATCGCCTAGCTCGGTGGTGCGATCGATGTTGCGGCGGATGGAGGCAGCATACTGCCCATAGCGAGAGGCCAAAGCTTGCAGGTGATCCCGCCCTTCTACGGCGGCTAGGTCATATTCCGGTAAAGCAGAGGTTTGGGCGACGATGCGAGCTGTGCCCCGCGCAACTCCCCCAAGGGCCGTCACCCGCTCTGCCAGCATGTCGACGTAGTTTTCTAAGGTGCCGGCAAAGGTATCGAACATCTCGTGCAGAGCGATAAAGTTCATGCCTTTAACATTCCAGTGGGCTTGCTTTACCTGAGTTTTCAGATCCACTGTGTCTGCCAGTGCCTGATTGAGCAGGGCCACCAGTTGGACACGGGAGTCTTGAGGTAGATCAATGTGGCTGGAGTACAAATGAGATTTCTCGCTGGTGATCATAACCAAGCTCCTCGATATTGGTTTCTATTATCGAGCATGGACAACTGCCTGAGAAACAATCCCACTGCAGGGAAGTGGGCTGTTGTCTGCTGAAATCATACTAACACAAACTCAAAATGAGTATGAGTTAGAGCGGTTACTTACCGATGCAGAAGCGGCTGAAGATCTGATCTAGAACTGACTCTGAAACTTCTTCGCCGGTCACTTGTCCGAGGGCATGCAGGGCAGACCGCAGGTCAATGGTCCAAAAATCGAGGGGGAGCTGCTGTTGAATGGCTTGCTGTACTTGTTCTAGGCTGGCCTGAGCTTGCATCAGGGCTGCAGCCTGCCGTTGGTTGAGACTAACCTCCAGGTTGGCGGGGGGGCGATCTTGGTAGGCAATCTCTTCAACGGCGGCTTCTAGGGCAGGGATCCCTTGCCCTTGGGCAGCGACGGTGGGGATGCGATGGGTAATTTCTGCAGGCAGGGGGATCCCTTCCAGGGGGGCAAGATCGGTTTTGTTGACCACTAAGATCAGGGGGCGATGGCGGATGGACTCATAGATGGCGGCATCGGCTGCTGTCCAGCCCGCTTGGGCATCGATCACCAGCACCAATAGGTCTGCTGTTTGGGCTAGGCGGGTGGAGCGTTCGACCCCCAGCCGTTCTACGGGGTCTTCTGTATCCCGAATACCGGCCGTATCCAGCAGTTGTACCGGGATCCCTTTCACCACCAGGTTGGACTCCACTACATCGCGGGTTGTGCCTGGCAACTCTGTTACAATAGCTCGATCCTGACCGGACCAGGCATTGAGCAGGCTGGATTTACCCACATTCGGTCGTCCAACGATAGCCACCTTGAGACCGGTACGCAGCAGTTGGCCCCGTGCTGTAGTGGCCAATAGGGTTTGGATCTGGGTTTGGCACTGCTGCAGTTGGGCTTGCCAAGTAGGAATATCCAAAGGAGGCAAATCCTCTTCAAAGTCGATACGGGCCTCGATCTCCGCCAATAAACTCAGCAACTGTTGCCGCAGGGTGCGAATGGAGGCTGCCAACTTGCCCCGCAAGCCCGCCAGGGCCATTTGGGCTGCCTGCGGAGACCGCGCCGCCACCAAATCGGCGATACTCTCCGCTTGGGTGAGATCAATCCGTCCGTTCAAAAAGGCCCGCAAGCTAAACTCTCCCGGTTGGGCCAGACGGGATCCCTGACGCAAGCACTGTTGTAGAGTTGCTTGTACCACCATGATCCCGCCGTGGCAGTGAAGCTCCACCACATCCTCACGGGTATAGGAGCGGGGAGCCTGCATCCACACCGCCAGCGCTTCGTCCAGGACTTGTCCCTTCTCATCCCGGATCCAGCCGTAGATCATCTGGTGGCTTTTCCAGGGATAGCGCGGACGGGCGGGGGTAAAAATGGCTTGGGCAATCGATAAAGCCCGGGATCCCGAAAGGCGGACGATGCCAACACTGCCCTGTTCAGGAACCACTGCGGTGGCAATAGCAGCAATCGTATCAGCAAGAGGGGTGGTCGGATCCATCGAGTTAGGACAAAACAGCGCAGCAGCAGAAAAGAAGACCGGTTAGAATAATCTCTTCTAGCTATTTTCGCCTGGCTATTTTGGAATGACTGCGGCTGCTTCCCCCTTGCGCTATGCCTACTACCCCGGCTGTGTGGCCCAGGGGGCCTGCCGTGAGCTCTACGACGCCACCGCTCAAGTCACTCGGCATTTGGGTGTTGAGCTGGTGGAATTAGAATCAGCTTCCTGCTGTGGCTCCGGCACCTTCAAGGAAGAATCGGAGCTACTTGAAGATACGGTGAATGCCCGTAACTTGGCTTTGGCAGAAGCTCTGGGTCTACCGATGCTCACCCATTGCAGCACCTGTCAAGGGGTACTGGGCCGGGTAAATGAGAAGTTAAAAGCGGCGAAAACCAGTAACCCGGAGTATTTCCATCACATTGCAACCCTCTGCCAGAAAGGAGGGTGCGAAAGCCCCTATCAGGGTAGCGGTGATGTACGACACCTGCTGTGGATGTTGGTTTCTGATTACGGCCTAGAACGTCTAAAGCAGCAGGTCAAACGCTCCTTAAAAGGGCTGCGCTGTGCAGCTTTCTACGGTTGTTACCTGCTGCGTACCCACGATATTGCTCGCTTTGATCTGGCGCAGGCTCCCCGTTCTATGGAAAATCTGTTTGAGTGTTTGGGGGCAACACCCATTTGGTATCGGGGGCGCACTCAATGTTGTGGTTGGCCCATCTCTAGCTATGCTCCGGAGCAATCTTTTACAATGGCTGGCCGCCACTTGCTCGAGGCCCGAGAAGCAGGAGCCGATTGCTTGGTTACTCCCTGTCCATTGTGCCACCTCAATTTGGACTCTCGCCAGCCGGAGGTGGAAGCGGTAATCGGGCGCAAACTGGGGATCCCCATTCTGCACCTGCCGCAGCTGGTGGGTTTAGCTCTAGGGATCCCGGCGGAAAAACTCGGTCTCAATCGGCATGTGGTACAGGTAGAAACGGTGCTGCAGAAGGTGTATGGGTAGACAGGAAAAAAGTTTTGGGTCAATCTATCGATACGCCGATAGCTGTTGCTTGTGCAAAATATCAGTTCAGTTCCAACCCCATTCAACAAAGAAGGGATCCCCGGCTAGAATAGGGTCGGCCGGTGGAAGGATGAGCCATCCTGCTGCGTAGATGACCTATCTTCCCTGAAAAGTCGTTGTAGTATTGGATACGCTTACCCCTGCTTAGCAGCTTTTTCCCTATGGTCGTTTTGGATCCCTTTGGTTTGGCTGTGCAGGAAATACAGCAGGGGGGAGATGCAGACCGAGTTAAAAAGCTCGTCTATTTTACCTGTACCAACACTTGGGAAAGTGATACCAGCAAGCTGAGCCAGGTGGATTTAAGGAGCCTGCTGCAGCAACTCTGCCGTGAGCACACCACCCTAGAGTCTTTGGGGCAGCGCCTTCGGGAGGTGATTGGCCGCATCAACAAAAAAGCAGAGTATGCCCGCATTGCCAAGATGCTGCTCAGCAAGCTGCAACCTTTCTACCAAGAGCAGTCTTCCGCAGATTTTGCCTCAGATTTTGCCTCTTCTACCCCGGATCCCTCCAACTGGGTTGCACCCCAACCTAGGCTACCGCTCAGCTATGGAGGGATGCAACTGCGAAAGCAAGACTACGATCCCTTTGAACTAAGAGCAGGGGTGATGCGGCAAACCAGTCCTCTGCGGGCCAAGCTGGTGGTGTTTACGGCCCTACATCACAAGTTGGAACCCAATCTGCAGGGGTTGGCAGCCTTGCGCAGTTACAGCCTCGATGACCTACTGAGGGAACTTTATGAGGCTTGCAACTCACCTGAGGAGCTGGAAACGCGGCTGAAGCAAGCAGTGCAGCAGCTGCAAGAGCCGGAACAGGATGGGCAAGCAGCCAACGCTTTGGTGCAAGTGATGAAGCCCCTCTACGTTTACTTGCCCGTTGAACCCTTGGGTGAGAACGGACTGGTAGCTGAAGCTGCATCTGGAGATCTGGATTGGCTGGATGGGGAAGCGTCCAGCCGGATCACCTGGGCTGAGCCTTGGACTTTAGATCCCTCACAGGTGGATGGAGAGGAGGCGGTTAACCTGTATGAGTCTGAGCTGGGTAGAGATGCTTGGCCTGAGGCCTCTTTTGCTCCACCTGCTGCTGAACCAGCTCCCCTTACCTCGCGCCCTCGCTCTGCTACACCGCCGCCTGTTCTCCCGCACCAACTCCCTGAGCGCTCGCAGCAGTTACTGGATCGCAGCGCCAACTCCCTTATGGTTACCATTGAAAACACCCTGAGTGAATTGGGTAATGCTCTTGATGAACGGCTACAGGATGAGGATCCAGAGCAATATCTCACTCTGAAGCACCAGGTGTTGCGCGGCCTCCTCAAGGATGTGGAGGGATCCGCAGTGACCTTTATGGCTATTTTGAAAAAACTGGAACAATCGGAACGCCGCTTGGTACGGCCAGATCTACCGGAGGTGGTGACGGAGGTGCCTAGTGATTTTGAGGATCCTTATTCTTCCTTGCGGCAGGTTTTGGCCACCAGTGAGCTGACTCAACAAAAGCCGCAGTTGGAGCAGGAGGTGATGCGCCTGGTACGTCGCAACATTGGCTTAATCAAAGTCGCCATCGAAAATGCCCTAAGTGAGTTAGGTAATGCTTTGGATGAGCAGTTCCAAACCCACAACCTCGAGGAAGCC
Organism: uncultured cyanobacterium; assembly: GCA_937944885.1. Lineage (GTDB taxonomy): Bacteria > Cyanobacteriota > Cyanobacteriia > Thermostichales > Thermostichaceae > Thermostichus. The sequence continues at coordinate 17,190 of CALFBB010000043.1, forward strand.
TTGTTTTTCAAGTACCAGGCATTGCGTGTCTTTCTGCATGAGGTGGAAGAGATCTCCACAAAGTTTTCTGCTTTCTTGGATCGAATGGAAGAGGCAGAGCGGCGCCTGTTTGGGCTAACTTGAGCAGTAACAACTTTTCTCGAGTTTATACAAAACTTCATATCAAAACATGAGACGGCACCAGCTCCCGATTAAAAATCAGATTTGACTGCGCTAAGCAGATCCTCCTGAGAGAAGCTGTACCGGCTGCATCTGGGCAAAGTGTGTCGCTTCTTAACGAGATTTTCACAAAGACGGGCTAAGGTAAGGGTACTCAATAGGTTGAAAGAGCTGATTCTTGACTTGCTTGAGTCCCTTGAGTGCAATAATCCCAATCATCCAGTCTTGATAGTAGGGGACCTAAATCATGAGCTTGATCGGTAACATCATCTGGTTAATTTTTGGGGGCTTCCTGACGGCTTTAGGCTATATCTTGGGGGGGCTAAGTCTTTGTCTGACCATCATTGGTATTCCGTTTGGCTGGCAAAGTATAAAGCTGGGGTTTGCGGTGCTCACACCCTTTGGTCGAGAGGTGGTGGAGTATCCCAATGCCAATAGCCCGCTGCTGATGATTTTTAACGTGATCTGGCTGTTGTTGTTTGGTTGGCCTTTGGTGCTGAACCATTTGTTTTGGGCTCTGATTCTGGCAGTTACCGTTGTTGGGATCCCGTTTGCCAAGCAGCATATGAAGTTAATCATCTTATCTTTATTGCCCTTTGGCCGAGATCTGCGCTGAAAGAGAGTTTGTGCTTGTTTGTGGATTGATTGAAGAGTGTTTCTAAGGTCATCTGTCAACAATTCATCCACTGCAACTGCCCTACCGAAGCTATCAAAACTGAACTGACAGTAGTTTCCGATTTCCTGAGAAACACGGGGTAACCTATGTTAATGTTTTGCGTCGTTTAGGCGAAAGCAGTATAGAGCAGGATGTCAGGCAAGTCATCGGTTTACACCCGCTGTAGATAGGTCTTGTCGTTTGCGTTAGCGGGACGTAGTCCTTAAAAGCCTGTGGAGGTGTGGTGTGATTCGGATCACCTTTAGTTAGGGGATCCCGTCACAGAGGGGTTGAGCGGGAAACGAGAGACTAAACCCATTACAGAAGGAGGAAGAAGACCATGCGTATCATCTGGATCGCAATGGTGGCCGGTGTTTTGGGGCTGTTGGCGGGAATACCCTTGGCTCAATCTGACCCCCAGGAAGAGTGGCTACACGGAGAAGCATGTGCTGCCGATGGACCGGTTATTTGCCTAGACTAGCGGGAGCGCAGCCACCGGCTCAATAAGGCTTCAATGAGCTCGGAGAGATCTTGATCCGATTCCAACAGAGCCTGTTTAACAGCGCGATGGGTGTCTTTAGAAACATAAGCTGTGAGTTTGACATACTCAGCACTACTGGACTTGGGAAGTGTTTCAGGAGGTTCCACCAGTTCGGGTAGGGGGGGCGGATCAGGAATTTTATAAGCCTGGGCGCTTAATTTTTTCGGGGCAGGACGGGACGGGATCCCTTGGATATCCAACAGACGTTCAAACTTGCTCATGACAGAATTTCTTCTCCCACTGCGACGTAATCTGACCAGGCTTGTTTAGCTCTTGCTTCCGGGATCTCATGGATGCAAACTCCCTCTAGGGCAGCTCGCTGGAAGGCCACCGTACGACGAATGGAATGGCGGTAAAAGGGGATCCCGGCTTGTTTGAGAAAGCTGCGGGCTTCGTCTCCATCACGGTTGGGCCAAGGCGGAATCAAGGTGAGTAGGACCTTATAGTGCTTTGCCCCCAAGCGCTGCAGGGCATTGACGGTCAGGATCAGGGCATCTAGAGCCAAAGCATCAGGGGAGCAGGGTAAGACCAGTAGGTCACAGCGCTGGGCCAGGGTTTGTAACTGTTCTGGAGTAGGGCGGGCTGGGGTATCGATCACCGTATGTTGAAAGCCAGCAGGGGTGGGTGTGGTGGGATCCCCGACCATGACTTTGATGGGGAAGGGGGATCCCCGCTCTGCCCAGCGGGAGGCGGAGCGGTTCGGGTCGGCATCGATCAACAAGGCGGATGGAGAAGTGCTGTTGCCAGGCTCACCCTGCTTCTGTTGCAGATAGAGAGCCAAGTGCACTGCCGTGGTGGTTTTGCCTACACCACCTTTGAATCCTAAGACCGCAATATTCATCTGGCCCCACACACTCCCACCCTGGTTTTACTGCCCAATCACACGGGTGACAAGAGGGAAAGGGTTGCGCATGGCTGCACCAGAGATTGTGGATTTTGGGTAGAGCCGTAGCACCCAAACGCATAGAAAGCTGCTCCAGAGCCGCAACCATTCGAGAGCCGTAGAAAAGGTAACATAATTGCGTACTGCGGCCAAATGGCTGCCTAAAGTCAGGCTGTGGAGCATCTGGATTCCTCCGCCATTCTGGGGCCGAACGCTTTACCTCCTGCCCAAGATCGGGCTGTCAAGCATGGGGATCTCCGGCTAGCTCAACTTAGCAACCCTTCTTTTCTGGAGAAATCATCTATGCCCTACCTCTCTAGATCACTGTCTCCCCAAAAATCCTGGTGGATATTTTGGGGTTTTTCTCTGATGCTGATGGTGAGTGCCTGTGGAGGAGGTGGGGGAGGCTCTCGCTCTGTTCCTCCTGTTCTGGTTCCTTCCACAGGCCGAATTGAGGGATCCCATTTTGATGATCTCAACGGCAATGGGCTGCGGGATCCAGGAGAACCTGGCCTGCCGGGTATCCTCACCTTTTTGGATCTAAATGGGAATGGCCGTCTTGATCCAGGGGAACCCAGTGTTACCAGTGATGCCAGTGGCAACTTCCGTTTTTTTGATCTGCCCCCAGGCACCTATCGTGTCACGGCTACCTTGCCACCTGGACGGGTCTTCACCACACCCCGTTCTGGCCGACAGCTAGAGCGCATTGTGGGGGGAAGCAATGCTCCGGCAGGTGCTTTTCCCTGGATGGTGGCTTTGGTGCTTGCGGGTGAACCCGATCCTTTTCAGGGGCAGTTTTGTGGCGGATCCCTGATCACACCAGAATGGGTGATCACAGCCGCCCATTGTTTTTTCGACGGTCAGGGTCAGCAGGTGGTGAACCCCCAAAATCTAGATCTGTTGCTGGGTACCAACCGCCTAGTCGTGGGTTCTGGTCAGCGTATTCGTGCTGCTCAAATTGTGGTTAACCCCAGCTACAACCCACAACGGGGAGAACCCGGCGGGAACGATATTGCCCTGGTTCGCCTCTCCCGACCGGTTTTTTTCCCTACCCTACCGCTGGTACAGCCAAACCAGACCACCCTCACTGCCCCCGGCACTGCTGCTACCATCCTCGGTTGGGGAGCCACCCAGCCCCGGACTCCTGACCAAGAACCCAGTGGTTTTGCCAGGGATTTGCAACAGGCCACCGTTCCCATCGTGTCCAACGCCGAGTGTAATGTGCCCTACGATGGCATCATTCTAGACAGCATGTTATGTGCGGGCTTTCCCCAGGGAGGGGTGGATACTTGCCAGGCCGATAGCGGTGGCCCCTTGGTTGTGCCCAGTGGCAATGGCCTTGCCCTAGCAGGAATTACCAGCTTTGGGATCGGTTGTGCCCAGCCCAATTTCTTTGGGGTATACACCCGGGTGTCCAGCTTCTCTGGCTTCGTACAATCGGTGATCGGCAGCCCTCCAACCCCACCTAGTCCCACCCCAACGGTGACTCCTGCAGCAACAGCTGCATTCACGGTAAATCTTATCGGGGGGGAGGTGGTTTCAGGCCTCAACTTTGGTAGCCGGGCCCAGTAAATCCGGTCAGTATCCTAGAGATCGTTTATTATTAAGAATCCCTGTTTTTCTTCGAATTCAATGGAGGAGATGGATCCCTTATGACCCAAGTGACAATTGGCGAAAACGAAGGCATTGAATCTGCACTGCGCCGCTTCAAGCGTCAGGTTTCCAAGGCGGGCATCCTACGGGATCTGCGTAACCATCGCCATTTTGAAACCAACCTGGAAAAGCGTAAGCGCAAGGCAGTAGCCGTGCGGCGCAACCGCCGCAAGTCCATGGCCTGAGAGGGTTTAGAGCTCTAAGGTTTAGCCCCCGACTCCCCAATCGGGTTGGCCTCTAGAGAGCCACTCAGTACATCAATTTCTAGGGTTAGATCTTCCCCCGTGTAGATTTTAGGCAGCGGTGGGAAGGGAGCTGAGCGTCGAATGGCACTCAATACAGCAGCATCCAGCAGGGGATCCTCTGAGGGGGTTTGCAGGCGCAGCTCTCTCAGGGATCCCTCCCGGTCTAGGCGAATCTGCACCACCGTCAAGTAGGATCCAGTGGCTCTCTGTACTATCCAGTGTTGACGAACTTTTTCTTGCAACTGGGCCAGGTAGGTGCCCCAGTCTGGCTCGGCAGCAGCATCTAGGCTAGGTGGGCCGGTTTCTTGCGCTTTGGAGTTTGGTGCTCCCTGGTTTTGGGGTTGGAAAACGCTTTCTTGAATGGGCAAAAGGGGACCGGAGGATTCTCTGAACTCAGTTGGTGCAACTGCATCCTGTGCTGGTGAGGGCAAAAGGGCTTGGGGGGTCGGTGGGTGCGCTTGGGAAGCGGGCTCTGGAGTGAAAGTTACCTTTGTTACAGGTTGAGGCGCTACCGCCGGGATGGTAGCAGGCTCTACAACCTTGACCGGGGTGGAGATTAAGCTATGCAGCTGTTGTTGATACTGCTGTAGCAGCTCTCGATGTTGGGAAGAGGGGGAGAGGGTATCCAGCCACCTTTGTGTCAGCTGCAGGGCTTCTGCCCAATCTTGATCGGCTACAGCCATCTTTAGGGCGGACTCAAACTCTCGAGGGGTCCGGGGAAGTTTAGGGGTAGCCGTAGGAGACAGTAGGGACGGCTGCACTTGCTCTTGCCAGGGTGTTTGTCCACCTGGGGCTGAAGCTTCAGACAGAAGGTCTGATGATAGGGATCCCTCCTTAACTTCAAAATCAAGATTTCCAGGGCTGTCCACTTGCGATTGCCGCGCCGATAGGTAGGGATCTCGTTGATGGGAGGTTCCCGATGCGCGGGCAGAGATGGGGGCGATGGAGTCTGACTCCGGGGGTGGCTCAGCTTCCACCTCCACCCACTGAAAGGAAATGATCTCCACCTCTTCCGGGATCCCCGGTTGCCAGCCCACCAGCGCTATAGCCAGAAGATGCAACCCCCCCGACAGGAGATGAGCCAAACCCAAACGCCAGGGTAAAGAACGGCACTCCTGTTGTCGTTTTTCCTGGGCACGGTTTGCCTTGGGAAGGTTCCTCTCCATCTGGCCTATTTGCTCGTCAGTGCTATCACCTTGCCAATCAAGGGATCCCTCTAGGTTGATCCTCTACTGCCACCGTGCCACTCCTCCTCACAACCCCATGCCAACAGGTTTCTGTCGGTTGAGCCCCCTTACACTCCTACCGGACCAGCACATGGCTCCCTTTGATCAATAGCTCATCCCTACGCAAAAGAGCAGTTGTCTAGGGAGAAACCCTTTCCCCTCACCCGATGCAGACAATTGGCATTGCCATAGCAAAGAAAAAAGGGGCTGCCCTAGCCCCTTCCACAGTTTTCATCTCAACGGCCAAAAACAATCGGAAAGAAAGTAGTAGCCCTCTGCGGTTAAATTACTTCACCTTGACAGTAGCACCAGCCTCTTCCAACTTCTTCTTGACATCGTTGGCCTCCTCTTTGGGGATTCCTTCCTTAACAGCCTTGGGAGCAGCCTCCACCAGATCTTTGGCATCTTTCAAACCCAAACCGGTCAGCTCGCGCACCACTTTGAGAATGGCAATCTTCTTCTCAGCCGGGACAGCCTCAAGAATAACATCGAAGGCCGTTTGTTCTTCTACAGGCTCAGCTGCTGCTGCCGGAGCTGCCGCCGCTGCTGCCACAGGAGCCGCCATTATCATGCCACCAGCAGGGGCCGCAGCACTGACGCCAAATGCTTCTTCGATGGCTTTCACCAATTCGGAAGCTTCCAGTAGGCTCAGGGCCTTCAGATCTTCGAGGATTTTTGCAACGCGCTCAGAAGCCATGGTGTTGTTCTCCTTGTCAGTAACTTAGGTTTGACTTGTGTTCTAATGCGAGGACTAAACAATCTAGAAACAAGATGTTCATTGTGCATAGCTATCCGTTTCAACCCATAAACCGGCAGAACGGAAAGGTGGGGGATAAATTCCCCTAAGCGGCCTCCTTGTCGGCAATAGCCCGAATCGCCCGCCCCAGTGACGCTGGAATCTCGTGAATGCCACGCGCCACCTGTGTGGGCACAGCATTGAGACCGACAGCTAACCGAGTTGCCACCGAGTTGAGGCTGCCTGCCACTTGGGCTATCAGCACCTCCTTCGGGGGTAGCTCGGCGATGGCTTTCGCCTGTTCCAAGGTCAGGGATAATCCCTCGATACCCGCACCGCGGAACTCGGTCTTCTTGGTTTGCTTGGCAAAATCTTGATAGGTCTTCAGGGCAGCTGCAATATCGCCCCGAATCAAGATAAAAGCCGATGGCCCCGCCAAGAAGGGTGAGATCCCAGCCCAAGCCTTTTGGTCGGCGATGGCCCGCCGCATTAGGGTATTTTTGACCACCATGCACACAGAATCCGACTTGCGTAACTCTGCCCGCAGCTGGTTCATTTCTGAAACCGTTAGCCCCTTGTAGTCGATCACCAGCACCATCTGGCTGGCTTGCAGCAGGGATCGTACCTCCTCGACGACCTCTGCCTTTTTCGCTACAGGTTGCTTGCCCATGCGCTCACCTCCTGATTTGAATGGATGAACCTCTCTGCTGCTTGGTTTGGGGTGGATCCCGGTCACTCAAAACAGAATGCGCCTCAGCCGAAGCCAAGACGCATTGAGGCAAGAACATCACGGAAAAAATCCTGAAGGGATCCCTCCGCGCTCTACTCAAACCTCGGCAGGAAATTAAGCCTCTCGGCACCTGCTGTCTTTGGCTCGATATTCGACTGTAGGAAGCGTGCTCTGTCTCAGGTCTCCTAAAAATTCACCATCCAAGCCTAAAAGCAACAATCTTTGACCTAGCGTGATTCTGGAAGCACGTCAGCCCCTAGGCTGCCAATTTCAGATCTCGCAGGGCATTGATATCAACCTCGATTGAGGGCCCCATTGTAGCAGAAACATGTAGAGTTCGCCAATACTTACCCTTGGCCCCAGAGGGACGGTTGCGATCGATTGACTCTTGTACGGCTTTGAGGTTCTCCAGCAGAGCCTCCACCGGGAATGTGCACTTTCCGAACATTACATGCACAATGCCGCTGCGATCGGCCCGATACTCTAACTTACCGGCCTTGAATTCGCGAATCGCTTGTGTCAAATCGTTGGTGACAGTTCCCCCTTTCGGAGAAGGCATCAGGCCACGGGGGCCCAACAACCGCCCCAACTTAGCCACCTGCGGCATAACGTCGGGAGTGGCAATCAACAGATCAAAGTCCATCATCCCTTTGCTGATTTCCTCAATCAGCTCCTCGTAGCCCACCAGGTCGGCGCCGGCACTTTGGGCTTCTGTGACCTTTTCACCGCGGGCAATCACCGCTACCCGAATCTGTTGACCGGTGCCCCTCGGCAGAACCACTGTGCTCCGCAGCTGCTGATCGGCATACTTGGGATCAATACCGAGGCGGATGTGGACTTCTGCTGCTTCCTCAAACTTGGCAGTCGCTGTCTCCTTCATCAGGGCTAAGGCTGCTTCAGGAGCATAAGCAATTGGTTTGACTTTCTCTCGCAAAGCCTGCATTCGCTTGGATAATTTTCGAGCCATGGTTCCTCCTCGGGGTACTGGCGAGACTTTCTCTCCCCCATGATGGTTTACTTAAACAAAAACAATTCCCAGTTGAAACTCAATCGAGAGGTCAATCCCCCTCCTCAATCGGCTACCGTCACACCCATGCTGCGGGCAGTACCCGCAATGATTTTCATGGCTGCCTCCACATCATTGGCGTTCAAATCCGGCAACTTTTGCTCGGCGATCTGACGCAACTGGGCTCGGGTCAGGGATCCCACTTTGGTTTTGTGCGGTTCGCTCGAACCCGACTCAATACCAAGGGCCTTCTTAATCAAGACAGAAGCGGGCGGAGTCTTGAGAACAAAAGTAAAGCTGCGATCTTCAAAGATCGAGATCTCAACAGGAACCACCATCCCCGCCTGATCTGCCGTTTTGGCGTTATATTCTTTGCAGAAGGCCATGATGTTGACCCCGTGCTGACCCAGTGCCGGGCCGATTGGGGGTGCAGGGGTGGCTTTGCCCGCTTGAATGGCCAGCTTGACCACTGCCACCAGTTTCTTTGCCATGGAACGTCGTTACACCTCTTTTCGCACTTGACCAAACTCTAATTCTACTGGGGTATCGCGCCCGAAAATCGAGATCAGAGCCTTGAGCTTGCCCCGTTCTGGGCTGACTTCTACCACCTCGCCGTAAAAACCTTGAAATGGCCCCGACAGCACCTCGATGCGATCCCCAGCCGCCATATCGATTTTGAGGGGTACTTCCTCCACTTCAACGCTGCTGAAGATGCGCTGGATTTCCGCCTGAGTCAGAGGACGCGGGGTCACATGTCCCCGCCCACGACCGTAGGCGCGTTTCTCTTCAGTACCAACGAAGTTGATCACGTTGGGGGTACTCTTGACCACCATCCAAGAATCATCGTTCATCTCCATGCGCACCAGGACATAGCCCGGGAAAATCTTTTCTTCTTGCTCCTGGCGCTTACCGGTGCGATCCAGCTTGAATCCGGTTCGCTTCGGGATCACCACCTCCACAATTTGATCAGCCACGTCTAAAGCAGCAGCACGCTGCATCAGGGCGCCCTTTACCTTGTTTTCACAACCGGAAGCCACCTGTACGGCGTACCACCGTAAGTTGCGCCGATTCTGTCCCTCGGCATTCAAGGGTGCTCCATCATCCATGTCGTGCCGCTCTGGCTCCAGACCCATCACCTATCTTCCTCCGCCTGATAACCCATACCGTCAACTCCACACCACCCGAATCCTGTTCCCGCAGGAACCTGTGGGGATATCTCCAGGATCCACTTGAAATCACTGCTCAGAACATTAGAACAACTGAATGGCTATCCAGCTAAACAGCTGGTCAATTAAGTAAATAAAGGAAGCGAAAGCCAACACAATCAGCAAAACACCCACCGATTCACTGATCAACTGCTGGCGACTCGGCCAAGCAATTTTGCTCAATTCCTCACGGGTATCTTTGATGAAGCCGGCGATCCCCCTGGACTCCTCTTCACCACCCTTGGACTTGCCCCGGTTGGAGGGATCCAGACGCTTTTCCGTATCGGCTTTACTAGAAGGGGTGCTCTTGACCACGGCGGTATTCTCCTGAGGGATCCCAAACGATAAAACTGGATCTGAGCGCACTCAAGATCGGCTTTGCGATCTTAACAGAATCTATTGGGGATGGGATCCCATTTAGGGAGTGGCGGTAGGCTCAGGTTGCAAGGAGGTGGGCAAGAGTTGCAGGGGGCGGCGACGGGATTGGTTGAATTGCTTGACCGCTGCATCAACTCCGGCTGTGCTATCCCAGCGGGAGGCTGCATTTTGGTTAGAGAGAAAATCGGCAGCACGAAACAGATCGTTCATGTCAATGCTGCTGCCATCGAACAGATTGCTATTGCCCTCCCGACGAATGGCATCATTGACATTCTGGTTTTGGGCCAAAGCGGTTGCTGAGCCGGTCACAGTGGCGATTGCCAAGGCAACCACGCTCGGGAGGATTCTGTGCCGGCTACCACAAGGTGGATTAGATAGAAGGTTTCTGCACATCTGTGGGTTCCTCCATATCAGTTTTATCCTCAGCCAACTCAGCCAAGCCAGTCTGCAGCAGGTGTTGTTCTTGAGGAGTGAGGGAGCGTTTGGCCAAAAGGTCAGGCCGTCGCTGCCAAGTGCGAACCAGCTGCTGCTGCCGACGCCAACGGGCGATAGCCTGGTGATTGCCCGAGAGAAGCACATCTGGTACTCGGTGGCCTTGAAACTCCGGTGGACGGGTGTACTGAGGATACTCCAACAACCCAGACTCGAAGCTTTCACTCTTGAGTGAGTCTACCTTACCCACGGTGCCTGGCAACAGGCGTACTACACCATTGATTAGGGCGAGGGCAGGAATTTCTCCACCTGTGAGGATAAAATCCCCCAGGGAAATTTCGCGGGTAGCTAGGTGTTGGCGAATCCGTTCATCGAAGCCCTCGTACTGGCCACAAATGAGGATCAACTGCGCCTTCTGAGACAGCTCCTGCAATATCTTTTGATTGAGGGTCTCCCCTTGCGGAGTCAACAGGATAATTTCGTAGGGCTGCTGCCGGGGCAGGGCTCCGACGGCAGCAAAAAAAGGCTCTGGCTTAAGCACCATGCCCACCCCACCCCCATAGGGCTCATCATCGACGCGGCGGTGCCTATCGGTAGCAAAGTCCCTGGGGTTAACGCAGTGCACTTCAGCAATTCCCTGCTGTAGCGCTTTGCCCACTAACCCAATGTGCAGGGGAGCCTCAAAGAAGTCTGGGAAGAGGGTGATAACGTCAAAACGCACCGGCTTAGTCCGAAAATCCCTGGGCTTCCTTTGCCCTCAATCAATTCTCAGATCCCTACCGATGGTAGCCCAGTTGAGTGCCTACCCAGGATATCCACCCACCCCATCAGTCAAGAAACAAGCCTGCCCCGCCTCCATCCAACGGGGCAAACTCAGCTAGCTCTCTAGCTTTTTCATCTGGATGCATTTCTTATCGGTTGTCTTTGATAAACTGTGGGCCTTTGGGAATTCCAAGCTGCCTCAGACCTGCATGCAGTGAGAGGAGGTATGGGCAGCCCCAGAATGGACACTGAAATACCTGTTTAACCCTGTTTGTCTGCCTGTCTTCGGTCAGAACAATAGCCGGAGCCTGCTGTGGAGCACGGGATCCCTTCAGATCGGTTTATGGGCGGGCACGGATTGATTTTCTGCTGGATCAATCATACTTAATGCTAAATACCTGTAGATTTCTATAGGTTGAGGAGGGGGCAATGATGCGCATTTCCATTCAGCCGAACAGTGGGATCCCTGGTTCTGTACAGTTACTTAACTTGCTTTGTTTTGCCATTGCCTGCGGACAATTTCCCCCCGGTCAGCGTTTGCCTAGCACCCGCCAACTGGCCATGCAAACCGGTCTGCACCGCAACACTATTAATAAGGTCTATCACCAACTGGAAGAGATGGGCTTGGTGGAAACTCGGGCCGCCTCTGGGATTTATGTCAGTGGAGCAGCCAGTCAATTGGCCAATGTTTCTAGAGTTCTTCGTCAGGACCTAGACACATCCAAACAAGCCCTGCAACAAATACGTCAGGGAATTGATCATCTCCAACAGCAGGGTTTCTCATTAGAACAGATACGGGATCTGCTGGAGACAGAAATCGATTGGCGTTTGCGCTGTAGTGCCCAAGTTTTGGTGTGTGTGCCCGGTCGAGATTTGGGTACAGGCGAACTGATGACTCAGCAGATTCAACAGGCTTTGGGCATCCGGGTGCAGTTGGTGCCATTGGAGGAGTTGGCAACAGTTCTAGACCAGCTTCACTCCGGCACAGTCATAACTATTCGTTACTTTCTCAGCGCTGTAGAAGCCATAGCCCAACCTCGGGGTGCCCGTGTTCTGGTTGTGGAGGTGTCTGACTACGCCAAGGAAATGGATTTGGTTCGCCGACTCCCCCCTCATGCTTGCCTGGGTCTGGTCAGCATCAGTACTGCCCTTTTGGAAGTTGCCGAGGTGATTGTACATAGCCTACGGGGTGAGGATCTCCTGGTGCTGACGGCTGTACTCTCTAATAGAGAGCGAGTGGATTCTCTCATCCGCCGGGCTCATACCCTGATTTGCGATATAGCCAGCCACTCGACGCTCCGTAGCCTCTTGCGCCAAGCCCGTGCTGAGCTGGTTCGTGTGCCCGAGCTAGTTTGTGCCGATCCCCACATTGGAGAGACAGCCCTACAAGAGCTGAGGCGGGAATTGGGGCAGCTCCCGGATCAAGAAGGTGGGACAACCAGATGAGAATATCCCCGGCGCCAGAAGATCTGACCAATTCTCTAGCCAATCCCAGCCGCAGGATTGGGGTTGCACCCACGCTATTTTGCCGATGACTGCCTTTGAGTGTCATGCTTAAGTGGAAATACGGTGTCAGTTATTTTCTTTTGCTTCACAGTCTCTCAGTCTATTTACTTATGGTGATCCTCGACTACGCCTCCACCGATCACGACCATGTAGCAGTCTCAAGAGATGGTTTTTTGGAGGCCATTCGCTTCCAGAGCCATTTTTATGGACTTAATCGCACCTTCCGTCGGCTGCAGGAGGCTGTCGATAGCTGTCGCTACGAGATGGATCACGGATCCCTTATCAGTATTGTGGTGGTCCATCCCGATCGCTCCGAGGTTTGGTCACGGCTAGGCTGTGAAATTCCCGTCATGCCCAAACACCTTCTGAGTCTGGCTGTCTCTCAAGGCTTAGCTCAAGCCCAATCCAAGGTTGAAAACCCCTGCCGCAACCGGGGTCAAGCTACCCCAGCTGATGCCTATTTTGTGGATGCTGAGCCTTCTCCACGCCGTCCTCTTTTTTATCGGGGTACCAAACCTTACAACGCTCTGGAAGCCTAAATCCTCAACTGACAGAAAGCTTTCCCCCTACCGTTGGTCAGTGGGAGTTGCCGATCTTGGCTTTGGCTTCTAAGAGAACAAAGACTCCAACTGAGCCAAGGTTTTGCGGATTTTGGCTTGGGCAGCTTCCACCTCAGGTTGGTCATAGCCTTTGGCAGCAAGATCCAATTTTTCCAGGCCTTGACCCAATTCCCGGGTCAGGCGAATCACCGCTTGCTTTTGGTCTTTCGGCAAGGTTACTGCCAGTGTTGTTAAGTTTTTGCGAGTCAACCCCATCGGCCCGCGAATGTAGGAGCGGATCTCCAGCCAATCTTCTGAATCCACCAAGCGTTGCAACTGGGTAACCTGCTGTTCAAGCTCTTGGATTTGAGGGGGCAGGTTGGCTGCCTGCACAGGGGATCCCAGCCACAAACCCAAAGCCACCAGCAGCACCAGCAACAGACTGCGCCAACGGCTCCTCATCACACACCTCCAACATGCCTGATTTTCTTCAGCAATAGTTTACCTGTCAGTGTGCCTTAAATGGCCGGGGCAGCGGGAGTGATCGGATCAGGTAGCCGCAAGGAGGCACTTTCGACCCATACCGGATGGCTCAGCAAATGGGCTAGGCTAGAAATGTAAAAGAATGTAACTGGCGCTCTCATGCAACGCATCATCCTCATGACCGGCAAGGGTGGAGTCGGCAAGACCTCAGTGGCAGCAGCAACCGGCTGGCGCTGTGCTGAGCTTGGCCTGAAAACGCTGGTACTGAGCACTGACCCGGCCCACTCCCTGGCAGATAGCTTTGATCAGCCTTTGGGTCATGATCCGGTTGAAGTGAAACCCAACCTATGGGGAGCAGAGCTGGATGCCTTAAACGAGCTAGAGCTGAACTGGGGATCCGTCAAGACCTACATTACGCAAGTGTTGCAGGCGCGTGGATTGGATGGAGTACAGGCGCAGGAGTTGGCGATTTTGCCGGGGATGGATGAGATTTTCTCGCTGGTGCGGGTGAACCGTCACTACGACGAGGACGACTTTGACGTGTTGATCATCGACTCGGCGCCCACAGGGACGGCCCTACGCTTGCTGAGTCTACCGGATGTTTCCGGATGGTACATGCGCAAGTTCTACAAGCCTCTACAGGGCTTGGCTCAGATGTTGCGCCCAATTGCTGAGCCGATCGTTAAGGGTCTAACCGGGATCCCCTTGCCCAACAATCAGGTGCTGGATGCTCCTTATGAGTTTTATCAGAAAATCGAGCGCCTGGAGGGGATCCTCACCGATAACCGCATTACCTCCGTACGGCTGGTGACCAACCCCGAGAAGATGGTGATCAAAGAATCGCTGCGTGCTCATGCCTACTTAAGTTTGTACGGAGTGGCTACAGACTTGGTGATAGCCAATCGCATTTTGCCGGATACAGTGGTGGATCCCTACTTTGCTAGTTGGAAGGCTGCTCAACAAAAATACCGGCGGGAAATTCACGAAAACTTTGCCCCTTTGCCTGTGTTTGAGATCCCCCTTTATTCCGAAGAACTGGTAGGATGGGAGGCTCTGGCCCGCCTGAAAAAGGATCTCTGGGGGGATCGCAACCCGGCAGAAGTGTTCTACGCCGAGCAAACCATGAATGTGGTTACCGACAAGGGCGAATATCGGCTGGATCTCTACCTGCCTGGGATCCCGAAAGAGCAGGTGGAGCTGACCAAAACTGGAGATGAGCTGAATATCCGGATTGGCAATCACCGGCGCAACCTGGTGCTACCCCAAACTCTGGCGGCCATGAACCCTGCTCGCGCCAAAATGGAAGAGGATTACCTACGCATTCACTTTGCCGCCTGAGGAGTTGCGGGTCTTTTCCCTTGAATTGATTTGACATTCTCCCCGGCCTGTTAGCTTGCGCCCGCGCAGCGGTACGGCGGGGCTTGCCGCGCACCGGGTCAGAATACAGGGATAGTCGCCATTGAAAGCTAGTTCAAGTAAGGACAGTCCAAGGACAGTACATGACCTACCCAATTGACAGCTCAGAGCTCTCAACCCTACCTCCCACCATCCATGTGATTGGCGGCGGCCTGGCGGGAACGGAAGCAGCTTGGCAAATTGCCGAGGCGGGGTTGCGGGTCACCCTTTGGGAGATGCGCCCTGTGCGCCGTAGCCCTGCCCACCACACGGATCAGCTGGCAGAGCTGGTCTGTAGCAACTCCTTTGGCGCCTTGGCCACTGACCGGGCTGCCGGCTTACTCAAAGAGGAGCTGCGACAACTGGGATCCCTGGTGATTGGGATGGCGGATCGACATGCCGTGCCTGCCGGAGGTGCTTTAGCTGTGGATCGGGCGATGTTCAGCCAAGCCCTCACTGCAGCCATTCAAAATCATCCCCGCATTACCCTCCGACGGCAGGAGGTTACCCAGATTCCGGAGGGGATTGCCGTTCTCTGTACCGGCCCTTTGACCAGCGATGCCTTGGCAGCCGCCCTGCAAGCTTTCACAGGGTTAGACTACCTGAGCTTTTTTGACGCCTCTAGCCCGATTGTGACGGGAGAGTCCTTGAATCGGGAGGTGGTGTTTTCGGCCTCCCGCTACGACAAGGGGGAAGCCGCCTATTTGAATTGCCCCCTGACCGAAACAGAATACGAGCGGTTTTGGCAAGCTTTGGTTGAGGCGGAGCAAGCCCCTCTAAAAGCCTTTGAGCAGGAGGAACGCTCCTTTTTTGAGGGCTGTCTACCGATTGAGGAAATGGCCCGCCGCGGTAAAGATACCCTCCGTTTTGGTCCCCTCAAACCGGTGGGATTGGTGGATCCCCGTACCGGCTCCCGCCCCCATGCAGTGGTGCAGCTGCGGCAAGAGGACAAAGCAGGGCAGTTGTGGAACTTGGTGGGCTTTCAGACCAACCTCAAGTGGGGGGAACAGCAGCGGGTGTTTCGTCTCATCCCCGGCCTGGAGAAGGCTGAGTTCCTGCGCATGGGGGTGATGCACCGCAACACGTTTTTGAACGCACCGCAGTTGCTGAATCCGACGTTGCAATTTCGCAAGCGCCCCAGCCTGTTTGCAGCCGGGCAGCTGGTGGGGACAGAAGGCTATGCCTGCGCAGTAGCAGGGGGGTGGCTAGCGGGATCCAACGCCGCCCGCTTAGCTTTGGGTTTGCCTCTCATTCAGCTCCCGCCGGAAACGATGATGGGATCCCTGTTTCAATTCATTAGCAGCGCCGACCCTAAGCATTTTCAGCCCATGCCTGCCAACTTTGGCATTTTGCCCGAGCTGCAGGGGCATAAGATCCGCAGCAAAGCGGAGCGTTATGGTCGTTACCGGGATCGGGCTTTGGCTGCTCTGGCAGCCACAGGGTTGACCCGCCAGGTGCAAACCGCCTAGGGGATCCCTAGAACCCTGCTAGCTCCAGTCTGTCTCATCTGTGTGTTTCAACTGGGGCAGAGTCCGGTCGCAACCGAGAGCAGCGGTTAACTTGAAATCAAGACAACCTGTGGAGGCCGAGGCGGAAGATCTTCTGTGAACATTCTTGTCATCAATGCCGGCTCCAGTAGTTTGAAGTCCTCCCTTTTTCAAACGGTGGAGGGCAAAGTCGAGACCACTCCGCTCTGGCAAGCGCAAGTGGATTTCACGTACCGGGCCGGTGAGACCTTGATCCAGACGCGGCGGCGCGGCGGTAGCTGGACACCTTTTCCTACTTCTTCTTCTCAGACAGGTATTCAGGCCCTGGCGCCCCTGTTTGAAAGCCTTTGGCAAGGGGAGGAGGCTCTTCTGCCACAGGTAGAGGCTCTCGCTGCCATCGGTCACCGAGTGGTGCATGGGGGATCCCTCTATCAGCGGCCCACCTTGATTACTGCCACGGTGGAGCAAACCATTGAGCAGCTCATTCCTTTGGCTCCCGCCCACAACCCCGCTGCCTTGGAGGGGATCCGCCTGCTGGGTCAATTGGCTCCCGGGATCCCCCAGGTGGCGGTCTTTGATACGGCGTTCCACCAGCAGATGCCCCCGGCAGCCGCCTTTTACCCCCTCCCCTACACCTGGACCGAACAGGGGATCCGCCGCTACGGCTTTCACGGTATTAACCACGAGTATTGTGCCCGCCGGGCGGCTGAACTCTTGAACCGCCCGCTGGAGAGTTTGCAATTGATCACCTGTCACTTGGGCAATGGCTGTTCCTTGGCCGCGATTCGGGGCGGTAAAAGTGTCGATACCACCATGGGCTATACCCCCTTAGAGGGCCTGATGATGGGATCCCGCTCCGGCTCAGTGGATCCGGGTATTCTTATTCATCAGTTGCGCCAAGGCATGAGTGTGGAGGAGTTGGATCGGGTTTTGAACCGCGAGTCCGGTTTGAAGGGGGTTTCCGGCCTCAGCAGCGATATGCGCACCATCCTAGAAGCCATAGAGGCCGGCCACAAACGGGCAGAACTGGCCTTTGAGATGTTTGTGCACCGCTTGCGCAGCCAGATTGGGTCAATGCTGATGAACTTGGATCGCTTAGATGGGCTGGTGTTTTCCGGGGGCATTGGGGAAAACTCGGCTCCTGTGCGGGCGGCCACCTGTGCCAACCTGGGCTTTCTGGGGATCCAAATTGATCCGGTGCTCAACGCCGGATCCCCGCGCAACGGCGATATCAGCACCTCCGATGCTGCGGTACGGGTTTTGGTTATCTCAGCTCAAGAGGACTGGGCCATTGCCACCGCTTGCCTAGCGGTTTTGCAAGGGCAGTAAGCGCAGGAGGCAAAAGCAATTTGGGTCAGCTTCTCTCCTTTTTCACCCCTGGTTGAGAGAAACCCGGCTTCTGACAATAAACTCTAAGAGGAAGCTGATTTTGGGGTGGAGAGGAGATAGATATGCGGCAGATGGCTCAACGGCTCCCCTTGCTGTTGTTCCTAGGTAGCATTTTGGCCGGCTGTGGGAGCACAAGCGGCAGCAGCGATGTTTTGCCTCTCCCGGCTCCCCTTCCAGGACCGACTTTAACCCTAACCGATCTCTCGCCCCGCACGGTTTCGGTGGGGCAAACCCCAACCTTTGTGGTCTCCTTCCGAGTAGAGGCCCCTGCCGGGATCCGCGGCTCCAACGCTTTTTTGGCCTCTGTCACCACCCCCCTGGGCAATTTTGTGACTTTGGGGGCCTTTGATGTCTCGCGGCTACCCGGTTGCTTTGTTGGCGCCACCACCTGTACGGTTACAAACCTACCCCTGACGCAAAATAGGTTCACCGTCACCCAGACGGGATCCCATCAACTGACCATCAGCGTTTTCGATCAGCGGGATCGTCTCGGCAGCGGCAGCCTCACCTTCAGCGGTGTACTCTGAGCGATTGCCTTTGGCGGGTGCTTGCCTGGCTTCCTCTCAGAATATCAAAACCGTTTCAGGACAAGTTGTTGGCTGGCCAGCCCCCTAGGGAGCCAACCGGCAAGGAGAGGAACGCTAGCCAAATTTTTCGGTGGCAAAGGTTGTACTTGTTACCGTTACCGCAACCAAAGTGGCTACCCCATCCCTGCGGCTGAAAGCTGGCGCTAGAGTAGAGATTGGAAAAACGGGGGACAAAAAAGATGCTCTCATCGCAGCCGAAAGGCGCTGTGGATGGTTCAATCAACCTGGCCGAGTACATCGACCATACCCTGCTGCTACCGATGGTGACCCCAGAAGAGATAGATCAAGCCTGTGAAGTGGCCTTGCGCTATCGCTTCCCCAGCCTCTGTATTCCCCCCTGTTACGTACCACGGGCGGTGGAACGTCTCCATGGATCCCCGGTACAGATCAGCACGGTGGTTGGGTTTCCCCTGGGCACCACCACCGCAGAGGTCAAGCTTTACGAGGGCCAACTGGCTGTAGAACAGGGCTGTCGCGAGTTGGATGTGCGCATCAACCTAGCTTGGTTGAAAGCTGGAGAGCTGGATCGCCTCCATGCCGAGCTAGCCCAACTGGTGGAAGAGACAAAAGTCTGTGTTAAGGCCATTTTGGAAACTGCCCTGCTCACGGAAGAGGAAAAAAAATTAGCCGGGGAAGTATGCATTGATGCCGGAGTAGCCTTTCTGATGACCTCAACCGGTTGGATGGGAGGGGCAACCGTGGAGGATGTGCAGTTGCTGTGGCAACTGAGCCGCGGGAAAGTGGCGGTTAAAGCCTCAGGAGGGATCCGAACCCTAGCCCAAGCCGAGGCGATGATCCAGGCAGGGGCTAGCCGCATCGGCACCTCTTGGGGGGTGGAGCTGATGCAGGAGCTATACGCTAAAGGATCAGAATCGGTCAGCGCATGACTGGACGCACCTACCGAGTTACCGGCATTAACCTCAAAGGGATGCCCCTGGGGGAGTCGGATCGGATTGTTACCATCCTCACCCGGGAGCGGGGACTGATTCGGGCCGTAGCCAAGGGATCCCGTAAACAGCCCTCCAAACTAGGGGGGCGGATGGAACAGTTTGTCATTAACGATCTCCTGATTGCTCAGGGACGCTGGCCTAGGCAATCGGATTCTTCTCAGCGGCTCCAGCGGATTGCCCAAGCCGAAACTCTCCAGAGTTTTCCACACCTCAGCCGCAGCTTGGCCCACCTGACAGCAGCCCAGTACTTGGCGGAGGTCACTTTAATGTTGGCCCTTTCGGATCAAACTCAAGAGGATCTGTTCCTGCTGTTGGTGGAACATCTAGAGCGTTTGGAACAGGCCCCTAACCCTGAGGCGGTTTTGCCCTTGCTCACCCATGGGCTGTACCACCTGCTAGCTTGGGCAGGGTTTGCGCCTCAGGTACAGACCTGCCACTACTGTCGCGGTGGATTGAGGGCCAGTGTTTTTTTCAACCCGCAGTCGGGAGGAATGGTTTGCCAGCCCTGTCGAGTGGTGCAGCAGCCTAATTCCGTTTCGTCGGTCTCAGATTCGGTTTTGCAAGTCTTGGCTTCCCTGCCGAATCCCACCTTAGCGAGCTGGCCTGAAGGTTCCCCGCCTTTGACGGCTTGGTTAGAGGCAGAATGCCTGCTGCGGCGCATGCTCGAACATCATGCTGAACGGGAAATCCGCTCCGCTACACTCTTAGCCAGTTGCTATGCCCCTGCCCCTTCTGAAGGATGTCAGCAAATGTCAGCCGCTCCATCAAGGCTCTAGCCGGTAGGACTTCTCGTTGCTCAACCCCACCTTAGGGCTGGTCTCCACCCACCCCTCTTGCTGAAGCTGATGAATTCATGAGTCTAACCTTGATAGACCGACCCCTGCTGAAGGAGGGCAGAGGACTTGTTCTAGGTCTCTCAAGCCATCCTGCAAGTTCGGGCACCACTACCCCCAAAACCCCCACTCAATTGCGCTCTTGTCCCCATCTGGGAATGCCTTGCTCCTTTTGAAGCTCTGGGAATCTGCAAAGGGTAGCCAGGGCTTTTCCTAAGGCTGATTCTGGGGAAATTGGCAGCAACCTGAAGAAGTTGTGAAGGTATGTATCAAGATCGGCAAAATAGCCCGAGAATGGAGCACTAAGGTGGGTCAGCAGCCGATTTTAAGTGATAAGTTAGTTTATGGAAAGTGACTTCTTGCGAAGGCTTCTCAGTCTTAGAGATGACCAGTCACAATGGTTTCTGTAGAGGGGTGATTGAGAGGAGTGAATTGCATTTGTTGTAGGTGAATGTTGGGTAGGATTGAACTTGGGGCTTTTAGTCAGATTGAATCAATTGCCAAGAGAACTTGCTGTTCTGTATCTGCTCTTCGGGCAAATGTATAGTCCGGAGGCCGGGTGGGTTTCTGAGGGATACCTCTTTGAGAAGGTTGCAGCTTCTGAGATGAATCCACCTTCAAAAGGTTAAATCTATTTCATTCATTGGATTTAGTCATTGGATCTGATTGGATCTGACTTGAGCAGCTTCGGGTTGGTTTTGACCGCAACCCTGGTGGGGAAGAAATTCAGCTTTGGAAGTTTAGGAGTTGCAGCATCGTGGAAGCACAGCGTAAGGAACGGATTCTCGTGGTCGATGATGAGGCCAGCATTCGACGCATTCTGGAAACCCGTCTGTCCATGATTGGGTATGACGTGGTTACAGCCTCGGACGGGGAAGAAGCGCTAGATGTCTTTCACAAGCAGAATCCCGACCTGGTGGTGCTGGATGTGATGATGCCAAAGCTAGATGGCTACGGGGTCTGCCAGGAGCTGCGCAAAGAATCCGATATTCCCATCATCATGCTGACTGCCCTGGGGGATGTGGCGGATCGGATTACCGGCTTGGAGCTGGGGGCAGATGACTATGTAGTTAAGCCCTTTTCGCCCAAGGAGCTGGAAGCGCGTATTCGGTCAGTGCTACGGCGGGTGGCACGGGCTGCCCATGAGGGTATTCCCAGCTCCGGTGTGATCCAGGTGGGGGATATTCGCATCGATACCAATAAGCGCCAAGTTTACAAGCGAGATGAACGCATCCGTCTGACGGGCATGGAGTTTAGCCTGTTGGAGTTGCTGGTTAGCCGTTCCGGTGAAGCCTTTTCTCGCTCGGAAATCCTGCAAGAGGTGTGGGGCTATACGCCGGAGCGGCATGTGGATACCCGTGTTGTGGATGTGCACATCTCTCGGCTGCGGGCCAAGTTGGAAGATGACCCAAGCAACCCAGAGTTGATTCTGACGGCACGGGGAACAGGCTACCTCTTCCAGCGCATCATTCAGGGGGACGAGTAGTTTTTTTTACTTTTTCCCTTTCCAGGTTCCTTCAATTCAAGGAGGGTACTGAGCATCCGGCTCACAGGCATCCTTTCTTCTCTAGGGCCAGGATCCTTGCTCCAGGAAAGGGATGGAGTGCCTAGGCTGTAGGGATCCCGTCGCACCAACTCTGGAGGGAGGCCCGCACCTGCTGCAATACTCCGATCCAATCTCCGGGTCTTGGTTGTCGGAACAGGCGCATCACACCCGGGTACCAAGGGCTATCTGTTCTTTCCAGTAGCCAACGCCAATCGGCAGCAAAAGGGAGCAGAACCCACACCGGTTTACCCAGTGCCCCGGCCAGGTGGGCCACCGCCGTATCCACACTGATCAGCAAGTCCAGCTGCTCCAGCGCTGCTGCTGTATCGACGAAACTCTGAAAGCGGGATCCCCACTCCCACACGTGATACTCCTGCAACAGGGGCTCAACCTCGGTCAGGTCCTCTCCCACCTGGAGACTGACCCACTGAAGGTGGGGCAACTTGAGCTCTTGCAAAAGAAGAGCAAGGGGGCAGCTTTTTAGCCTGCGCGCCCGATTTTGCTCTGGGTTGGCCCGTTGTCCCCCCGCCCACACCAGGCCAACTTTTGGGTACCTACTAGAAGAGGCAAAAGAAAAAAGCTCAGTCAGCTTTTCCTCAAAGGAAGCAGCAGCAACAGAACTGAATAGATAAGGAATCCGAGCCGGAAGGGCCTTTGTGCCCAGCCGCTGCGGTAGGCTAAGTAGAGGCAGATGGGTATCAAAGGGCGGCAAGGGATCCTGTTCTGAAAATACCTGTAGGCGAGGGTCCTGGAAATTGCTCTTGAGGAGCTGAACCAGGGGCTGCTGGCAACGGAACAGGAACTGTGCTTGCGGATGGGCTTCCACCAGCAAAGGTAGGTAGCGCACGAATTGAATCGTGTCTCCCAACCCTTGCTCGCTGTAGATCAACAGGGTTTGTTGCCGGAGAGGGGATCCCGTCCACAGAGGTTGGCTGAAGGTTGGATAGTCTGCCCGGCGGTGTTGTATTCGCCATTCATATTCTCGCCAGCCCTCGGCATAGTGGCCCAAGGTAAGCAAAGCCGTGCCCAAGTTCCAATGGGCTTCCGCCAGGTTGGGAGCCAAGCTTAAACTGCGCCGGTAGCATTCAATAGCGGCTGGCAACCGGTTCTGCTCCTGCAAAATCGTACCCAAGTTGTTATAGGGCTGAGGATCCCTTGGCAATAGCAGCAGAGCCCGTCTGAGGCAATCGGCGGCCTCCTCAAGCCGATCCTGGAGATGGAGACAGTAGCCGAGGTTCACCCAGATCCTTCCCTCGGCAGAGTTCAGGGCTAGAGCCTGGCGAAAGCACCTTTCTGCTTGAGGAAGTTGACCCTCTAACAGTAGAGCATTACCCAAACCGGCCAAAGCATAAAGGGGAGGAGGCTGAATTTTTACAGCTTGTTCCAAAGCCGCAATTGCCTGCGGCAGTTTGCCTTGCGCCAGTAAACCGCTGCCCAAACCCGCGAGTAACTCTCCATCCTGGGGGGCCAGGACCAAGCCTTGCTCATAGGCTCGCACCGCCTCCTCCAGGTTGCCCAGCATCATCCAGGTATGGCCCAACTCTCGCCAAGCCGGGATCCAATCTCCACGCCGACGCAAGGCCAGTTGCAAATGGGTCAGGGCTTGCCAAGGATCCCCCACTTGGAGATAGAGGGATCCCAGCAACGCATAAGCCTCAAAGTCATCAGGGTGGGTGTGGATGATTTGCCGGCAGAGCTGCAGAGCAGCCTCCACCTGTCCGGAGCTCTGGTACTGGCGGGCCAAAGCCAAAGAGTCGCTCCGGGAAGTAGGCCGAGATGGTTGAGAAGGCAGAGAACTCTGTTGCCGCCGCCCAGACGGGTTCTTGCTTTTCCCAGGATTTTTCCCAGGCCCAAAGCCGTGTGGCACGTTGTTATCCTTCCTCGCTACTGGGCTTGCATCCCCAGCCAGGTTAGCAAACCGCTTATCCACCTACCTCAGCTGCGACGAAATAGGCTGTCCAGGTAAATGCGGGCCGCTCGTCGGTCGCTATCTCCACTCTGGAGCAAGAACAACGAGAGGGCCGCCGTCACCACCCGATCCTGATCCCAGTCGGGATGGCGAGAGAGGTAGCTTTTGAGCGTATCATGCAGCTCCTCCGGAATTTCGCTCAAAATACTGACATGGGGAGACTTCATAGACGCACTCCGGGTCGAAAAGGGAAAACAAATGGATTTGCGGTGGATTTGCTGCCCCAGGTAGAACCCGAACCGCTCAAAAGAGACAGCTCGGCACCAAGACAATCTCAAAATCCAAAACGCTTAAGCAGCTGGAGAAGGGAAAAAGAGACTGGGTTGCCCATAACCCAGTAGCAAAGACACAACAGCCAAAACGAGGGTTTGCCTGCACAGGACTAAAGCCGGATCCCCAAAACTGGCCCCTTCTGAGGATCTGGCTGAGGAAAACCCCCCGTCCTTCATCCGCAGGTGGCGCTATTTTGCCCTCTGCCCCATAGGGAGTGTCAATCCTCATCCACGGTAGAAACGTTACAGAGACCCCGCCCTTATCAAAGATAAAATCGGCAAAAACAACTTTATTTTGTTACCATTTCAAGAATGTATTCACTTGAACCCTTTTGTCTTAACTTTTCCACAGAGGTCACCAACAGCCCTAAGGAAGGGAACTGACCTGTGGAAAACCACCCCAAAACCTGTGGAAAGTGTGGGGAAAACCTGTGGATAATTGGAAAATCTGGATTTGAACAAAAATTTGCTTTGCTTACGGATCCTGCCAGTCTATCTGGTAGTGCAAAAACAGCTCCCCGGATCCCTGACGGCACTCCAGGAGCTGTAGCCGCGGTGGTGAACCCAGCCGTTGCCAGCCCTCGATACTGGCAGGTGGGTCAGGACACCCACTTAGAAGCAGCGGCGCCAAGGTTACCCACAACTCATCCAGCGCCTGAGCTTGCAGAAAGGCCCCTAGCAAGCGTCCTCCCCCCAATATTCCCACCCGCTCTATGCCCAGGGTTTTGAGGCGAAGCAGGCGAGCCGGTAAATCCCAATTGGGCGCTACCCAAACCTCCTCAAAGCCGGATCCCGGAGGCCAGGCCTGGGCTCCTGTTGGCGTCGTCCACAGCCAGCGGGTCAGAGGTTGTCGAAAAAAAGGCAGATCCCGGGGAATATGCCCACTCGCAGAGCAAATGATCGTCAAGGGTTGTGGGGGTAAGCCCTGGACCACTCGTTGGTGCAAAAGTTCTGGATCCTTGATGCGCAGGCTGGTGCCGTAGGCCCGCAGTGTAGCCGCCCCCATAATCACAGCCTGTTGCCGGGCAGCTTGGATTTCTAGGTGGTGATAGTCCTCTGGGCTAGTGAAAGAGGGGCGTTGTCGGCGATCGGCAGCAATTTTCCCATCCAGGCTCTGGGCAAAAATGGCAACCAAGTGGGGACGAGCAACCTTCAAGGGGCAATCTCTGGGAAAGCGCGGGCCAACCTCACCGATCGACCCAAATAGAGTCAGACTAGATAGAGTCAGACTTTGTTGCAAGGACGTGGGTGACCAATAGGTTGACCAATAGGTTGGCCAATGGGTTCCCGCCAAGTTCCAAAGTGGCCCAAGCGGGATAGCTATGTTAGGAACACTCCAATCATCCACCATTCGGGTTGAGGTTGAGGCTAGCGCATCGACATTGCGCCGCTGCTTGACGGAGGTGGATCTGCTGCGGCAGTGGATCTGGCCTCAGCAACTGCAGGGATCCCTGTCGGACAACTTGCAAGTGGGTAGCACCTTTGATGCTCAATGGGGGCCCATCTCCATCAGACATCAGGTGGAAACCCTCCTACCGCAGCGCTTGCGGTTGCTGATGTGGGGTGGAGCAGATGGCTACTGCGATTGGCTGTGGGGAAACGGCTGGGTCCAGCTGCGGGTGGAGGCAGTTTCTCTTTTGCCTTTGGGCATGGGACAGTTGTTGAGCTTGCGACAGCTGCAGCAGTTTGCCCAAAAACAAGAAGAACAGGTCAGGAACAAAAGTTAAGCTGGTGAAAAGTTAATGAGAATGAGGAAAAGCCACAGCAACTTAAATAATTAACTTGGATACCAAAATTAAGAAGGACAAACCATTAGCTAGCTCCTTTTCCATCCTGTTTCTCTGAGGGTTTCTAGTTATGATAGTTGTAACAGAATTTGCTCCTTGGACTGGAGAGACCTCATGAATCGGTCGACCACTCCCGGCCTAGCTGCGATTGACCGTAAGCAGTTTGAGATTCGGCTAGGGGAAGCTCTCAACAGAGCGGGTCTGCTCACTCCGGCTCAACTGGCTCAAGCCATGTGGGAAAAAGAAGACACTCCCCTGATGTTTGGGGAACTCTGCATGCAACATGGCTGGATTGCCCCTGAAGATCTCTACCCGCTTATCCCGACCGAATTGGTTCACATCGGCGAGATCCTGGTGGTGCACGGTTATCTGCAACTGGAGCAACTTCGTGAGGCGCTCCTCTACCAAAAGCAGCACCCTCACCAGAAAATTGGCGAGATCTTGGTGCAACAAGGTTGGATCCAACCCCACTGGCTGGACTGGGCCCTAGAGAAACAACAACAGCTGCGTCGCCAAAGGGGAGTGGCCAACAGTTGGGAGGTGATGCTGGAGCACTGGTCTACCATTCCCGATCAGCCTCCCCTCTACTCTTCTCCTTTACAAGCAGCCCACGCAGCCTACAAGACTACCCTGCAGTACAAAGCCCAACTGGAACGCTACAAGGAGCAAATTGCCAGCCTCGAGGCCCAACTGCAGCAGCAGCAAGAAGAGCAACGGGCTATGGCTGAACAGTCGGTGCGGCAAATTGCCGGCTATCAAGCCCGTCAACAGGAGCAGCAACAGCTCATTGCCACCCTGGAAGCCCAGCTAGCTGCCCAGATCGAGCAGGCAGCTCAACAACAAGCCGCGGCTCAACGACGCATTCAGGAGCTGGTCGACCAACTGCAAACTGAGCAAGCCCGGGGATCCAGCCAAACCCAAGCCTTGACCGAACAACTGCAAACCGCCCAGAGCGAATTGGAAACCCTCCGCCAGCGCTGCCACCAACTGACGGAGTGGCAATCCCAGGCCAAACACAAGTTGCAAGAGCTGGGATCCCAACTCCAGCAGCAGCAACAATTACAACAGACCCAGGCCCAATTGCAGCAGCAATTGCAGCAGGCAGAAGCGCAAATCGTTGCCCTTAACCACACTTTGCAAGAGCAGCAACAGCAACAGCAACTGGCTCAATCCATCCAGAATCGTCTGGTTGCTGACTTGGCCCAAGCCCGAAAAGAAACGGCTGAGGTAACTCATTGCCTAGAGGTTCAGTACCAGGAAGCCCAAGCCCAACTGCAAAAAGCACAAGCCCAGGTGCACCAACTGCAAGCCCAGCTGCAAAAAGCCCAGGCAGAAAACAAGGCCTTGAAGAGCGCTCTAGCCGAAGCAAGGCAGAGCTCACCGCCGCTCTCTCCTCCCGACAGGGAACGGGTAGAAGCAAAGCCTGAAGGGATCCCGGCACCAAACATGGCCCAGTTGACTGGCTCTATGAGTGCCTCTGGTGCTGAACCCATCGAACTGCCCCCGCAGACGTATTTGGGGGAAGAAGATCTGGAGGCATTGCAGCGGGTCACCCCCTGGGTACAGCGAGTCTTAACCCAATTGCGGGCTGCTGCCCTCATTGACAACCCCGGTATTGAAACAGTCATCCATGCCTGGGAGAAGGAAGGGGGCACCTTTACGGATGTGCTGTCCCGCTACAGCCACCTCAAACCTGAAACGGTCAAATTTTTCAGCGAAGGGGGATACTCAGTTGCTTTGACGGGGGGACGTCATGTGGCCGATTATCTCAAGGCTGCCGGCTTGGTCAGTGCTGAGCAAATCCAACAGCTCCAAGACCACTTGCCCCCCGGTGGATCCCTGTGTCAGGCCCTTGTCCGAGCTGGCATCCTCCACCCCGTCACAGCCCTATATTTTGAGCACAACTTTGGCGGGCAAAAGCCCCGTCGCTCGCTGCGAGAGGAGCTAGGCTAGCAAACCCAGACTCCTTTGGGTCAGCATGAGAGACCGCACATCCTAGGAACAAACGGGTTGGCACTCAGGTAGGTAGAGGGGTATCGCTAGCAACGGAGGGGGTGGGGTTGTTCTAGCTAAATGCGATAAATACTCTAGGCACCCAGGTAGATCTAGGACCTACTTGGCAAGGCTCAACCAAACCTGCAAGTCTTGGCACCACCTGACTGAGAGCAGTGGAGAACAGTTCAAAAGTTGGCATAAACCATTTCAACCCAAAACCCGAAATGACCTGGCGCAAGGATCAAGGTTTCTGGTACCCCTCTCTGGCAATAAGCTGAGGAAGTCGCAATTGAATGGCAAAACAATCAGTCAGTAGTTGCCTTCACCCAAGGCTGGCAGTGAACTGGAATCATGACATTAAAATTGAACTAAAAATGACAGCTTCTTCATGAGCTGTTGAGGAAGCTGGGTTCCTTACTGTCTCGATCTCTTCTGCCATGACTAGAGAAGTTCTCTCGCTACCTGCGCAGCAGTTCTCTCCATCAAGAACACAGGTTCGCCAACCTTATCCTCACTTCAAGGTGATTGTCTTGGATGACAATGTCAATACGTTCCAGCACGTTACCGAGTGTTTGCTGAAATATATACCCGGCATGACCCTGCCCCGAGCACGGCAGTTGACAGTGCAAGTGGACTCAGAGGGCCAGGCGGTTGTTTGGGTAGGTCCCCAAGAACAGGCGGAGCTTTATCATCAACAATTGCTTCAGGAGGGGTTGACCATGGCGCCGTTAGAGGCAGCTTGAAGAACCAGCCTTTCGTAGCTTCTCTCGATGGTGGCTAGGAGCTCTGCTTGACCCCAACGGGCGTAAAGGCTAGCGGTAATTGCCAACCCACCTGCACCCACCCCTTCTTTCACATGGCCCCGTTCATAGGCTTGCAGGGCAGGATAGCGGCTGTTCCTCAAGCTGAGACGGGTGGCCAAAAGCGGTACTATGCCCAGCATCTGGGCTAAGGCCACTGTGTTACCGGAGGGATCCTCGGCTACCCAGCGGGTGGTTCCCACGGCTACATTCTCCACAGGCCAAGGGATCCCCTGCTCCATCCCTAGGCGCATCATCAAAGCCACCACCGCCAGCATTTGGGTCCCCCCTGCCAAGAGCACCCTAGCTTGCTGAGCTGCCCCCATCGCCAATCCGGCTACAAAGGGCTGCATGGGATCCCCTACTGCTGCGACCACCTCTAAAGCAGAAGCACCTGGAGGCAGATGGGTCAATCCCTGCCTTACTAAGGCCAGTTTTTGAGCATGGTTACAAACGGGGTGGCTGCTGTTGACCATGCCTTCTGCTCCCCAGCCTAGCCCCAGCAGCAGAGCCAAGGCTGTGGTCGTTCCGCCGGCTACACACTCCCCGATGACCCAATATCCTGATGTTGCTTTGGATCCCCGCTCATATCCCTCTTGCCACAGAGAGCTCACCTGTTCAAGGGGCAAGGCCCTACCGGTACTCAGACAGTGGGCAACTGCTTTCCCGCTCACCGGAATAGCCCCCGGCAAGGGATCCGGTAAGCCACAATCAAACACTTGGTACGGGATCCCCAACTGGGTCAAAATGGCACGGCTAATGACCACCGGCGAAGGATAACCATCCGGAGAGGTGGGCAAACGAGGAGAATATCCCTGCAGGAGCACTTCCCCATCTGCAAAGGCAGTGTAACGGCGCAAAGCCGGGGTAGCACCCGCAGCAGAAATGCCCGGGACTAGGGCCGTTTGCGTGAAACCCAGACAGGCCAGAAAGAGGGGCTGGGATCCCTGCACCCGTTCGCACCACTGCTGGGCCAAAGCCAGCCGGGTGTAAGCCTTAACACAAGGAAACAAAAGCATCGCAGATACCAAGCCAGGCCAGCCAAAAGTCTATTGAGAAATCTAT
The DNA here is from genome assembly GCA_937944885.1 of uncultured cyanobacterium. Taxonomy (GTDB): domain Bacteria; phylum Cyanobacteriota; class Cyanobacteriia; order Thermostichales; family Thermostichaceae; genus Thermostichus. The sequence goes on from CALFBB010000043.1 coordinate 46,404, forward strand.
CCTGAGCCAGAACGGGATCCCGTACTCGCAGAGAGGCAGCTCAGATCGGATAGCATGGGAACAATGAATACAGTTTATCCAGGGCAGACTGAAGACCATGAGCTTCTTTGACTCTGAGATCGTGCAGGAAGAAGCCAAGCAACTGTTTCAGGATTTCCAAAACCTGATGCGGCTTGGTGAGCGATACGGCCAGTTTGACCGAGAAGGCAAAAAAATCTTCATCGAGCAGATGGAGCAATTGTTGGAGCGCCAACGCATCTTTATGAAGCGGCTAGAGCTCTCTGATGACTTTATGGCCCAAATGACCATCAAACAATTGCAAACTCAGTTAGGAGGCTTTGGCATCTCCCTTAGCCAAATGTTTGACCAGATGAATCAGACCCTAGAGCGCATGAAAGCTGAGGCAGAATCTGAGCGCTGACCCGAAGAACTCAGAAGGCTTGACCATGTCCTCCTCTCGCCAAACCCGCAACCAGAAACTGATCCTGGAAGTGCTGCAGCATCATTCCCAGCCGCTCTCTGCCCAGGATATTTTCTTACAGCTGCGTAACGCCAACCACTCTGTTGGGCTAGCTACGGTTTACCGGGTTCTGGATACGCTGCGCAATGAGGGCAAACTGCAATCGATCAACCTAGGGGATCCACAAGTCTACTATCAGGTCTTGCCTAGCAATGGTCATAATCGCCATCACCTAATTTGTACTCAATGCCGCCAGGTGATCCCCTTATCAGGTTGTCCGGTTGGAGATTTAGAGGCCCAACTGTCTAGACAGTACCAGTTTGTCATCGAGTACCATGTGCTTGACTTCTACGGCACCTGTGCTCAATGCCGTGGGGTAGGTGGGCCTGAATCTGGCCCACAGGGATCCGCACTTCTACAGGCCAAGCCAAAATGATGAGTTATCTCTGGACATTGTTGATCGGGTTGGCAGGTGCCCTGATCGGGGTGAAATTAAAGCTCCCAGCGGGAGCTTTAGTGGGGTCGATGGTGGCGGTGGGGTTGGTGAATATCTGGGGGATGATCCCGATTCCTACGCCTCCGGCCGGGATCCGCTTTGTGATGCAGCTGGTGTTGGGCACGATCTTGGGCACTAAGCTGACTGCCGATACCTTCTTTGCCCTGAGGGATCTGTGGCGACCGGCACTGCTGTGCACTGTTATTGCTGTAACTACGGGTGTGTTGTCTGGGTACTTGATCTCCCGCTGGTTGGGCATTGAGCGGCTGACGGCTCTGCTGGGTACAGCACCGGGGGGTATTTCCGATATGAGCCTGATTGCCCTGGATATGGGGGCGCAAACCAGCACAGTGGTGGTCATGCACCTGGCACGGCTGATTAGTGTCATTGTAGTGGTGCCCTGGGTGGTGCGGCTGCTGGTGCAACCGGGAACCAGTTAGCTGTAAACAGCTTGGGTAGAACCGGCTAGAAAGACAACACAGTTGGCCGCTGGGTTAAACTGAAGGGGCGATACAGAACTTAACAACTGGGACGCCATTTTGGAACGCTGCCCCTCTCTACCAGAGTCGAATGCTGTTGAAGTGGGCTCCACCTATACTTCGGTGGCGAGTGCTCTTCCATCTGAGTCTTGCCCGGGGTCTTCTACGGCTGACTGGTGGCCCTTGCATTTGCATTGGCAGGGGGAAGCGGATCCTGTGCAACCCCGAGAGGTTCAGATAGACCCCTTGCTGCGCCTGCTGCTCCTGGGGGATGGCTTTACCACCCGTAACCTGGCGGCTCTTGTTCAGGAGCCTATCCAGGCCCATTTGCTGGACACAGGAGCAGTGGATTTATCAGCAGAACAAAGGGCTACCCCCAAACCGATGCAGCAGCTGGCCAGGGATTTGGCACGGCTGGGATCCCCTTTGCTGCGGCGGCGGGTTTGGCTGAGTGGGGCAACTTCTCAGCAGCCCCTGCTCTATGCCACCTCCTGGTGGAACCCCGACCACCTGGCTCGCCACTTACCCAACCCGAAAAAACCGATAGGCCAAAATCTGATTCAAGAACAACTGGAAACCTTTCGGGAGTTGCGCAGGCTCTACTGCGGTCAAGCGGAGCCGATTGCTCAGCTGCTCGGTTGTCCTGGCCCCTTCTGGGCTAGGCATTATCTTCTTTTGCACAAGGGCAAGCCCCTAACGGTAATCTACGAGGTGTTTTCTCCGCGGCTCAGTGTTCAAGGTCTCCAGCGGCGTACCGCTGCTGTTACCGAGGCCGCCACCTGTGGATCTGACTGGGCGCTGGCGGAGATGCGTTGATACTCTTCCGGAGTGAGCTGGTTAGCAACAATCACCTTGGTGGCGGCATTTTCGAATTCTTGCTCGATTTGTTGCTGTTCTTCACTGCTATTAGCCTGTTGCAGGCGATTTTGGGTGGCTTCCAGGAGCGGTTGTAGCTGCAGGAGGGCGCGGGCAAAACGGTTGATCTGCTCCGCAGAAGGTTGAAAGGGAACCTCAGAGGGGGGAACTGGGGCCATGGTTTCTGGCCGATCTGCAGGTTCTGCAGGTGAGGTTACATTCTCTCTAGAGCTGCTGACCGGGGATATTGTCGGGGTAGGTTCTGAATTGGCAGCAGAGGCTGGAGCATCCCCCAGACTCATTTTTTGGGACATTTCCAAGCTTTGGACGGGGCTCAATTGATGCCAAGCAGCCAAGCCCAGCAGACAAACAGCTGCCCCTGTCAATCCGGCACTTAGCAAGGTCAGCCAACCGGGGCAAGAAGGGGCCGGCTCTGCCACAGTGACCACCACTGGACGTGGGGGTGAGGGTTTGCCTTTGAGGCTGAGATCGTAAGCCCGCCGCTGCTGACTATCGCTTAAGACCCGGTAGGCACGTTGTAACTGGAGAAACTCCCGTTGGGCCAACTGGCGCAAATACTCCGGTGTCTCTGCAGGTAAGCTATCGGGGTGAACCTGACGGGCCCGTTGTCGATAGGCGGTTTTGATCTCCTCCAAGCTGGCCTGAGGGTCAAGCCCCAACTGTTGATAGTAAGTAGATGGCAGAGTTGACATGGGAGCTGAGAGTAGCAGAACATTCATCACCCGAGCAGAGAGAGGGGATCCCTGCTGCGACCAGCATATCCTGCTCATGCTCAGAAGGCTGCTCAGGGCCGGTACGTCCACCCCAACCGCAGGCGTTTTGTTGTCGGTGATGCCAGGAGGTAGCCGACCTTATCAAGACCACCGAACTCCCAAACGTACTTTGATATCGATTGATATTGATATTGATTGATTAGGATGGGTCTGCCCTTGAGGCCTAGGTATCCCACGCTTGAAAGACGAGGGCTTTGCTTGCATAGTTGTAAGGGGCTACCGCGGTAGAATCGGCAGGGATCCCCTGGTTGAAGTGGCTTAATGACCGTGGTTCGGAGTGAACTTGGCGTAACGAGGTTGCATTCATGGCACTGCCTAGCTTGAGTGAGTTTCCTTGGCTAACAACGGTGATTGTTTACCCGGTTGTTGCCTCCCTATTCATTCCCTTAATCCCGGCTCCGGCTGGGGATCCCAATAGCCGCACCTATGCCCAACAGCTGGCGGAACGGATTCGCTGGTTTGCTCTGTTCATTGCGGTTACCGATCTGCTGATCCTATTGGCTGGGTTTTACTACGGCTATGACCCTGGCCAGACAGGGTTACAGCTGTTGGAGCGCTACACTTGGGTGCCTCAGGTAGGGCTAAGCTGGTCGGTGGGAGCCGATGGTCTTTCCATGCCCTTGATCCTGCTTACGGCTTTCATCACCACCCTGGCAATTCTGGCCTCCTGGCCCGTTACTCTGAAGCCGCGCCTGTTTTACTTCCTGATGTTGGCTATGTACGGCGGTCAGATCGGGGTATTTGCGGTGCAGGATATGCTGCTGTTTTTCCTGATGTGGGAATTGGAGCTGATCCCGGTTTATCTGTTGCTCTCCATCTGGGGTGGGAAAAACCGTCTTTATGCAGCCACCAAGTTCATTCTTTATACGGCCCTCAGCTCCCTGTTTATTCTGGTAGCAGCCTTGGCCATGGCTTTCTACGGGGACAGCATCAGCTTTGATATGACGGATCTGGCCCAAAAAACCTATCCGCTCACCTTCCAGCTGCTCATTTATGGGGCCTTTTTGATTGCCTACGGGGTCAAGCTGCCGGTTTTCCCTCTGCATACTTGGCTACCGGATGCCCACGGGGAAGCCACAGCGCCAGTCCACATGCTGCTGGCTGGGATCCTCCTGAAAATGGGGGGTTACGCCCTGATGCGCATGAATGTGGGTATGCTACCGGATGCCCATCTTTACTTTGCGCCGGTATTGATTGTCTTGGGGGTGGTGAACATCATTTTTGCCGCCCTTACCTCTTTTGCCCAGCGCAACCTGAAGCGCAAGATTGCCTACTCTTCCATCAGCCACATGGGGTTTGTGCTCATCGGCATCGGCTGCCTGACGGAAATCGGTATGAGTGGGGCCATGTTGCAGATGATCTCCCACGGTTTGATCGGAGCGAGCTTGTTCTTTTTGGTGGGAGCTACTTATGACCGCACCCACACGCTGGAGCTGGAAGAAATGGGAGGGGTGGGCCTGAAAATGCCGAAGATTTTTTCCATGTTTACCGTCTGCTCCCTAGCTTCGCTAGCGCTACCAGGGATGAGCGGCTTTGTGGCCGAGATCATGGTGTTTATCGGCATGGCCACCAGCGATGCTTACTCCGGTGCTTTCAAGGTGGTGATTGTTTTGCTGGCAGCGGTTGGGGTGATCCTAACCCCCATTTATCTGCTGTCGATGTTGCGGCAGATCTTCTTTGGTCCGGAAAACAAGGAACTGACCGAACATGAGGAACTGGTGGATGCCGAACCGCGTGAGGTGTTCATCATTGCCTGCTTGCTGATCCCAATTATCGGTATTGGCCTGTACCCCAAGCTGGTTACCTCCCTCTACGATCAATCCACCAATGCTCTGGTTGCCACACTGCGGCAAGAACTCCCACTGGCCACAGAAGCTGTTGCCTTGACTCCCGCCCTCCACGACTGAGCAGAGGGATCCCTGATTGGGTGACAGGATTGGACTTGATTTGCTTTAGCCACATATTTCTAAACTGTATACAGCCCTTGCACCAGTCACCGAGTACGTCCCCAAAGCACTGTTGAAATGGACTAGGGAAGCAACTGTTGTTGTAGCAAACCCGCCCTCACTTGAGGGATGCGGAGCATTCAAAAGCTGTATTCTTTTGAGGTTCGCACGGGATACTCGTACAACAGGCGCAGCTAGGGGATCCACTCTACGCCAAAACCCAAGCTGGATTCCCGGGTCAGGGTTGAATGGCGTAGGCTGTAACGGGCAGACAGACGAAAGGAGGAGCTAATGGCATAGGCAGCTGTCACCTCAGTCAGGGTGGCTTGTTCTTCCTGGGGTTGTTGGGTGAGGATCCAGCTGTAGCTGCCGGTCAAATCAGCGGCGCCAGGAGCAAGGGCCAAAACGGCAAAGGCTCCATAGCTGATCCCACTTAGGCTATGCTCCTTCTGCTCTAGGACCCGATACCCCAGTTGGGGCGCTAGGTTGAATTTGGATCCCATGGGGGCGAGAAAGTAGCGGATTTCTGACCCGTACTGGCGGTTTTCTGGCTCAGCTGCCGATTGTCGGTAGTCGCCGCTAAGGGTGAGGCGATTGGCTAAGCGTAAATCCTGCAGGCTGATGCGCCAGTGGGAGGAAGATTCGAAGCTAGCCTGAAAACGGGTGGGTAAAACGGGAGTGTTACGAATTTCGTCAAGGAGATTGGGGGGATTCTGCAGCCAACGACGGAGGACAGGGCTATCTTCCACAATTTGTCCATCCAAACCTAAGTCTAAAGCAGCGGCAAGGGTGGTGGGTAACCCACCTACGTCCGTTGAGAGAAAGGGGTTATTAGCCCAAACCGGCCCCCCCAATAGGAGGATTCCAGCCCCGAACAGCAGCACTGCAAAGTAAAACCTTTGGCCAGACTGTTGTGTCACCTGCAACCCACACCCCCTCCGCTCTTACTGTAGCTGTTGGTTTTACGATGCGCGCACTGCAATGGGCAGAAAGTCGGCGTAAAACCGTGGTGAAACCGGTTAAAGATGAGGGAAAGTCTTAAATATCCTGTTGAGGAGCAAAAAATGGCAATCTTTTTGGCCCTGGCTGGCCTTTTTGGAGGATTGGGGGTAGGAATGGGAGCCTTTGCCGCCCATGCTTTGCGAACCCAACTGAGTGAGGGATCCCTGCAGTTGTTGGAAACGGCTGTACGCTACCAGATGATCCATGCTCTGGCTTTGGGGTTGGTGGCGGTGTTGCTGGCGCGGCTACCCGGTGTAGCGATGTTGTGGGCAGCAGGCTGGGCCTTTGCATGGGGGGTGCTGCTGTTTTCCGGTAGTCTCTACGCACTTGCTTTGATGGGCAGCCGCTGGCTAGGGATGATCACACCCCTGGGAGGGGTGGCCTTGTTGATCGGCTGGATCTGTTTGGCCTTTGCGGCTCGCTCGGTCTCTGGAGGTTGATCTTTCCCATCAGGGGTGCTGCATCAACCAAAAGCCAGCAAATGATTGAGCCTGCAGATCCGTTTGAATGGCCAAGAAATGGATCCCTTGGGCTAGGTGTTGCCGCTTGGCAAACCCTTCTGCTTCTGCCCGCAGTTTTTCTGTTTTTAAGGTTGCAAAGAGATAGCGATCATTCAAACCGGCCTCCAAAATCAGTTGCTCTTGCCCAACACTGAGGTAAGCTGGCTCGATCCCTGTCATCCAAGCGGCCATGGGCAGAGCCCGTTGAGAGGTGATCACCAGACCCGGGATGATTGTGTCAGGGGAGAGGCTGGACCAGTCCACCGGAAACAGCTCCCCAAATTCGATGGGCCAGCTCTTTGCTTCTTGTAAATCAGCTGCCCGTAAAGTCACCAAGGCCCAGCGTTCCCCTTGTAGCTTGTCAGGTAGGCGGATGGGATCCGGCAAATCCGGCTCCGGCAGGGATTCAGGGGTATAGGTGAATTGGGTTTCCCGAGGATAGACCTGTTCTGCCCGCTCCCGCATCCAGGCCTTGAGGGTATAAACACGCCGGCTCGGTATCATCGGGATCCCAACAGCAGCACAAGCCCGTTGCAAAATAGAACTCATGCGCGCCCGGAACACCCGAATGGCAGACGGAGCCACAGGGGCCTGTTCCAGGTACTGCCGCAGTTGTTGAGCTACCCAGGTACTGTTTACCTCTTGATTGCTACAGTACTGAGCGCGGCGAAACTGACCGGGAGGATCGCAGACCAAAAGTTCCCAGACCCGCCGATCCTGCTCATCCCGTAACGGAACGGCTGTAAAGTCCATCTGCCAAATGGGGCCGCGCCCGGAGATTACCGGCAAAGTTTCCTGTACCAAGAATCAACCCTCCCGATCCCCAATCAAAGCCAATTCCCGCTCTCCAAAGATGGCGGAAGCATGGCGGTAGTACTTAAACTCCAGCAGATTGGAGAAGGGATCCTGTAAGAAGAAGGTGCCATGCTCCAAGGGAGAGCCGACGAAGCGCCAGCGGGGTTCTTGATAGAAGGATAACCCTCGTGCTCGTGCTCGCTCGGCCAAAGCCTCCCAATCCGTTTGTTCTGGAAAAATCAAGCCAAAGTGGCGAGGATAAATCCCCCGCTGCGGGGTCAGTTCTTCATGGGTGAGGTGCGCCACCAATTGATGGCCGTACAGGTTGAGAATGACGGAAGCCGGAGTTTCTCGGCCTATCTCACAGCCTAGGCCCTCCCCGTAATAGGTTTTGGTGAGAGGAATATTGGCCACCGGAAAAGCAAGATGAAAACGAATTGGCTCCATAGGGTTTTGTCAGCCAAAGTAGTTGGGGATCCCGCATGGGATCCCTGCTCTTTCAGGGTAGGCGATCTGGGGGGGAATGGAGAACCCACACTACGCCTTTGCGCAGGGGCCAAAACCAGCAGAATGCTATAACACTAGCTAGTGTGGCCGAGTATGGAATTGGATTCATTCACAGTGAAAGAGAAAAACTCGGTGTGTTGAGAGCAGGAGAGGGTGAGCTTGGCCATGACCAGCACTTCGGTTGAACAGCGCCGCCGCGAAGAGGAAGCTGGCAACTTTTTTTGGATGGTGGCGCTGTCGCTGCTGCTGCATGTGCTGCTGCTGCTTGGGCTGCTCTATTTGGGTCGTCTTTGGGTGATTCGGGAGCCAGAACAAGAAGCTATTGAGTTTATCCTGCTAGACCCTGAAGATCTCGAACCTCCGGAGGAGGCGGATTTGGTCTCTGATGTCGATTCCCGCGACGGGGGTGAGCGTGTAGAAGCGCCTCCTTCGCAAGGGAGCCCACCGCAATCTCAGGCTGCTCCACCTCAAGAAGCTCCGGCCCCACCTCCCCCACAGCCACAGCCTCCCCAACCAGAGCAACCTGCCCCTGTACCTCCACCGCCGGCGCCAGCAGAAGTTGCCCTGGCCACCCCAACCCCAACGCCTCCACCCACACCAACCCCTACTCCAACTCCCACCCCGGCACCGCCACAACCAACTGCTACCCCAACACCGGCTCCTCCACCGCCGACACCGGTGCCCACCCCCATCCCTACATCCACCCCAACTCCTGTAGCGGCAGCACCCCCAGCTACTCCACCTCCTACTCCCCCACCGACGGCTGAGCCACTGCCGGTGCAGCCCAGCGAGCGGGCTTCCGATCTCAGCCAGTTAGCGCCTGTGCCACCTGCCCCTCAACCCTTACCGGAAGCGGCCCCGGCTGAGCGCCCCTCTGATGCCTCTCAGTTGGGTCCTCCGACTAGTGCCTCTGCCCCTAGCAACGGAGCCGGTGTCCAGGGCAGTGGCGCCAGTGGACTGGCCAACCCCATCCAATCGGCCCCCAATCCCCCTAGTGTGGCTGCCCGTGCCAATGTGGACTGGGGCCCTTGGCTGGCAGCCTTGCAGCGGAAGGTGGAGCAAAATTGGATCCCTGGCCAGACTGGAACCTCTCGCCGCACCGTAGTGATTTTCACGGTTGGCCGCGGTGGAGAGCTCCAGAGTCTACGCCTAGGCCGCACCTCTGGCAGCCAGCAGACTGACGATGCAGCCCTACAAGCAATTCAGCGGGCAGCTCCTTTTCTGCCTCTGCCAGAGGCTTATGAAGGTAGTTCGGTGACCATCAACTTTACCTTTGATATCAACGTTCTGGGTCAGTTGACGGTAGGGGGATCCGCCAACTGAGGCGGGATCCCCATTGAGGTTAGGCAGCACCGGCTGCTGTGGCCTCTTTTTCCGCATCTGGGGCCAAAGATGAGGTCTGGATCAGCTCGATTTTGTAGCCATCTGGATCCTCGACAAAGGCAATCACCGTGCTGCCGTGTTTCATGGGCCCGGGTTCCCTCACCACCTTGCCACCCCGGGCTTTGATGGCTTCACAGGTGGCGTAGATATCTTCTACCCCCAAGGCAATATGACCATAGCCATTGCCCAAGTCATAGTGGTCAATACCCCAGTTATGGGTGAGCTCAATCACGGCGGTTTCAGATTCATCGCCATAGCCGACAAAAGCTAGGGTAAATTCCCCGCTGGGGTAGTCCTTTTTGCGCAGGAGGCGCATTCCCAAAACGTCGCAATAAAACTGCAAAGAGCGCTCCAGGTTGCCAACGCGGATCATGGTGTGGAGAAGACGCATGGTAGTGGCTCCATCAAATGCGCGACGGTGAGTTTATTCTAGTCTTTGCTTGGATGGGATCCCTTGATGCCTACTTCACCTCTACGGCGCACGCCTCTGTTTGCTCTTCATCAGGCTTGGGGAGCACGCTTTGTCCCTTTTGCTGGCTGGCAAATGCCGGTGCAGTACCAAGGGGTGGTGGCTGAGCATCGGGCTGTGCGCGAGGGGGTGGGGGTGTTTGATGTCTCCCACATGGGCAAGTTCACTCTGCGCGGGCCAGAGCTGGGATCCCATTTGAACCGCTTGGTGCCTACAAACCTGCAGACTTTACCCGTAGGATGCGGTCGCTACACCGTACTGCTCAACCCAGAGGGGGGGATTCTGGATGATTTAATCTTTTACAGGCATCCCCCTGAGGCAGAGGATGAGCACTGGAGTATCATCCTCAATGCCGCCACCCGTCAGAAGGACTGGGATTGGCTTAACCGGCATTTGGCCGGGATCCCTGGGGTGCAACTGTGGGATCACACCCAGGATCGGGTGCTGCTGGCGGTACAGGGGCCAGCGGCCGAGGCAGTCTTACAACCTTACTTTCAGGGATCCCTGGCGGAATTGGGCCGGTTTCAACATGGGCAATTTACCGGTGCAGCCGGATTTTCTGGGCAGGCTGTCTTTATTGCCCGCACTGGCTATACCGGCGAGGATGGGTTTGAAGTGTTGCTGCAGCCCGAGGATGGGATCCACCTCTGGGAGCAGTTGATGGCGGCAGGTGTTCAACCCTGTGGCTTAGGCTGCCGCGATACTCTGCGTTTGGAGGCAGGTTTACATCTCTACGGCCAGGATATGGATGAAACCACAACCCCCCTGGAGGCGGGCCTGGCCTGGCTGCTGACCAATCCCGGCAATTACCTTGGCAAAGCTGCTCTCGAAACCCAGCAGCAGCACGGGATCCCGCGCCGTTTGGTGGCCTTTCGTTTACTGACACGGGGGATCCCGCGCCCAGGGTATGCCATTTGGGCGGAGAGAAGTTCACAGCCGATTGGCCGTGTGACCAGTGGCACCCATTCCCCCAGTTTGGGTTATGGCATCGGCCTAGGCTACGTGGAGTCAGCTTGGGCAAGAGTTGGATCCCGGTTACAGATTGAGATTCGCGGTCAGCACTACCCTGCTGAGGTGGTTAAACGCCCCTTTTATCGCCCCTCCGCATAAGGTTATTCTTGCAAACTACCCAACTCTGATTGCTAGGATTGCTAGGCAGTACAGAGGGGCTGTCAATAGCCCTGAGCCGGACATAATCCACAAGGGAGCACGCCCGGCCGCTTGGCGAAGCCTGCGCCCCGCGCATACCTACAGGCCAGTTTACAAGC